>DASXRQ010000234.1:0-19169 GCA_036506495.1 Micromonosporaceae bacterium | reverse complement strand
GCCCGGCAACATTCCGAACCCGGAAGCTAAGCCCTCCAGCGCCGATGGTACTGCACCCGCCAGGGTGTGGGAGAGTAGGACGCCGCCGGACAAACACCCGCCGAGGGCCGACCCATCCGGGTCGGCCCTCGATTTTTTTGGCCTGCCAGTGCGGGCGCCATCAGGAAGGATGTACCTGTGAACTCGACACCTCGCGACCCGGGCCCACGCGATCGCCGCGGCGGCCGCGGCGGCGATCGTGACCGCGGCCAGCCGCGCCGGGGCGACGGCGGTGGCGCGGACCGGCGCGGCGGCCAAGCCGGCGGCGGTCGCGAGGGTGGTTACCGCGAGGGCGGCTACCGCGGTGGTCGGGACGGTGGTTACCGCGGCGACCGCGAGGGCGGCTACCGGGGCGGTCGGGACGGTGGCTACCGCGGTGATCGGGACGGTGGTTACCGCGGTGGAGACCGCGAGGGTGGTTACCGGGGCGGCCGTCCGTCGGGCGGCGGATACCGCGGTGATCGCGAGGGTGGTTACCGCGGTGGAGACCGCGAGGGTGGTTACCGCGGTGATCGCGAGGGTGGTTACCGCGGTGGAGACCGCGAGGGTGGTTACCGGGGCGGCCGTCCGTCGGGTGGCGGATACCGCGGTGATCGCGAGGGCAGCGGCGGTCGCGAGGGTGGTTACCGCGGTGGAGACCGCGAGGGTGGTTACCGCGGTGATCGCGAGGGTGGTTACCGGGACCGGGACCGGCCGTCGGGCGGCGGCTACCGGGACCGCGAGGGCGGGTACCGGGACCGCGGTACCGACGCGCGAGCTCGGTACGAGCGCGCGGACCGGCGCGACCGGGGTGTGAGCGACGAGCGGGCCACTCGGCCGACTGGACCAGAGCTTCCCGACGATGTGGTCGCCGACGACCTCGACAAGGACGTGCGGGCCGAGCTGCTCGCGCTCGCCCGCCCGGTCGCGGAGACGGTGGCACGCCACCTCGTCGCCGCCGGCCGCTTGATCGACGACAACCCGGAGCGGGCGCTCGCTCACGCCGTCGCGGCACGGCGGCTCGCGTCGCGCATCGCGCCGGTACGTGAGGCGGTCGGGCTCGCCGCGTACCACGCCGGCGAATGGCAGACCGCGATCGCGGAGCTGCGGACCTACCATCGGATGTCGGGCCGGCAGACCCACCTGGCCGTGATCGCCGACTGCGAGCGTGCGCTGGGTCGACCGGAACGGGCCATCGACCTCTACCGCGGTGCGGACCGCGACGGCCTCGACCGGGCGGACGCGATCGAGCTGCTGATCGTCGCCGCCGGCGCCCGGGCCGACCTCGGCCAGACCGATGCCGCGCTGGCCATGCTGCAGATCCGTGAGCTGAACACGGACTCCGAGGAGGGCTGGGTGCCGCGGCTGCGTTACGCGTACGCCGACGCTCTGCTCGGTGCCGGCCGGCGCGACGAGGCCCGCGATTGGTTCGCTCGGGCCGCGGAGGCCGACCTCGACGGCGTCACCGACGCGGCGGAGCGACTGCTCGAGCTGGACGGCGTCGTGCTGGACGCGGACGGTGAGCCCGACACCGACGTGTTGGACGAGGACGAGGCCCACGACGAGGACGACGGGCCGCCGGACCCACGGGCGTGACCGCCGTGGCAGGCCGGTTCGTCGACGCGTACGACCTGGTGATCCTGGACCTCGACGGCGTGGTCTATCTCATCGACCGGCCCGTTCCGGGTGCGGTCGAGGCGATCGCGGAGCTCCACCGGTCCGGTCCACCGGTGGCGTACGCCACCAACAACGCCTCCCGGCGCGCCGATGAGGTCGCCGCGCTGCTGACCACCATGGGGGTGGCCGCGTCCGCCGCGGAGGTGCTCACCTCGGCGCGGGCCGCAGCGGTCGTCCTGCGGGACCGGTTCCCTGCCGGCTCGCCGGTGCTCGTAGTCGGCGCGGAGGCGCTGCGCGCGGAGGTCCGCGACGCCGGGCTCGTTCCGGTCGCGCGGGCCGACAACGCGCCGGCCGCGGTCATCCAGGGGTACGGGCCGACGGTGGGCTGGACGGATCTGGCCGAGGCGTGCATCGCGGTGCGCAAGGGCGCGCTCTGGGTCGCCACGAACACCGACCGCACGCTGCCCTCTCCCCGCGGTCCGCTGCCCGGCAACGGCGCTCTGGTCGCGGCGCTGCGGACGGCGCTCGGGCGGGACCCGGATCTGGTGGTGGGCAAGCCGGAGCCCGGACTGTTCCTCGCCGCCGCCCGCCGGGCCTCCGCACGGCACCCGCTGGTCGTCGGCGACCGGCTGGACACGGACATCGAGGGAGCCGTACGCGCCGGAATGGATAGCCTGCTCGTGCTCACCGGGGTGTGCACCGCCCGCGATGTCCTCGCGGCGCCCGCGTCCCGGCGGCCGACGCATGTCGCCGCCGACCTCTCGGCGTTGTTCACTGTGGACGGTGCGGTGCGCGTACCGTTGCCGGACCGAGCCCACGGCGGTTGGCGGGTGTCGCGCAGGGGGAGCGGCGGTCTGGAACTCTCCGGCGCCGGCGAGGCGCTGGACGCGCTGCGGGCGCTCTGCGGGCCGGCCTGGGCGGAGACGGCGGAACCGGCGGCGCCTGCGGTGACCGCCGGGTCGGACCCGGCGGCCGAGGCGCTGCGCGTCCTCGGGCTGGCCGGCTGACGTCGGCCGATCAGAGCAGCTTGCGGAGCTTGAGCAGGTCGAACGGGTTGGCCGAGATCGATACGCGGCGCGCCGCCAGGGCACGCGCGAAGTCCAACCGACCGTCCACGAGCGCGATCAGGTCGTCGCTCGTGGTGGTCAGTTTGATCTTCGCGGACGGGTCGTCGCCGTCACCGATATCGATGAGCCGGCCGTCCGTCAACCGGCCGTGGAAGGCTGCGTCGAGGTCCGTGATGCGGCAGGTCAGCGGCCGATCCAGGTCGACGCGACCGCGTACCTCATCGGGGTTGGCGGCGAGCTTCTCCGCGAGCCGCAGCAGGGCCTCCCGGCATTCCTCGACGCTGGCCACGCTGCCCTCCGATCTCGCCACCTCGCCCGCACGCACGGTACCTCATCGGGTCTCGCGGCCGGCCCGGTAGCGTGGCAACCAAACGCGGTGACAGATTCGCGCCGGTGGAAGGGATGCGGCATGCAAGACGCGTGGCGGGCGTACCTGGAACTCGCCCTGGGCCTTACGGAGGCGTCGAAGAAGAGGGCGCAGAAGGTGGCGAAGAAGATGGCCGGCAGGGGCGGTGCAACCGCCGCGCAGCTGCAGGCGTTGGCCGAGGATCTGGTCTCGACCAGCCTCGCCAATCGGGAGGCGTTGACCAAGCTGGTGCGCTTTGAGGTGGACCGCGCGCTGGGCGCGGTGGGTCTCGCCAGCGCCGAAGAGGTGTCCGACCTGACCGGCCGCGTTCGCGAGCTGGAGCAGAACCTGCGCGATGCCGAGGCACGCGTGGCCGCCGCCGAGGCGATCGCCGGCACGTCGGCGTCCGGCACCGCCGCCGCGACCGCGCCGGTCGGCGCGGAGGCCGTGAACGCGAGGTCCGCCGGCACGACGACGAGGGCGGTGCCGAAGAGGGCGGTGGCGAAGAGGGCGGTGGCGAAAAAGGCGGTGCCGAAGACGACGGCGGCGACGACCAGCGCGGCCGCGAAGAAGACCACGGCGAAGAAGACCACGGCGAAGAAGACCACGACGAAGAAGACCACGGCGAAGAAGACCACGGCCGCGAAGAAGGCCGCGCCGGCGCGTAAGGTCCCGCCGGCCACGAAGGCGTCGCCCGCGACCCGGGAGGCTGGCGCGTGACCGACAACGCGGACCGCCCGGCGGCCGCGCCGGATCCGCCCGCGGACGCCGACAACGTGGTGCGGACGGGACATCCGGCCGTCGACGCGGCCGTGCGGGCGCTGGCGGACGCCGCGGACCTGCCGCCGATCGATCAGATCGCGGAGTACGAGGCGGCGAACCGAACGCTCCAGGAGACGCTCGCGTCGATCGACGACGCCTGACCGGCCGCGCCCGCGAACATGGCACGCCGCAGCCGCCTGGACGCCGAGCTCGTCCGCCGTGGCCTCGCCCGCTCGCGCGAGCAGGCCGCCGCGCTGATCGAGGCCGGCCGAGTCGACGTCCGCGGCGCGCCCGCCAGCAAGGCGGCCGCGATGGTCGACCCCGCGGACGCGGTGCGCGTCCGCGGCGAGGATCCGGCGCGCGAGTACGTTTCGCGGGGCGGGCACAAGCTGGCCGGGGCGCTGGCCGCGTTCGGGCCGCGCGGGCTCGCGGTGGCCGGCCGGCGCTGCCTGGACGCCGGCGCATCCACCGGTGGTTTCACCGACGTGCTGCTACGCGCCGGCGCCGCCGAGGTGGTCGCCGTCGACGTCGGTTACGGCCAGCTCGCCTGGGCGCTGCGGAACGAGGGCAGGGTACGCGTCCACGAGCGCACCAACGTGCGTACCCTCACCGCGGAGGCGATCGGCGGCCCGGTCGCTCTGACCGTCGGGGACCTGTCGTTCATCTCGCTGCGGTTGGTGTTGCCGGCCCTGGCCGCCTGCACGGAGCCGGACGGCGACCTGGTCCTGATGGTCAAGCCGCAGTTCGAGGTTGGGAAGGATCGGGTCGGCGCCGGCGGCGTCGTGCGAGACCCCGCGTTGCGGGCCGAGGCGATCCTTGCCGTCGCGGCGGTCGCCGAACGGCTGGGACTCGGGGTCGCCGGCACGGTGGCGAGTCCGCTGCGGGGGCCCAGCGGGAACGTCGAGTTCTTCGTGTGGCTTCGCCGGGACGCGCAGCCCGCCGACGAGGTCGCGGTCCGCGCGGCGGTGTCTGCGGCAGAGGAGGCGTGATGGGCCGAGCAGCGCTCCTGGTGACGCACACCGGGCGGCGACGCAGCACCGAGCACGCCAGGACCGTCGCGCGCGACCTGATCGCCGCCGGGTTCGAGGTCCGGGTCGTGGCCGAGGAGGCGCACGACCTCGACCTGCACGGCGTCGTTCCGGTGCACGGACCCGCCGCCGCGGAGAGCACCGAGATCGTGTTCGCGCTCGGTGGCGACGGCACCCTGCTGCGCGCGGCCGAGCTGGCCAGGCCGGCGAAGGCGCCACTGCTCGGCATCAACCTCGGCAAGGTGGGGTTTCTCGCCGAGGCCGAGATCGACGACCTGGACCGCGCGGTCGCCGACGTCGTCGCGCGGGCGTACACGGTGGACGAGCGACTCACCCTCGACGTCACCGCCGAGATGGACGGCCTCCAGATAGCGCAGTCCTGGGCGCTCAACGAGGTCAGCGTCGAGAAGAGCGCCCGCGAGCGGATGCTCGAGGTGCTCGTCGACGTCGACGGCCGGCCGCTGTCGCGCTACGGCTGCGACGGGGTCGTCTGCGCGACGCCCACCGGCTCCACCGCGTACGCCTTCTCCGCCGGCGGCCCGGTCGTGTGGCCGGAGGTTGAGGCGCTGCTTCTGGTGCCCATCAGCGCGCACGCCCTGTTCAGCCGACCGCTGGTCACGGCGCCCACCTCAACGATCGTGGTCTCCGTCGCGCCGTACACGTCACGCGCGGTGCTGTGCTGCGACGGGCGGCGCGTCTTCGACCTGCCGCCCGGCGTCCGGGTCACCGTCCGGCGCGGCGCGCTGCCGGTGCGCGTCGTGCGGCTGCACCCGAGCCCGTTCACCGATCGTCTCGTGGCCAAGTTCGGCCTCCCGGTGGGCGGCTGGCGCAGCGTTCCACCGCCGGGCGGGCCGGCTGCTGGCTAACTGTCATCGGGCGCGGCTACTGTCTGGGGCTGTGCTGGAGGAGCTGCGCATCGCCGGACTCGGGGTCATCGAGGACACGACGCTCCACCTGACCCGGGGGATGAACGTCCTCACGGGCGAGACCGGCGCGGGCAAGACGATGGTGGTGACCGGCCTGGGCCTGCTCTTCGGCGGGCGCGCCGACGCCGGTCGGGTCCGCGCGGAGCCGGGGCGTGCGGTGGTCGAGGGCCGGCTGCGGCTGGCCGAGCCGCACGCGACCGCCGTCCAGTCACGCATCGCGGAGGCCGGCGCGGACCAGGACGACGACGGCGCCGTCCTGCTCAGCCGCACGGTGACCGTCGAGGGCCGGTCCCGGGCGTACGTCGGTGGCCGCAGTACCCCGGTCTCCGTGCTCGGCGAGGTTGGCGAGCACGTGGTGGCGGTTCACGGCCAGGCCGACCAGCTGCGGCTGCTGCGGCCGGCCGAGCAACGCGCCGCGCTCGACCGGTTCGCCGGGCCCGAGCACGAGAAGTTGCTGGAGACCTTCCGAGAGGCGTACGCCCAGTGGCGTCGCGTCGCCGAGGATCTGGCCGACCGGCGGCGCAACGCGCGGGAACGCCACCAGGAGGCCGACCTGCTGCGGCTCGGGCTCGACGAGATCACCCGCGTCGACCCGCAGCCGAACGAGGACGAGGAGCTGCGCGCCGAGGCGCAGCGGCTGGAGCACTCGGAGGGGCTTCGCACCGCGGCGCAGCTGGCGTACCAGGCAGTCGCCGGAGCCGCCGAGTCGGGTGACGACGTGCCGGACGCCGGAGGCCTGCTCGGCACCGCGCGCCGCACGCTCGAGGCACAGTCCAGTGTGGACGGCAAGCTCGGCGAGCTGGCCGGGCGGCTGGAGGAGGCGGCCACGCTGGTCGGTGACGTGGCCGCCGAGCTCTCCGCGTACCTGGACAGCCTCGACGCCGACCCGGCGCGGCTGCAGGCTGTCTACGAGCGCCGGGCCGCCCTGCGCTCCCTGACTCGCAAGTACGCCGAGGACGTGGACGGCGTGATCGCCTGGGCCGACCGGGCCCGCACCCGGCTCGCCGAGCTCGACACGTCCGACGACGTGCTCGAGGAACTCGACCGGGAGCGGCTGCGGCTGGCCGGCGAGGTCGCTGGGCTGGCCGGAAGGCTCTCGGCCGCGCGGCGGGAGGCGGCGAGTCGGTTCGCCGAGCACGTCACGGTCGAGCTGGTCAGCCTCGCGATGCCGCGTGCCCGGATCGAGGTGTCCGTGCTGGCGCGGCCCGCCGGCCGGGACGAGCCGACCCTGGAGGTCGGCGGCGCCCCGGTGGGCGTGACCGCCGACGGAGTCGACGAGGTGGAGATCCGGCTGCACGCGCACCCGGGTGCGCCGGCGCTGCCGCTGCAGCGGGGCGCGTCGGGCGGCGAGTTGTCCCGGGTGATGCTCGCGATCGAGGTGGTGTTCGCCGGCGCGGGCGGCCCGCCCACGCTGGTATTCGACGAGGTGGACGCCGGCGTCGGCGGCCAGGCGGCGGTGGAGGTCGGGCGCCGACTGGCGCGGCTGGCCCGCAACCACCAGGTGCTGGTGGTCACCCACCTGCCCCAGGTGGCGGCGTTCGCCGACCGTCACCTCGTGGTCGAGAAGGACGTCGACGGCGCCGTCACGACCAGCGGCGTCCGGGTGGTGGAGGACACCGACCGCGCGCGCGAGCTGGCCCGGATGCTGGCCGGGCTGCCCGACTCCGACCTGGGCATCGCGCACGCCGAGGAGCTGCTCGCGGTGGCCGCCCGCGAGAAGGCGCCCCGGTAGCGTCGCGGTGCTGGACGGGTGATCTGCGCCACGCTCCATCCGCTCTACCGGTTGGTACGCGGCAACCGGACACAAGTCGCGCGGTAATTGTCGGCGGGGCATGCCAGGATGGTCACGATGCGTCTTCCCACTCTGCGCCGCACCCGGAGCGCGGAACCGGGCATACTGACCGGCACCGCGCGCCTCGACCGACGCACGAAGCGCCTGGTCGGGCGGCTGCGGCCGGGCGATATCGCGGTGATCGACCATGTCGATCTGGACCGGGTCGCCGCCGATTCGCTGGCCGCGGCCGGCGTGGTGGCGGTGCTCAACGCGAAACCGTCGATTTCGGGCCGTTATCCCAATCTCGGCCCCGAGGTCCTGGTTCAGGCGGGCATCCCGCTGGTGGACGACCTCGGCGAGGTCCTGTTCGAGCGGCTGGGCGAGGGCGACACCGTCCGCGTCGAGGGCAACACCGTCTTCGTCGGCCGCGAGCCGATCGGGCCCGGCGTCCGCCAGGACGCGGAGACCGTCGGCAAGGCGATGGCCGATGCCCGGGAGGGGCTGTCCGTCCAGCTCGAGGCATTCGCGGCCAACACGATGGAGTACCTGAAGCAGGAGCGGGACCTGTTCTTCGACGGCGTCGGCGTGCCCGACGTCCAGACGCAGATCGCCGGCCGGCACTGCCTGATCGTGGTTCGCGGGTACGACTACAAGGACGACCTCGACGTGCTGCGCCCCTACATCCGCGAGTTCAAGCCGGTCCTCATCGGCGTCGACGGTGGCGCGGACGCGCTGGTCGAGGCTGGGTACACCCCTGACATGATCGTCGGCGACATGGATTCCGTCACCGACGACGTCCTGTCCTGCGGCGCCGAGGTGATCGTCCACGCCTATCCGGACGGTCGGGCCCCCGGGCTCGCCCGGGTCGACCGGCTGGGCGTGCCGGCGATCACGTTTCCGGCCGCGGCCACCAGCGAGGACATCGCGATGCTGCTGGCCGACGAGCGGGGTGCGTCGCTGATCGTGGCCGTCGGCACCCACGCGACGCTCGTCGAGTTCCTCGACAAGGGCCGCGGCGGCATGGCGTCGACCTTCCTGACCCGGCTCAAGGTCGGCGGCAAGCTCGTGGACGCGAAGGGCGTGAGCCGGTTGTACCGGCAGAGCATCTCGGGCTCGTCCCTGCTGCTGCTCGTCCTGTCGGCGATCGCCGCGATGGCCGCCGCCGTGGCCGTGTCCACGGTCGGCAAGGCCTACCTCGCTGTGGTCTCGGAGTGGTGGGACAATCTGGTCTTCCAGCTGCGACAGCTGTTCTCCCAAATCTTCTGACCCCGAACTAAGGCTTCCTGGCGTGATCAATTTCCGGTACCACGTGGTGTCGCTCACCGCGGTGTTCCTGGCCCTGGCGATCGGCCTGGTCGTGGGCACCGCGGCGCTCAACGGGCCGGTGGCGGACTCGCTCAAGGGCTCCGTGGACGCCCTCGGCAAGGACAATAGGCAGCTGCGCGAGCAGGTGGACCTGTTGACCGAGGAGGTCAACCAGGAGGAGAAGTTCGCCACCGAGGCGGCGCCGCTGATGCTCGGCAGCTCGCTCGCGGGCCGCCGGGTCCTCCTGCTGACCCTGCCCACCGGCAAGGACTCCGTCGACGGCGTCACGAAGATGCTGACGACGGCGGGCGCGAAGATCACCGGCCGGGTGGACGTGCGGGACGCCCTGGCCGATCCGCAGAAGAGCATCGAGCTGCTCGACCTCGCCAGCCGCGCGACCCCGCCCAGCGTGTCGGTCACCGACCTGCCGAAGAACAGCAAGGGCGTCGAGACGTCCAGTGCCCTGCTCGCAACCGTCCTGCTCGATCGGGTGCCGGCGGTGCCCGACGCGGATAGGCGTGCGGTGCTCACGGCGTACGACAAGGCCGGCTACCTCACCGAGGAGGAGAAGGTGACCGGTCCGGCGGAGGCCGTGGTCGTTGTCTCGGGCCTGCCCTACGTCGACCACGACGCGGGCGCCAAGAACGACGCAGTCGTCACGATGGTGGAGCAGTTCGACAAGGCCGGCGTCGCCGTCGTGGCTGGCAGCGGATCCGGCGACGGGAACGTGGTTTCGCAGGTGCGGGCCGACCCGGCGTTGAGTAAGACGATCTCCACGGTCGACAACGGCTCCACCGCGCAGGGCCAGCTGGTCGCCGCGCTCGCGCTGGCGGCGCTGATCGGCAGCGGTCAGGCCGGGCACTACGGCGTGGGGGCGGGCGCGACCTCGCTGCTGCCCGAGCCGAAGGGGTGAACGCCGCCCGGCTCCTGCTGATCGGCGCGGGCGCGATCGCGGCCCGCGTCGCCCTGCGCGGGTTCGCCCTCGCCCGGCGGGCGGACCAGCTGGAACGCACCAACTACCGCGGCCGCACGGTCACGCTCACGGGCGGCCCGGCCCTGGCCGCGGCGGCCTCGATCACCGCCGCGCTCGGCGCGGGCGACCCGGCGCGCGCCGCCGCGGCGCTCACCGCCGGCCTCGGGGCGGGCGCGGTCGGACTGTACGACGACGTGGTCGGCCAGCGGCCAGAGCACAAGGCCAAGGGCCTCCGCGGTCACGTGTCCGCGCTGCGGGAGGGGCGCGTGACGAGCGGCCTCGTCAAGATCGTGGGTGTCGGTGCCGCCGGGCTGGCCGCCTCCGCCCTGCTGAGCGCCGGGCGTGGCCGGCGCCGGCGCGGACCGGCCGCCAGCGTCGACGCGCTGCTCGGAGCGGGCGTCGTCGCCGGGACGGCGAACCTGTTCAACCTGCTCGACCTGCGCCCGGGGCGGGCGCTCAAGGCCGGTGTGCTGCTCGGCGGGCCGCTCATGCCCGGGCCGGCCGGCGGGCTCGTGGCCGGACCCGTCGGCGCCGCCGCCGGTCTGCTCCCGGCCGACCTGAATGAACAGATCATGCTGGGTGACACGGGCGCCAACGCGCTCGGCGCCCTGCTCGGCGTCGGCCTGGCCGCCCGCACCGGCCCCGTCGGGCGGGCGGCCATCCTCGCCGCGGTCGCCGGCCTGACCGCGGCGAGCGAGAAGATCAGCTTCACCACGGTCATCGCGAACACGCCCGGCCTGCGCGAGCTCGACGCGCTGGGCCGGCGCACCGAATGACCATGCCCGCCGAGGGCGGCCTCGCGGCCGGGAGCGATCCGCGCGGGGTGGTGGCCGGATCCGACGGGGTCGCCCCCGGTGGCGACCGTCACTCCGCTTCCGGCCGGGTCGACCACACCGAAGACCAGGTGCCGCCGTCCGCCGGCCGGCACGCGGCGCGGATCGCCGGTGCGGCCGCGCTCATCGCGGTCCTCACGGTGGCCAGCCGGGTCGCCGGCTTCGCGCGCTACTACGTCCTTGGCGCGGCGGTCGGCGGCACCAACCTGGGCGACATCTACGTCGCCGCCAGCGCGATTCCCAACGCGATCTTCGAGATCGTCGCCGGCGGCGCACTGGCCGGGCTCGTCGTACCGATGCTGGCCGGTGCCATCGCCGCCCACGACCGGGCCACGGTGTCCGCCACGACGTCGGCGCTGCTCACCTGGGCGCTGACCCTGCTCGTGCCGCTTGGTCTGCTCCTGGCCGTGGCGGCCGGGCCGGTGATGAGTCTGGTCTTCCAGGATCCGACCCCCCACCAGCTCGCGGCCGGGACGCTGATGCTGCAAGTTCAGGCGGTGCAGGTGCCGCTGTACGGGCTCGCGATCGTGTTCGGCGGGGTCCTCCAGGCACACCGGCGGTTCGCCTGGCCGGCGGTCGCCCCACTGCTGTCCAGCCTGACCGCTATGGCCACTTACGTCGCGTTCGCCCTGGTCGAGGGCCGGCGCGCCGACCTGCCGCAGGTCGGCCGGGGCGGACAGCTGATCCTGGCGGTCGGCACCGCCGCGGCCGCCGCCGTGCTGATGCTGTCCGTGTTCGTGCCCGCGCTGCGGCTCGGGCTGCGGCTGCGACCCCGGTACGGGTTCGACGGCGACGCCCGCCGCCGCGTCGGCGGGCTGGCGCTGGCTGGGGTCGCCACCGTGGCCGCCCAGCAGGTCTCGCTGCTGATCGCGGTGCACCTCGCCTCGGGCGGGCCGAAGGGCACGAACCTGGCGTACGCCTTCGCGCAGGCGGTGTTCCTGCTTCCGTGGGCGGTGCTGGCCGTGCCGATCGCGACCGCGAGCTACCCGACGATCGCGGCCGCGCACACGCTGGAGGATCGGGACCGGTTCACCCGCACGCTCGCCGCCGCGGCCCGCGGGGTGCTGCTGGTCAGCTGCTTCGGCGCCGCCGCGCTCGTCGCGCTCTCCGGCCCGGCGGCACAGCTCCTGCTCGACGGCGCCCCGGTGAACTGGCTCGCCGCCGGGATCATCGCGTTCGCGCCCGGCCTGCTCGGCTACGGCCTGTTCGCCCTGCTGTCCCGCGCGCTGTACGCCCGCGGCGACAACCGGCTTGCCGCGCTGGCCACGGGTGTCGGCTGGTCGGTCGCCATCGCGTCCGCGTACGTCCTGTCCGCGGAACTCCCACGGACCGCGCGCGTCCCGGCGCTCGGCCTGGCCAACTCGATCGGCATGGCTGTGCTCGGCGTCGTCCTGCTCGCTATCGTGGCCCGGCGGGCCGGCCGCGCGGCGCTCGGCGGTGTCGGTCGGGCGGCCGCGGTCGGCTCGGCGGCGGCCGCGGCGGCCGGCCTGGCCGGCTGGACGGCGGCGCGGTGGTTCGACGCGGCCCTGGGTGGCACCCCGAACGACGCCGCCGCGGTGATCCAGGGCATGCTGTGCGGAGTCGTCGTGGTGGTCGTGTTCCTCGGCGTGGCCTACCCGCTGGACCGGCGCGACGTCCGGCCGATGGTCGCCGCGGTCGCCGGCCGGCTGCGCAGGGTCGGCGGCCGGCGACGGACCGATGCGGGCGACGGGGAGGCGGTGAGTTGACGGAGCCAACCGAGAGCGAGGTGCACGCCGGGCGGCCCGCCGGGTCCCCGGTGGCGGCGCCCGGGATGTCGCCGGTCGCGGCCGACTGGGCCGGCCGGGTCGGTCTGCTGCTCGGCTCCAGCACCGGAGGGATCGGCCAGCACGTCGCCTCCTTGGCTCGCGGGCTCGTCGTGGCCGGCGTGCACGTGACGGTCGGCGGACCGGCCACGACCGAGCGGCAGTTCCGCTTTACCGGCGGCGGTGCCCGGTTCCTCCCCGTCGAGATCCCGGCGAACCCCACGCTGGCCGACGCTCGCGCGGTCGGCGCCGTCCGGCGGGCGCTGGCCGACGAGGTCGACGTCGTCCACGCACACGGGTTGCGAGCCGGCTTCGTCGCGGCGCTCGCGCGCACCGGCCGACCCCTGGTCGTCACCTGGCACAACGCGGTGATGACCAGCGGGCTGCGCGGGCGGGCCTCGCGCCTCGTGGAGCGTGTCGTCGCGCGCGCCGCGTCGATCACCCTGGGCGCCTCCGACGACCTCGTCCGTCGCGCGGCGGCGCTCGGCGCCCGCGATGCCCGCCTCGGCGCGGTGGCCGCACCGGTGCTGCCCCCGTCGCGCCGAAGCGCCGCCGCGGTGCGGGCCGAGCTCGGCGTCGGGCCGAATCAGGCCTTGATCCTGTCCGTCGGCCGGCTGCATCCGCAGAAGGGGTACGACGTGTTGATCGCCGCGGCCGGCCGGTGGCGCACCACCCGCCCCGCCCCGCTCGTCGTGATCGCCGGCAGCGGCCCGAGCTACCTCGACCTGGCCGCGCGGATCTCCGCGGCGCGCGCGCCGGTGCAGCTGCTCGGGCACCGGGACGACGTGGCGGACCTCCTGGCCGCTGCCGACCTGGCGGTCGTGACGAGCGTCTGGGAGGCCCGCCAACTGTTCGCGCAGGAGGCGCTGCGCACCGGTACGCCGCTGGTCGCGACCGCGGTCGGTGGCATCCCCGACCTGGTCGGCGAGGCCGCCGTGCTCATACCCCCCGGCGATGTCGACGCGGTGGACGACGCGGTGCGGCGCATGCTCGCGGATCCGCTGCTGCGCGCGGAGTACGCCCGCCGCGGGCCCGCCCGGGCGGCCACCTGGCCCACGATCCGGGACACCGTCGAGCAGGTGCTCGGCGTGTACGCCGAGCTGGCGCCGGCGGCCGGTGGGCACTCCGGACGGTCGTGATGTCGCCTCTCCGCGCTCGGGCAACCGGCCTGCGCCGGCTCGCCCCCGTGCTGCTCGCCGTCGCGATCGCTCTCGCCGGCACGGTCGCGCTCGTGGTCCGCCCGGCGACCGGCGCGCCGGCGCACACGGCGGACTACGTGCTGATCGCGGGCGTACCCGGCCTGCGCTGGGAGGACGTCAACGAGCAGGACACGCCGACGCTGTGGCGGATGGCCGAGCGTGGCTCGATCGGTTCGCTGTCGGTGCGATCGGCGCACCGCCCGACGTGTCCCACCGACGGCTGGCTGACCCTGGGCGCCGGCAACTATGCGGCCTGGAGCGGCGAGTCCGTCGGCGACCAGTGCTCGCAGGCACCGGTGGACATCGAGCGCCCGGACGCGCTCGGTGCGTACGTGCCCGAGCAGCGGACGGTCGTGCCGTACAACCGCGACAGCCTGCCGTGGGGCGCGGTGCCGGGAGCGCTCGCCGAGTCCGTGCGCTGCACGGTGGCGGTCGGTCCGGGCGCCGCGGTGGCCGCGGCGCGGCCGTTCGGCCGGGTGGACCGATACCAGCCGACACTCCCCGACCCGGCGAACGCGCTGTTCGCCTCCTGCGTGCTGAGCATCGTCGACCTCGGCACGGTAGGCGGGAATGTTCCGGAGGTCCGGGCGGCCGCCGCTCGCCGGGTGGACGCGGCGCTCGCACGGATGATCGCGGACCGGCCGGAGCGGTCGTTGGTGCTCGTCGCCGGCGTCTCCGACACCGACCGCGACACGCGACTGCACGTCGCGGTCGCCGACGGCCCGGGCTGGGAGCGGGGCTGGCTGACCTCGGCCACCACGGGGCGTGACGGCTACATCCAGCTCGTCGACCTCGCCCCGACCGCGCTCGTATCGCTCGGGCGGCCCGCACCCACGAGCCTGTTCGCGGGACATCCCGCCAGCGGCGTACCCGGGCGGCCCGCCGACCTGCGCGCGGCGATGACCCGGCCGGCCGACGCCGACCGCGAGGCGGGTGCCCAGCGCCGGGTCACGGCCCGGTTCTTCGGCGCGCTCGCCGGTGTCGACGTGCTGCTCTTCCTGGCGGTCGTGCCGCTGCTGCGCCGCGCGCGCCGGCACGCCGACCAACGGGCCCCCGGCACGTCACCAGGGCCACTGCTCGCCGTTGTCGAAGTGCTCCTCGTCGGTGCCGCGCTCGCCATACCGGCCGCGTTGGTCGCCGACGCGGTCCCGTGGTGGCGCAGCGGCCGGGCCGGTCTGCTCTTCGGGGCGGTAATGCTCGCGCTGCTGGCCGCCGGGACCGGCGCGGTGGTGCTCAGCCCACCGTTCCGTCGCACCCTCGGCCCGATGGGCCTGGTGTCGACGCTGGCCGCGGTCGCGGTGGCGGCTGACGTACTGACGGGCGCCCACCTGCAGCTCAACGGCGTGGCCGGATACTCGGTGCTGGAGGGCGGCCGGTACGCGGGACTCGGCATCGTCGGGCTCGGCGTGTTCATCGCGGGCGCACTGCTCGCCGCCGGTTGCCTCGCGCAGCGGGTACGCGTTGTCTGGCGACCCCTCGTCGTGGTGATCATCGGCGCGGTCGCGGTCGTGGTGGTCGGCAGCCCCTACCTCGGCGCGGACGCGGGGGGTGCGGTCGCGTTGACGGCCGGGGTGTGCGTGGCCGCGGCCATCAGCAAGGGCGGCTGGCTCACGTTCGCCCGGCTCGCCTGGGCCACCCTCGCCGGGATCGCGGTGACCGCGGGATTCGCCGCGCTGGACATCCGCCGGCCGCCGGAGGAGCGCGGTAGCCTCGGCCGGTTCCTCGGCCAGCTCAGCGACGGGACGGGCGCGTTGACCATCCATCGGACCGGTGCGGCGAACGTCGTCGCGTTCGGCACCAGCCCGCTGACCGTGCTGGCGGTGGCGGCCGCGGTCTTTGTGTGGTTCGCGCTGCTGCGGGACTGGGGCGGCCTCAAGCGCCTGTACGGCCTGAACCCGGCGGTCCGTGCCGCGATGGCGGGCACCGCGGTCGCCACGTTGATCGCCGGCCTGCTCGGCGGCGCCGCACTGAACGTGGCGGGGGCAGCGGCGGCGACGGCCGTACCCATGGCCGCGCTCGCCGCCCTGCGCGTGCTCGGGCACGCCGCCGACCGGACGCCGGCGCCCGTCGCCGCCGACGTGGCCACCGAGGTGCCCGCGGAGACGGGCGCGGAAGGCCGCCCGGTCACCGTCGTCGAGCCGGCTGAGCCCGCGCACGCGGAGCCCCACCCCGCGGCGCACGCGGAGCCGCAGCCCGTCGCGGACGCGGAGCCGGAGCCCGTCGCGGACGCGGAGCCGGCCCCACCGCGGGTGGTGCGCGCCCAACCGCGGCCGATCGGCACCAACCCGCCGGGCGGTCCGACCGCGTGAGACCATGCGGTCGATCTAGGGCGAATACTTGTGGTTAGAGATCGAATAACCAGAATTCGGCCTAGATCGACTGTGCCGGGGGTGAACCGCAAAAGGGTGAGCGGCGACACGGCCTGGCGCGCCGGTTCGGTGTCGGCTCCACCGGGTCGAAGGTGTTACCGTGGAGACCCGTGGATCGTGCGATCTAGCTTCGGCTGGTCTGAGACCGGCCGGCCATCTCGGGCCCTTCCGGTCGAGCCCACCGCGGCGACGACGCGCCCGCTTCGCACCCACCGCCACACGACCCACGGGAGCAGGCCTTGGCCCCATCGGCACGGACGACCAAGCATATCTTCGTCACCGGGGGCGTCGCCTCCTCACTGGGCAAGGGTTTGACCGCCTCCAGCCTCGGCAGCCTGCTGACCGCCCGCGGCCTGCACGTCGTGATGCAGAAGCTGGACCCCTATCTGAACGTCGACCCCGGCACCATGAACCCGTTCCAGCACGGCGAGGTGTTCGTCACCGAGGACGGCGCGGAGACGGACCTCGACGTCGGCCACTACGAGCGTTTCCTCGACCGCGACCTGTCCGCGGCGGCCAACGTGACGACCGGCCAGATCTACTCGGCGGTCATCGCCAAGGAGCGGCGCGGCGAGTACCTCGGCGACACCGTGCAGGTGATCCCGCACGTGACGAACGAGATCAAGGCCCGCATCCGGGCCATGGCCGCGTCCGACGAGGACGGCCGTACGCCGGACGTCGTCATCACCGAGGTTGGCGGGACCGTCGGTGACATCGAGTCTCTGCCGTTCCTCGAGGCGATCCGCCAGATCCGGCACGACCTCGGCCGGGACAACTGCTTCTTCCTGCACGTCTCGCTCGTGCCGTACCTGGTGCCGAGCGGCGAGCTGAAGACCAAGCCGACCCAGCACTCGGTCGCCGCGCTGCGAAACATCGGTATCCAGCCGGACGCCATCGTGTGCCGGTCGGACCGCGAGATCCCGGACAAGCTCAAGCACAAGCTGTCGCTCTACTGCGACGTCGACCGCGAGGCAGTCATCTCGGCGGCGGACGCGCCGAGCATCTACGACATCCCCAAGGTGCTGCACCGGGAGGGCCTCGACGCGTACGTCGTGCGACGGCTGGGTCTCTCGTTCCGCGACGTCGACTGGGCCCGCTGGGACGACCTGCTGGACCGGGTGCACCACCCGCGGCACACGGTCACCGTGGCGCTCGTCGGCAAGTACGTCGACCTGCCCGACGCGTACCTGTCGGTCAGCGAGGCGATCCGGGCGGCCGGGTTCGCGCACCACGCCCGGGTGAACCCGCGCTGGGTGCCCAGCGACGACTGCGTGAGCCCGTCGGGGGCCGCGGCCGCACTGTCCGGTGTGGACGGCGTGGTGATACCGGGCGGGTTCGGCGTGCGGGGGATCGAGGGGAAGATCGGAGCCGCCCGGTACGCCCGGGAGAACCAGATTCCGATTCTCGGCCTCTGCCTCGGCCTGCAGTGCATGACCATCGAGGTGGCCCGGCACCTGGCCGGCCTGGAGGGGGCGAACTCGCTCGAGTTCGACGACCGGGCCGCCCACCCGGTCATCGCGACAATGGCCGACCAGGAGGACATCGTCGCGGGCAAGGGCGACCTCGGCGGGACGATGCGGCTGGGCTCCTACCCGGCGATGCTCGCCGAGGGGTCGATCGTCGCCGAGGCGTACGGCACGGACCAGGTCGACGAGCGGCACCGGCACCGGTACGAGGTGAACAACGCGTACCGCGGAGAGCTCTCGAAGGCCGGGCTCCGCATCTCCGGGACGTCCCCGGATGGTCGGTTGGTCGAGTACGTCGAGCTGGACCGCGAGCTGCATCCGTTCTTCGTCGCCACGCAGGCGCACCCCGAGCTGAAGAGCCGACCCACCCGGCCGCACCCCCTGTTCGCCGCGTTCGTCGGCGCGGCCGTCGTGCACTCGACGACCGACCAGCTGCCGGTCGAGATGGCCCCGGCCACATGACGCTCGGCCACGAGTACCGGGTGCTGGACCGGCACGAGCGGTACCGCGGCCCGCTGTTCACGGTGCGTACCGACGAGGTCGCGATGCCAGGCGGCGGCGTCGGGGCGCGCGACGTCGTCCTGCACGTCGGAGCCGTCGGGGTCGTGGCGCTCGACGACGAGGGGCGCGTGGTGCTGGTCCGCCAGTACCGCCACCCAGTCGGCCGCATGCTGTGGGAGCTGCCGGCCGGCCTGATCGACGTCGAGGGCGAGAGTCCCGCGGCGACCGCGGCCCGCGAGCTGGCCGAGGAGGCCGACCTCGCCGCCCGGAGACTCGACCTGCTGGTCGACCTGCACACCTCGCCCGGGTACTCCACCGAGCAGATCCGCGTCTTCCTGGCCCGCGGGCTCACGCCGATTCCCGAGGGGGAGCGGCACCCGCGGCAGGACGAGGAGGCGGAGATGGTGGTCGCCCGGGTCCGGCTCGACGACGCCGTTCGCATGGTGCAGACGGGTGAGATCACCAATGCGGCCGCGGTCGCCGGCCTACTCGCCGCCGCGCGGGCTCGGGACGGCGGCTGGGTGGCGCTTCGACCGGCGGACACCCCGCTGCCCGGTTAGTCGATCCGGTTGGGCGATCCGGTTAGGCGATCCGGAGGCGGACACACCGGGGCGGGCGCAGATGGCACACCGGCGCTATTGTGCGAGGTATGTCCGCTTGGCTGGCGGCGGTCGCGAGCTGACAGATCGTCAGGTACTCCCGGCAAGGGTTGTCACCATGCTGCCTGACCAGCGATCGGCCCGGCTCTAGACTGCCGCCGGCGGCAGTGGACCGCGGCGGCAACGACGCCGTCGCGTGCGTCGGGACCGGCGCCGGACGCCGCCCGCGGAGAGAGGTGTCTGCAACGTGAAGGTCGGAATCCCCCGCGAGGTCAAGAACCACGAGTACCGCGTGGCGATCACGCCGGCGGGTGTCCACGAGTTCACCCGCAGCGGCCACGAGGTCGTCGTCGAGTCCGGCGCCGGCCTCGGCTCGTCGATCACCGACGCGGAGTTCACCTCCGCGGGAGCCACCATCCTGCCCTCGGCCGACGACGTCTGGGGCGACGCCGAACTCGTGCTGAAGGTCAAGGAGCCGATCGCCGAGGAGTACCACCGGATGCGCGAGGGTCAGGTGCTCTTCACCTACCTGCACCTCGCCGCGTCGAAGGAGTGCACGGACGCGCTGATCGACCGCAAGGTCACCGGGATCGCGTACGAGA
>DASXRQ010000233.1:0-1565 GCA_036506495.1 Micromonosporaceae bacterium | reverse complement strand
CCGGTTGGTGGCGATCCGGTAGAGCCACGGCCGGATCGGGCCGCGCCCGTCGAACGTGCCGAGTCCCGTCCAGGCGCGCACGAGCGACTCTTGCAGCGCGTCCTCGGCGTCGTGCAACGAGCCGAGCATCCGGTAGCAGTGTGCCTGCAGCTCGCGGCGGTGGGGCTCCACCAGCCGCCCGAACGCGTCGTCGTCCCCGGCCCGCGCGCTGGCCAGCAGCGTCGCCTCGTCCACGAGCCCATCAGATCAGACAACGACCGGAGGCGCGGGCCGGGACCGTACGCAGATTTGCGTAGGGCCGGTGCCGCCCCTCGGCGGACGGCGATCGCCGCGATGCTCGGCAGCCTCGGGGTATGAACGCACAACGCATGACCGCCGCCGTCGCTCTCGTCGCGGCCGCCGCCGGGATCGGCATCCAGATCCTCGCCGGCGCCGATTACCCCACCGTGCCGCCCGGCGCGATCATCCTGCTGGTCGCGGCGGCCGTCTGCGTGTGGTGGCGGCAGTGGTGGGCGTTGCTGATCCCGACCGCCGCGTCGCTGTTTCTCCTGGTCGGCGGCGCCATCGCACCGAACACCGCAGACAACCTCGGCGCCGGCGGCGGCCGCCTCTGGGGGACGGTCGTGCAGCTCGTCGCGCTGGTGGTCGCGCTGGTCGCGGCGGCCGCTGGCGCACCCCGGGAGCGCCGGGCCGCATGACGGTACGGCGCGTCAGCTACCTCGTCTCCGCGCTGCTCGTGGCGAGCGGTCTGATCCACCTCGGCATCCTGCTCGCCACGCACGGCAGCTGGTACGGCCCCGTGTCGTGGCGCAAGCCGATGACGTTCGGCCTGTCGTTCGGGCTCACGCTCGCCACGATCACCTGGCTCACGTCGTACGTGCGCGTCCGGGCCTGGTTGCTCGGCGCGTTCGCGGCGGCCTGCGTGCTGGAGGTCGCGCTGATCACCGTGCAGGCATGGCGGCGTACTCCTTCGCACTTCAACCTGTCGACGCCGCTCGACGGGGTGATCGCGCGGACGCTGGCCGCCGGTGGTGCCGTGCTGGTCGGGGTCATCGTGGTGTTGACCGTGATGGCGTTTCGCCGGCAGCCGGAAACGGCGGCCAGCATGCGGCTGGCGATCCGGGCCGGCCTGGTGATCCTGGACGTGGCCATGCTCAGCGGCGCTGTGATGATCGTGATCGGCATGACCCGGGTGTTCGGCGGCGACCAGCAGGGCGCGTACGCAGCCGGGGCGCAACTGAAGCCGCTGCACGGTGCCACCATGCACGCGGTCCTGGTCCTGCCGTTGCTGGCGGCCGTGCTGGCCCGGCTCCGTTGGGCGGAGCGCCGGCGAGTCCGAGTGGTGTGGGCCGCGATCGGCCTCTATGTGGTCGCCGCGGTCGCGTTCTCGCCCTGGGCTTGACCCTCTCGATCTTTGCCGGACGTCAGGCTGTCGTCGTGGCCAGCTGGCGGTACTCGGCGGGCAGCTGGGACAGCGCGTGCTGCAGGTGCGTGCTGCCCGGCTCCCGCCCGAGCGTGGTGAGGAACGCCCGGACGCCGCGGGTCACCTCATCTTCCTTGAGGCC
>DASXRQ010000232.1:0-139410 GCA_036506495.1 Micromonosporaceae bacterium | reverse complement strand
AGAGGGCATCGATCTGCGCACGGATCTGCTCGCTGGGCGATACTCGACGAGACACGGGCGTAGTCCTTCCTGTCGACGACTTGGCGGTCTCGAAAGGAACCTACGTCCGTTGTCATTTACACCACCCCAGGGACACGACCTCGCCACGCCGAGCGCCCAACTGTGACGGAGTTGCGGAGGGTGGGTCGCGGTCAGCCGGCCCGGGTGGCGGTCAGCGTGGCGAACACGACGATATTGTCCGCGTACGCCCGCACCCCGCTCACCCACCGACCGCCGCACGTGATCAGCCGCAGCCCGGGGCGGCTGAAGTCGCCGTAGATCCGGTCGACCGGTAGGCCGTCCTTGCCGAACTGTTCCACAGACTCGACGCGGAACACGGCAACCCGCCCGTCGCGCCGGGTCACGTCGATGGTCGCGCCCGGGTGCAACCGCCGCAGATCGTGGAAGACCGACGGCCCGGTGCGGGTGTCCACGTGACCGACGATGATCGCCGGCCCGAACTCGCCCGGGGTGGGACCGCCGTCGTACCAGCCCGCCTCATCGTGCCGCTGCAGCGGAGGCGCGTCGATCGACCCGTCGGCGGCCAGCCCAACCGGGGACACCGGCGCTCGCACGTGGATCGCCGGTATCGCGATCCCGGTCGGGCGGCTCTCGGCCAGCACCGGAAAGGCGACGGGGACGCTGCGCGGTCCGTGCCCGACCGGCAGTGGCAGCACTCCCGTGGCCCGCAGCAGACCCGCGCCGGTGGCGATGAGCCCGACGAAGACGAGGACCACCGCCAGCGGCCCGGTCCACAGCGGACTCCGCGCGGTCATGGCGCGACGCGTCGGCGGAGCATGACGACGCCGAGGCCCACGCCAGCGGCGACGAGGACGAGGCCGGCGCCGAGCAGCAGGGTGCCACCGTGGTCGCCGGCGGTGCCGCCGAAGCCGGTCGCCGGGCCGCGGCTGGGCCGGGTCGGAACGATGACGCGGAGCGTGGTGCTCGCCGTATCGCCTCCCTCGCACCTCAGGGTCACGCGGTACCGGCCGGCCGCGACATCGTCGGGCAGCGTGACGGCCGCGGTCAGGAAGCCGAACTGTGGACGCACGATCTTCTGGCCGAACGCGTCCGACTCGACGGTCGCCGGGCGGGAGTTGTCCGGGCAGCCGGCGCGGATGCCGACCAGATCGCCCGGCTCGGCGGTACCGGGGTTCACCTCGACGAACACCTCAGGCACTGGGCTCTGCGTGACGGTGGGCGACGCCGTGGCCGTTGGCGACGTCGTGGGTGTCGCCGACGGTGACGCGGTGGTTGTCGGCGACGGCGTCGTGGTCGGCGCCACCTGGCGCGCGGGCGTTGTCGGCGCGGCGTACGCGGTCACGGCGAGCATTGGCAACGGTCCCGCGGCGCACGCGAGCGCCACGGCCGTCACGACGCGGCGACTGATGCGGGTCACGGCACGCCTCCCTCGATCGTCATCCGTGCGGCGATTGTCCCATCAGGACCGTCAATGCACATCTCTGGCAGAGTGGTGTTTCGTGACGATGACGGTGTACTACACGGCCACCAGCGTCGACGGCTTCATCGCCGATCCGGACAACTCGCTCGACTGGCTGCTCGAGGTCGACCGCGAGGGGTCCGATCCGTTCGACGAGTTCTTCGCCGGGGTTGGCGCGATGTGCGTGGGGGCCACGTCGTACGAGTGGATGCTCGAGCACCTGCGGCCACCGCAGTGGCGCGGCTACTACGACGACACGCCATGCTGGGTCTTCACGCATCGGGACCTGCCGGCGATGCCCGGCGCGAACCTGGCGTTCGTCTCCGGCGGCGTGGCGCCTGTTCACGAGGCGATGGTGACCGCCGCGGCCGGACGGAACGTGTGGCTGGTCGGCGGCGGCGACCTCGTCGGCCAGTTCTGCGACCTCGGCCTGCTGGATGAGGTCCGGGCCAACGTCGCACCGGTGTTTCTCGGCGGCGGCGCCCCGCTACTTCCCCGCCGCCTACCGTCGTCGACCGTGCGCCTCGCGGACGTCCGTCGCGCGGGCCAGTTCGTGCACCTGACCTATCGAATCGGGCGGTACGCGCGGGAGTAGTCGACGACGAACTCATGGCCGACCGCGGATCGTCGGACGCCCTCGCGCGCAGCTCGGACAGGCCGCACGTGGTCTCCCATTCGCGCTAGCCGGGCCCGAGTTGGCAGCGGACCAGCGGCGACGCGCACGGAATCGACGCGAAGGCATTCGACGCGGTGTACGTCGCGGTGTATGTGGTCGGGCCCGTGGGCGCGACGATGACGTGGCTCTGCGCCCCTCCGTCGGACCAGCTGGCGAACCTGTACCCGCGCTTGGCACGGACCTGGAGCGTCGGCGCGCTCACCGACACCGTTGCTCCCTGGATGGCGGTGACGGTGAACGGCGCGGCCAGTGTCGAGGCGCCGACAGTCAGCGTGAGCCCTCCCGGCTTGGTCGCGAATGTGAGCACGACCGTTTTCGGGTCGAGCCGGCGGACGACCGTGCTGGTCAGGCCGCGCTGATCCGTCGCGACCAGCTCGAGCTCCAGGTACGACGGGTAGTCGTGGTCCGGAGCGACGAACGAGCCGGCGGCGACGCCGGCGAACGTGTTGAGGATATGGGTGTGGCAGCTGCCCTGGATGGTGCAGTGTTGCAGCCGCAGGTTCCACGTCAGCGCCGACGCCGGCAGGGTGCCCTGCTCCAGGTCGGTCGCGTGGCCGGAGAACGTGATCCGGTCGCCGACCTTCCAGGTCGTGCCCGTGGCTGGCGTGTCGATGACCGCGGTCGGTGGCGTGTCGCCCGCTGTGATCGTCACCGTGTCCGTATCCGACGCGCCGAGCGTGTCGGTCACGGTCAGCCTCGCCGTGTAGGTGCGGGCCGTCGGGTACGTGAACGTCGGAGCGGCCGCCGTGGAATCGGTGGTGCCGTCGTTGGTGAAGTCCCACGCGTAGGTCAGCCGGCCCTGGTCGGCGGGGTCGGGGTCGGTCGACCCCGTGGCCGAGAAGCCGACGGTCAGCGGGATCGGGCCGAACGTCGGATCTGCCGACGCCACCGCCGTCGGGGGCCGGTTACCCGGGAAGTACCGGACCCGGCGGATCGTGCCGCCCAGGTCCGCGTAGTACAGCTCGCCGCCGGGTCCGACCGCCAGGTCCACCGGACTGGCCGCCGAGGCGCCGAACGTGATGATGTTGGAGGTGCTGGGCAGCCCGCCCGGCGACGACGGCAGCATGGCCCAGATGCAGTCGCGCGAGTAGTCGGCGAAGAACAGGGCGCCGCGGTAGGCCGCGGGGTACGGGCCGCCGGCGGTCGGGTAGAACGCGGTGCCGGTCACCGAGGAGCCGCCGGTCGGGCACGACTCGTTCGCCACGACCTTCGCGCTGTGGTTGTACGTAAAGTACGGACCGGTGTGGCCGCCGCCGGAGTACAGCGACTCGCACAGGTTCAGGTCTGCGTTGTCGTAGCTGGCCATCCGCCCGGCGCCCTCGTAGCAGGGCCAGCCGAAGTTCCTGAGCCCCGAGGTCGGGCTGATGACGCGGTCGATCTCCTCCCAGGTGCCCCACCCGACGTCGCCGATCCACACCTCGTTGGTGCCGGGCCGGATCGTGAAGCGGAACGGGTTGCGCAGCCCGTGCGCGACGATCCGCCGCGCGTTGAGATCCGGCGAGCCGACCAGCGGGTTGCCGGCGGCGGCCGCGCCGGTGTTCGGGTCGAGCCGCAGCAGCGCCCCGTCCAGCCCGGTGGGGTCGCCGGTCGTGCGTACGTCCTGTGACCGCAGTGCTCCGCCCTCGGTGGTCGGCGGGGTCATCGCCCCGCCCGGCGGGTCTGCGCACGGGTTGCTCGCGTTGGCCAACTGCCCCCAGTCGGTCGCGGAGAAGCTGGCGCCGTCGCCACCGGTGACGTAGAGCATGCCGTCGGGGCCGAAGTGCAGATCGCCGATCGAGTGGCTCGGAAACTGCTGGCACCAGTCGTGGATGAGCACCTGCTCGCTACCGGTCATCACGTCGCCGCTCGCCCGCAGCCTCGACAGCCGGCCGGTCACCACACACGTGCCGTCGTTGGCGTTGGGGCACGTGTCGTTCCAGACCGGCGCGGTCTGTCCCGGCGGTGCGTCATATGTGTAGAGCACATACACCCACGGGTTGGTCGGGAAGTTGGGCGGCAGCGCGAGACCGAGCAGGCCACGGTCCCACTGGTTGTGGACGTCCGTGGACAGGTCGGCGAACACAGTCGGCGTGGTGTCCGCCAGACCGTCAAAGACTTTGATCTTGCCGCCCTTCTCGGCGACGAAGATGCGACCATCCGGAGCGAACTCGATGTTCGTCGGCTGGGTCAGGCCCGAGAACACGATCTGCTCCTGGAACCCGGACGGCAACACCACGGCCGCCGCGGGGCCGGAAGCCGACGCGATCGGTGCCAACCCACCGACAACCAGAGCCGAGGCCACCAGCAACCGCACACCGCGCCGTCGCGACACGCCGCCCCTCCCCACTGCAGACCGGCAGATCCTAATGAATGCACCGACCGTTCGCATCCCTAACGACGTTCGTGTCGGCGGTACGGGCGACGCCGACGCAAACCAGAGCTTCTACGATTCCCACGTGGGTGGCGAGTTGATCGAGCGCGAGGACGTCGACGGCGTCGCGGTGGTCCGCCTCGCCCACGGCAAGGTTAACGTCCTCGACCTCGAGCTGCTCGCCGCGATCACGTCGACGTTCCGCGAGCTGGACGCCGATGCGCACCGCGCGGTCGTGCTGACCGGCGCGGGCCGGGCGTTCTCCGCGGGCGTCGACCTGTGGCGCATCGCCGACGGGGGCGCCGACTACGTGGCGGCCTTCCTGCCCGCGCTCAGCACGGCGTTCGAGGCCGTGTTCCGCGCGGGTAAGCCCGTGGTCGCCGCGGTCAACGGGCCGGCCATCGCCGGCGGCTGCATCTTCGCCGCATGCTGCGACCACCGGGTCATCGCCGACGTCGGAGCCAGCATCGGGGTCACCGAACTGCTGGTCGGCGTGCCGTTCCCGACGAGCGCGCTGGAGATCCTCGCGTACGCGGCGGGCCCACCCGCAGCTCGGGCGGCGATCCTCGGCGGCGCCGCGTACGAGCCCGTCGAGGCTCTCACCCGCGGCCTGGTGGACGAGGTCGTGCCCGCGCCGGCGCTGCTCGGGCACGCGATCGCGGTCGCCCGCCGGCTCGCCGCGGTTCCGCCGGACACCCACCGGCTCACCAAGCAGCAGCTGCACCGGGCGACCGACGAACGGATCGCGCGCCTGAAGGCCGAGGACGACCCACGCGTGCGCGAGCTGTGGACGGCGCGCGTGGCGGACGGCAGCATCCGGGCGTACATGCAGAGCATCCGGTCGCGGCCGGGCGGACCGCGCGGCCCGGCCTAGAGTGGGTTGGTGACGGACTTCGGGCGGCCCCTCGCCTTCGGCTACTTCCTCATCCCGAACGCCACCGATCCCCTTCTCGCCACCGCGCACGAGGCGGAACGCCGGGGCCTGGACTACGTCGCCGTGCAGGACCACCCGTACCAGCGCCGGTTCGTCGACACCTGGGTACTGATGAGCATGATCGCGGCCAGGACGTCGCGCATAGGCATCTTCCCCGACGTGGCGAACCTGCCGCTGCGCCCGCCCGCGGTCCTCGCCAAGGCGGCCGCCAGCCTCGACGTCCTCAGCGGTGGCCGGTTCGAGCTGGGCCTGGGCGCGGGCGCGTTCTGGGACGCGATCGTCGCGTACGGCGGAACCCGTCGCACCCCGGGCGAATCGCTCGACGCGCTCGCCGAGGCGATCGACGTGATCCGCAACGTGTGGAGCGGCGAGCGCAACCTGCGCTTCTCCGGGCGGTACTACCAGCTGGCCGGCGCGCACTCCGGACCGGTGCCGGCCCACGACATGGGCATCTGGCTAGGGACGTACGGCGCGCGGGCGCTGCGGCTGACCGCCCGCCTGGCCGACGGGTGGGTGCCGTCGTTGCGCGGCGATGTGGCGCGACTGGCGGAGATGACCGCGCGACTCGACGCGGCGGCCGAGGAGGCCGGCCGCGACCCGGGCGCGATCCGCCGGGTGGTCAACGTGTCCGGCACGATCACGAGCGGGGCGTCGGAGGGCCTGCTGCGTGGGCCAGTCGGCCAGTGGGTGGACGAGCTGTCCGACCTCGCGCTGGCGTACGGCGTGGACACGTTCGTGCTGTGGGCGGAGGGGTCCGATCAACTCGCCCGCTATGCCGAAGAGGTCGCCCCGGCGGTCCGTGCCCAGGTGGCCGCCGAGCGCTAAGGGTGCGCCGGGACCGGTTCCGGCCGGTACGCAAGCCGACCGTCGGCGACATCCACCCTCACGTGCTGGCCGGGGTTCAGGCTCCCGTCGAGCACCATCCGCGAGAGCTCGTTGTCGACGTTGCGCTGGATGGTGCGACGCATCGGCCGCGCCCCGAACTCGGGCTGGTAGCCGCGCTCGGTCAGCCAATCGATCGCGGCCGGGGTGAACTCGACCGTGATGTCCTGGGCGTGCAGCCGGCGCCGGGTGTCCTCGAGCATCAGCTCGGTGATCTGGCGCAGCTGGTCCGGCTCGAGCCGGCGGAACACGATGATCTCGTCGATCCGGTTCAGGAACTCGGGCCGGAAGACCTCCTGCAGGCGGCGCATCAACTGCTCGCGGAGTGCGTCGTCGGGGCCGTCCGAGCCACCCGCGCGGTCCGCGTCGCCGCCGAAGCCCACCGCGCGCCGCTGGCCGGCGATAAGGTCGGACCCGACGTTGCTGGTCATGATGAGGACCGCGTTCTTGAAGCTGACCGTGCGACCCTGGCTGTCCGTGAGCCGACCATCGTCGAGCACCTGCAGCAGGACGTTGAACACGTCGGGGTGCGCCTTCTCAATCTCGTCGAGCAGCACGACCGCGTACGGCCGGCGCCGCACCGCCTCGGTGAGCTGCCCGGCCTCCTCGTACCCGACGTAGCCGGGCGGCGCCCCGACGAGCCTGCTGACCGTGTGCCGCTCCTGGAACTCGCTCATGTCCAGGCGGACCATGCGGTCCTGGTCGCCGAAGAGCGCCTGTGCCAGCGCGCGGGCGAGCTCGGTCTTGCCGACGCCGGTCGGGCCGAGGAACAGGAAGCTGCCGATCGGCCGGTTCGGGTCGGACATGCCGGCGCGCGACCGGCGCACCGCCTCGGCCACCGACCGGACCGCGTCATCCTGGCCCACCACCCGCTGGTGGAGGTGCTCCTCCAGCCGGTTGAGCCGCTCGCGCTCCTCCTCGGTGAGCTGGCTGACCGGGATGCCGGTCACCCGCGACACGACCTCGGCGATGTCATCGGCGGTGACCTCCGGCACGGCGGCGCCCTCGGCGTCGACCGGCCCGTCGAGCCGCCGCTCCAACCCGGTCAGCTCGTCGCGCAGCTGCGACGCGCGCTCGTACTGCTCGTCGGCCACCGCCTGCGCCTTGTCGCGGCGCAGCTGTTCGATGCGGCGCTCCAGGTCGCGCCGATCGGCGCCGGGCGTCTTGGTGCGCAGCCGGATCCGGGCGCCGGCCTGGTCTATGAGGTCTATCGCCTTGTCCGGCAGGAACCGATCGGTGATGTATCGCTCGGACAGCTCCGCGGCCGCTATCAGCGCCTCGTCGGTGAACCGCACCTGGTGGTAGGCCTCGTACCGGTCGCGCAGCCCCTGCAGGATCGCGATCGTGTCCGCGACCGTCGGCTCCGGCACCAGGATCGGCTGGAACCGGCGGGCCAGCGCCGCGTCCTTCTCGATCGACTTGCGGTACTCGTCGAGCGTCGTCGCACCGACCACCCGCAGCTCGCCGCGTGCGAGCGCGGGCTTGAGCATGTTTCCGGCGTCCATCGTGCCCTCGCCGCCACCGCCGGAACCCGCGCCGACGAGCGTGTGCAGCTCGTCGAGGAAAATGATCAGCTCGTCGCTGTGTACCTGGATCTCGTCGATGACGTTCTTGAGCCGCTCCTCGAAGTCGCCGCGGTAGCGGGTGCCGGCGACGAGCCCGGCCAGGTCGAGCTGGACGACCCGCTTGCCCTCCAGCGTCCGGGGTACGTCACCCTCCACGATCCGCTGGGCCAGCCCCTCCACGATCGCCGTCTTGCCGACGCCGGCCTCGCCGATCAGGACCGGATTGTTTTTGGTACGCCGCGAGAGCACCTCGACGGCCTGCTCGATCTCCTCGGCGCGCCCGATCACCGGGTCCACCCGGCCCTCCCGGGCGCGCGCCGTCAGGTCCTGACCGAACCGGTCCACGTTCGGCGTACCGGTCTCGCCTGCCGCGCCACGCTCGGCCGTGGCCGCCGCGCGCAACAACTGCGGGCCGTTGCGTCCCGCCTGCAACGCCCGGCCTGCCGAGGACTCCGCGTTGAGCGCGAGCGCCAGGAGGATGTGCTCGGGTCCGATGTACGTGGCGCCGCCGGCGCGAGCGATCTGATGCGCCTCGAGCAACGCGCGCTTGCTCGCCGGCGTCAGGGAGATCGCGACCACGGGCCGGGATTCGCCGGTCGGCGCCCGATCGAGCTGCCCGGCGAGCGTGTCCGGATCCGCGCCCGAGCGGCGGAGGAGGTCACGCAGCGGCTCGCGCCGCAACGCCGCCCAGAGCAGATGGTCGGTGTCGAGGTCGGCGCTGCCCAACTCGGACGCACGCTGTGCCGCGTCGACGACCAGTTGGCGCGCCTCGGCGCTCATGAGCCGCGTGATGTCGATCCGGTTCAATGGCCGCCGCGGCTCGCCCGACCCGAAGAACCGAGCGAATAGGTCGTCCCACGTTCCGCCGCCGCCAGGCTCCCACGGTCCACCCGTCATCGCTGCCTCCTCCCCTTCAAACTCCCACACGTACCCGGTCCGTCCCGGACCAATCGGGTAAACCGTCACCCCGCTGGGGCTTCGGCAGTGAGGCAGGCAATCTCGGTGGCAAATCAACATCAACTGGCCGGGCCCTTGTGGGTCCGGCCAGTTGACTCGTCATCGCTTCTCGGTTCAGCCGGTGGCCTCCTGCCGCGCCAACTCGGGGATGATCCCGAGTTGCTGGAGACCGCCGAGCAGGTCGTAGTTGATCCATTCCTCGACGATCCGGTCGCCCTCCCACTTGTCGATGGTCATGCCGGTCATCACGTACGTCTTGCCGGTCGCCGGCAGGCCGCGGAACTCCCCGCGGGAGGTGCCGCCCATGGTCCACCGGGCGGCGGTCATGTCGTCGTCCGCGAGGATGTCGTGGACATCCAGGTGCAGGTCGGGGTTGGCCGCCCGCAGTTGACGCACCTGCTCCTTCATTCCCGCAACCCCCTCGACAGGGAAGCTCGGGTCGTGGAAGGAACAGTGCGCGGCGAACACCTCGTCACAGACGTCGAGGTTGCCCTTGTTCCAGAGTTCGTCGGTTAACCGGCGAACCATGCCCTTGCGCTCGTCTGGTGTCATTGTCGTGCCTCCTTGTGCTGAGTGGACTTCGTGTGTGGAGTCCCGTAGCCGGTTGGCGGCGGGACCGTGCGGTGCCGCGGCGCCAACCTTCGACGTCGCCAACCGCGTGGGCGGCCATGGTTGATGGCTCGTGCGGGTCCCGACTGCGTGCTTGGCCGGTGCAGTCCAGCTCGGTCGCGCCCGCGCCTGGCAACGATTTACTCGGCTAGCGTGGCGCCTGGTCTGGACGACCCATGGAATCAGCCTAGTTTGTACGTCGTACAAATTTCTGTACAATGTTCAGTCTGTACCCTGTACAGCCGCACGTCAAGGGAGAGGAGGCAGGCACGTGGCGCAGATGTCGCAGCGACGCCGTCCCGGGCCGAGGGGAACGCTGAGCGATCAGATGATCCTCGACGCCGCGCAGAACCTGCTCAGCGACGGCGGGGCCCGCACGGTGACAATACGTGGCATCGCCGCGCGCGTGGGAGTGGCGCCGAACGCGGTGTACACCTACTTCCCCGGCAAGGCGGCGGTGCTGCGGGCACTCGTCGAACGGCTCCTCAGCACGGTCGACCTCGCCGGGCTCACAAACCGGACCCGCCCCTGGCGACAACGCCTGCAGTCCCTGGCCCTCGAATTCAGAACGGACCTGTTATCCCACCCCGGAGCGGTGAGCCTACTGCTGAGCGGCCGAATGGACGGGCCGAACGCCGTGGCCCTCGGCGAACGGCTCCTCGAGGTCTTCGCCGACGCCGGACTCGAACCCGTCGACGCCGCCCGCGCCTCGCACGTATTTGTCACCTACGTGCTTGGATCCATCGCTCTCGAAACCGCCGAACTCGAACACTCCGGACCACCGCCGCCGGAAGACGAACGCGTAGCCACCCGGCTCGTCGGCTTCACCGCCGCCGCCTCCGACCGCCACCCGCGGACCGCGGCGACGGCAACCACCATGGCCCGGTATATCACCACCGAGCAGTTCATCTGGGGCCTCACCCGGGTACTCGACGGCCTGACCCGCCAGGGCAGCGCCGCGGACTGATCGCGAGAAATGCTCAATGGTCGACCGGTAGCAGCTCGAGGAACAGAGCGGGGTTGGTATCAGCGTCGGTCCAGTTTGGACGCTCTGGGCGCGCCGTAGTCGGATGTCGATGCTCAGCGTCGGTGGATGGGTACGTCGTGGGTTTCCGGAAGTACGGGGCGTAGAGTTCGGGGTATCCCGGAAACGAAGACAGCCCGCCTTGAGGCGGCCCGTCGCGCCGGTTCACTAAGGTACGAGAGAGCGAGCAGCGGTGAGCATCCACCTCTCCGGCGCGAGCACGCTGCGACGAGTAGTGCTCAGTTGCGACGTACCGGGATGTCCGGTCCAATTGGAGCCGCCAGCTGCCGAGCAGTGGCGGAATGACTCTGATGCTCGGTCCTGGGCTCGTGACCACGCCGTTGGCTGGATTTACGACCCGGTCCGCGGGACCGACTATTGCCCCGAGCACGCCGAGTTCAGCACGGTCTCGGATGTGGCCCCGCCACGTCCGACCGCAGCCATTCGGGACCGGGCCGGTAACCCGCTGAACCGCGACGAGTATGCCGCGCGGCTGCGAGCTCAGATTACCCAGGGTGGCCGGCCGGCGGGACATCAGCCCGTGCTGACGGCCGCCCAGGCGGAGGTTGTGGCTCGGCTGCTCGACGAGCTGGCCGGTGTATACCGTGGCGAGAGCCTGGGCACGCTCGCCCACGAGCTGGCCATCCTCCTCGACAACCAGGTTGGCTCAGATTGAGCCCGCCACCGCACCGTCCGCGAGCTTCCGGGCGTCTAGTACTCCAGCCCGGGATCGTTATGTAGAAGCTGGCTGATGTGTGGGTGACTCACGGCGGCGGTAACACGTAGCGCAGGATTGACACGTAGTTAGGAAGTTGGCAAACTCCCTACGTGCTGGATGTCGGGGTGCTGAAGGCCCTGGGTAACGAGAAGCGGCTGGCGATTCTTGTCTGGCTGGCCGACCCCGTAGCCCACTTCCCACCCCAGCGCGACGGGGACCTGGTCAACGACGGCGTCTGTTCGGTGTTCATCGCGGACAAACTCGGCGTCAGCCAGCCCACGGCCAGTGAGCACCTGAAGCTGCTGACCGCAACCGGACTGCTGAGGGCCAAGCGCATCAAGCAGTGGACGTTCTACCGCCGTGACGAGCGACGCATCGCGCAGGTGAAGAAGATGTTCCAGGAAGCGTGGTGAGCGTTGACCGGACAGCCCTTCGCCTCGGCTGACGCGTCGGCCGGGGATGCCTACCAGCGTCTGATCTCCATGCTTGACACCGCGGGCGCGCGGTACCGGGTCATCGACCACGTCCCAGAAGGGCGCACCGAGGTGGTCAGCGCCTATCGGGGCCATCCGGTGGCGTGCGCGGCCAAGTGCCTGATCGTGATGGTCAAGACCAGCAAGCGCACCAGCCGCTACTACCTGGCCGTGGTGCCCGGCGACGCTCGGGTGGACCTGCAGGCACTCAAGACGCTGGCCGGTGGAAGCTACGCGGCGTTCGCCTCAACCGACAAGGCCGAAGCCCTGGCCGGCAGCGTCAGCGGCACCATGCTCCCGTTCAGCTTTCACCCCGACCTGACACCCGTCACCGACCCGGAACTGCTCACCCACCAGGAGATCTACTTCAACGCGGCCCGGCTGGACCGCTCACTCGCCCTCGACACGCGCGACTACCTGCGCTTGGCCAACCCGCACCTGCACCCGATCACCACCAGCAGCCAACCGGCTGCCTGACTCAACGCCCCGCCCCGCGACCCGACAGGAAGCCAGGAGTACCACTGGCACAAGCACGACCAGCAGGACGGCTGCTGCACCGCCCCGTCGTGCCACAACGCTCCGCCGTACTCATGATCGAACCCGCCGACATTGTCGCCACCGGGGACTGATCAACCCAGCCGTCCGCCCGCGGCCACAACCGGGCTGGAGGCTAGGAGGTCTGACCGGTCAGGTCGTCCATCGCTCGGTAGATACGGCGGTCCGAAATCGGCTGCGGCGTTCCGAGCGCCTGGGCGAAGTAGTTGACCCGCAGCTCCTCGATCATCCAGCGGATCCCCGCCAGGTTGTCACTCGGCGGCAGCTGGGCCCGCAGCCGCGCGTACTCCCGCTGAATCTCCTGGATCGTGTGCATCTGCTCGCGGTCGCGCTGCGGATTGTCGGGCAGACGATCCAGCCGGCGCTCGATGGCCCGCAGGTACCGGACCAGATCCGGCAGGCGCCACCAGCCGGTGGCGGCGACGAATCCGGCGTACACGAGTCCCGACAGCTGCGAGCGGATGTCGGCCAGCGCCGGCAACAGGGCCGGCGCTCGGGTCGCCGCGAGGCGACGTTCCAGGTCGTACGCGATCGCGAGGATCCGCCGCACCCGTTCGACGACGCCGAACACGGTGTCCGCGAGCGAGCCGCGCACGCTGTCGCGCAATTGGCCGAAGCCGGCGGGATCCCACGCCGGCCCGCCCGCCTCGGCCATCAGCTTGTCCACGGCGCACGCGACGCAGTCGTCGATCAGCGCGGCGGCGCTGCCGTGGGGGTTGCGGCTCAGCGCCAGCTTCGCCTCGTTGCGCAGCCGCGCGTTGACGAGCTTGACCGGTGAGGGGACGGTCAGCAGCAGCAGGCGCCGGGTGCCTCGCCACATCGCCGCCCACTGCTCCGCCTCGGTCTCCAGCACGCGGACGGCCACACTGTCGCCGTCGTCGACCAGAGCCGGATAGCCGGTCACCGCGTACCCGGCCCGTTGGGCGGAGACCGTGCGCGGGAGCGTACCGATGTCCCAGGTCCGAAGGCCGCGGCGCTCCACCTCGTGCGCGACCGCGCCCAGCGTCTCGCGCATCCGGGGCCGGAGCCGCTCGCGCAGCGCGGCCAGGTCCTTGCCCTCGGCCAGCGTCCGGTCCTCGTCGTCCACCACCCGGAACGTCATCCTCAGGTGATCGGGCACGCGATCCGGCTGCCACGATCCGGGCGGCACCGGTACGCCCGAGAGCCGGTGCAGCTCTCGGGCGATCGCCGGCAGCAGCGGACTCCGGCCCGGGTCGACGCCGGCGAGCGCGGCGCGCGCGTAATCCGGGGCGGGCACGAGGTTGCGGCGCACCGCCTTGGGCAGCGACCGCAGCAGAGCGACCACCAGCTCCTCGCGCAGGCCCGGCACCTGCCACTCGAACTGTTCGGCTTCGACGCGGTTGAGCACTGGCAGTGGGATGTGGACGGTCACCCCGTCGGCCTCGGCGTCCGGCTCGAACTGGTACGTCAGCGGCAACCGCAGCTCGTCCTGCACCCACTCGTCGGGGTAGTCGTCCGCGCTGACCGCGGCCGCCCGCTCGTTGACGAGCATCGACTTCTCGAACGTCAGCAGGTCCGGCGTCGCGACGCGCGTGCGCTTCCACCAGGCGTCGAAGTGCCGCGCCGAGACGACCTCCTGCCCCACCCGCCGGTCGTAGAAGTCGAACAGCGTCTCGTCGTCAACGAGGATGTCGCGTCGGCGTACCCGATGCTCCAGGTCCTCCACCTCGTCGAGCAGCGCGCGGTTCTCGTGGAAGAACGCGTGCCGGGTGTCCCAGTCGCCCTCCACGAGCGCGTGCCGGATGAACAGCTCCCGGGACAGCATCGGGTCGATGCGGCCGAAGTTCACCGTCCGCGCCGTCACGATCGGCACGCCGTAGAGCGTGACCCGCTCCTGGGCCACCACGGAACCGCGCTTCTTCTCCCAGTGCGGCTCGCTGTACTGACGTTTGACCAGGTGCCCGGCGAGCGGCTCGACCCAGTCCGGCTCGATCTTCGCGACGATCCGCGCCCACAGCCGCGACGTCTCGACCAGCTCGGCCGCCATGAGCCAGCGAGGCGTACGCCGGAAGAGCGCCGATCCCGGGAACACGGCGAACCGGGCGCCACGGGCGCCGAGGTAGTCCCGCTTCTCGGGGTCGAACACCCCGATGTGCGAGAGCAGGCCGGCGAGGAGCGCCTGGTGGACGCGCGGCGGGTCGGCCGGCACGTCGTTGACCGACATGCCGAGCGTCCTGGTGACCTGGCGGAGCTGGGCGTACAGGTCCTGCCACTCGCGTACGCGCAGATAGTTGAGAAACTCCGCGCGGCACATCCGGCGGAACGCGCTCGACGACAGCGCGCGCTGCTGGTCCTCGAGGTAGTTCCACAGATTCAGGTACGCCAGGAAGTCCGATTCCTTGTCCGAGAAGCGCGCGTGCTTCTCGGCGGCCGCCTGCTGCCGGTCCGCCGGCCGCTCGCGAGGGTCCTGAATGGACAGTCCCGCCGCGATAACCAGGATCTCGCGAACGCAGCCGTTGCGCTCGGACTCCAGCACCATGCGCCCGAGCCGCGGGTCGATGGGCAGCTGGGCGAGCCGGCGGCCGAGCACGGTGAGCCGCTGGCGCGGGTCGCTCTGGTCGAGATCGAGCGCGCCGAGCTCGTGCAGCAGGTTCACGCCATCGGTGATGTTGCGCCGGTCGGGCGGGTCGATGAACGGGAATGCGGCGAGGTCGCCCAACCCCAGGGCGGTCATCTGCAGGATCACGGACGCGAGGTTGGTACGCAGGATCTCCGGATCGGTGAACTCCGGTCGCTCCTCGAAGTCCGGCTCGGAGTACAGCCGAATGCAGATGCCGTCGGAGGTACGCCCGCAGCGTCCCTTGCGCTGGTTCGCCGACGCCTGGGAGACCGGCTCGATCGGCAGTCGCTGCACCTTGAGTCGCTGGCTGTACCGGGAGACGCGGGCGGTGCCCGGGTCCACGACATACTTGATGCCCGGCACGGTCAGCGACGTCTCGGCCACGTTCGTGGCGAGCACCACGCGCCGGCCCGGGTGTGGCTGGAAGACCCGGTGCTGCTCGGCGATCGACAGCCGGGCGTACAGCGGCAGGACCTCGAGACCGGGCAGCGTCAGCCGGCGCAGCGCGTCGGCGGTGTCCCGGATCTCCCGCTCGCCGGACAGGAACACGAGGATGTCGCCGGTTCCCTCGGCCGATGAGCTCTCGGCCGGTGAGCCCTCGGCCGATGAGCCCTCGGCGGCCAGCTCCTCGACCGCGTCGGAGATCGCCTGGATCTGGTCGCTCTCGTCATCCTCGCCGGGCCGGTACCGGACCTCGACCGGGTAGGTCCGTCCGGAGACCTCGATGATCGGCGCGCCGTTGAAGTGCGCCGAGAATCGCTCCGGGTCGATCGTCGCCGACGTGATGACGACCTTCAGGTCCGGCCTGCGCGGCAGTAGCTGCTTGACGTACCCGAGGATGAAATCGATGTTGAGGCTGCGCTCGTGCGCCTCGTCGATGATGAGCGTGTCGTATTTGCGCAGCATCCGGTCGTGCTGGATCTCCGTGAGCAGGATGCCGTCGGTCATGAGCTTGACCAGAGTGTGGTCGCTGGACCGGTCGGTGAACCGGACCTGGAAGCCCACCGCGGCGCCCAGCGGCGTGTCGAGCTCTTCGGCGATCCGCTCGGCGACCGTCCGCGCGGCGAGCCGCCGCGGCTGGGTGTGCCCGATCAACCCGCGTACGCCGCGGCCAAGCTCGAGGCAGATCTTCGGCAGCTGGGTGGTCTTGCCGGAGCCGGTCTCCCCCGCGACGATCACCACCTGGTGGTCGCGGATCGCGGCGAGGATCTCGTCCTTCTTCTCCGCGATCGGCAGCTCGACGGGGTAGCGCACGGCCGGCACGGCAGCCCGGCGGCCGGCGATGCGCCGCTCGGCGGCATCGACGTCGGCGACGAGCCTGGCGAGCCCACCGCCGCGGTCGCTTCCACCGGCCGCGTCGAGGCGTCGGCGGAGGCGGAACTCGTCACGGAGCGTCAGCTCGGGCAGGCGGGCGCGCAGGTCGGCCGGTGTGGTCATGACGTCCGCAAGAATAGGCAAGCATGGGCGACCGTCTCGACGAATATCGGCGCAAGCGGGACGCCGCGCGCACACCGGAACCGGTTCCGGCTCGGCGCGGCCGCAAGCGCGCGGCGCAGGCCGACACGTTCGTGATCCAGCAGCACCACGCCCGCGCGCTGCACTGGGATCTCCGGCTGGAGCGTGACGGCGTGCTCGTGTCCTGGGCGCTGCCCCGCGGCGTCCCGAAGGACCCGCGACGCAACCACCTCGCCGTCCACACCGAGGACCATCCGATGGAGTACGCCGACTTCTCCGGCGAGATCCCGGAGGGTGAGTACGGCGCCGGCCGCATGACCATCTTCGACCGCGGGACCTACGAGGCCGAGAAGTGGCGCGACAACGAGGTGATCTTCGAGCTGCACGGCGAGCGGGTGTCCGGCCGGTACGCACTGTTCCAGACGGGCGGCAAGAACTGGATGATCCACCGGATGGACCCGCCCGAGCCCGGCTGGACGCCGATGCCGACGCAGCTGCGGCCGATGCTCGCCACCCGGGCGACGCGACTGCCGCCCGACGACGAGGCGTGGGGGTATGAGCTCGGATGGTCCGGGTTGCGGGCGATGGCGCAGGTGTCGGGCGGCCGGCTGGACCTGGTCGACGGCGACGGGACGGAGGTGACGGACAGCTACCCGGAGCTGCGTGCGCTGGCCGAGAGGCTCGCGCCGACCGAATGCCTTCTCGACGGTGTGGTCGTCGCGCTCGACGCGTCCGGGCGGGTCGATGCCGAGTTGCTGCGACCCCGCGCCGCGGCGACCGGCGCCGCCGCAATCCGCCGGTTGGCCACGCGGACACCCGTGCAGTACCTCGTCGTCGACCTGCTCTGGCTGGATGGGACTCCCCTCGTGGACGTGCCCTACGCCGACCGCCGCGAGCGGCTCGCGGGCCTGGGCCTCGCCGGCGTGCACTGGCAGGTCCCGCCGCACTTCGTCGGCGGCGGGCAGTTCGCGCTGCGGACGAGCCGGGAGCAGGGCCTGCCCGGCGTGATCGCGAAACGACTGGACTCCCCGTACCGGCCGGGACAGCGCAGCCGGGACTGGCTGGAGATCCCGGCGAAGCGCCGCTGACCGGCGGCCTCGGCGACTATGTGTTGTTGCGTCCTACGAGACCTGATCCAGAAATGAATCGGTCGGCGATCGATACGGCCGCGCGCGATCCACATTTGGATCAGGTCTCGTAGAACCCGAATACAAACCAACCGTCAGGCGGTAAGCAGCGTGGCGATCTCCTCCGGCGTCGGCGGGCTCGCGCCGCGATGGGTGCAGACAGCGGCGGCCGCCGCCGTGGCGAACCGGACCGCCGTCTCGATGGTCGCCGGGGTGAGCGACAGCCGGCGCCCGGCCGCGACGGCGCCCGCGTCCGCGAGGGCTGCGAGCAGTCCGGCGGTGAACGTGTCGCCCGCGCCAACCGTGTCCACTACTGTGACCCGCGGTGCGGCCACCTCGGTTCGTCCACCGTCGTACACCGCGGTGGCGCCTTCGGCGCCGCGGGTCACCACGACGACGTCCGGGCCGAGGCCACGCCATCGCTCGGCGGTGAACTCCGGCGGCCGGTCCGGGTGGAGCCAGGCCAGGTCCTCCGCGCTGACCTTTACCAGGTCGGCGAGCCCGACCAGCTCCTCGACGCGCGCCACCGCCGCCGTCCGCTCACCGATGAGCGCGGGCCGGACGTTCGGGTCATAGGAAATGGGTACGCCGGCGTCGCGCGCCGCGCCGACCAGGTCGCGCACGACGGTCGCACCCGGCTCCACCAGCGCCCCGAGCGAGCCCGTGTGTAGGCAGTCCACCCCGGCCAGGGTCGGCCGGCCGGCGTAACGCCAGCCGAACCGGAAGTCGTACGTCGCCGCGCCGCCCGCGTCGAGCCGCGCGAACGCGAGACTCGTCGGCTCGTCGCCCACGACGACGTCGGTGGCATCCACGGCGTACCGGCGCAGATGGTCACGAACGAGCACACCGAACAGGTCGCCGCCGAGCTCGCTGGCCAGCCGCACGGACCGGCCCTGCGCGGCCAGAGCGACCGCGACGTTGAGCGGGCTGCCGCCGGGCGCCGCCTCGAACGTCCACGACTCGCCGGCGCCGATCAGGTCGACGAGGCTCTCCCCCACTACCAAGAAGGCCACGCGTCATGATGGCATCCGCGTGCACGACCGGAGTACTGCCGATATGGTCGGCCGGGGGTACGCCGATGCAGCTGGAGATCACCACGACGGCCGGGGACGCCGGCGAGGTCGTCCTGCGCGTCTTGGGCGAGTTGGACATAAACACCGAGCCAGCTCTGACCACCGCACTGCGCGAGGTCATCGAGTCGTCACCCGGCCAGGAGGTCGTCGTCGACCTCGCCGAGCTGTCCTTCATCGACTCCAGCGGGGTGCGCGCCCTCCTTGAGGGAAGCGATCGCGCCACCCGGCGTGGCACCCGACTGCGGGCACGCAACGCTCGCGGCATCGTGGCACGCGTCCTCTACCTGACCGGCGTCGACGAGCTGCTGGAAATCGCATCGCCCCCGCCACGCGGTCCGCATGGCGGCGCCGCGTAGGGCTGACCTTCGATGGCACCGGTACCGCCGATGGACGATCCCGCACTAGCGGCCTGGTACGCCGCCCTATGCGACGTGGTCCGGCGTGGTCACCTGATGCTGCCCGATCAGCTTCCCGCCGAGGTGAACGCGGCCCTCCGGCCAGTGGGTCTCAAGATCACGATCTACCTGGTTGATCTCGAACAGCGCGCGATGCGGCCGATTGCCGAGTCGGGCCGGCCCGGCGCACAGGTGTTACCCGTGGACGGAACCCTGCCCGGCCGGGTGTTCTCCACGGTCACGGCGGTGGCGACCGGCGAGCCGGCCGGACCGTACCGCCTCTGGCTTCCGCTCGTCGACGGATCGGAACGCCTGGGCGTCGCCGAGATCGTCACGGAGCGGCCGCCGGCCGAGCCCGACCTGCTGCTCGAACGGTGCCTCGCGCTCGTCGGCCTCATCGGGCACCTGATCGCCGCGAAGATGCCGTACGGCGACACCCTGCGCAGGCTGCGCCGCACCCGCTCGATGTCGCCCGCCGGGGAGCTGCTGCTCTCGATGCTCCCGCCCCTGACGTTCACCTGCCGCGACATGGTGGTCAGCTCGATACTCGAGCCGTCGTACGACGTCGGCGGGGACGCGTTCGACTACGCCGTCGACGGCCTCGTCGCCCGGCTGGCGGTGTTCGACGCCATGGGTCGCGGGCTGCGTGCCGGCCTGACGTGCGCGGTCGCGATGGCGGCGATCCGGGCGGCCCGACGTGACGGGCGTGACCTGGTCGCGATGACCCGCGCGGCGGACGCGGCGATCACCGATCTGTTCTCCGACTTCCGCTACGTCACCGGCGTGGTGGCGGAGCTCGACCTCGAGACCGGGATCCTGCGGTACGTCAACGCGGGCCACCCGCAGCCGTTGCTGATGCGCCGCGGCCGGGCGGTCCGAGCGCTGACCGGTGGGCGGCGTCTGCCGATGGGCATTCGAGACGACCGGACGGACGTCGGCTCGGAGGCCCTGGAGCGCGGCGATCGCCTGCTGCTCTACACGGACGGCGTCGTCGAGGCGCGCGGGCCCGACGGCGAACCGTTCGGGGAGCAGCGCCTGGTCGACCTCGCCGAGCGCGGCGCGAACGACGAGCTGCCCACGCCCGAGACGCTGCGGCGGCTGTCGCACAGCATCCAGGACCACCAACAGGGCCCACCCCGCGACGACGCAACGATGATGCTCACCGAGTGGTCCGGGACGGCACCGACGCGCGCGATCCCGTAGCCATGTGGGTATACGGCAGGATGCCCGGGGTACGCGAGTTGCGTGACTGGGCATCGTGTGGATACCCGGGCGCGCACGGCCAGGTCGACGACCGGAACGGCGGGCGTGATCGCGATTGAGGTGGTGCTGACGCCGCGGCCTGGCGCGGGGCGGCGGGCCCGCGAGCTGGTGACCGAGGCGTGCGCCCGGTGGGGCCTGCCGGACCTGGTGGGGTCCGGGTGCCTGGTCGTGACCGAGCTGGTCGGCAACGCGGTGCGACATGCCGGGACGTCCATTTCGGTGCGGCTGCACCGTGGCCGTCGGTACCTGCACTTCTGTGTTCGGGACGCCTCCGCCCGCATGCCCGTGCCCGCCACGGCCATGTCCCTCGCCCCTGACAGCCCGCGCGGGCTGCTCCTCGTCGCGGCGGTGAGCGACCGCTGGGGCTGGCGGCCCGACGGGGCGGGGGGCAAGGTGGTGTGGGCGATGCTCCGGCTGCCGCGGGTCGCGGGCCGGCCGGTCACCCGGCGAGGTCGGTGAGCCCGGCCAGGACCAGCGTTCGGCGGACGTGCGGCCGCACCGGATCGATGACCACCGCGACCTGGCAGCCGGCCGCCTCCCGCGCCGCCAGTACCGCGGCGACGCCGGCGCCGTCGATCAGCGGTACACCGTCGAGGTCCACCCTGACCCGCCGGGCGCCCGACCGGACCGCCCGCAGCAGCGCATCGCACACCGACCCGGCGTTGTCGTAGTCGACTTCGCCGGACACGGTGACCACCTGCGCGCCGTCGACGCACGCCGTCGCGATGGTCAGGTTGGATCCGGCGGCGTCGTCGTCCCCACCCGGCCAGGGCGGCGCCGTCTCGCTCAGCATCGCGGTCCGCAGCCACGTCAGCGCGCGGGACAGCACCCGGGAGACGTGCACCTGAGAGATGCCGTACCGCTCGCCGATCTCGGCCTGCGTCTGGTTGCCGTAGAACCGCAGCGCGATGATCTGCCGCTCCCGAGTCGGCAGCCGGCCCAGCAGGGCCCCAAGGGTTTCGCGGTCGTCAACCGCGTCCAAGCCGGGGTCGAGCGAACCGACTCGGTCTCCCAGCTCCGCGCAACCGTCGTCACGGATGGCCGCGTTGAGCGACGTCGGCGCGTAGCCGGTGGCGCCTTCGACCGCCGCGTCGACCTGCGCCCGGCTGACGCCGAGTTCGTCGGCCAGCTCGGTCACGGTCGGGGTGCGGGCAAGCCGGGTCGTCAGCTCCGTGCTCGACCGGCGGACCTCGTGGCCTAGCTCCTGCAGCGCGCGTGGCACGCGCACGCCCCATGTCCGGTCGCGAAAGTGGCGCTTGAGCTCGCCGGTGATGGTATGGATGGCGTACGCGGTGAACGAACCGCGGCGGGGGTCGTATCGGTCGACGACCCGCACGAGCGCGAGCCGCGCGACCTGTTCGAGGTCGTCGAGCGGCTCTCCGCGCCCGCGGTAGCGCCGAGCGAGCCGGGTGGCCATCGGCAGGGCGAGGTGGATCAGCTCGTTACGACGGGCCACGCGGACCGCCGCATCGCCGGTGGCCGCGCGCTCCCGCGCGTACCACTCGGCGGCGGAGTCGAGGTCGACCACGGTCACCTCGTCGAGCGGTGGATCGATGCGCCGGGTCGCCACGGCAAACCTCCTTACCCGGTGCGGCTGGCCGCCTCGCTCGCCGTCTGCTTCACCTGCTCCGTGGCCTGCCTCAGCGACCCGCGCACGTTCTCGCCCAGCTCCCGACCGGAGTCCTTCAGGGGCTCGACGATGGTGTCGGCCTGCTCCGCGATGCGTTCGCCCGCGCGGCGTTCGACCCCGGTCTGCGGGATCAACGTGGCCGCGAGCAGCCCGGCGCCGAACGCGATCATGCCGGCGGCGACCGGGTTGCCCTGCGCCTGGCGGGCCAGGGCGGCGGGCGCCTCCCGGGCCGCCTGTGTCACGTCCTGCGCCGAGGGGCCCATGACCCGGTCACTCGCGCCGCGTACCCGCTCCTTGAGGCCGTTCCATCGGCGTCGCGCGATCCGCTTCGGGCTTGTCCGGTTGGCGAGTCGGTCCACGTCCCCGGCCAGCTCGCCGCGGGTCGCCTCGATCTCTTCCCTTATCTGGTCTGGTTGCGTAGCCATTGGGCGTCCTCCTTGATCGTTTCGACGGTCTGTTGCGGGACGGGCGACACCGTGACCATCCGGCGGCGCCCCGCGGCGTACAGCACGGCTCCGGCGACGGCCCAGAGCACGGCCACGCTGACGGCGGCCCAGCCGGGCGGCATCACCTCGGAGAGGGCGGCGACCAGGGCAAGGCTGAGCAGCACCGTGACCAGGTAGCCGGCGAACCCGGCCGCGGCCAGCAGGCCGCCGGCCTTGCCGGCCTTGACCGCCTCGGCCTTCAGCTCCGCCTTGGCCAGCTCGATCTCCTGGCGGAAGAGCCGGGAGAGGTCGCCGGCGACCTCGGCGAGGAGCTCGCCGACCGACTCTGACCCGGGGTCGGACACCGCGGGAGGCTGGTGCGCCTGCGGCGCCGGCACGGCCGTCACGGCGCGCCGCCCGACCCAGGACCGTTCGGGGCGGTCAGCACGCTCCGCCCGAGCCGGCCGACGACAATCCCCGCGCCCAGCGCGGCGAGCAGGAACGTGCCGGGCCGCCGCCGCGCGAAGGCCTGGACGTCGTCGACCAGGCCATCGGGCCCGCGGCTCTCCATGTGATCCGCGATGCGCCGGCCGCGCTCGGCCAGCCCGGCGACCATCGTGCGGGCCGGCGAGTCCGACCGACCCTGGGTCATTTCCCGCAGCTCGTCGGCGGCCTGGCGAAGCCGCTTCACCGCGGCCGTCTGTTGTTCACCGGCGACTCCACGCAGGTGCCGGCGGGCGTCGGAGACCACCCGGCTCGCCTGGGTGGAGACCTCCCCGGCCACCGCGCGCGAAGGCGCACGCCGCTCGTCCATGTTGCTCCTCCTGCTCGCTTACCGGCCGCGCTCATGCGACCGGGGTGACGCGTTGCGTACCCGCCGCGTGAGCCGCTATTCATGCCGCGACCCGGCATGCCAAGTTGGCCCGTCGACCGCGGACGTCGCGTCCTCGGGATGCAATGCGCTTGTTTTCCACATCCGCATGGGCGTCCGCACGTCCGTGTAGGCGTGGAAAGACGACGCATACATGCCCGCGCGGAGGTTACTGAGCGTCAGAAGAACGCCACACCGGTCGCGAAGATCACGCCGATCGCCAGCCCGGCGGCGAGTTCGATCAGCATCGAGAGACCAGCCGCCTTCAGCGCGTGCCTTGTCGACCGCCACGCCTGCCCGTTGTCACCCAGGCGCACCCGTTCGGCGAGCCAAACGCCCAGCACGAAGCCGATGACCAGGCCCACGACCGGGATCACGAAGAACCCCACGAGGCCGAGCACGCCGCCGACGAACAGCGTCCGATTCGGTACACCGCTGCGCTTGAGGTTGCGACCGGGCCAGGCGTACTTGACGACGGTGCCCCCGGCCGCGATCGCCGTCGCGACCGCGAGCACGGCCCACTTGCCGGCGTGGTGCTCGGTGAACACCGCCCACACCAGCACCCCGAGCCAGCACAGCACGAGTCCGGGAAGGACCGGAACGATCACGCCGACGATGCCCACCACGACGGCCAGCGCGCTCAGGAATGTGATCGCCGCGTCGGTGTCCGTCAGGTCCACGGGTACACCCTACGGCTAGCCCCACACCTCGGCGGCGGTCTCCACGATCAAGGCCAGCTTCGCGACCTGCTCGTCGTAGCTGAGCACATTGCCCTCCACAGTGGACGAAAACCCACACTGAGGGGACAGACAGAGCTGCTCCAGCGGCACGTACTTGGCCGCCTCGTCGATCCGTCGCTTGAGCTCGTCCCTGGACTCCAACGTCCCGCGCTTCGTCGTGACGAGGCCCAGCACCACGAGCTTGCCGGCCGGTACGAAGCGGAGCGGCCCGAACCCGCCTGCCCGCTCGTCGTCGAACTCCAGGAAGAACCCGTCCACGGCCAGCTCCGAGAACAGGACCTCGGCGACGAAGTCGTACCCGCCCTCGGCCGCCCACGACGAGCGGAAGTTGCCGCGGCACATGTGCGTGGTCACGCGCAGTCCCTCCGGCCGGTCGGCCAGCGCCGCGTTGATCTGCCGGATGTAGCGCAAGTGCTGGTGCTCCGCATCGTCCCCGCGTTCCGCTAGCATGGCGCGCTGGGCCGGGTCGTTCAGGTACGCCAGCGACGTGTCGTCCAGCTGCAGGTACGTGCAGCCCAGCTCCGCGACCCGCCGCACCTGCGAGGCGTACGCCGCGGACAGATCGGCCCAGAACTGCTCCTCGTCCGGGTACACGGCCGGGTCGATGGCTGCCCGGCCACCGCGGTAGTGGACCATGCTCGGCGACGGAATCGTCAGCTTCGGCGTCTGCCCCTGCTCCACAATGGAACGAAGGAACGCGAAGTCCGGACCGAAGATCGTTTCCTGCAGCCGCACCGGGCCGGACACGTGCAGAGCCGGCGTGTCGAACTCGATCGTGCCGTCCGCGTTGCGGAACTGCACGGTGATCCGGTCGTCGGACTGGGTGATGCCGCCGAGCCGGTAGATGAAGTCCATGTGCCACGAGGTCCGGCGGAACTCGCCGTCGGTGGCGGTGCGCAGCCCGACGTCACGCTGCATGCGGACCACGTCGCGGATCGCGTCGTCCTCGACCGCGCGCAGGTCCTCGGCGGAGATACGGCCCGCGGCGCGGTCGGCCCGGGCGGTCAGCAGCGCAGCCGGGCGCAGCAGGCTGCCGACGTGGTCGGCACGGAACGGAGGGGTGTCTCGCAGGGTCATGGCTGACTCCCGAACGTCAGCGGCAGGCCAACGTAGTTCTCGGCGAACGACGTGGCGGCCGCGGTTGACCTGGTCAGATAGCGCAGCTGTGAGAGCTGCAGCCGCTGGGTGAACGGATCGCGGCCCGGATCGCGGTGCAGCGTCGAGGTCATCCACCAGGAGAAGTGCTGCACGCGCCAGACCCGGGCGAGGCAGGTGGCGGAGTACGCGTCGAGCCCGTCGGTGCTGCCGTCGGCGTACCACCGCTCGATGGCCGACGCGAGCACCGCGACGTCGGTCACCGCGAGGTTGAGCCCCTTGGCGCCGGTGGCCGGCACGATGTGCGCGGCGTCGCCGGCCAGGAACAGCCGACCGAACCGCATCGGCTCGGTGACGACGCTGCGCAGCGCGGCCACGGTCCGCTCGAGGATGGGCCCGTCGGTCAGCTGCCACGCTGGGTCGTGCCGGCCGAGCCGGGTGCGTAGCTCGGCCCAGATCCGCTCGTCGGGCCAGGCCGCGAGGTCCTCGTCCGGCGCCACCTGTAGGTACAACCGAGTGATCTTGGGCGTCCGCATGCTGTGCAGCGCGAACCCCCGGTCGTGGTACGCGTAGATCAGCTCATCGGATGAGGGTGGCGCCTCGGCGAGGATGCCGAGCCAGGCGTACGGGTACTCGCGCTCGTACGCGGTCACCGCGCCGGCCGGGATCGCCGGCCGGGACACGCCGTGGAACCCGTCGCAGCCGGCGACGATGTCGCAGCGCAGCTCCCGCTCGCGCCCGTCCTGCACGAACCGCACGACGGGTGCGGCGGTGTCCAGCCCGTCGAGCGTGACCGCGGGCGCCTCGAACAGCAACGGCCGGTCGGTGGCCAGCCGCGCGGCGACCAGATCCTTGACCAGTTGGTGCTGGCCGTAGATCGTGATCTCCTGGCCGGCCAGCTCGGACAGCGGGATCCGGTGCCCGATCCCGTCGAAGAGCAGCTCCAGGCCGTGGTGGATCATCCGTTCGCGGTCCAGGCGGTCGGCCAGGCCCACCTCCCGCAGCAGGTCGACGGTGCCCGGCTCGAGCACTCCGGCGCGGACCCGCCGTTCGATGTGCTCGCGGGTGTGCCGCTCCAGCACGACCGAGTCGATGCCGCGCAGGTGCAGCAGGTGGGCGAGCACGAGCCCGGCCGGGCCCGCGCCGACGATCGCGACCTGGGTTCGCATGCGCCTAGAAGGGGTACGGCGGGATGTCGCCGCGCAGCGTGATCCAGCGTTGATCGGTGAACGCGTCGAGGTTCGCCTCGCCGCCGAATCGCACGCCCGTGCCGGAGTCGAGCACGCCGCCGAACGGCGCGACCGCCTCGTCGTTGACGGTCTGGTCGTTGATGTGCACGATTCCCGTCGGGACCCGCTCGGCCAGCGCCAGCCCGCGCATCACGTCCCCGGTGAGGATCGACAGCGACAGGCCGTACCCGCTGTCCGCGGCGAGCCGCACCGCGTCCTCGTCGGTGCCGAAGCGGACGACCGGGGCGACCGGGCCGAAGACCTCCTGGGCGTACGCGGGCATCTCGGTGCGTACGTCGTCGAGCACGGTCGGCTTGTAGTACAGCCGGTCGTACGAGCCTCCGGCCGCGAGCCGAGCCCCGGCGTCCACACTGGACGTCACGAGTGCGTGCACCTTGTCCCGCTGTGCCTCGTCGATCAACGGCCCGAGCGCGACCTGCTCGGTGGCCGGGTTGCCCACCGGCAGCGCCTGGGCGTGCGCGGCGAGCGCCTCGACGTAGGCGTCAGCGACCGAGGAGTGCACGAGGTGCCGGCCGGCCGTCATGCAGATCTGCCCCTGGTGCAGGAACGTGCCCCACGCGCCGGCGGAGACCGCAGCGTCGATGTCGGCGTCGTCGAGGATGACGAGCGCGGAGTTGCCGCCGAGTTCGAGGTGGATGCGCTTGAGGTGCTCGGCGGCGAGGGCGGCGACGCGCCGGCCGGTCGCCGTCGAGCCGGTGAACGACACCAACCGGATCCGCGGCTCCGTGACGAGCGCGGAGCCCGCCTCCGGCCCGCCGGGGAGCACGTGCAGCAGGCCCGAGGGCAGACCCGCCTCCTCGAAGACGCGCGCGAACACGAACCCGCCGACCACGGGCGTGCGCACGTCCGGCTTCAGCACGACCGCGTTGCCGAGCGCCAGCGCCGGGGCGACGGACCGGCCGGACAGGATCAGCGGCACATTGAACGGCGAGATGACCCCGACCACGCCCACCGGCACCCGGCGCAGCAGGCTCAGCCGCGGCTGGTTGGACGGCAGGATCTCGCCGAGCGGACGCGACGCGAGCGCAGCGGCCTCGAAGCACTCCTGCGCGGCGACGCCGACGGCGAACCCCGCCAGACCCGGCACGGCGCCGGTCTCCCGGACGATCCATTGCTGGATCTCGACGGAGTTGCGTTGGATGAGGTCTCCGGCGCGGCGCAGCACCGCGGCGCGCTCCTCGAAGTTCGTCCGCGCCCACTCGGGCTGGGCGTCCGCGGCGGCGGCGGCCGCGCGCGCCACGTCCGCGGCGTTGGCGACCCCGGCGCGGCCGATCTCGTCGCCGGTCGCCGGTTCGATGATGGCGATGTCGCCGCCCTGTGACGTCGTCCAACCGCCGCTGTAGACCTGGCCTTCCCAGGTCTTGGGTTCCAAGAGGTTCATGGTGTGCTCCCGGTCTTGGCCTTCTGGATCTGGGCGTACACGTGTCCGCGCAGCTCGGTGAAGCGTGGGTGCCCCCTCGTGGTCAGCTGATCCCGAGGGTCGGAAAGGTCGATCGCGAGGTCCTCGACCACGTGGGTCGGCGAGGCGGACAGGACGATGACCCGCTGGCCGAGGTACACGGCCTCGTCGATGTCGTGGGTGACAAACAGCAGCGTCACGCCCAGGCGCTGCCACACGGAACGGATGAGGTCCTCAAGGTCGGCGCGGGTCTGCGCGTCGACGGCGGCGAACGGCTCGTCCATCAGCAGCACGCGCGGGCCGTACGCGACGGCCCGGGCGATCGCGACGCGTTGCTGCATGCCGCCGGACAGCTGCCAGGGGTACGCCGAGGCCGCGTCGCTCAGCCCGACCGCGGCCAACGCCTCGGACACGAGTTCCCGGCGTCTCGCCCGGGCCAGCCCGGCGGCCCGGAGCGGCAGGTCGACGTTGTCGCCCACCCGCAGCCAGGGGAACAGGCTCCGGCCGTACTCCTGGAACACGATCGCCAGCCCCGGCGGCGGCCCGCTGACAAGCACGCCCTCGACCCGCGCCTCGCCGGCGGTGGGCGGCAGCAGGCCGGCGAGGCAGCGCAGCAGGGTCGTCTTGCCGCAACCGGACGGGCCCACGACGCAGACGAGCGTGCCGTCGTCGACGGTGAACGTCAGGTCGCCGATCGCCTCGACCCGGCGACCGTGGGCGTCGTACACCTTCCGCAGGCCCTTCACCTCGAGCATGCCTACCGCTCTCGTTGGATGGCCCGCAGGCCGTGGTACCACCCGAGCACCGCGCGCTCGGCGAGCCGAAACAGCAGCGACAGCGCCACCCCGAGCAGGCCCAGCAGCAGGACACCGCTCCACATCTCCGGGATCGCGAAGCCGCGCTGGAACTGCACCACGGTGAAGCCCAGCCCGCTATTCGCCGCGAACATCTCGCTGATCACCATGAGGATGATGCCGATGGACAGGGCCTGCCGCGCGCCGGTGACGATCTGCGGGCTGGCCGATCGCAGCACGAGGTGGCGCAGCCGCAGGCGACCACGGATGCCGTAGCTGCGGCAGGTGTCGGCCAGCACCTCGTCGACCGCGCGGACGCCCTCGACCGTGTTGAGCAGGACGGGCCAGAGGCAGCCGGACACGATGACCAGCACCTTCATAGTGTTACCGATGCCGGCGACGAGAATCAGGATGGGCACCAGCACCGGCGGCGGGATCGCCCGCAGGAACTCGAGCACCGGTTCCAGCAGCGCCCGCAGTCTCGGGTTGGCGCCCACCGCAACGCCGAGCGCGATCCCGACGACGAGCGCGACGGCGTAGCCGAGGGTCAGGCGGACGAGGCTGGGCAGCACGTCATCGCGCAGGCGAGCGCCGAACCAGGTGTCGCGGAACGCGACCAGGATCCGCTCGAGCGGCGGGCGGTAGAAGTCCGTGCTGCCGGCACTCGCGAACCACCACGCCGCGAGCAGGAGGACCGGCAGGCCGACGGCCAGTCCGGTACGCCGCAGGGCGGCCACCGTCGCGGTCACGCGATCGCCTCCCCGCGCACGGACGGGTGCCAGGACAGCACGCGCCGCTCCGCGGCGCGGGCCAGCAGGTTCGCCCCCACCCCGACCAGGCCGGTGACGACGACCAGGGCGTACAGCTGGGGCACCGCGCCGCTGCTCTGTGCGACCGCGATCTCCTGGCCCAGGCCGGGCGAGCCGAGGATCAGCTCGCCGGTGATGGCGAGGATAAGCGCCACGGACGCGGCGAGACGGATGCCGGTCACCACGTACGGCAACGCGGTGGGCCAGACGAGGTAGCGCACCCGCTCCCACCGGCCCAGCCGGTACGCGAGCGCGGTGTCGCGCGCCACCGGGTCCACGTCCGCGACCCCGTGCAGCACCTGGATGAGCACCTGCCAGAACGCCGCGTACACGACCAACACGAGGGTGGATCTGATCGTGGCGCCGTAGAGCACCGCCGCGAGCGGGATCAGCGCGACCGACGGGATCGGGCGCAGGAACTCGATCGTGGAGGCCGTCGCTGCGCGCAGGAGCGGCAGTGCACCGATCAAGATGCCGAGCACCACGCCGCCGCCGACCGCCATGCCCAGGCCGATCGCCCAGGTCTCCAGCGTGTCCGCGAGCGCCGACCAGAACCGCGCCTCGCGCGCCTCGCCGACCAGCGCGGAAACGATCCGGCTGGACGGCGGGGCGTACCGGGAGGGAACCAGGCCGAGGCGGGGTGCGAGCTCCAGCAGCGCGCCGAAGCCCAGCAGCCCCACCAGGCCCAGGCCCAGCCGAGACCTCACGACGACGGCAGGAGGGCGTTCACGTCGGCCGCCTTGGGCAGCAGACTGTCGCCGAGGGCGAGGTCGGCGAGCGTCTGCACGGCCTGCCGGTTGATGTCCGAGGGCCACTTCGGCAGCGTCATCTTGGCTATCACGTCGGGCGTGATCTTCGTGTACGTGCCGATGATGCTGCGCGCCTCGTCGGGGTGCTCGTCGGCGTACTTCAGCGACTCCTGCATCGCCTCCGTGAACCGCTTGACGAGGTCCGGGTTGCTGCGCAGGAGCTGGTTCGAGGTGAAGTACAGCGCGACGGTGAGGTTCGGCGCCGCGTCGACGTAGCTGGACGCGATCTTGCGGCCACCCTGGGCGAGCACGGCCTGCTGGAACGGCTCGACGACGAACACCGCGTCGACCCGGCCGGCCTGCAGCGCCGCCGGCTGGTCCGGGAACGGCAGCTCCACGAACTTGACCTTCTTCGGGTCGCCGCCCGCCTTGCGCACCGACGCCCGGACGGTCGTGTCGACGATGTTGTTGAGCGTGTTCGCGGCGACCGTCTTCCCGGCCAGGTCCTTTGCGGACTTGATCGGGCTGTCGCCCTTGACCATCAGGGCGGCGAAGTCCTGCCCGTCGACGCCGGTGGAGTTGTTGCCGTTGCAGACCACCTTGACGGGCACATTCCTCGACTGGGCGAGCAGCAGGGAGATGACGTTGCTGAAGCCGAACTGGTACTGGCCGCTGACAACGGCGGGCACGATCGCGGCGCCCCCCTGGGCCAGGGCCAGGTTCAGGTCGATCTTGCGGTTGCTGAAGAAACCCTTCTGCTTGCCGAGGTAGATCGGTGCGACGTCGAGGATCGGGATGACGCCGACGGTGACCTTGTCCGTCTTACCGGACCCGGTTGCCGTGCCGGAATTGTTGTTGTTCGAGCCGCACGCCGTCGGCGCGAGCAGCGCCGCGGCGAACAGGAGCGCAGCGAGTTTTCGTCGCATGGAGGGGCTCCATCCACCGAGGGGATAGTGTTCGGAGATCGCACGCTCGTTCTCTAGGAGAACGTAGAGCCCGCCCTGGGCACCGTCAACCCATTGACGCTCGCTGAGTCCGCTCCCTAGGGTGCGGGAAGAGAACACCCGTTCGCACTGCGCACGGAGGTGCCAATGGCGGAGCTCGTCGGCCTGGCCGAGGGGATCTCGGGCCTGGTGCGCGACGGCGACACAGTCGCGCTGGAGGGATTCACGCACCTGATCCCGGTCCGGGCCGGCCACGAGATCATCCGCCAGGGCCGGCGGGAGCTGACGTTGGTGCGGATGACGCCGGACATCGTGTACGACCAGATGATCGGCGCCGGCTGCGCCCGCAAGCTCGTGTTCGCCTGGGGCGGCAACCCCGGCGTCGGCTCGCTGCACCGGCTGCGCGACGCGGTCGAGCGCGACTGGCCCGCGCCGCTCGAGCTGGAGGAGCACAGCCACGCCGGGATGGCGAACCGGTACGTGGCCGGGGCGTCCGGCCTGCCGTTCGCGGTGCTGCGCGGGTACCGCGGCACCGACCTGGCCCGGCACACGAGGACGCTCGCGCCGATCACCTGCCCGTTCACCGGCGAGGTGCTGACCGCGGTGCCGGCCCTGCGCCCCGACGTCACGATCATCCACGCCCAGCGGGCCGACCGGCGGGGCAACGTCCAGCTGTGGGGCATCACCGGCGTACAGAAGGAGGCCGTGCTCGCCGGGCACCGCTCGCTGGTGACGGTGGAGGAGGTCGTGGACGACCTCGATCCGCGCCCCGGCGCGATCGTGCTCCCGTCCTGGGTGGTGACCGCGGTCGCCGAGGTGCCGCGCGGTGCCCACCCGTCGTACGCCCAGGGTTACTACGACCGGGACAACCGGTTCTACCAGGAGTGGGACGGGATCAGCCGGGACCGGGAGACGTTCACCGAATGGCTGGCCGAGCACGTGCTCGACCCGGCCGGGAGTCCCCGGTGAGCTGGACGGCCGAGGAGATGATGACCGTCGCCGCCGCACGCGCCCTGGCGGGCCGCGGGTCGTGCTTCGTGGGGATCGGCCTGCCGAGCACCGCGGCGAACCTCGCCCGACGGCTGCACTCCCCCGACCTTGTGCTGGTGTACGAGTCGGGTACGGTCGGCGCCAAGCCGCGCGCGCTGCCGCTGTCCATTGGCGACGGTGAGCTGGCGGAGACCGCGGACGCGGTGGTCAGCGTGCCGGAGGTGTTCAACTACTGGCTCCAGCCCGGCCGCATCGACGTCGGCTTCCTCGCCGCGGCCCAGCTCGACCGCTTCGGGAACATCAACACCACCGTGATCGGTGACGACTACCGGCGCCCGAAGGTGCGCCTTCCCGGCGCCGGCGGGGCACCCGAGATCGCCGCGTCGTGCCGCGAGGTGTTCATCCTCGTCCGGCACAGCCGCCGGGCGTTCGTCGACAAGGTCGACTTCGTGACCTCGGTCGGCTACGGCGACGGGCCCGGCGCCCGGGAGAGGTTGGGGCTGCGCGGGCGCGGTCCGGTGCTGGTGGTCACCGACCTCGGCGTGCTCCGGCCGGACCCGGTCACCTGCGAGCTGACCCTGACCCAGGTGCACCATGGGGTGGACCCGGGCCAGGTCCGCGCCGCGACCGGATGGGAGCTGGCCGTCGCCGATCCGCTCGGCCTGACGCCGCCGCCCACCGGCGAGGAGCTGGGCCTGTTGCGGGAGCTTGTCGCGGGAGGGGAGAAGGTGTGACCGGCTTCCAACGGGCGCCGGCAGGCGTCCACCCGCCGCTGGCCTGGCCGGCGTACCGGTCGACCGCGTTGCGCGCGCCGAGCCGGCCGCTGGTCTGGCTGCCGCACACGCGCACCGAGGTGACGGGGCCACTGCTCGGTGACGGGCTCGTGGGTCCGCTCGATCACGACCTGACCGCCCAGCACCCCGGCGAGCCACTCGGCGAGCGGATCATCGTCCATGGCCGGGTTCTCGACGGCGGCGGACGCCCGGTGCCGCGTACGCTCGTCGAGGTCTGGCAGGCCAACTCCGCCGGCCGGTACGCGCACCCGGTCGACCGCCACCCGGCACCGCTCGACTCCAACTTCACCGGCGTCGGCCGCTGCCTGACCGACGACGCGGGTCGCTACCGGTTCATCACCGTCAAGCCCGGCGCGTACCCCTGGCGCAACCACGACAACGCGTGGCGGCCCGCGCACATCCACTTTTCGTTGTTCGGCCGCGCCTTCGTACAGCGGCTGATCACCCAGATGTACTTCCCCGGCGACCCGCTCTTCGGTCAGGACCCGATCTTCAACTCGGTGCCCGAGGCGGCCCGACCACGGCTGGTCGCCGACTTCGACCTGTCGCAGACCGTGCCGGAGTGGGCGTTGGCGTACCGGTTCGACATCGTGCTGCGCGGCCCGGCCCAGACCCCGACGGAGTCACCATGAAGCTCACCCCGTCGCAGACCATCGGCCCGTTCTTCGCACACGCGCTGCCCTGGAAGGAGGGACCGTACGCCGCGGCGCCCGGCACCGACGGCGCCATCTGGTTACGTGGGCGGGTGCTGGACGGCGCCGGCGAGCCCGTACCCGACGCGCTCGTGGAGAGCTGGCAGGCCGGCCCGCCCGGGATCCGCGGGTTCGGCCGCTGCCCCACCGATGAGCACGGGGCGTACGCGATCCTGACCGTGAAGCCAGGTCCGGTTCCCGGCCCCGACGGCACGATCCAGGCACCCCACCTGAACCTGTCCGTGTTCGCGCGCGGGCTGCTCGACCGGGTCGTGACCCGGGTCTACTTCGCCGACGAGAAGGCCGCCAACGACGCCGACCCGGTGCTCGCCGGCATCGACGAGCCGGCCCGCGGCACCCTCGTCGCCCGTCGGGCCGAGGACGGGTACGTCCTGGACATCCGGCTGCAGGGGGAGCATGAAACCGTCTTCTTCGACGTCTGAGCCGCCGTACGCCGGGCCGGGCCTATTCGACGGCGTGCTGGCCCGCGGGCCGGTGCGCACCGAGGTGGCCGACGTCGCGTGGCTGTCCGCGATGCTCGAAGCGGAGGCGGCGCTGGCCACCGCGCAGGCCGCGGTGGGGCTCATCCCGGCCGAGGCGGCCGCGGCAATCGCAGCGGTCTGCCGGCCCGAGCGGTACGACATCGGCGCGCTCGGTCGTGCCGCGGCCGGCCCGGGCAACCCCGTGCTGCCGCTGGTCCGGGCGGTGCGCGACGCCGCCGGCGCCGACGCCGCCAAGTTCGTCCACTATGGAGCGACGAGCCAGGACATCCTCGACACCGCGGCGATGCTCGTGGCCCACCGCGCCCTCGGTGCGCTGCTCGGCGACCTTTCCGGCGCCGCCAACGCCGCGGCACGCCTGGCCGCCGCGCACCGCGACACCCCGATGGCCGGCCGCACGCTGCTGCAGCACGCGCTGCCTGTGACGTTCGGGCTCGCCGCCGCGGGCTGGCTCGCCGCGCTCGACGCCGCGGCCGACCGGTTGGTCGTGGTACGCGACACCCGGCTCGCCGTGCAGCTGGGCGGGCCGGTCGGGACCCTCGACCGCTGGGGCGAGTCCGGCCAGCCGCTGGTGGCCCGGTACGCGGCCGAGCTCGGCCTGTCCGCCCCGGCGCTGCCGTGGCACACCGACCGCACCCGGATCGCCGACTTGGCCGGTGCGCTCGGCACGGCCGCGGGCGCGATCGGCAAGGCGGCCCGGGACGTCACCCTGCTCGCGCAGAGCGACGTCAGCGAGGTGGCGGAGACGGGCGGCGGCGCGTCGTCGGCGATGGCGCACAAGCGGAACCCGGTCGCGAGCGTCGCGGCGATCGGCTGCGCCACGCAGGCGCCGGGGCTGGTCGCGACGCTGCTCGCCGCGATGGTGCACGAGCACCAGCGCGCCGCCGGTGCGTGGCACGCCGAGTGGCGGCCGCTGCGCGAGCTCTTGACGTCGGTGGGCTCCGCCGCCGCCTGGCTGCGCGAATGCCTGACCGGGCTGACCGTGCACGAGGACGCGATGGCGACGAACCTGTCGCGCCTCGCCGCGGCCGCCGGCCTGGGGGACCCGGCGGCCCGCCTCGGCGCCGCCGGTGAACTGGTCGACCGTGCGCTGGCCGCGCACGCGACGCGCGGATCGCCGCCGTGATCAGGAGCCGCTGGCCGGCGGGTCGGACAGGTCGTGCAGCCTCCTTTGCTCTGCTTCCTGGGAGGATACGGCGCGCGTCCGGATATCGGACGCCGGCTGTATCCCCGGCGGAAGCAGAGCAAAGGTTCAAACGGGGTTACTCCGGGGTGAGGAGACGCGATGAGTGACCGCGGCGACGAGCTCGACCGGACCGGCGAGGCGATGCGCCGCACGGTCCTCGGCGACGACCACGTGGACCGGGCGACCGCGACCACCACCGGCTTCACCGCGCCGTTCCAGGAGTACCTCACCCGCGCCGCGTGGGGGCAGGTGTGGGCGCGGCCCGGATTGGACCTGCGCATCCGCAGCTACCTGACCCTGGCGCTGCTGACGGCGCTGCGCAGCGAGCACGAGCTGGCCATGCACGTGGCCGCGGCGATCCGGCTCGGCGTCACCCCGGACGAGATCGGCGAGGTCCTGCTGCACACGGCGGTGTACGCGGGTGCGCCGGCCGCCAACGCCGCGTTCGCGGTGGCGCAACGGGTGCTCGACGAGATGGGCACGGAACGGTGAGCGACCGGGGCTCCGACTTCGTGCAGTCGCTCGAACGCGGACTGGCGGTGATCCGCGCGTTCGACGCCCAGCACAGCGAGCTGACGCTCAGCGAGGTGGCGGCGGCGACCGGGGTGACCCGCGCGGCCGCCCGCCGGTTCCTGCTCACGCTCGCCGAGCTGGGCTACGTCCGCAACGACGGTCGGTTCTTCTCGCTCACCGCACGGGTCCTTGAGCTGGGCTACGCGTACCTCTCCTCGCTGTCCCTGCCCGAGGTGGCCGAGCCGCACCTCGAGGGCCTCGTCGCCGAGGTCAACGAGTCGTCGTCGGTGTCCGTGCTGGACGGCGATGACGTCGTCTACGTCGCCCGGGTGCCGACGAGCAGGATCATGACGGTGGCGATCAATGTCGGCACCCGGTTCCCCGCGTACGCCACGTCGATGGGTCGCGTCCTGCTCGCCGGCCTGCCCGACGCGGACCTCGAGGCTTACCTTGGTCGGGTCCGGTTGGACCGGCTCACCCCGCGTACCGTCGAATCGGTCTCCGCCCTGCGGGCCGAGCTGGCCCGGGTACGCGCCCAGGGCTGGGCTCTGGTCAACCAGGAGCTCGAGGAGGGCCTGCGGGCGGTCGCCGCGCCGATCCGGGACCGCACCGGCCGCGTGGTCGCGGCCGTGAACGTCTCGGCACACGCCAGCCGCACCTCGCTCGACGTGATGCGACGCAAGCTGCTGCCGCCGCTGCTGCGCGCCGCGTCCGGCATCGAGGCGGACCTACGCGCGGCCTCACCGCGCAACCAGCGCCGCTGACCTGTTGTCCGGCGAGAAGCAATCTGCGAGGCTCCAACCAGGACGCTGCCAACGACGGTCGTCGACCCCCGGGACCGCCGTGCAGCGACGACCATGGGGAGGGCTACCCCCGTGTCCCGTAGAAGTCGTCAGGTCCTGATAGGCATCGCCACCTCACTCCTTCTCGTTCTCGCCGGAGTGGTGGCACTCAACCTGTCAGGCGAGAGAGAAGAAGACGAAGGTTTCGGCGAGGGCGATCTCCCGCCGTTGATTTCTCGGCACATGGAGACGCTCCCGGAGAACGGCGGGTTGGAGGGGCCGGCGGGCTCCGCCGATCAGGCGTTCCTCGAGCGCGCGTACCCGTCCGACACGATCACCCTCGCGCAGATGAACGCGGCGAGGGCCGCCTTCAGCTCGGCGAAGGGCCGGCCGTTCCCGACCGGCAAGGGACAGAAGGGCACCTGGGTCACGGTCGGCCCGGACCAGGCCCTGTACCCGTTCACGCCGCTGCGCAACTCGTTCAACTACGTGCCCAACGCGTACATCGCCGGCGGCCGCACGACCGCCATCGCGATCGGCGCCACCTGCGTGCCGGGCGACTGCCGCATATTCATCACTCCGGCCGGCGGCGGCGTCTGGCGGACCAAGGACGCGCTGGCCGATCCACCGAAGTGGGATTACCTGGGCGGACCGCTCGGCATCAACGCCGCCGGCGCGGTGACCATCGACAAGAACGACCCGACCGGCAACACGATCTACGTCGGCACCGGCGAGGCGAACACCTGCGGCTCGGGCTGCGTGGCCGGCGTCGGCCTCTACAAGTCGACCAACGGCGGCAACACCTGGACCGGGCCCATCGGCAAGGCGCAGCTCGGTGGCAAGGGCATCGGCGAGATCGTCGTCAAGCCGGGCGAACCGAACACCATCTATGTCGGCACGACGACCGCCCTGCGCGGCATGTCCAGCGTGTGCTGCACCGGCGTGACCCGCCCGGTGCCGGATGCGGCGCAGTGGGGTCTGTTCAAGTCGACCGACGGCGGCGCGACCTGGACGTTCATCCACAACGGCTCGACCAACGCCGCCGACTGCACGGGCAGCCTCGCCGAGTTCAACAACCTCACGCCCTGCTCGCCGCGCGGCGTGCGGGCCGTCGAGCTCGACCCGAGCGACCCGAACACCGTGTACGCCTCGTCGTACACGCGCGGCATCTGGCGGTCGAACGACGCCGGCGCGACGTGGACGCAGATCAAGGCGCCGCTGACCACCACGGTCATCCCGACCCGGCAGGCCTTCGACGTCGTGCGGCTGGCCAACGGCAAGACCCGCATGTACGTGTACGAGGGAAACCAGGGTCAGCAGGCCGCCCGGCTGTCGCGCAGCGACGACGTCGCGACCGGCACTCCGACCTTCACCACGTTGTCCAGTTCGAACGTCGCAGACAGCGGGTGGGCGTTCCACAACCTCTGCTCGCCGGGCGCCCCCGGCACCGGCCAGTGCTGGTACGACATGTTCGTCACGACCTCGGCCAGCAACCCGGACATCGTCTACGCGGGCGGCTCGTACTCGTACGGGCAGACCATCGCCAACAAGCGCGGCGTGGTCCTGTCGACGGACGCGGGTGTGACGGGAACGGACATGACGTTCGACGGCACCGACCCGCTGCACCCCAACGGGCTCCACCCCGACCAGCACGATCTCGTCCTCAATCCGAACAACCCGTTCCAGTTCTTCGAGACCAACGACGGCGGCGTCATGAGGTCCAGCGGCTCGTTCGTGGACCGTGGCGACTGGTGCGGCGACCCCAACCGCGGCCTGTCCGGCGCGACGCTCGGCCGCTGCGAGCAGATGCTGTCCCGGATCCCGTCGACGCTCACGAGCCTCAACAAGGGGTTGAACACGCTCCAGTTCCAGAGCCTGTCGGTGAGCCCGGCCAACGCCAACGTGCTGCAGGGCGGCACCCAGGACAACGGAACCTGGCAGACGTCGGGCAGCCCGAGCAAGTGGGAAAACAAGATGATCGGTGACGGTGGCCAGTCCGGCTTCGACGTCAGCAACCGGGACTTCCGGTTCCACACCTTCACCGGCGACGCCATCGACGTTAACTTCAACAAGGGCGCCACCGCTGACTGGATCTTCGTGGGTGGCGGCCAGATGGGCCGCGACGGGGGCACCCAGTTCTACGCGCCGGTCATCTCCGACCCGACGGTCAGCGGGACGATGTTCGCCGGCAGTGGGGTCACCGCGTACCGCACCAAGACCTTCGGCCTTGGCACGCGGTCGCTCGCGGAGGCCAACGCCATCTGCAACGAGTGGACCGGAACCACGCAGACGGGCGACGAGTGCGGCGACTTCGCCCAGCTCGGCACACACCCGCTGACCGACGCGTTCTGGGGCGACCGGGCGGGTCCGGCCGTGGCCGCGATTGAACGCACCGCCGCGGACAACTCCACGGCGTGGGCGGCCACCACCACCGGACGCGTGTTCATCAGCAAGAACGCGGACGCCGAGCCGGCGAGCGCGGTCAACTGGACCCGCCTGGACGACGACGCGACCACGCCGAACCGGTTCGTCAGCAGCATCTACGTCGACCCGGCCAACGGCAACCACGCGTGGATCTCGTACAGCGGGTACAGCTCAAACACGCCCGCTACGCCGGGGCACGTCTTCGAGGTCACCTTCAACCCCACCACCGGGACGTCCAGCTGGGTCGACCGGTCGTACGACTTCGGCGACCTGCCGGTCACCGACCTCGTGGCCGACGGGGTGACCGGCGACCTGTACGCGTCGAGCGACTTCGGCGTGCTGCGGCTGGCCGCCGGCACGACGACCTGGACGGCTGCCGCACCCGGCATGCCGAACGTGGAGATCGCCGGCCTGACGATCCTGCCGCCGGAGCGGATCCTGTACGGCGCGTCGCACGGCCTGAGTGCCTGGCGGCTGAACATGGACACGAGTCCGTAACCCGTCACCAACCCGAGACGCGAGGGGCCGCCCGTCCGGCGGCCCCTCGCCATGTCGATCCCTACGATTGGTACTCGCGCCGGTCGACAAGGAGCCCTCATGATCACGCGTCACCGCCTCAGCGGTCGCCTGACCGTGGCGCTGCCGCCCGACCGGGCGTTCCGGCTGTTCACGCCGCGGGGCGAAGAGGCCTGGGCGCCGGACTGGCGACCGCACTTCCCCGACCCGGTCGACGACGACAGCGCGCCGGGCACCATCTTTCTGACGGGAGCGCACGGCGAGGCGACGATCTGGGTCGTCACCGAACGCGACCCGGGACGGCACATCGCGTACGCCCGGGTCACTCCACACGCGCGGGCCGGCACCGTCCGCGTCGAGCTCGAGGACGCCGACGGCCACACCGACGTGACGGTCAGCTACGACCTGACCGCGCTCACCGACGCCGCCGCGGCCGAGCTGGGCGAGTTCGCGGCCGGCTATCCGGCGTTCCTGCGCTCATGGCAAGACGCAATCGACGCCAGCCTGCGCACCGGCTAGCACCCACCGTCCCCAACGTACGCCCGCTCCTGCGAGCGAGCGGGTGTCAGCCCGCGCCCCGGAGCGGCAGGCCGGCCGCGGCGTAGATGTCGTCGATGACCGACATCGTGGCGACCGAGTCCGCGGGCGGCGTGAGGTTGGCCGGCTCGCCACGCACCGCGGCCGCGAACGCACGGAGCTGGCGGACGTAGGTCGCCTCGCCGCCGAACCGCTCGCGCCGGCGGCGACCGTCGACCGTCACCACGAACCGCGACGGCAGTTGTGGCACGGCGAAGTTGGCGACGGTCATCCTGCCCCGGCTACCGATCGCCCGCGCGCCGATGCGCAGCAGAGTCGATGACCACATCGAGGTGCGGATGCGCCCGCTCGCGCCGCTCGGAAACGCCAACTCAGCGAGCATGGCCCGGTCGATACGCGGGTCGCGCCGCAGGGTCAGCGCCGACGCCGAGGTCACCGTCGGTTCTCCGGGGCCGAGCAGCCGCAGGCAATGCACGGCGTAGCAGCCGGCGTCCATCAGCGCGCCGCCGGCCAGGTCGAAGTTGTACCGGATATCGGAGAACCGTGGTAGCGGGAAGCACATCGACGTCTCGACGAGCCGGATCTCGCCTAACTCACCACTGTGGACGATCTCCGCCATCCGTCGCGCCAGCGGGTGGTACCGGTAGTGGAACGCCTCCATCACGACCAGCCCGCTGCCGTCGGCCGCGGCGGCGACCTCGCGTGCCTGCGCGGCGTTGGAGGTGAACGGCTTCTCACACAGCACGTGCTTGCCCGCCTTCACGGCGGCGAGCGCCCAGGTCGCGTGCAGCCCGTTCGGCAGCGGGATGTAGACCGAGTCCAGCGACGGGTCGGCCACCAGGTCGGCGTACGAGTCGTGCACGGTGCCGATGCTGTGCCGCGCCGCGAAGGCCTCCGCCCGACCGCGGTCGCGGGCGGCGACCGCCGCGACGTCAACCCCGTCGATGACGGCCGCGGGACGGACCAGCGCGGCCGGGGCGATCCGTGCCGCACCGAGGACGCCGAACCTCACTCCGCCTCGATCATGGTGCCGAACAGCTCCGCGTACCGCAGGAGGTGGAGGTCGCCGACGAAGTGGTCGGCGACGTACGCCTTGGCGGCGGCGCCCATGCGACTGGCGACGTCGGGTTGGTCGAGCAGCTGCCGCACGGCGGCGCCGAACGCCGCCAGGTCGGTCGGGTCGGGCAGCAGTACGCCGGTGCCGTCGACGACCTGGTCCTGAATGCCGCCGACCGCCGAGCCCGCGATCGGCCGGCCCTTCCACATGCCCTCGGCCACGGTCAGACCGAAACCCTCGGCCAGGCTCTTCTGGGCGATCACGGCCGCCTGCCGCTGCAGCGCGTTGACCATGGCGGCGTTCTCGTCGACATCGTCGAGCGGCAGCGTGACCAGCATGATGCGGCGGCGCACCTCCGACGCCAGGGCCTTCCACTGGTCGAGGCACTCGCGGTACACCTCGGCGCCCTCGGGGTCGTCGCTCACGTCGTCGACGGCCGGGCCGGCGAGCACCAGGTGGCCCGGGCCGGCCGGCGCGGCGTACTCGGCGAAGCCGCGCATGACCCCGGCCATGTCCTTCAGCCGATCCCACCGCGACACCTGCAGCACGTACCGGTCCGCGGGATGCAGCGGCCCGTCGTTCACGATCGTCGCCGTGCGCTGCACCTCCGCGGGCGTGCCGTCGCGCCGGGTGAACCGGCCTGGCGTGTCGGGCTCGTCCGAGTACAGCACGCCGATCCGGGCGAGAATCGCGCGTACCGTCGGCGGATCGATCGGCTGGTTCTTGGCCGAGAACGGGTCGATCGACGGCGGGATGACCCAGCGCGCGGACGCCGGCACCCAGCCCGGCACGTACTGCCGCCGGGAGAATACGAACGCGTGCGCGGCCCGTAGGTGCGGACGCAGGAAGTCCCAGGCCGACCTACTCAGATCGTTCTGCTGGTCAATGCCGATGTGGCAGCGCCACACCACGTTCGCGCCGGCATCCGCGAGGGCTTCCACCAGACCGGCCGTCTGCGGGTCGTGCAGCAGCACCAGGTCGTCCGGTTTGACCAAGCCTCGCAACGCATCGGCGTTGTCGGCGAGCACCTCCTCGTAGTGCCTCGCCTCCGCCGAACCCAGCGATCCCCCGTCACCGGGCTGGCCGTGTATGCGGTTGTGCAGGCGCTTCGTGACGGCGAAGAACTCGGGATCGCCACCGATCACTGCCCACCTGACGTCGATGCCGAGATCGGCGACGTACCCGCACAACGCCTGCAGCATCTCCGCCACACCGCCGCCGACTGCGGTCGAGTTGACGTTCCAGATCGACCGGCCCGCCAGCCGCTTGCGAAACATGGCCGCGGCCGCGACGAGCCGGTCGAACCGCTCGCCGCCGATCACGGACTCGAGCTGCTCGACGGGGCGCGCCGACACCTCCACCCGGTTCAACCGGATCACGCTGCCATCATTGCCCGGCGCGACCGCACCGCCAAACCGCCGCACGGGCGGACGTGGTGTCTTGTTTCGGCTACTCCGTTGTGGCCCCCGCGCCGCCGGTCGTACCGGCGCCCTCGCCCAGCCAGACGGTCTTGATGTTGCAGAACTCGCGGATGCCGTGCGCGGACAGCTCCCGGCCGTACCCCGAGTTCTTGACGCCGCCGAACGGCAGTGCCGGGTACGAGGTGACCATCCCGTTGATGAAGACGGCGCCGGCGTCGAGGTCGGCGACGAACCGCTCCTGCTCCGCCGCGTCCCGGGTCCAGGCATTCGCGCCGAGGCCGAACGAGGTGCCGTTGGCGATCTCGATCGCCTCGTCGTACGACGAGACCCGGTAGAGGCCCGCGACCGGGCCGAACACCTCCTCCGACCACATGCGCATCTGCGGGGTCAGGTCCGTGACGACCGTCGGCGGGTAGTACCAGCCGTGGCCGTCCGGCCGCTGACCGCCGCACAGCACGGTCGCGCCGCGGTCGACCGCGTCGCGGACCTGCCCGTCGACGTCGTCGCGGCCCGGCGCCGTCGCCAGCGGACCGATGTCCGTACCGTCCGCCATCGGATCCCCGACCCGTTGGGCCGACATGCGGGCGACGAACGCCTCGGCGAACTCCTCGTAGACATCGGTGTGCACCAGGAACCGCTTCGCGGCGATGCAGGACTGGCCGTTGTTCTGACACCGGGCAACGGTGGCGATCTGCGCGGCCGTCTCGAAGTCGGCCGATGGCATGACGACGAACGGGTCGCTCCCGCCGAGCTCGAGCACCGTCTTCTTGATCACCCGGCCGGCCATCTCGGCCACCGCGCGGCCGGCGCCCTCACTGCCGGTCAGCGTCGCGGCCCGCACCCGGGGATCGGTCAGCACGCGCTCCACCTGGTCGGAACCGATCAGCAGGGTCTGGAACGCTCCCTCGGGGAAGCCGGCGCGGCGGAATAGCTCCTCCAGGAACAGCGCGGTCTGTGGCACGTTGGACGCGTGCTTGAGCAGGCCGACGTTGCCGGCCATCAGCGCCGGCGCGGCGAACCGCATCGCCTGCCAGAGCGGGAAGTTCCAGGGCATCACCGCCAGCACCGGGCCCAGCGGCTGATAACGGACGTATGCCTGGGTCGCCCCCACCAGCGACGGGTCGACGGGTTCCTCGGCGAGGTACCCCTCGGCGCGATCGGCGAAGAAGCGGCACGCCGTCGCGCACTTGGCCGCCTCGGCCTTCGCGGCGGCGAGGGTCTTGCCCATCTCGGTCGTCATCAGGCGAGCGACGGCCACGTTCTCCGAGTCGAGGATGTCGGCCGCGCCCCGCAGCCAGTCCCCACGCTGCTTGAACGACGTGCCCGCGAGCGCGGCGAAGCCCTCCACCGCCGCGCCGATCCGCGCGTCGATCCGCGCCTCGTCCATGGGGTCGAACGTCTTGAGCACCTCGCCCGAGGCCGGGTTGATCGTCGCGATGGGCATCGTGATCACCTCCGTGGTGCGGGCTTCGCCTTCGCCCCAATGTAAGCCAGGACGCGTCGCTACCCGCGGTAACCGCCCGTCGGTAGGGTGCAGGCGTGACCGACGCGGACGGGCTGCGCGCCCGGGTGGCCGAGTTTCTGGCGATCCACGACCACACGGCGATGGACCGCCTCGAGTTTCTGCGGGCCCGGTTCGACGCCGGCCTCGCGTGGGTCCACTACCCGGTCGGGCTCGGCGGCCTAGGCGCGCCGCGCGCGCTGCAGCGCGTGGTCGACGACGCGTTTGTCGCCGCTGGTGCCCCCGACAACGACCCGCGCCGGATCGCCATCGGGCTCGGCATGGCGGCCCCGACGATCCTGCGGCACGGCACGGACGCGCAGCGCCGCAGGTTCCTCCGCCCACTGTGGACGGGCGAACAGGTGTGGTGCCAGCTATTCAGCGAGCCGGGTGCCGGCTCCGACCTCGCCGCCGTGGCGACCCGGGCGGGCCGCGATGGCGACGGCTGGATCGTCACGGGCCAGAAGGTGTGGACCTCGCAGGCGCACGCGGCCCAGCGCGCCATCCTGCTGGCCCGCACCGACCCGGACGTGCCCAAGCACGCCGGCCTGACCTACTTTCTCCTCGACATGACCGCGCCCGGCGTCGAGGTCCGGCCGCTGCGTCAGCTCACCGGCGACGCCGAGTTCAACGAGGTGTTCCTCACCGACGTGCGGATACCGGACGAGAACCGGCTCGGCGCCGTCGGCGAGGGTTGGCGGGTGGCGCAGACCACCCTCATGAACGAGCGTGTCGCGATCGGCGGCGGCGCGCTCCCTCGGGAGGGCGGGATGATCGGTGTCCTCGCACGGACGTGGCGCGAGCGCCCAGAGCTGCGCACTCCCGGCCTGCACGACGCGCTGATCCGGCTGTGGGTGGCGGCCGAGGCGAACCGGCTCACCGGTGAGCGGCTGCGGCAGAGCCTCGTCGCGGGGCATCCCGGCCCGGAGGGCTCGGCGGCCAAGCTGGCGTACGCCAGGGTGAACCAGCAGATCTCGGCGCTGGAGCTGGAGCTGCTCGGCGGCGAGGGACTGCGCCACGACGACTGGTCGATGCGTCGGGAGTCCAGTGTGGACTTCTACGGGCGCACGCCGACCTACCGCTACCTGCGCGCCAAGGGCAACTCCATCGAGGGCGGCACCTCGGAGATCCTCCGCAACATCATCGCCGAACGCGTGCTGGGCCTGCCCACCGAGCCGCGGGTCGACAAGGACGTCCCGTGGAAGGACCTGCCGAAGTGATCGACCTGCTCTACACCGAGGTCGAGGACGAGCTGCGGGCCGGCGTACGAGCGATGCTCTCCGACCGCAGCCCCGCTCGTCGGGTGCTCGCTCGGGTCGAGGGCGACGAGCCGTACGACCCGACGGTGTGGCGGGCACTCGGCGCCGAGATGGGCCTCGCCGGGCTGGCGGTGCCGGAGTCGCGGGGTGGCGCCGGCGCCAGCTGGCGCGAGGTCGCCGTCGTCTGCGAGGAGCTGGGCCGCGCCGTCACGCCCGCGCCCTACCTCGGCAGCGCGGTGATCGCCACCGGCGTACTCCTGGCGCTGGACGACCCGCTGCTGGCCGAGCTCGCCGGCGGCGCCCGCACGGCCGCGCTGGCCGTGCCGTTCGGCACGGCACCCGGGTCCGCGGCTCGCCTGGCCGCCGCCGAGGACGGGGTCGTGTCGGGAGAGGTACGCGGCGTCGCCGACGCCGCGACCGCTAACGTCCTGCTCGTGCCCGCGACCGACGGGCTGTACGCCGTGGAGGCGGTGCACGCCGCCCGCCGGCCAGTCGTCAGCCTCGATCTGACGCGACCGCTGTGCGACGTGACCCTCGACGCGGCGCCCGGCCGGCGGCTGGCCGCCGGCGAGCGGGCCACCGCCGCGATCGAGGCCGGCCTGCGGGCCGGTGCGGCGATGCTCGCGTCCGAGCAGCTGGGTGTCGCCGAGTGGTGCCTGGGGTCCACCGTGGACTATCTGAAGGTGCGCCACCAGTTCGGCCGGCCCGTCGGCTCATTCCAGGCGATCAAGCACCGGTTGGCCGACGTCTGGGTCGGCGTGACCCAGGCCCGGGCGGTGGCGCGGTACGCGGCCGGCTGCCTGGCGGCCGGCGACCCGGACGCCCCGATCGCCACCGCGCTCGCACAGGCGCACTGCGGGCCGGTCGCGGTCACCGCCGCCGAGGAGTGCGTGCAGCTGCACGGCGGCATCGGCTTCACGTGGGAGCACCCGGCGCATCTGTACCTCAAGCGGGCCAAGGCCGACGCGATCGCGTTGGGCACGGCCGACCGGCACCGGGCCAGGCTCGCGTCCCTTGTGGATCTTCCCGTCGGAGCCGCGCCGCACTAGCCTAGGTGGTGATCCACTCGGTCGAGGTCGTGACCGCGGCCAACGCGTCCGGGTCGGGTGTCACGCCGATGCCCGGCCCGGTCGGCACCGCCAGGTGACCGGCGTCGAGCACGAACGGCGGGGTGATGTCGCGGGCGTAGTACCGGGCCGAGGCGGACGTGTCGCCGGGGAGTGTGCAACCCGGCAGGGCGGCCAGGGCGACGTTCGCGGCCCGGCCGAGGCCGGTCTCCAGCATGCCGCCGACCCACACCGGAACCCCGTTGGCGACGCAGACGTCGTGCACCCGGCGGGCCTCCAGATAGCCGCCGACCCGGCCCGGCTTGATGTTCACGACGCTGGCGGCGCCCAACGCGATCGCGTCCGCCGCCGCGCGGGCCGAGGTGACCGACTCGTCCAGGCAGACCGGTGTCCGGATCTGCCGGGCCAGCGCGGCGTGCCCGCGCAGGTCGTCCTCTGGCAGCGGCTGCTCGATGAGCAGCAAGTCGAACGCGTCGAGCCGCGCCAGGTGCCGCGCGTCCGCGAGCGTGTACGCGGTGTTGGCGTCCGCCTGCAGCAGCAGGTCGTCGCCGAACCGCTCGCGGACCGCCCGCACGGGGATTACGTCCCAGCCCGGCTCGATCTTCAGCTTGATCCGCAGGTAACCCTGCGCGAGGTAGTCGGCCACCGCGTCGAGGAGCCGCGGGACCGAGTCCATGATGCCGACCGACACCCCCGCTGGTACCCGGTCCCGCACCCCGCCGAGGTGGGCCGCGAGCGGTGTGCCCGCCTCGCGCAGCTCCGCGTCGAGCAGCGCGGTCTGCACCGCCGCCTTGGCCATCGGGTGCCCCTTGAGGCGGGCGAACAGCGGCTCGACCGCGTACGCGTTGACGGCCGGCAGCGTCGCGACCGCCGGGATCAGGAACCGCCGGATCACCTCGGCCGCGCCGTCGACGTACTCGCTGGAGTAGAGCGGCTCCGCCATCGCCACGCACTCGCCCCAGCCCTCGGCGTCCTCGGTGAGCGCGCGGACCAGGAGCACGTCCCGGGCGTGCTCGGTGCCGAACGAGGTGCGGAACGGGCTCACCAGCGGCATGCCCACCCGGCGAAGCTCGAACCCGGTGACCTTCATGGACTCTCCTCCATCAGATACCGGCCATCGTCGCCGAACCCGGTGATCCGGTAGCCGCGGTCGAGCGCGTGGCCCATCGCCTCGCGCACGGCGTACCGCCATTGTCGAGCCAGCTGGGGGTCGCGCCGCCGGAGCGCCTCCACGTCCGACGGCACGGCGACGAGCACCGCCTCCCCGTCGAGTGCGGGCGGCGCGGCCGGCTCGACGGGCGCCTCGGCCGCGGACCGGTCGAGCAGCACGGCCGCGGTCGGCCGGCGGTCGGGTGCCTGACCGCGCACCGCGGCGGCGACCGCCGGGGAGGCGAGCTCCCACCGAATGTAGAGCCGGTCGGTCGCGTCACCGGTGTTGATGCCGTCGTCCATCTCGCCGTAGAAGTCCGGCAGGTACGCCGCGGCGCGCGCGCCGAGCTTGTGCAGGTTGAAGTACGCGTTGCGGCGTACCAGCGGATCGAATGTCCAGCGCACCTCGGGGATGCCGCGTCGCAGGGTCCAGGCGCGCTGGTGCAGCTTGATGGCGTATCCGACGCCAGCGCTCTGGCCCGCGGGATCGACGCCGGTGATGTGCGAATGCAGGTGATCGTGGCCGAGGAACGCCACGGCGGCACCGAGCAGGCGTCCGCCCCGGTACGCCCCGACGACGTAGTTGCCGGAGTGCGCGAGGGCCCGCATCATCGAGGCATTGATCAGTTGGTCCGGTGAGGCGGCCCGCCAGATCCGGCAGAACAGGTCGGCCGCGGCCTTCTGCTCGGCGACGGTCGTCAGGTCGACGATGCGCAGGCCGAGCCGGCCCGCGGCCGCATCCGCCGCCTCCCCCGCCGAGACGGCCGGGTTATCGTCGGGTGCCATGGTGTCCAGGATGAGGTACGCGGTGCTGCTGCGCGGCGTGAACGTCGCGGGCAACCGGAAGGTCGCGATGGCCGACGTGCGGCGGGTGCTCGAGTCGCTGGGGTACGCCGACGTGTCGACGTACCTGCAGAGCGGCAACGCGGTGATCAGCGCCGATAAGGCGAAGCCGGACGCGTTGGAACGTCGGATCGAGAAGGCCCTGGCATCCGAGCTGGGCGTCGACACGCGTGTGCTCGTCCGCACGCACGCCGAGCTGGAGGCCGTGATCGGCGCCAACCCGTTCCCGGCCGCGCTGGCCGAACCCAAGTTCCTGCACGTGGTCTTCCTGACCGCCGACCCGACACCGGCCGCCGTCGCCCGGATGAACCCGGCGGCGTACGCGCCGGACGAGATCGAGTTCGGCGACCGCGCGGCGTACGTGCGGTACGCGCGGGGTCAGGGCCGCAGCAAGCTGACTCCGGCAGTCTGGAACCGGCTCGGCGTGGCCGGCACGGCCCGCAACTGGAACACCGTCGGGGCCCTGGCGCGCCTGACGGCGCCGTAGCCGCCGGCCGGGCGTGCGGCATGCTGGGGCCGTGACCCACGACATAAGCTTCGACGCGAAGGCGGTGCGGGCCGCCTATCCCGCGCTGGCCGACGGGTACGCGTACCTCGACGGCGCGGCCGGCACCCAGGTGCCGCACGCCGTGATCGACGCGATCGCGGCGGCGTACCGGGCCGGACTCGGCAACGTCGGCGGCGCGTTCCCGGCGAGCCACCGGGCGGACGCGATCGTCGCGGAGTGCCGGCGGGCGGTCGCGGATCTCGTCGGTGGCGACCCGGGCGGAGTGATCCTGGGCCCGAACATGACGACGCTGACGTATCGGCTGGCGTACGCACTGGCCGCGCGGTGGGCGCCCGGCGACGACGTGGTGGTCTCCCGGCTCGACCACGACGCCAATGTCCGGCCGTGGCTGCAGGTGGCCCGGCGGGCCGGGGTCACCGTCCGGTGGGCCGAGGTCGACCTGGCCACCGGCGAACTCCCGGCGAGCCAGTACGCGGAGCTGGTGTCCGAGCGCACCCGGCTGGTCGCGGTCACGGCGGCGAGCAACATCCTCGGCACCCGGCCGGACGTCGCCGCGATCGCGGCCACCGCGCACGCGGCCGGGGCGCTCATGTACGTGGACGGCGTCCACGCGACGGCACACGGTCCGGTGGACATGGCGGCGCTGGGCGCCGACTTCTACGCGACCAGCGCGTACAAATGGAGCGGGCCGCACATCGGCGCGGTCGTTGCGTCGCCGGCGCTCCTGGAGACGCTGGAGTCGGACCGGCTCGCGTCGGCGCCGGCGACGGTGCCGGACCGGTTCGAGACCGGCACCGCCCCCCTCGCGGACCTCGCGGGCGTCGCCGCGGCGGTCGATCACCTGGCCGCGCTCCACCCCGCAGCGGCGGGACCCACCCGGCGCGAGCGGCTGCTCGGGTCGCTGGCCGCGGCCGAGGCGTACGAGCAGGAGCTGTTCGCGGAGATGCTGAGCGGGCTCGCGGCGATGCGGCACGTCACGCTGTACGGCAAGGCGGCGCGGCGGACGGCGACGGCGTACTTCACGGTCGCCGGCCACAGCCCGCGTGCGGTCGCCGAGCACCTGGCCTCGCGTGGCGTGAACGTGTGGAACGGCCACAACTACGCCTGGGAGCTGACGGGCGCGCTCGGCATTCGCGACTCGGGCGGCGCGGTGCGGGCCGGCCTCGTTCACTACAACGACCGTCCCGACGTCGATCGCCTGCTCGCCGGCGTGGCCGAGCTGGCCGGCTGACGCCGCGGTCGCGCGCAGTGTCCCGGCTCGTCACGCTGGTGCTCATCGACGCGGGCGGTACGCCGCGCGGCGTGCTGCCGCCGTTTCCGGTCGAGCTGCCGTACTGGCAGGAGGTCACCGACGTCGTCGCCGGCGCCCGCGAGCGCTTCGGCGTCGAGGTCACCGTCCTGCGCCTGCTGCACGCGGACCGCCCGGCACCGCACGGTGGCGCGGTCAGTTACCTCGCACAGACCCGTGCGGTGCCGCGACGGTACGCCGCGCAGGTAGACGTCGACCTCACCCCACACCCGCGCCGGGCCCCGTACGCGGAGGCCGGTGGACCGTGGGCGACCCTGGCCTGGGCCGAGCACGCCCTGGATCGGGCGGGCCGCGGCCAGATCCTCGCCGCCGTTCAGGTCCGAACGTGGAACCTGTCCGCGATCTGGCGGCTGGACACCGCGTCCGGGACCATCTGGCTCAAGCAGGTGCCGATGTTCTTCGCCCACGAGGCGACCGTGCTGGGCTGGGTGGCGAGGCGGCCGCCCGGTGCGGGCCTCGCCGCGTCGGTCCCGCCGCTGATCGCCGCCGACGACGGCCGGATGTTGCTCGCCCACGTCCCGGGCGCGGACCTGTACGGCGCGGGTGTCGAGGTCCGCCACGCGATCGCGCGGGACATGCACCGCGTCCAGCTGGCCGCCGCCGAACGCGTCGACGCGCTGGTCGGCGACGGCGTGCCGGACCGGCGTACGACACCGCTCGCGGCGACGCTCGCCGCGGTGGTTGCCGATTACGGCGGCGGTGATCCGCGGCTGGGCGCCCTGGTGGACGGCCTCGACGAGCGGCTGGCGGCGGTGGCGACCGCGGGCCTGCCCGACACCCTCGTCCACGGCGACCTGCACCCGGGCAACGTGCGCGGTGATGCCGACCGCCGGGTGCTCATCGACTGGGGCGACTCGTTCGTCGGTCACCCCGGGTTCGACATCCTGCGGCTGACCGAGGGCGTCGACCGGGACGATGCCGACGGCCTCCTCGAGGCGTGGGCGGCCCGGTGGCGGACCGCCGTGCCCGGCAGCGACCCGCGTGCCGCGGTCGACCTGCTCCGGCCGGTCGCGGCGCTGCGCAACGCGGCGGTCTACGCACACTTCCTCGCCAACATCGAGCCCGCCGAGCGCCCGTACCACAAGTCCGACGTTCCGGCGTGGCTGGCCGCAGCGACCACCACCACCACCACCCAACCGGGTCGATCTAGGGCGAATTCTGATTAGTTGATCTCCAACCATCAGAATTCGCCCTAGATCGACCGGGGGAAGGGGGCGTGCGACAGTCCACAGTCGAGGAACTCGGCGAGCCGCTCCGCCTCGGCCTCGAGTTGAGCGCGGGCCCGCGCCGGCGGCCTGCCGAACGGTTCGATCTCGAGTGTGAGCCGCCGGCCCCGGCGTACATGCCTCCAGGTACCCACGATCCGACCGTTCGCGAGCAGCGCGGGAGAGACCCAGCCCTGGGGCCGGTACACGCGCGACAGGTGTTGCGGCTCGAGCAGCGGGGGGGCGAGCGGCCCCGATCACCCACGGGTCGAACGCGGGAAGCAGGCGGGCCACATCGGGCGAGGAGGCTGAGAGCATGTCCTCGAGGTCCCGCGCGAGCACCCAGGCGCGGTGACCCTCGACATCAACTTCGACGGCCTCGTCGCCGACCGTACCCAGCATCTGCGCACCCCTGCGCGGCATGGGCGGTCCGAGCCACCACCGCGTCAGGTCCTCGACCGTGGCCGGGGCGTAGGCGGCCAGGAAGCGACGAGTGACGGCCCGGAGCGCCTCCATCGGCTCCGGCCTTTCGATCCCGCCGCGGACCCACGTCGCCGGGGCCGTAAACCGCACCTCCGTCCCCCGGTTCGGCGCGAAGCAGATCAGGCCCCGGAACGATGCCGCCTTGAGGTACGACCCCCAGCTGACCCGGACCCACTCGGCGAACACCGGCGAACCGCTGACCTGCCCGACCGCGACCGCCAGTTCCTCGCGCGTGAGGACACGACCGTCGAGCGCCCGGCCGACCGCGGACGAGAGCTTGTCGATCTCGGGATGCCCGGCGTTGCCGAACTTCGTGAGCGTGCCGAGTGCGGACAGCCACATGCCCAGCTCATCCGCGGGCAGCAGATACAGCGTGCCCCGTGCCGCCCAGAGCTTGACGAGCGTCCGATCCGTCCACAGGGCGGCCCGGACAGCGTCGCGGCCGAGGCCGTCGGTGCGGGCCCACAGGCCGAGCTCGGCCGAGGAGGTCACCTGGGCGTGCAGGCCGCAGAGGTCGCCGACGATGCGGACGAGTTCGGCCGGCGCGGCCCGTTCGACAAGGCGATGCTTCGCCATCCGCCACGCCACGGCCTGCCGCCAGGACAGGCGGTGGGCTGCGTCGCCGGGTCGAGCATCGCGCATCGACGCGATCGTATGCGCACGCGCTAGCGGTGCGCTCCCCGTCGATCATGGGCCTGTCGCTGTGAATGAGCGGGAGCGGCAGCTCCCCTCCGGGCGGCCTTTCTCCCAGCCAACGGCCGGAAGATCTTGCGGGTACCATGCGCCCCATGGTGATAGGCGGCGGCGTACTGCTGATCCTGTTGATCGCGCTCATTGTCTTCGTCGTGCGCGCGACCTTCGGCAAGGACGACTAGGTCCCGCTCCCGCCCGGCGGGTCGCACACGTCGCCACATGGGCCCGGGCGGTTACGGGTCTGTACGGGCCGCGCCGATGCTTGCCGTGCAGCCGCAATCCCGGCGCCGCCGAAGCCGCCCGTGATTCCGTGCCCGGACACTGGCCGCCACGGGGCGAGGCGGCTACGGGTACGGGTCGACAACAGCGTCGGGGCCGCGACGTGGGCGGCCCGGCCGGACGCAGCCTGCCGCACTCGGGCGGGCGCCGCTAGGGTGGCCGTGTGGCCTCGGTAGTCGTCGGTCTGGACAATGGCGGAAACACGAACAACGCGACCGTGCTCGACACGTCCGGGCGCTTCCTCGTGGACCGGCTCGTCGAGACGCCGAGCCGTGTGCGCGAAGGCCCCGAGGTGGCGGTCGAGGCACTCGTGCACTCGATCGACGCGATCCTCGAGCTGACCGCGACGCCGCGGTCGGCGGTGCTGGGCGTCGGGCTGGACACGCCCGGTCCCGCGAGCGGGGACGGGGTCATCTCCTCGAAGGGCTCGACGAACTTCGCGCACCCGCTGTGGCGCGGCTTCGACGTGCGCGCCGCGCTGCAGGATCGGCTCGGGCTGCCCGTCGTCTACAACAATGACGGCAACGCGGCCGCGCTGTACGCCCACTTCGTCCACTTCGGACCGTTGGCGCCGGAGCGTTCCTCGGTCGCGGCGATCGTCGGCACCGGGCTCGGCGGCGGCGTCATCGAATCCGGGAAGGTCGTCAAGGGCGCGGCCGGCATGGCCGGCGAGCTCGGCCACGTGCACCTGCCCATGCAGGGCCTGCTCGACGACGGGCAGCCGTTGCCGCACTGCAACTGTGGCTTCGATGGCGACGCGGAGAGCGTCGCGTCGCTCACCGGTATCGAGCTGAACCTGCTGCCGTACTGGCTGACGAAGTTCCCCGACCACGACCTGCACCGCGCCGAGTCCCCCGGCGCCGCGGCCAAGCTCATCCGGGAGTACGGCGAGCGGGGCGACCCGCTGGCGCTGCGCATCTTCGAACAGCAGGCGATGGCGCTCGGCCGGCTGTTCACCATCGCGGCGAACATGACCGACCCGCACACGTATTTCCTCGGCGGCGGTGTCGTCGAGACCCAACCGCAGTTCCGGGAGTGGTTCCTCGAGACGGTGCACAAGCACACCGCGCTGCGTGACGAGCAGGCCAACGTGGCTACCTTCGCGCTCGTCCCCGACCTCGACATGGCCGGCGCCCGCGGCTCGGCGATCGCCGCACTGGAGACGTTGGCGGCCTGAGCGCGCAACGACCCGACCGCCGACGGATCGGCGAGCGACGGAGACGGGCCACTCGCCGATCCGCACACCCGCTACGCCCAGGAAGGGGACCGATGGGCGAGGGGCACCCGGTCGCGACTGGTAACGAGAGATCGGAGCCAGTCCAGTTGACGCGACCGGACGATCCACATCCTTCGCTGGGGCACCGGGCCGAGACATCCGCCATCAGACGTAACCGATCGACGGCGATCACAGGATGGAGGCGGGAGGCGGCGTGAAGTGCCGGACCGGCTTGCCGGCGAGTGCGTCGCGGATGGTCAGCGCCACCACCTCGATCGGGTCGTTGTAGTACCCGTCGCCGACCGCGTGGAACGGGTTGTCCGGGTCGGCGACAAAGCTCGCCCCGGCCAGCTCCGGCGTAAAACCAATGAACCACGCGGCGCGGGTGTTGTCGGTCGTGCCGGTCTTGCCGGCGAACGGCCTGCCGACCATCGGGTACGCCGCGGCGCCGGTCGACCAGCCGCCACACGACCCGCGGGCCGCGCCGTACCCGGTCACGCAGCGGGCGGCGTCCACGGCGGCCCGCGCGGCCGCCTTGGACACGGCCTGGGTGCAGCGCGGCCTGGCGACCTCGACCGGCGCGCTGGCGCCGGCCGGCGTATACATGGCCGGCTTGCCGTCCGGGCCGGTGAGGGACAGCACCGGCAGCGGCTGGCAGTAGCGGCCGTCGGCGGCGACCGTGGCGTACGCGCTGGCCATCTCCAGCGGCGTGGTGTCGGCGACGCCGAGCGTGAACGCGCCCCAGGTGTGGGCCCGGCCGTGCGCGGCCATCATCTGGTCGACGTCGGTACGCCAGCGCAGTCCGAGGCGCTCGGCCATGCGCACCGCGCGTTCGGCACCGACCGCCTGCTCGAGCTGGACGAAGTAGGTGTTGACCGACTTGCCGAACCCGGTCCACATGTTCTGCCGGCCGGTCATCGAGCCACTCGCGTTCTGCGGACACCACCGGCCACCGCAGCTGCCGGGTTCGCCGGCCCCCGCGAGGTAGTGCGAGACCAGGCGCCGCGGCGCGAAGAAGGACTTGTGCATCTTGAACCCGGCGTCCAGCGCGGCGAGCAGCGTAAACATCTTGAACGTGGAGCCGGCCTGGTAGCCGGGCAGGTCGCCGCCGCCGAGCAGGGGATTGACGGTGTTCGGATAGGTGCCGCGGACGACACTGCGCCGGTCGGTTCGCGGCCCGTTCCCGCGCTGGTCCAGCGAGTAGACGCGGTTGACCGCCATCGCCTTGACCAGCCCGGTGCCCGGCTCGACAAACACCGCACCGTTCGCGAACGCATGCCGGTACGCCAGGTTGTGCAGCACATGGCGCTGCGCCGCACGCTGGATCTTCGGGTCGAGCGACGTCACGATCCGGTAGCCGCCGCGGCGCAGCCTGTCCTCCCGCTCACCGGCGCTGTTGCCGAACGCGGGCTGGGACATCCACCAGTTCTTGAGAAAGTCGCAGAAGTAGCCCCAGCCGTTGAGCCGGCGCGGCACCGAGATGCAGTCGTTCGGCGGAGTGGTCAGCTTGAGCCGGATGGGTTGCTTGATTGCCTCGGCCGCAACCACGGGCGAGATGTAGTCGAGGCCGACCATCCGTTCGATGACGTAGTTGCGCCGCTCGGTGGCCGGCCCCTTGTCCGTGCCGGCCGGGTCGTACGCCGAGGGCGCCTGTACCAGGCCGGCCAGCGTAGCGGCCTCGCCGAGCGTGAGGTTCTCGGGTGACTTGGAGAAGAAGATCTGTGCCGCGGCGAAGATGCCGTACGCGCGGTGGCCGAAGTACGCGGCGTTGAGGTACCGCTCCAGGATCTGCGTCTTCGACAGCTGCTTCTCCAGCTCGGCGGCCAGCCGCATCTCCCGGATCTTGCGGCGGTTGGTCTGCTCGGTCGCCTCGATCGCCTCGGCCGGGGTCTGCGCCCCGTCGCGCAGGGCGATGCGCACGTACTGCATGGTCAGCGTTGACGCGCCCTGGGAGACGCCGCCGGCCTGCTGGTTGGCGACGAACGCGCGGGCAACGCCCTTGATGTCGACGCCGTGGTGCTCGAAGAAGCGGGCGTCCTCGGACGCCACGACCGCCTGCTGAATGTAGGGCGACATCTGCGAGATCGGCGTGTACTTGCGGTGCTCCTCGTAGAACATGGTCAGCAGCGTCTTGTTGTCCGAGGCGTAGACGTAGGTCGTCTGCGCCTGCGGCACGCCGGTCAGCCCGCTCGGCATCGAATTGATCATGTCGGCCCCGGCCTTCGCGCCGAGGCCGCTCACAGCGGCGATCGGGTACGCCACGGCGGCGGAGGCGACCCCGGCGATCAGGCCGGCGCGTACGAGGGGGACAAGGCGGGTCATGGTCGAGCCGGGCGCGTTCGTCACATATCAGATATAGGCCATTTAGGACGGTTATGCCGGGCCAACCGGCGAAGAGGTTGGCCACGATTTTGCGCCGCGTGCCCGTCAGCGGATGTTGCCCGTGTGGCCGAGCGAGTAGCGCCCGGGCTGTGGCCACACGGTCAGGCCGTGCGGCCCCGAGCCGACCTTGATCCGGGCCAGCAGGAACCCGTCGGAGATCCGGAAGGCGTACACCTCGTTGTCGTAGCGCCCGGTCAGCCACAGCACCTTGCCGTCGGCCGAGACCCCGCCCATGTCCGGGCTCCCGCCGCCGGGGATCCGCCACTTCGCGGCCGGCTTGCGGGTCGCCATGTCCAGCACGGATACCGACCCCTCGTCCCGGTTGGAGACGAAGGCGCGCCGGCCGTCGCGGCTGAAGTAGATGCCGTGGGCGCGCACGCCGGTCCGGATGAAGCCGATGCGTCTGGTGGCCGCGCCGTCGAAGACGTACACGCCGTTGGCGTGCATGTCGGCGACCAGGAAGGCCGTGCCGTCCGGGACGAGCCGGGTGTCCTGCGGCATGCCGTCAGGCACGACGTCGAGCTTGAGCTCGCGCAGCATCCGGCCGGTGGCCACGTCGACGGCGATCATCCGGTTGGCGAACTCGCAGCTGACCAGCGCGGTCTTGCCGTCGACCGTGAAGTCCATGTGGTTGATGCCCGCGCACCCGGGGAACTTGGCGCTCTTCTTGCGCTGCCACGTCCTCGGGTCGTAGAAGTCCAGCCTGCGGTAGTACTCCGCGACCACGATCGCGTACTTGCCGTCCGGCGTGAAGTACAGGTTGTACACATCCTGGACCTTGATGATCTTGCCAGGTCGGCCGGTGTGTGGGTTGATCGGCAGCACCGAGCCGCCCGGCACCCGGCTCGAGGTCACGTAGAGCGTGGACATGTCGTACGACGGCACGACGTGCTGCGGCTCCGGCCCACCGTAGAAGCGGTCGACAACCTTGAACGTCGCGGGGTTGATGACGTACACGTCGTCGCTGTTGGTGTTCGGGACGTAGACCAGGGGCAAGTGGTCGCGCACCTTCGGGCTGAGCATGCCGGGGCCGGCGGCGGCGTACACGTTCTGACGCGACGGGTACGGCGGCATGCCGGCGAGCAGCTCCATGGCCGGCCGGGCCGCCGGCGCGCTCGCGGCCCCACGCGCGGGCCCCGCATCCGACGGCGCGGACTTCGGCGCCGCCGAGCTCGCGCACCCGGATCCGGCGACGACCGCGAGCACGACGAGCGAACGGAGGGTACGCCTCGGCAGCTCCCTCGTCACCACAGCGAGGCTATGCGCTGAGCAGAGGCTTATCTGGTTATTTCGTATATATGAGTAAGTAGCGCCGTCGCGACCCGTTCCGGAATACCATTCGTCTGCGTCGCCCTCGCGCAGCGAGTCGGCGCGGCTGGGCGCGTGGGCGCGGACCGGTCCGGGGGCGGGGCCTAGGACCGGTCCGAGCCGCCCTGCGTGCCGGTGCGTCGGGGCCGTTGCCGCGTCGGGCCACGATGTCGACGGCCCGCTCCCGGGCACCTGACGGCCGGCGACGCCGGACGGCTCGCGGCCCATCCGGCGCGAAGCTGTTGATCCTAACCCACGTGCGCCCGTGGCAGGACCATGCTCGATTGCTCAACGAGGCCGACGCGGCCGCCGGTTGCCCTGTCATCCCCGCCCAACCTGGTCTGCGGGTGGCATTGCGTTGAGCCCTTCCCGCACGGGCCACCCGTCGCCTCATGGATAGTTGCTGACATTCCACATCCGTGACGGTCTGGAGCAGATCGCCGTGGGTGTGGACTGTCGCGAACGTGTTGGAGCAGGCTAGGTCACGCTCGGTGATGGTGACAGCGGCGGGAGGGCGGCACCGGATGATGAGCAGCGGCGCGACACCGGCGCCGGTCGGGCGGGCGCCCGAGTGGGTGGCCGAGCATGAGATCACGCCGGACGCCGCGGCGGACCTGATCCATCGGCAGTTCCCGGCCCTCCGCGGCACCCCGATCGAGCCGCTCGCCACCGGCTGGGACAACACCGTGTACCTCATCGCGCGCAACTGGGTCTTCCGCTTCCCGCGGCGGGCGGTCGCGCTGCCCGGCGTACGCCGCGAGCTCGCCGTGCTGCCCCGGCTCGCGAGGCGGCTGCCGCTGCCGATCCCCGCGCCCGAGCTCGTTGGTGACCCGACACCCGAATATCCCTGGCCGTTCTTCGGCGCCCGGCTGATCACCGGCCGGGAACTCGCAGACGCGGACCTGCCCGACGCCGACCGGGCGCGGGCGGGTGCCGCGCTCGGTGGGTTCCTCCGTGCCCTGCACGAGCCGGCGCTGGCGGCCGAGGTGGGTGGCGAGCTGCCGCGGGACCCGATGCGCCGCGCCGATCCGGGCGTACGGGTGCCGAAGGCGCGGACGCGGCTGGCCCGGCTCGAGCAATGCGGCCTGTGGCGACCCGATCCGGCGGTCGACCGCCTACTCGCCGACGCCGAGCGGATCGGGCCGTCGACCGGGGCCGTCGTGGTGCACGGCGACCTGCACGCGCGGCACCTGCTCGTCTCCGGCGACGGCGAGGCCGCCGGCGTCATCGACTGGGGAGACCTGTGCCTGGCGGACCCGGCGGTGGACCTGTCCCTGGCGTACGCCGCGTTCGTCGGTGCGGCCCGCTCGGCGCTGCTGTCCGCGTACGGGCCGGTCGACGCCGACCGCGAGGCGCGCGCCAGGGTGCTGGCGCTGGACCTCTGTGCCACGCTCTCCGACTACGCCGCGGCGGACGGGAGGTCGGCGCTGCTGCGCGAGTCCCTGGCCGGGCTGCGGCGCGCGGTGCAGAACTGAACCGGAGTCACGAGAGCGCGGCGACCGCGCGAAGCGCGAGACCGGCACCGACGACCATGACGAGCGACGCGGTCGCGGTGCCGGCCGACGGCAGCCGGCGCAGCACTCGGCGCACCCCGTCGGCACGCCAGTGCGCGGCGCGGCGGGCCGCCCACCGTTGGATACCGACGAGCGCGAAACCGGCCGCCGTCAGCGTCGCCGCCATGCCGACGCCGTACGCGACAACCAACAGCACGCCGAACGCGGTCCGCCCCAGGCCGACGGCGCCGAGCAGCACGACCAGCGCGGACGGGCTGGGCACGAGTCCGCCGGCCATGCCGATGCCGAACAGGCCGAGCCGGCCGCCCGGTCGGTGGTCATGGACATGCACGTGCGAGTGCCCGTGGCGGTGCGTGTGCGGGCGGCCGCGTCGGACCGCGGCGAGCATGCCCGCGCCGACGGCGACGACGACCGCGCCGCTGACGATGCCCAACCACGCCAGCAGCCGCTCCCCCGCGAACGCCGCAGTCGTGCTGAACAGGGCGCCGACGGCCAGCACGCCACCGGTGTGGGTGACGGTCACCGTGGCCAGGAGCGCGACCGCCTCCCGCCGCCGCCCACCGCGCGCGGCCGCGTACGCGGCCAGCGCGGTCTTGCCGTGGCCGGGCAGCGCCGCGTGCCCCGCACCGAGCGCGAACGCCAGCAGCACGGCGAGCAGACCCACGGTCGGGGTGAGCCGGCCCGCCCCCGCGAGGTCCGCCAGCCTGCGGTCGGCGGAGGTGACCAGGCGCCCGATCGCCCCGCCCGCCGGAGCCGCGCGCCCATTCGTCCCGACGGCGCGCCCGGCGGCGGCGTCGGTGGAGCCGCCGATCGTGAACCGCAGCGACGCGTCCCGCACGTCGAGCGGCGAGGCGAGCGGGTCCGCCGGGTACGCCCGCAACTCGTCGCTGACGCTGCGGGTGGGCAGCGGGCTGTCGACTAGGCGTACGCCGTCGCCGACCGCCGTCATCTCGTGCCAACCGACCTGGCCGGCGGCGTACCCGTTGGCGACCACGAACGGACGGACCGCCCCGGTCCCGAGCGGCCGGGTGACCGCTCGCAGCGTGCAGCTGAGCCGGCTGATGGGCAGCTCCGCCGCTCCGGGATGGAACGTCAGGTCCTCGGCCTCGATCGTCCACCGCAGACGGACCCGGTCGACGGTCGCGTCGAGCGCGGCCGCAACCTCGACGCAGCCGATGGTCCTCCGCTGCCGGGTGGGGATCTCCGCGCGGTCGACCACGACGGTCGCGGTCACCGCGTCGGGCCGGATCGTGAAGCCGTGGTACTGGTTAATCGAGAAGTTGCCCAGCGGGTGCGCGTGCGCGGGGTGCGCCGGCGCCGCCAGCACGCCGAGCACGGCCACGCCCAGCACCACGAGCAGGCGCCGCCTCATCGCGCACCCCCGAGGCCGGCCAGAGCCTTGCGCGCGATCGGCGCGTCGATCGGCGAGAACGCCGGGTTGCGGCCGAGCGCGCGGTCGAGATTCGCACGGGCCGCGCGGCGCTGACCGAGCGACAGCTCGATCATGCCCAGGTGGTACGCGTACGTCGCCGACAACGCTCCGCGGGCGCCCGCCAGTCGGGCGTACCGCAGCGCCTCGGCGTCGCGTCCCGCCAGGTGCAGTGCCCAGCCCAGGGTGTCGGCCACGTCGGCGTGCCGGCGTCGCGCCCACTCCGCCCGGGCCGCGGTGACCGCGTCGGACGGGCGGCCCGCCTCGATCGCGAGCTCGGCCGCGGTCAGCCCGTCCACACCGCCGTTCGCCACGAACAGGCGCTGCGCGTCGTTCGCCAGCGCCAGCTGCCCGGCGGCCCCACCGGTGCGGCCGGCGGCGCGCAGCACCCTGGCGTACTCCAGCAGATAGCCCACGGTGGGCGAGCGTCGGGTCACGTCGGCGTAGTTGGCGATGGCCGCGTCCAGTAGCCCGGACGCGGCGGCGACCCGGGCCCGCCCGCGCAGCAGCGACACGGCCCGCGGATCGGCGCCGAGGCCCGCGGCGTACTGCTCCGCCGCGCCAGACAGGTCCCCGGCCAGCCACTCGAGGTCGCCGAGCTGGCCGCGGCAGAACGCGATGTCGGCGGGGCTCATGGCCGCGTCCAGCGCCCGCCGCATCAGGCCGGTCGCGGCCGCGAGGGCACCGCGCTGCTCAAGATCGTAGGAGCCGCGAGCGTACGCGGACAGGCCCGGCCGCAGGTCGAGCAGGCGCTGGACCGCGGCGGTCGCCTCGGTCGGGCGGCCGAGCTGGGTTTCCGCGTCGGCCAGCACGGCGTACGCGTCGGCCCCGTACGCGTTGAGCCGGATCGCCGCGAGCGCGTCCCGGCGCGCCGCCGCGAAGTCGTGCCGTGCGTTGGCGAGCGCCCCGCGGGCGACCAACGCGTCGGCGTTGCCGTCGGGCCGGAGAGCGAGGGATCGGCGTACCGCCTCGTGGGCCTTCGGGTAGTAGCCAGGGTCCGCGGTGGTCCGGCCGCGTTCCAGGTACGCCACGGCCAGTCCCGCCCAGGTACGCCAGTCGCGGGGCACGAGCCGGAGCCGCTCCTGGGCGCGCACGATCGGGTCCGCGCTGGCGGCCGGACCCGACGCCGCCCGCTCGGCGACCTGGCGCGGCGGGCCGGACTGCCGGCCGAACGCCGCTCCGATCGAGAGGATCGCGGCCGCGACGACCACGATCACGATCGTCGCCCGCACCATCCGGTGTCGTCGCATGGTCCCTCCCGGGTCTGGTCGGGCGCGCCGCGCAGACCGCGCGGCGCGCCCGGATGACCTACAACTGGAGTGTTTGGTCGGTGGAGCCGGGTGTGATCGGTGCCGGACGGCTCCGCCGACGCCACCAACCGATGAGGAACAGCAGCGCGAGCGCGAGCACGCCGGCGGTACCAACCGCGGAGACCGCCACCGCCATCGGCACCTGGCCGGAGTCGGCGTTCCCGGCGTACCCCGCCGGTGTCAGCGACGGGGCCGGCGCCTCCGCCGACGGCTTCTCCGATGTGGACGGCGCCGAGCCGGCCGCGGAGCCCGAGCCGGCGGTGTTCACGCCGACGCCGTTGGGCAGCGCGACATACGGGAACGCCGCGCCGAAGGCCTGGTCGTTCGCGTCGACCTTGTCCCCCGCGGCGAGCGCGTCGACCAGCTTGCCGGTCTGGGCCGCACCCACGAGTGCCTGCAGCTCGATGTCCACGACGTCGTCGGTGAGCCGTCGACCGTTCGGGAAGCCCTGCAGGTCGCCGCCGAGCACGCCGAGGCGGTCGGGCTGTCCGGCAACGGGCACGCCCAGGTTGAGCCGGAGCTGCTCGGACGGGACGAACCCGGACGCCGACACGTCGGCGTTGTTCAGTTGCGAGTTGAGGTCCGCCTTGATCGGTCCACCCGCCTTGGTGGTGATGCCGGTCAGGAAGATCTCGGCCAGGTCGTTGCGCGGCGTGGCGGGCGCCGGGATGCCGTAGATTGCCTGGATCAGCTTCGGCACTTCGGGCTCGGTGACCCGCCTGACCAGCGTGGGGTTCTTCGCGTCGCGGTCGGGCGACGACGCGTTGAACGCGTCCTTCAGCCCGTTCGGCACCACGACCTCGTTGACGAGCGGGTTGCCGAGCCGGGACACCTGGACCTGTCCGCCGTACGAGTCGCCGCCGGTGATCCGCACCCGCGGCCGGTCCGTGGTCGTCCACACGCCGATGACCGGGTTGCGCGCCGCGTCAGCGCCGAGCGCCACGTCCTTGAACGGCACCTGCAGCACGATCGTGTTGACGTTGTAACCGGCGAGCGTGTCCTGGCCGGTCTCGCTCAGATCGCCCCCGTAGAGCAGGTCGAAGACGCGCAGATCGAGGAAGAACGGGTCGTCGGCCTGGCCTGCGAAGATCTTCCAGCCGCCCGGCAGCTGGACCACCGCCTGGCCGCGCAGCTTGCCGTAGTCCGGCATGGACGCCGGGCCGGTCCGCGACGGAGCGACCGGGGCCCCGGAGATGCGGGTCTTGAACGGGGCACCGTTGAACGACGACTCCAGCGTGTACGTCTGCCGGACCAGCAGGTTCTCGTCGTCGAGCGAGGTGACCGGCCCGTTGTTGTAGAGGAACGTGTCGGTGCCGCGGCGGTCCTGGGTGCGGAACGTCCAGCGGAACCGGGCGTCAGGCCTGGCGTCGCCGTTGTTGTCGACGTTGACGTAGTAGCTCGCGTCGGTGGCGAACGGGTAGAAGTTCGGGCCCCCGTTGGGCTCCTCGAACGGGATCCAGTTCGCCACGAAGTTGACGTAGCCCGGTCGGTCCTTGCTGACGAAGGCGTACAGGTCGGTGTTGTCGACCGCCGGGTCGGCGGCGGTCAGCGGCGCCTCGCGGTGGCTGGAGGCGCCCGCGTCGATCGGTGCGAATCCGTAGAGCGCACCGGCGAGTACGGCCGCGACCGCGATCGCGGCCGGGGCGCGTCGCCGCCGACGCCCTCGGGAAGCAGTGGTTGACATGGTGAGGTCCTTCCGCCCGCTGGGACATGAGCGGTGCGTGGCGCACCGTCACGCAGGCGTTCGGAGCCCACCTGGACCGGGCGGGTCGGGTGTGAGAAGACCGTCAATGTGCCATCCGGTCGGCCGCGGGCTCCGAACTGCTGAGAATGTCGGCTCGCCGTATCATCGCGATCATGGCAACCGTGAACGTGGTACGCACCGACGGCGCCTTCGAGGCGACCAACGACCGCGGCGCGCGCGTCGCGATCGGTTCGTCCGACCAGGACGGTGTGTTCTCGCCGGTCGAGCTCCTGCTCGCCGCGCTCGGCGGCTGCGAGATCGTCTCCGTCGAGCCGTTGACGGCGAAGCGGGGGCAGCGGCTCGTGCGGCTCGCCATCCGGGTCGACGCCGAGAAGGTGGCGCCGACAAAGCTCGGGCCGATCACCACGGCGTACGACGTCGAGCTGCCCCCGGGCGACGAGAAGGCCGCGGAGGTGTTCGTCGCGGTGGCCCGGCGCGTGCACGAGCGGTATTGCACGGTCGGCCGGGCACTGCGGGAGCACACCGAAACGATCCAGGTCCTGCCGGTTTCGCCGCCGCTCGGAACGGCCTAGGTTCAAAGGGAAAGGGAGGCGCCACCATGAACATTCAGGTGACCGGACCGATGCACGACCGGTTCGACGAGATCCTCACCCCGGAGGCGCTGGACTTCCTGGCCGACCTGCACCGACGTTTCGACGCCCGGCGGCGCGAGCTGCTCGCCCGGCGCGAGGAGCGGCAAGCCGAGCTGTCCAACGGCGGCACGCTCGACTTCCTCGACGAGACCAAGGACGTGCGCGAGGCCGCGTGGCGGGTCGCCGAGCCGGCGCCGGGGCTCGTTGACCGTCGGGTAGAGATCACGGGGCCGACCGACGGGAAAATGACCATCAATGCGCTCAACTCCGGCGCGAAGGTCTGGCTCGCCGACCACGAGGACGCGAACACTCCGCTGTGGGAGAACGTCGTCTCCGGGCAGCTCAACGTGCGCGACGCGATCGATCGCACGCTGACGTTCAGCTCCCCGGAGGGCAAGAGCTACGCGCTCACCGAGGGCGAGTTGCCCACGATTGTGTTCCGGCCACGTGGTTGGCACCTGACCGAGAAGCACCTGCTGGTCGACGACGAACGGCTCGCCGGCGGCCTGGTCGACTTCGCGCTCTACGTGTTCCACTGCGGGCGCCGCCAGCTCGACCGCGGCTCGGGTCCGTACTTCTACCTGCCGAAGATGGAGAGCCACCTCGAGGCCCGGCTGTGGAACGACGTGTTCACGCACGCCGAGGAGCGGCTGGACCTGCCACGCGGCGCCATCCGGGCGACCGTGCTCATCGAGACGTTCCCCGCCGCGTTCGAGATGGAGGAGATCCTCTACGAGCTGCGTGAGCACTCCGCCGGGCTCAACGCGGGCCGTTGGGACTTTATGTTCAGCGTCATCAAGAAGTTCCGCACCAGGGGCCGCGACTTCCTCCTGCCCGACCGGAACGCGGTCACGATGACGGCGCCGTTCATGCGGGCGTACACCGACCTGCTCGTGCGGACCTGCCACAAGCGCGGCGCGCACGCGATTGGCGGGATGGCCGCGTTCATCCCCAGCCGCCGCGACCCGCAGGTCAACGAGGTCGCGCTCGCCAAGGTGCGCGACGACAAGAACCGGGAGGTCAACGACGGCTTCGACGGATCGTGGGTGGCGCATCCCGACCTCGTGCCGATCTGCCGGGAGGTGTTCGACGGCGTGCTCGGCGACCGGCCGAACCAGCTCGATAAGACCCGCGACGAGGTCACGGTGACCGCCGCGCAGCTGCTCGCCGTCCGGGATACCCCCGGCCAACACACCGAGGCGGGCCTGCGCAACGCGGTGTCGGTCGGCATCCAGTACCTCGCGTCGTGGCTGCGCGGCACCGGCGCGGTGGCGATCTTCAACCTGATGGAGGACGCCGCCACCGCGGAGATCTCCCGATCGCAGGTGTGGCAGTGGCTGCACAACGATGTCACGCTCGACGACTCCGGTCACCTGGTGACCCGCGAGCTCGTCGAGCGCATCGCGGACGAGGAGATCGCCGCGTTGGGCGGCGACCCCGCCGATTACGCCGCCGCGCGGGCGCTCTTCATGGAGGTCGCCGTCGCGGACGACTTCGTGGACTTCCTGACCCTGCCCGCGTACGAGCGGATGCCGTGATGGGAGGGCGGCCATGACCACCGACGCACCCACCCGCATCGACGCGCTCGCCGGGCGCCTGCGCACCGAGCTGACCCCGGCGCAGGTCATCACCGACCGGCAGGAACTGCGCACGTACGAGTGCGACGGCCTCGCACAGTACAAGGTGATCCCAGCCCTCGTCGCTCTGCCGCACACCGCCGAGCAGGTCGCCGCCGTTGTGACCGCCTGCGCGGACGCCGGCGTGCCGTTCGTGGCCCGCGGCTCCGGCACCGGGCTGTCGGGCGGGGCCCTGCCGCACGCCGACGGAGTGCTCATCGTGACCGCGCAGATGCGCCACATCATCGAGGTCGCGTCCGCGGACGAGCGGGCCGTCGTCGAACCCGGCGTCATCAACCTGCAGGTGACGAAGGCTGCGACCCCGCACGGCTACTACTACGCGCCGGACCCGTCGAGCCAGCAGATCTGCTCGATCGGCGGCAACGTCGCGGAGAACTCCGGCGGCGCGCACTGCCTCAAGTACGGCTTCACCACCAACCACGTCACCGGCCTGCAGGTCGTGACGCCGGACGGCGACCTGGTCCGGCTCGGCGGGCGCGCGCCGGACCCGCCCGGCTACGACCTGCTCGGCGCGTTCGTCGGCTCCGAGGGGACGCTGGGCATCGCCACCGAGGTGACGGTACGCCTGGTGCGCCTGCCCGAGGCGGTGAGCACGCTGCTCGCCGGATTCCGATCGACCGACGAGGCGGGCGCCGCCACGTCGGCCATCATCGGCGCGGGCGTGGTGCCGGCCGCCATCGAGATGATGGACGCGCTCGCCATCGAGGCGGCCGAGGCGGCCGTCCACTGTGGATATCCAGACGGCGCGGGTGCGGTCCTCATCGTCGAGCTGGACGGCCCCGCGTCCGAGGTCGACGCCCAGTTCGAGCACGCGGAGCGGTTGTGCCGGGACAACGGCGCGTTCGAGATCCGGATAGCCCGCGATGACGCGGAACGCGCACTGTTCTGGAAGGGCCGCAAGTCCGCGTTCGCGGCGGTGGGCAGGATCAGCCCGGACTACATCGTCCAGGACGGCGTGATCCCGCGCACCGCCCTGCCCGAGGTGCTGCGTCGCATCGCGGAGCTGTCGGAACGGACCGGCGTACGCGTGGCGAACGTGTTCCACGCCGGTGACGGCAACCTGCACCCGCTCGTGCTCTTCGACGACGCCGTCGAGGGCCAGGCGGAGCGGGCCGAGGAGGTCTCCGGCGCGATCCTCGACCTGTGCATCGAGCACGGCGGCTCGATCACGGGTGAGCACGGGGTCGGCATGGACAAGGCGAAATACATGCCGCGCATGTTCTCCGACGACGACCTGGACACGATGCAGCTCGTCCGCTGCGCGTTCGACCCGGACGGGCTGTCCAACCCGGGCAAGGTCTTCCCGACGCCGCGGCTGTGTGGAGAGGTTCCCGGCCGGCACCGGGGCGCGCACCCGCTGCAGGAGGCGGGCGTGGCGGAGGTGTTCTGACGGTGGACACGCTCGACGCGCTGCGCGCCGCGGTCGGTGACGCCGTCCGCCCGGCGGGCGACCGGGACGCCGTCGCCGGCGTACCGGCGCGGTTCGTCGCGGCGCCGAGCTCCACCGAGCAGGCCGGCGCCGTCGTCCGTGCCGCCGCCGCTCGCGGTCTGTCCATAGTGGTACGCGGTGCGGGCACGAAGGAGGACTGGGGGCATCCGCCGCGCAAGCTCGACCTCGTGCTCGACACCGGCCGGCTCGCCGGCGTCGTGGAGCACGCGGCCGGTGACCTCATCGTGGTCGTGCGTGCCGGCACGCCAGTGTCCGACCTGCAGACCAAGCTGGCGACAGCCGGCCAGCAGCTCGCGTTGGACGCCCCGTTCCCGGGGGCGACCGTCGGTGGGACCGTCGCGGTCGGCACGAGCGGCCCGCGCCGGATGGCGTACGGCACGGTGCGCGACCTCCTCATCGGGATCACGATCGTGCGCCCCGACGGGGTCGTGGCCCGTGCCGGCGGCAAGGTCGTGAAGAACGTCGCCGGGTACGACCTGTGCAAGCTCATCGCCGGCTCGTACGGCACGCTCGGGCTCATCACCGAGTGCGCGTTCCGCCTGCACCCGACGCCGCCCGCCACCGCGGTGCTGACGCGCCCGGTCGACGGCCCGGACGAGGTGGGCATGCTCGTCGCGGCCGTGCTCGGCGCACAGCTCGTGCCGGGCGCGCTGGAGGTGGACGCACCGGCCGAAGGCGGGCTGGAGCTAGCGATGCTCCTCACGGGCGTACCGCAGGGGGTGTCGGAGCGAACCGCGGCGGCCCGGACGCTACTCGGCGAACAGCTCACGACCGAGGCCGTGCCGGCGTGGTGGGCGGCGTACCCGTGGGGCCAGGGCGACACCGGACTGAAGCTGACCGCGGCATTGTCGCGGGTGCCGGCACTGCTCGCCGCCGGCCTGGCCGCCCGGGCCCGGCACGGCGCGCCGCTCGCGCTGCGCGGGTCGGCGGGCACCGGCGTCCTGTACGCCGGTATGCCGGCGGCCACCGACGCGAACACAGTGGCCGCGGTTGTCGACGATCTCCGCTCGGCGGCGCACGACGCCGGCGGGCACGCGGTCGTGCTCACCGCGCCGCCCGCCGTCCGCGAACGCGTCGACCTGTGGGGTCCGGTGCCCGGGCTGGAGCTGATGCGCCGGGTCAAGGACCAGTTCGATCCCGACGGGCGGTTCGCCCCGGGCCGATTCGTGGGAGGGATCTGAGGTGACCGCGTTCGACGACCACCACCCACCACGGCTCGACCTCGTGGACGACTGTGTCCACTGTGGCTTCTGCCTGCCGACCTGCCCCACCTACGTGCTCTGGGGCGAGGAGATGGATTCACCACGCGGGCGGGTCTACCTGATGGAGCAGGGTCTGCGCGGCGGGGAGCCGATGACCGACTCCATGGTGGTGCATTTCGACCGCTGCCTCGGCTGCATGGCGTGCGTGACCGCCTGCCCGTCCGGCGTGCAGTACAACCGACTCATCGAGGACACCCGCCAGCAGGTCGAGCGCCTCCACCGCCGGACCGTGCGCGAGCGTCTGCTCCGCGGCGCGATCTTCGGGCTGTTCCCGTACCCTCGTCGGCTGCGGCTGCTGCGCGGACCCCTGCGCGCGTATCGGGCCAGCGGCGCCCAGCGGCTCGTGGGGCGCACCGGGGTGCTAGAGCGCGCACCCACGCTGGCCACGCTCGAGTCGCTCGCGCCCCGGCTCGGCCGCCCCGAACGGCTACCGGCGCGGATCCCCGCGACCGGGCCGCGCCGGGCGGTCGTGGGCATGCTGACCGGCTGCGTGCAGCGCGCGTTCTTCCCCGACGTCAACGCCGCCACGGCCCGGGTGCTGGCCGCGGAGGGCTGCGAGGTGGTGCTCCCCCGCGGCCAGGGCTGTTGCGGCGCGCTAAGTGTGCACAATGGACGCGAAGCCGAGGCACAGCGGTTCGCCCGCGCACTCATCGACACATTTGTCGACGCCGGCGTGGACTACCTCGTCGTCAACGCGGCCGGCTGCGGCTCCTCGATGAAGGAGTATGGCGAGCTGCTGCGCGACGATCCCGCGTACGCGGACAAGGCCGCGGCGCTCGCCGCGAAGGTGCGCGACCTGTCCGAGATGCTCGTCGAGCTCGGCCCGGTCGCGCCGCGCCACCCGCTGCCGGTGACCGCGGCGTACCACGACGCCTGCCACCTCGCGCACGCCCAGGGGGTGCGGGCCCAGCCACGGCGGTTGCTCGGCGACATCCCCGAGCTCGTGCTACGCGAGATAGCCGACTCGGAGATCTGCTGCGGCTCCGCCGGCGTGTGGAATGTGCTGAACCCGGAGCCGGCCCGCCAGCTCGGCGACCGCAAGGCTCGGGACGTGCTCGCGACCGGCGCGGACCTCCTCGTGACCGCGAACCCGGGCTGTCTTATGCAGGTCGCCTCGTCGGTACGCCGCGCCGGGGGCACGATCGGCCTGGCGCACACCGCACAGGTGCTGGACGCGTCGATCCGCGGCCTACCGGCGCAGTCGCTGGTGGCACGGTCGTAGCGTCGCGACGGCCGGCACCGTCGCCCGAGCGCGCGCGACATCCACGTCCGTCGCGACGTCCCCCACGCCCGGCCGGACGTGGACGTTCACGACATCACGTCGTCGCGACGGCCCGCACCAACGCCCGAGCGTGCACCGCGTCGTCCGCCCCGAGGGCCAGCTCGGCGAGGCGGCGGCAGTCGTCGAGCGTCCGCGCCGACAGCGCGAGCCGAACCTCGGCGACCGCCCGCGGCGCCATGGACAGGCTGGTCACACCGAGCCCGACCAGCACCGGCGCGAGCTCCGGGTCGGCCGCGGCTTCCCCGCATACCCCGACCGGCGTGCCGGTACGCCGGCCCGCATCGCCGCACGCCGCGATCAGCGACAGCAGCGCGGGCTGCCAGGGGTCCAGAAGCTCGGCCAGCTCCCCCACCTGGCGATCGGCCGCGAACGTGTACTGGCTTAGGTCGTTCGTGCCGATGCTCAGGAAGTCGACGGCGCCGGCGAGGTCGTCCGCCCGCAGCGCCGCGGCCGGCACCTCGACCATGACCCCGGCGGTCGGCAGCCCCGCCGCCCGGCAGCGCTCGACGAACTCCGCCGCCTCGGCGACGGTGGCGACCATCGGGGCCATGACCCACACGTCGGCGGTGCCGGCCTTCGCCGCCTCGGCGATCGCGGCGAGCTGGGTATCGAGGACGTCCGGTCGCCGCCACGCGAGCCGCAGCCCGCGCACGCCGAGCGCGGGGTTCGGCTCGGTCGCCTGGTTGAGGAACGGCAGCGGCTTGTCGGCGCCGGCGTCCAGCGTGCGGACGACCACGCGGCGCCCCGCACACGCGGCGAACACCGCGGAGTACGCCGCCACCTGTTCGGCCTGGCTCGGCTCGCTCGGCCGGTCGAGATAGAGCAGCTCGGTGCGGAACAGCCCGACGCCCTCGACCGCGTCCGCGGCGATCCCGTCGAGATCCCGCGCCGAGCCGATGTTCGCCAGCAGGGTCACCGAATGCCCGTCCGCGGTGCGCCCGGGTCCGCGGCTGGCGGCGAGCCGCGCTCGTCGCGTCCGGTCCCGCTCGGCCAGATCACGCACATCCGCCTCGTCGATCCCGACCGCCAGCTCGCCGAGCGTGCCGTCCACGCCAACGACGACCCCATCCGCCAGCCCGGTGGCGCCCGTGCAACGCACGATCGCGGGCAGCCCGGCGGCCCTGGCCAGGATCGCGGTGTGGCTGGTTGGCCCGCCCTCCTCGGTGACGATGGCGAGCACGGAGGTCGGGTCCAGGCCGGCGGTGTCGGCGGGCGACAGGTCCCAGGCGACGAGCACGAACGGGTGCCCGGGGTCCGGCACACCGGGCATCGGCGCGCCTAGGCAGACGGCGACCGCGCGGTCGCGCAGGTCATCGAGGTCGGCCGCACGCTCGGCGAGGTATCCACCGGCCGCGAGGAACGCCTCCCGGTGGGCGGCGAGCGCCTCGGCGATCGAGTGCGGCGCGTCCCGCCCGTCGGTCACGTGCGTGGCGACGGCGTCGCGCAGCACCGGGTCGCCGGCCATCATCGCCTGGGCGCGGAGGATCTCGGCCGCCGCGCCATCCGCGGCGGCGGCCCGGCGCTCGAGATCCTCCGCAACGGTCGCCAGCGCGGCGACCGCCCGCGCGGCCTCCACGACCGGATCCCCGACCGAGCGCGGCGGCGGCAGCACCGGTGGCGGCGCCATCCGCGCCACCGGCCCGCCCGCCGTGCCCGGGCTGACCCCGATCCCGTGCAGCGTCTCAGGCATCGGCCGCCTCCGCGTCGAGATCCTGCACGAGCAGGTCGGCGAGCGCGGCGAGCGCGGCGTCCGCGCCCGCGCCCTCGGCGGCGATGGTGACCTCGGTGCCGCACTTCGCGCCGAGCGACAGCACGGAGAGCATGCTGTGCGCCGGGACCGGGCCGCGCTCGGCCGTGCGGATGGTGACCTGGACCGGTTGCGCGGCGGCGGCCGCGACGAACAGGGCCGCCGGGCGGGCGTGCAGCCCGGTCCGAGAGCCGACGGTGACGGTTCGGGACGGCATCTGGGTTCCCCCTGAATTGGTAGCGGCCCGGGCGAGCTCGACGGAGCTAGACCTGGATTCCGATTTGGGGTGCTCCTTTACGTCAGGGCTCGACGGTCACCTTGATGGCCGTGCCGCGGGCCACCGCGTCGAACGCCTCGAGTGCCCGCTCCAGCGGCAGTCTCAGGGTGATCAGATCAGCGACCGGCACGGCGCCCGCGGCTATCAGCCGCACGGCCTCCGCGTTGTGGTTCGGGCTCGAGCCGTTGGCGCCCACGATGGTCAGTTCCCGGTAGTGCACCAGATTGGAGTCGCAGGCAATGACCGGGTTGTCCTTCGGGAGCCCACCGAAGAAGCTGATTCGCGCGTGCGGCGCCGCCATCAACAGGGCCTGCTCCTGGGCCGCCCCGGACGCAGCCGCGGTGACGATGACATCCGCACCGCGTCCGTCGGTCAGCTTGCGGACCTCGTCGACCGCGTCGGTGTGCCCACCGTCGATGGCGGCGTCCGGCGCAACGAGGCCCGCGGCGAGGTTCAGCCGCTCGGTGTTGATGTCGACGAGAAACACCCGCTCGGCTCCGCGGGCGCGGGCCAGGCGCACGTGCAGGCAGCCGATCGGACCGGAGCCGATGACGACCACGTCGTCGCCGGCGCCGACCCGGGCCAGCTCCTGTCCATTGAGGACGCAGGCCAGGGGTTCGGCGACCGACGCCTCGGCGAAGCTCAGGCCGTCCGGGATGCGGTTGAGCCCACCGACCACGAGGACCTTCGCCGGCACGACCATGAACTGCGCGAAGCCACCGTCGTAGTGGTACCCCATCGACTCCTGCCGCGTACAGACCGTCATCCGGCCGCGGCGGCACTCGCCGCAGGTGCCGCACGGGATCGCCGCGATGACCTGCACCCGGTCGCCGACGCGCCAGTCGCCGGCCACCTCGCCGCCAACCTCGACGATCTCGCCAGCGATCTCGTGCCCCATCACCCGCGGCGGCACGATGTGGTGGTGCCCGAACTTCGAGATCTTCACGTCGGTCCCGCAGGTCGAGCACGCGCGTACGCGAATCATCACGTCACCGGGGCTCGGCGCGGGCTCGGCGACCTCCTCGATGCGAACGTCACCCGGTGCGTGGAACCGTACGACCCTCATGAGCCCTCCTCGTCCGCCGCCGGCGACAACAGCCGGAGCACCTCGTCGGGGTCGTCGGCATCGCGCAGTGCCCGGGCCCGGTCCGGGTCGAGCAGCACCTCGGCGAGCTCCGCGAGCAGGGTGAGGTGCCCGTCGCCGCGCACCGCGATGGCGATGCAAACCGTGACCGGGCTGCCGTTCCAGTCGACGCCGTCCGGGAACTTGAGCACCGCCAGGGCGTCGCGAAGCACCGAATCCTTGCCGGCCAACGTGCCGTGTGGGATCGCGACGCCCTCTCCCATGTAGGTCGACACCGAGCGCTCGCGCTCGAGCATTGACTCCGTGTACGCCGGCGTCACGGCACCGAGCTCGACGAGCACGTCGCCGCAGCGGCCAACGGCGTCGTCGCGGTCCGCCGCCCGCTCGGCGAGCCGGATGGCCCGCCGATCGAGCAACGCGAGCGTCTGCTCAGCCATTCAGCACACCGCCGTCCTTCACCGCGGCCACGACCTTCGCCACGGCCGGGTCACCGATGAACACCCTGACGGGCACGACGACCGCCTTGGGCGCGCTGACCCGGGCCCGCTCGGCCAGCCCGGTGTGGCAGACCACCACGTCGGCATCGGCCGGAATCTGGTTGACCGGCGAATGCACCACGGTCACATCGAACTTCACTAGCTGACGACGCAGCTGGCTGGCCAGCATCACGCTGCTGCCCATGCCCGCGTCGCAGGCCACCACGACCTTGTGAATTTCCTTGCCGTTGATGCTGGTCATCTCATCACGCCTCCGTCGTCGCGCCACGAGCCACGGCCGGCGAGGCCGGTTCGCGCTGGCCGGCCACCGGCGGTTCGGCCGCCTGCTCGCCGCGCGCGGCCGCCTCGGCCTCGTCCGCGATCTCTTCCTGGTCGGACGCGAGCCGCCCAAATCCGAGCAGCATGGATGCCACGGCGAAGGAGACGGCTGCCGCGATCGCCACCCCTAGGAACACGGCGAACCAGCCGCCCCGCGGCGTCTCCGCGGCGTACGCGAAGATGCTCCCGGGCGATGGCGTCGCGACGAGGCCGGCTCCGGTGATCATGAAGGTACCGACGCCGGCCGCACCACCGCAGATGACCGCGAGCACGAGCCGCGGCTTCATCAGCACATATGGGAAGTACAGCTCGTGGATCCCGCCCAGGAACTGGATGATCATTGCGGCGGGCACCGTCGGGCGCAGGGAGCGCGGGCCGAACAGAAGGTACGCCAGGAGCAGCCCGAAGCCCGGCCCGGGGTTGGTCTCGATCATGAACAGGATCGACTTGCCTTTGTCGGCCGCCTCCGCGACACCGAGCGGGCCGAGCACGCCGTGGTTGATCGCGTTGTTCAGGAAGAGGACCTTCGCCGGCTCGACGAACACCGACACGAGCGGCAGCAGGTGGTTGCTGATCAGCCAGTCGACGCCGTCGCCCGCCCAGTTGGTGAGGGTGCGCACCACCGGGCCGATCGCCTTGAGGCCGGCGATCGCCATGCCGCCGCCGATGATGCCGGCGGAGAAGTTGTCCACGAGCATCTCGAACCCGGGCCGCACCTTTCCCTCGATGAGCCCGTCGAAGAGCTTCAGGAGGTACGCCGTGAGGGGACCGATGATCATCGCACCGAGGAACATCGGTACGTCGGCGCCGACGACCAGGCCCACGGTGGCGACCGCGCCGACGACCGCACCGCGCTGGCCGTGCACGAGCCGGCCGCCGGTGTAGCCGATCAGGATCGGCAGCAGTGTCAGGATCATCGGGCCGACGAGCTTGGCGATCCCCGCGTTGGGGATCCAGCCCGTCGGGATGAAGAACGCGGTGATGAGACCCCAGGCGATGAACGCCGCAATGTTGGGCATCACCATCCCCGCCAGGTGTCCGCCGAAGCGCTGGATGCGGGCCTTCATTCCGGTGCCGTACACCGTCGGGGTGTAGTTCACGGTGGTCATGGGAGGACTCCTTCGGGGGGAACGGGACGGGTTATCCGGGCGAGACCAGCGGCCGGACGAGGTCGGGTCGGGGGTGGACGGACACGTCGTCGCGCCGCAGGTCGTCGGGGGATGGCATGCGGCTGCCGGGCAGGCTGACGGCCGCCGCTCCCCACGCCAGCCCCTCGGCCAACGCCGGTGGACCAGCGCCGGCGGCGAGGAACCCGGCCAGCAGCGCGTCGCCGGCGCCGACGCTGCTCCGCGGGATCGCGACCGGGCATTCGCCGGCGTGTGCCGCGCCGTCGTTGACGAACACCGCGCCGTCGGCGCCGAGGCTGGCGAGCACGGCGCCGGCGCCCCAGCCGCGTACGACCTGGGCGGCGTCGATGACGTCCCCCAGCGACCGCAGCGGTGCCCCGACGACCTCCGCGAGCTCGGCCCGGTTCGGCTTGACCAGGGCGGCACCGGCCTCGGCCGCGGCGCGCAGGGCCGGCCCGGTGGTGTCGACGGCGAGCCGCGCCCCGGCCGCCGACAGCCGCCGGCAGAGCCGCCCGAACGCGTCCACCGTCAGGCCGGGCGGCAGGCTGCCGGAGAGCACCACCCACTCGGCGCGCTCGGCGGCGGCGAGCACCGCGCGGGTCACCGCCTCGAACTCGCCCGGGGACAGGGTCGGCCCGGGCTCGTTCACCTTGGTGACCGTGCCATCCGGCTCGGCAAGCGTGATGTTGGATCGGGTACGCCCGGCGATCGGCACCTCGACCAGGTCGACCCCCTCGGCCCGGAGCAGAGACACGAGCTGTGCCCCGTCCGGCCCGCCGCATGGCAGCACCGCGCGGGTCGGCACGCCGTTCGCGAGCAGTGCCCGGGACACGTTGACGCCCTTCCCGCCGGGGTCGAAGCGGGTCCCGGTGGCCCGGATGACATGTCCTCGGGCGAGCCCGTCGATCTCCATGGCCCGGTCCAGGCTGGGGTTGAGGGTCGCGGTGATGATCATGCGCGCACCACCCGTACGCCGGCATCCTCGATGTCGGTGGCCAGCTCGGGGTCGAGGCCGCTGTCCGTGATGAGCAGGTCCACATCGGACAGCGCACCGAACCGCGCGAGGTTGTCGTTGCCAACCTTGGTGTGGTCGGCGAGCACCACCACCCGGCGGGCGGCCGCGATCATCGCCCGCTTGACGGCGGCCTCGGCCTGGTCAGGGGTCGTCAGGCCGCGCTCGACCGAGCAGCCGTTCGTACCCATGAACGCGACATCGACGTAGAGGTCGGCGAGGGGCCGCAGCGCCCAGTCGTCGACGGCCGCCAGCGTGCGCCCCCGCAACCGGCCGCCGAGCAGCAGCACGGTCACGTTGGGCCGGGGGCCGAGGATCGTCGCCAACACCGGCGAGTTGACCACGACGGTCAGCTCGCGATCGTTGGGTAGGACCTGGGCGAGGCGCGCCGTGGTGGTGCCGGCGTCGAGGATGATCGCGCCTTCCTCGGGGACCTCGGCAAGGGCCGCCTTGGCGATGCGCTCCTTCTCGTCGGTCAGCACCGCGTCACGGGCGGCGACCGCGGGCTCGAATCCGATCCGCTCGACCGGGATCGCTCCGCCGTGCACGCGGCGCAGCACGCCGGCGCGCTCGAGCACTGTGAGGTCCCGCCGGATAGTTTCGGCGGTCACGTTGAGTTCATCGGCGAGTGCCATCACGTCGACCCGCGAGTGCTGGCGGGCGAGCCGCGCGATCTCCTGCTGTCGCTCCTCGGCGTACATCTGAGATCTCACCGCCGTTTCTGTTTGATTGTCTTTGTTTACGCCCGGTAGCCCCGATTGTCAAGGCCTCGGGCGCCCGTTCGTGCCCGGTTCCCGGCGACCACCGCCCACCCCGGCCTCTCCCCCGTCGATCATGGCCGCGTTGTCGTGCTTCGATCTCTCGAGCACAACAACGCGGCCATGATCGACGCGAATGCGCATGATCGACGGCGCGACACCGGCGGCACTCGCGTGCGCGGCCGCACGGTGTCACCATCGGGCCATGGCGGAGGAGTGGCGCACCGAGGCCGACGCGGCCTGGCTCGCGACGCACTCGTCGGAGACGTTCGCCCGGCTGCGTCGACGGTTCGGAAAGCTGGGTCGGTTCAGCGACGCGATCTCCAATGCCGAGCTGGGTCCGTTCGGCGGCGCCCCCCGCCGGCCACGGCTGAAGATCGGCGGCCGGACCTACTCGTATGTCCGCTACGTCGAGTCCCACATCGCGTACACGGCGGTCCAGGTCGACCTGCTGCGCTGCCGTCGGTGCGGACGGCGGCTCACGGAGGTGCACCGGATGACCTCGATCGACGAGGACGGGGCCCGCGTCGTGGTCGGTGCCGCCCGCGCCTGCCGGCACTGCCAGGTCGACTCCTGGCTGTTCTACTCCCGCATGCCAACGGTGGCCCGGGCCCGTACGGTCGGCCGCAAGGTCGTGCTCTAGATCAGCGATCGAGCTCGAGCGCGGCCCGCACCTCGGTGCGCGACGGGACGCCGAGCTTGTGCAGGATGTTCGAGACGTGCACGGCGGCGGTCTTCGGCGAGATGTAGAGCCGGCGCGCGAGCTCCGCGTTGGTCAACCCCTCGGCGAGCAGCAGCGCGACCTCGCGCTCCCGCGGGGTGAGCGCGCCCGGCCCGGTGACCGCCGGCGCACCGTGGGTGGGCGCGAGCCCGAGCTGCGCGCGGACCTGGTCGAGCTGCTCGACGCGCCACCCGCGCCACTTCTTCAGCAGCTCCGCGGCCGCGTGCGCGGCCTCGGCGGCCGGCGCGGCCTGGCCGAGCGCGAGCAGGCACCGGGCGGCGCCGGTGTAGGCGGTGCCGCGGACCGACGGCGGCAGGATCGCGGAGTCGACCACCGCGCGGTATCCCGCGAGGGCGTCGCTGGTCTTCCCGGCCACGTCGGCGAGCTGCGCCTCGACGAGCCGGCGGTAGTCGTCCCACACCTGCCCGTCGAGCAGGTCGTCGGCGAGCGCTCGGACGCGGGACAGCGGCAGCCCGATGTGCAGCGCGGCCGAGAGCAGGTCGTGTGCCTGCTCACCGCTGCGCCAGGTCTGCTCAGCCAGCCCGGCCCGGACGTCGTCGAGCAGCCGATCGGCGCGCTCGAGATCGCCCTCCCGGCAGGCGAGGTGGAACGCGAGCCCGGGCACGGTCAGCGGCGCGAGCTCGGGCAGCACGCGAAGCTCGGCGACGATCTGCTCGACTCGCTTGAAGTCGCCCGCCTCCAGGCTCAGCCCGGCGAGGAACACCGAGTGGTAGTCGGCGCGGCGGCCGCGCAGCACGAAGCCGCGGTCCCGCGCGCGACCCTCGTCGAGCGCACCGATCGCCGCCAGCAGGTCCCCCTCGCGCATCGCCAGCCGCGCCCGGCCCTGGAAGTACGCCGCCACGGCGAGTGACTCGAAGCCGGCCCGCTCGGCGTCGATGCGCATCCGCTCGAGCACCTCGGCCTGGTCGATCAGCGCCTCGGACGGCGGCATCTGGACGAGGTTGTTCAGCGCCCGCGCCGCTAGCACCCACTCGCCGAGCTTCTCCGCCTCGTCGACCAGCCCGGCGAGCACGGCCCGGCCCTCCTCGGCCGTCGCCGGCACGTCGCACAGCGCAATGCCCTTCTCGACCAGCGCCGCGAGGCGGACCTGCGGAAGGTCGAACTCGTCGGCCAGGGCCAGCGCCCGGTCTGCCCAGACCAGGGTTTCGGTCACCTCGTCGCGCAGGTTCGTCGACTGTGCGACCGCGGTCATCGCCCGGGCCTGGTCGGCTCCCGGCGGAAGCTCGGCGATCAGGCGCTCGACCTCCTCGGTGAGCGCCTGCATGCCGGCCAGGTCGTCCCGCTCCCAGGCGAGGCGAATCAAGAGGTACAGGGCGTCCGCGCGATCGGTCGCCGTGGTCGCGAGCCCGCGCCAGCGTCGGGCGTACGCCGCCGCGTCGTCCAGCAGCCCGGCGAGCCAGGCGGCGCGGGCCGCGGCGGCGAGCAGCTCGGTGTCGTCGCCGGCCTCCTCCAGACCCATCTCGGCCAGCTGCAGGGCCTGGTACGCGGAACCGATGGCCAGGTAGAGCGCGGCGCCCCGGCGGGCGGCGGCGACCATGTCGACGTACCGTCCGGCCGCCCGCGCGTGATGCGCGACGAGCGCCGGGTCGACCTCATCCGAGGCGAGCAGCGCCTCCAGGGCGGCCTCGTGCAGCCGCCGGCGCTGCCGGCCCAGCATCTGGCCGGTGAGCGCCTCCCGGACGAGCGCGTGCCGGAAGCTGAACTCGTCGTCGCCGGACTCGACGAGCACGCCGCGGGTCACCAGCTCCCGCAGCACGCCGATCAACTCATCCTCGCCGGCGCCGGTGACGGCGGCGAGCAGGTCGAACGGGACCCGGTGGCCGAGCACCGCGGCGGCCTCGACGATGCGCAGGCTCGCCGGATCGAGGTCGGCGACCTGCCGGCGCAGGACCTCGGCCAGGCTCCACGGCAGCGGCTGCTCGCAGAGCTCCTCCAGGCTCTGCCCGTCGCTGCTGCGCAGCAGCTCCTCGAGGAAGAACGGGTTGCCACCGGTGCGGCCGTGCAAAGTGTTCGCGGTGCGGTACGAGACCGGCTCGCCGGTCGCGCTCGCCAGCAGAGCCGCGGTCTCGGCGGTGTTGAGCCGCTCCAGCCGGATGTGGGTCAGTTCGTGCCGCCGCTCCATGCGGGCCAGCAGCGAGGCGACCGGGTGCCGGCTGGTCACCTCGTCCGGACGGTACGTGCCGATGAGCACGCGCGGCCCGGTCTGCTCCGCCAGGCGTTCGAACAGCGCGGAGCTCTCGGAGTCGGCCCAGTGCAGGTCCTCGAAGACGATGACCGACGGGCGGTCGCCGACGAGCTTGGCCACGATCGACAAGCCGGTGTGCAGCCGCTCCACCGGGCTGCGTCCGGCGTCGGTCAGGGCGCGCACGGCAGCATCGTCGACGATCACGCCGGGCGCGGTGTCGATCGCATCGAGCAGCAGCTCGTAGGGCCGCGCCAGCGAACCGGGCTCGGCGTGCCCGACCAGCACGACCGTCTCGGGCGACAGGGTCGGCAGGAACTCCTGGATGAGCCGGGTCTTGCCGACGCCGGGCTCTCCCCCGACGATCGCCACCGCCGGACGACGCGCGACCACGAGCTGCGTCAGCTGACGCAGCTCGTGGTCGCGTCCGATCATTGTCGGGCTCACGCCGCCGCGCTGAGTTCGCACGGCGTCAGGGTACCGGCGAGGTATGTCACGCTCCTTGCGCGATGGCGTTGCCGCTGCGGCCGGGCCCGGCCCGACCCGCGCTGCGTTCCGAGGTTCCCGCGCCCCGGCGCCCGCGCCGCGAACGGCGCGCGGCCCTGAGCACGCGGCTGCGCTCGGCCACCTCGATGAGCTCCCGCTGGTGCTCCTTGGCGATGGCGTAGATGGACTCGGGCGAGTTGAACAACATGGCGATCTCCTCGATCTGGACTGCTTACCTGTCTGCACCAATCCTCGGCCGGTAAGGGGTCCATGCCATCGGAAGCGGTTACGTATCTTCGCCGTCACCGGCCTACCTACGGGCCGGCGAACGTGGCTAGGTATGCCTAGGGTCAGGGGGTGTTCCTCACCCACCTGGAGTGCCCCCGGTGCACGACCCGGTACGACGCGGACCGACCGCGGAACGTCTGCGCCTGCGGTTCACCACTGCTCGCCCGATATGACCTGGCCGCGGCGGGGCGCGCGGTCCACCCCGGCATGATCGCCAGTCGCCCGGCCGACCTCTGGCGCTATCGGGAGCTGCTCCCGGTGAGCGAGGCCGACGTGACGACATTCGGGGAGGGCTGGACGCCGATGCTGCCGGCCCATCGCTACGGCGAGGCGATCGGCGTACCGCGGCTGCTGGTCAAGGACGAGGGCCTGCTGCCGACCGGTTCGTTCAAGGCGCGCGGCGCGGCCGTGGGCGTGTCGCGCGCCCGGGAGCTCGGCGTGCGGCACGTCGCGCTGCCGACGAACGGCAACGCGGGCGCGGCGTGGGCGACGTACGCGGCGCGGGCCGGCCTGCGAGCCACCGTCGCCATGCCGGTGGGCGCCCCGGACATCACCCGGCGCGAGTGCCTCGCCGCGGGCGCCCGGCTCGAGCTGGTCGACGGCTTGATCGGCGATGCCGGGAAGGTCATCGCCGCGCTGGTCGCCGACGCGGACGGCGCGATCTTCGACGTCTCCACGCTGCGCGAGCCGTACCGGGTCGAAGGCAAGAAGACGATGGGGTACGAGATCGCCGAGCAGCTCGGCTGGCGCGTACCGGATGTGATCGTCTACCCGACCGGCGGCGGAGTCGGGCTGATCGGCATGCACAAGGCGCTCGGCGAGCTGGCCGCGCTCGGCTGGATCGACAGCCGGCTCCCGCGGCTCGTGGCCGTGCAGTCCACCGGGTGCGCCCCGATCGTGCGAGCGTTTGCGGAGGGCGCCGGCCGCGCCCGGCCGTGGGCCGCCGCGGACACGGTCGCGTTCGGCATCAACGTGCCGGCTCCACTGGGCGACGAACTCATTCTGGCCGCCCTGCACGCGTCCGCCGGCACGGCGATCGCCGTCGAGGACGACGCCATCCTCGCCGATCTGCGCGAGTTCGGTGCGCGGGAGGGCCTCCTGTTGTGCCCCGAGGGTGCGGCCTGCCTGACCGCGGTACGTCGGCTACGTGCCGGCGGCTGGCTGAGCGACAACGACGAGGTCGTCGTCCTCAACACCGGATCCGGGCTGAAGTACCCGGATGCGGTCACCGGCTAGCTCTCCGCGTCCAGATCGCTTGGGCGCAGCCGGAACACCTGCAAGCGCATGCCGTAGTACTTCTCGGTCTCGCCGACCCAGTCCATCCCGATCCGGCGTGCGGTCGCCACCGCGCGGGTGTTGGCGGGCCTGGCCACCGCCAGCACCTCCTCGAAGCCCTCGTCGAACGCCCACCGGGCCAGCGCGCGGCCGGCCTCCGTCGCGTACCCCTGGCCCCAGGCGTCCGGCCGCAGCTGCCACCCCATCTCCAGGTCGTCGCCGCGCGGCGGGAGCGGGAGCAGGACGGCTCCGCCGACCACGCGGCCGTCGTCCTTGAGCTGGACGGCCCACCGGCCAGCGGGTGAGACCAAGCGGGCGTCCTCGGCGACCCATTGCTGGAGCACGAGACGCATCGCCGCCACGTCGGGCACGCTGTCCATCGCCGGGCTGAGCCAGCGAGCCACCCCGGTCTCTCCGTAGATGCCCAGCGCCGCGTCGGCGTCCTCGGGCCGCCACGGCCGGAGGATCAGGCGCGCGGTCTCGAGTCGTTTCGCCACCAGGCCACTGTAGGCCGCGAAATCGATCGTGCCCGCCAAACCGGGACTGGCATACTGGCCGGCGCCCGGCCGGGCCGACGCCGAGAGGACGCGGCATGACGTTGCACATTCGCACCATCACGGTCGACTGCGCCGACCCGTACCTGTTGGCGACGTTCTGGAGTGCGGCCACGGGCTGGCTGGAGGATCCGGACGACCCCAACCGGCCGGGCGATCCGGAGGGCCGGATAGTGACCTCGCACGATGGCATCAGCCTGCTCTTCATCCCCGTCCCGGAGGGCAAGACGGTCAAGAACCGGATGCACCTGGATCTGGAGCCGGTCGAGCGCACCCGCGACGAGGAGGTGACGCGCCTGCTCGGCCTCGGCGCGACGCTGTACGACGACCAGCGCCGGCCCGACGGCACAGGCTGGGCGGTCCTGACCGACCCGGCGGGCAACGAGTTCTGTGTCGTGCGCAGCGCAGCCGAGCGCGCCGCCGGCTGACGCCCCGAGATGCCAGCCGACGCCGGTCGTTACGCTGGCCGGCATGGCCGGCCCGGCGCTCGAGGCGCTCGACAGGGCGGCCGTGGCGTACCGCCTGATCCGGCATGGCCCGGTGGGTAGCCTGACCGAGGCGGCCGCCGCGCGTGGCGTGGCGGTCCCGGACGTGGTCAAGACGATCGTCGTACGCCGCGGCGTCGATGACTTCGTGTTCGCGCTGGTGCCGGGCGATCGCGTCATCTCCTGGCCGAAGCTGCGGGCGCTGCTCGGCGTCAGCCGGCTCTCCCTGCCGGACGCGGACGCGGCGAGGCGGGCCACGGGCTACGAGCGCGGCACGATAACCCCGTTCGGCGCGACGACGGCGTGGCCGGTCGTCGCGGACGAGCGGATCCGCGGACGGCGGATCACCCTCGGTGCCGGCGAACACGGCGTCGCGGTGGCGGTCGACGCCGACGAGGCGCTCCGCGCACTCGACGCGACGCTGGCGGACATCACGGACCCGGAGGCGTAGACGAAATGGACGCCGCGAGCATGCGCCGCCTGGTCGAGGCCGCGCGGGTCGGCCGGCTGGCCACAGTGGACGCCGACGGGCGGCCACACGCGGTGCCGGTCTGCTTCGTGCTGCTCGGCGAGGCGGCGTACACCGCCGTCGACCGGAAGCCGAAGCGCGGCACCCGGCTGCGCCGGGTCGCCAACATCAAGGCGACCGGCCGCGCCTGCCTGCTCATCGACGCGTACCACGAAGACTGGTCGGCTTTGTGGTGGGTGCGCCTGGACGCGCGGGCCCGGGTCGTCGACGACCCGGCCGAGTCCGGCCGCGCGCTCGCCGCGCTCGTCGGCAAGTATCGGCAGTACGCCGCGGAGCCGCCGCCCGGGCCCGTGCTCGCCCTGGACGTCGAGCGGTGGTCGGGCTGGTCGGCTTCCCCGCCGGCACGGTCGATCTAGGGCGAATTCTGGTGGTCAGAGGTCAACTCACCAGTATTCGGCCTAGATCGGCGGAAGAAGGCCGCGAGGGTCGCGAAGGTGGCGGAGCTTGTCCGGATTGAGCACGTTGTAGATGCCGCGGATGCGATCCCCAGCGACGTCCAGCGCCAGCACCGACAGGATCCGGTCCTCCGCATCGACGACGAGGGCGCCCGGCTGACCGTTGACGACCACCGGCTCGATGCGCAGCGCGTAATGCCGCGCCTGGCGTACCAGACCCAGGGTGAACCGGGCGACCTGCACCCGCCCGATGACCGGCCTCCGAAGGGCCGGCGCCTTGCCGCCGCCGTCCCCGTGGAACTCGACGTCCTCGGCGAGCAGGCGTTCGAGGCCGGCGAGGTCGCCGTCGCGGCAGGCCGCGAAGAAGCGTTCGGCGAGCGCGTCACGCTGCGCGTTCGAGACCACGAACCGCGGCCTGGCCTGTTCGACGTGCGCCCGGGCCCGAGTGAGGATCTGCCGGCAGTTCTGCGGCGTCTTGCCGACGATCTCGGCGATCTCGGCGTAGTCGTACGAGAACACTTCCCGCAGGAGGAACACCGCGCGCTCCACCGGAGAAAGCCGTTCCAGCACCGCGAGGAACGCCAGCGACAGCGAGTCGGTGACCTCGGCCCGGACCGCCGGGTCGTACTCCTCGCCGGTGGTCAGCAGCGGCTCCGGCAGCCAACGTCCGACGTAGCGCTCGCGGCGGACCCGGGCCGACCGGAGGTGGTCGATGGCCAGCCGGGTGGTGATGGTCGCCGCGTACGCCTCCGGCGACGCCGGCCTCGTCGTGTCGCGATGCAGCCGCAGGAAAGCCTCCTGCGTCACGTCCTCGGCCTCGGCGACGCTGCCCAGCATCCGGTACGCGATGGAGAACATCAGCGGCCGCAGCTCGTCGTGGTTGGCAGCGACATCGGTCACCATCCGATCCAATCACGTGACGTGTCACGCGGCCGACCGCGATCCCGTCGGAGGGGTAGCGAAGGGAGAAAGATCATGCGGATCTTTGTGGCCGGCGCCACCGGCGCGCTCGGGAACCGGCTGGTGCCGATGCTGGTCAGCCGTGGGCACGAGGTGGTCGGTACGACCCGGCACGCGACCAAGGCGGACGAGGTACGGGCGCTGGGCGCGGAGCCCGCGGTGCTCGACGCGCTGGACCGCGATCGGGTGCTGACCGCGGTGGCGGACGCCAAGCCCGACGTCGTCGTGCACGAGCTGACCGCCCTGTCCGGGTCGCCGAACTATCGCAAGTTCGACGCGTACTTCGCGACGACCAACCGGCTGCGGACCGAGGGCCTGGACAACCTGCTCGCGGCCGCCCGGTCGATCGGGGCCCGCCGGTTCGTCGCGCAGAGCTTCACCGGCTGGCCCAACGAGCGGTCGGGCGGGCCGGTCAAGACCGAGGCGGACCCGCTCGACCCGGACCCGACGCCGGCGACGCGCGAAACCCTCGCAGCGGTACGCCACGTGGACTCGACGATGGCGTCGGCACGTGACATCGAGGGTGTCTCCCTGCGGTACGGGGCGTTCTACGGCCCGGGCAACGCTCTGGGCAAGGGCGGGATCGTGCTCGAGATGATCCGGAAGCGGCAGCTCCCGGTGGTCGGCGGCGGAACCGGCGTGTGGTCGTTCGTGCACATCGACGACGCGGCCGAGGCGACCGTGAAGGCCATCGAGGGCGCCGGGACGCTGGGCCTGTACAACATCGTCGACGACGAACCGGCCCCCGTGCGCGAGTGGCTGCCATACCTGGCCCAGACGATCGGCGCCAAGCCGCCACTGCGGCTGCCGGCCTGGGTGGCCCGGCTGATGATCGGCGCGGCCGGCGTCGCCGCGATGACCAGCGTCCGTGGGTCCTCGAACGCGAAGGCCCGCCGCGAGCTGGCCTGGGCGCCCCGGTACGCCACCTGGCGCGACGGCTTCCGCACCGGCCTCGGCTGAGCCGCGTACGGGGCTCCGGCCGCAACTACACGGAGACTGCGCCCTCCCCCGTCCTCCAAGGCTCAACTTCCGGGTAGTGGCGATGACCTTGAGCCGCGGCGGTGTCGATTGGTGATCCAGGTAACAGCCCGACGATTTGGCGATCGCGTGATCGTCACATAGCGTGGTCGCAAGCGCACGGATTGCTGAACATCGGTCCTCGCCGCGGTCCACAGGGCGGCATGTGCACAGGGGGTCTCGGCGCCGTACGCGGGGTCGGGCGGGTTGGTTCAATCCGTCGGCCATCGGTCCTGGCGGGGTGAGTGTGGCTTGATGCGGTTGGGGGGCCGCGTCGCCCACTCCCCGCCAGGGAGCAACCCGGGCCCGGCTCAGAGCCAGTAATTGTCGTGTCGGACGAAGAAGTCGGCCCGCTCCTCCTCGCTGAGGTCGCCGAGCCCGGCCACGAGACCCTCGAAATAGCCCTCGCGCGGCGCGCCCGGCGCGAACAGGATCAGCATCGAGGCGGGCTCGCCGGACTCGTTCTTGAATGCGTGGATCCCACCCTCCGGGACGTAGCAGAAGTCACCCGGCGTCGCGTCGATCCAGCGCTGGCCGTCGTAGAGCCGGACCGTGCCGGAGAGGATGAAGAACGACTCGGACATGGTCCGGTGGAAGTGCGGGTCAGGCCCGCCCGGCGGGCCGGCCATGTCCCATCGATACAGCCCGAACATGCCGTGGGTCGACCCGCCGGACGCCAGGTAGCTGGCGCTGCCCGACCGCATCGGCAGCTCGGGTGCCTGGTCCACTCTGCGGAACCGCGCGCTGACCTCGCCGGTCTCGCCGAAGTACCGAGGCTCCGGATACGACATGTGACCTCCCCGTCAGGACGGCTCGAGCGCCTTGACCGCGTTGACGGCGCCCGCCAGGCGCCCGATCGATTCGGCGGTCCAGGGCCCGGGCGTGATGAACACGATGTGCTCGACGCCGAGTGCGGCCAGCCCGGCGCACCGGTCGACAAACGCGCCCGCCGACTCCTGCGGGTCGAACCGCGAGCTGAGCGTCTTCTCGATCTCACGATAGGGCCGGCCGACCTCATCGCAGTGGCGTTCGAGAACGGCGAGCTTGTGTCGCACGGTCGCGCCGCCGTCGGGGATGTCGAACAGGTTGCACGCGTCGGCGTACCGCGCCACGAGCCGTAGCGTCCTCCGCTCGCCGGCCCCGCCGAGCAGGATCGGCGGGTGCGGCCGGCGCAGCGAGTTCGGGTTGTTGACGGGCCGCTCGAGTCGATAGTGGACGCCCTCGACGGCGCGGTGTCGCCCGACCACATCTGCAGCGCGAGCCGGAGCGTCTCCTCGAGCCGATCGAACCGCTCGCCCGTCGGCGGCAGCGAGAGGCCCATCGCACGCGCTTCGTCACCGTGGTAGCCGGCTCCGATGCCCAGCCAGGCCCGCCCGCCGGACAGCACGTCGAGGGTCGTGACGGCCTTGATCAGCACCGCCGGCGGCCGGAATGTCACGCCGGTCACCATCGTGCCCAGTCGCACGCGCTCGGTCTGCGAGGCGAGAAAACCCAGGGTGGTGTACGCCTCGAGCATCTCCGAGTCGGGTACCGCCGTGGGATCCGCCTGGATCAGGTGGTCGCTGGCCCAGAGGGTGTCGATACCCGCCTCGTCGGCGGCGCGGCCGACCCGACCCAACTCGGCACCGAGCGTGCTCGGCCCGCTCGGCCATGAGTAGTTCGTGAGGTTGACGCTCAGCCGCATGGCCGACCTCCCGTAGCGCGACCCTCCGACCGTAGACCCCTTTCCCCGCTCGCAGGTGACCGAAGCGCCGACCCGGCGGGTCGGCGCTTCGATCGTCATTCAACGGCGGATCACGCGGCGACGAGCACGAGCTCCTCGGTCGGTGCCGGCGCCGCGGTCTCGACCGGCGCCTCGCCGTGTGCGCGGGCCCTGCGCGGCAGCAGGAAGCCGAGGCCGAAAGCTACCGCGGTCAGCGCGAGGGTCAGCAGGGCGACGAGTCCCGCGGCGCGAACCGCGGTCGCCGCATCGAGCAGACCGTGCCCGACGGTCGACCCGGCCACCCCGAAGAACAGCGTGCCGAGCACGGCGACGCCAAGGGAGGCGCCGAGCTGCTGGATGGCCTCGAGCAGGCCGGACGCGGAACCGACCTCGCGGTCCTCGACCTCGCCCATGATGATGCCGAAGAGCGGCACGAAGATCATGCCCATGCCCAGCCCGAACACCAGCAGGGGAACGGTCAGGTGCCACGGGCCGATAGCCGTGCCGACGGCCCGAAACTCGACGTAGAGCGCGGCGATACCGACGGCCATCAGCGACAGTCCGATGTGGAGGATCCGCCGGCCGAGCTTGACCATCGCGGCGGCGCTGTACCCGGAGCCGACGAACGCACCGACCGCCCAGGCGGCCATCGTCAGGCTCGCGCGGGTCGGGCTGTAACCGAGGCCGAGTTGGAGGAACAGCCCGACGGCGAGCGAGAAGCCGACGATGGCGCCGAAGAAGACGACCACGAAGACGACGCCCGAGGCGAACGAGCGCTTGGCGAACACGCTCAGCTCCACCAGTGGTGTGGCACCGCCGTGTCGGCGCCGCAGCTGGTACGCCACGAACCCGCCGATGACCGGGACCGAGAGCGCTACCATCGCCAGGGACCAGGCTGGCCAACCCAGCTCGCGCCCCTGAACCAGCGGAAACACCAACGTGAACATGGCCACTCCGGCCAGCACGACGCCCGGCACGTCCAGCTGGCGCGGCCGGGTCTCCGTCTGGCCGGCCGACGCGCCGGGCAGCGCGATCCGGCCGGCGACGATCGCGAACGCGCCGAGCGGCACGTTGATCGCGAAGATCGGACGCCAGCCCGTGCCGAACAGGTCGGCGTCGACGAGCAGGCCGGCGACGATCGGGCCAAGGATCGTGGCCAGACCGATCATCGGACCGAAGATGCCGTACGCCTTGCCCATGGTCTGCGGAGAGAACAGGTCGCGGATGAGTCCGAACCCCTGCGGGATCATGACAGCGCCGAACAAGCCTTGAAGGACGCGGGCGACGACGAGCGCCTCGATGGACGGGGCGACGGCGCACGCGATGGACGCGGCGACGAAGCCGACGACCCCGATCATGAGCATTCGCCGCCGGCCGTACATGTCCCCGAGCCGGCCCCCGGTCAGCAGACCGACCGCCAGCGCGAGCGTGTAGCCCGCGACGATCCATTGCAGGCCGGTGTAGGAGCCGCCCAGCTCCGCTCGGATCGACGGGGCGGCGACGTTGACGATCGTGGAGTCGAGCAGGTTCATGAGAGTGGCGGCCAGGATGGCGAACAGGCCCAGCCACGGGCGCTTGGCGGTCATGACTCTCAGGTCTCCCTCTGCCGGAACGGATCGTCCTGTTCTCCTCAGAGCATAGCAGAGCGGAATGGTCCGTTCCAATAGTTTTGGCAGAACAGAATATTTCGTTCCAGGTGTACGCTGGTGACCATGACCGACCCGACAACGACGCAGCCGGTCGCGGCGCTCAGCGGCCGGCGCGCTCAGGCCGCCCGCAACGATGAGGTGATCTTGGCGGCCGCCCGCGCGGTGTTCCTCGAGGACCCAGGTGCGCCGATCTCCGCCGTCGCCGAACGCGCCGGCGTCGGTATCAGCGCGCTCTACCGCCGCTACTCCAGCAAGGAGGAGCTACTGCGCACGCTGTGCTCCGACGGGTTGGCCGCGTACACGGAGGCGGTGCGGGCTGCCCTGGACTCACTCGCGGCGGGAGGCGACCCGTGGGAGTCTTTCGCGACGTTCATGCGCCGGGTCGTGGACGCAGGATCCACCTCGCTCACGACCCGGCTGGCCGGCACGTTCAGGCCGAGCGAGCAGCTGTTCAAGGACGCGATCCTCGCGGACGAGCTCAACCACCAGCTCGTCGAGCGACTCCACACGGCGGGAGCGCTGCGACCCGACATCGAAGTCGCCGACATCGGGCTGATCCTCGAGCAGATCGCGTCGGTGCGGCTCGGCGACGAGCGGCGCACCTCCGAGCTGCGCCACCGCTACCTGTCGCTGGTGCTGGCCGCCCTGCGGCCAGGCGCCGGCGACGCCCTGCCAGGGCCCCCGCCCACCCCGGACGAGCTCGCCGCCCGCTGGCGGGTCTGACCGCTACCCCGTGCGGTCGGCCGGCGGGAACGCGCAGAACTCGTTGCCCTCCGGGTCCGCCAGCACGTGCCAGTCGATGTCCCCGTCTGGGGTGCGCACCAGCGTCGCTCCCGCGTTGAGCAACGGCTCGAGGTCGACGGCGGTCACGTCCCAGTGGACCCGGTTCTTGACGACCTTCGGCTCCGGCACAGCCACGAAGTCCATCGTGAACGGTGCGCCGGACGGGCGGTCGATCTCGAACCACTCGCCGCCGTCGGTGACAGGCTCGCCGAACACGCCGGCCCACCATTGCGCCTGCGCGCCCGGATCGGCACAGTCGACCACCAGGCCGTGCAGCCGCTGCGCCGGCGGGTCGGGCCGCAGGAAGGCGCAGAACTCACCCCCCTCGGGGTCGGCCATCACCGTCCAGCGCCGGCCGTCGCCCTCCGGCCGCACGATCCAGGCGCCGAGCGACTCCAGGTCCTCGAGGCTCTCGGCGTACATGTCCAGGTGCACCCGGTTCTTGACTGCCTTCGGCTCCGGCACGGCGTTGACCCAGATGGTGTGCTGCGGGGTCGGCCCGGACAGCCAACCGTCCCCCTGGTGCTGCGTGTGCCAGGTCAACCCGAGAACCTCGGCCCAAAACGGCCCGAGCCCGGCCGGGTTGCCGGCGTCGATGCAGATGCCCTTGAAGGTCGCGACACTCACGCCGACACCGTAGCGCGATCAGTCGGTGAAGAACTCGATCAGTCGTGTGAGGCGGTCTCTGGCCGAGAACGTGAGGTAGCGCCGCGAAAGATCACGGGCGAGCACCCGAGGACCGCGGACTGCCGTCCGGGTTGACGGTTGCCACCGTGGCGAAGGCCTTGCCATCGAAGCATATCTATGTGCATGGACACGCATTCCCCACGTCCGGCATACCGCGCGAGCACCTTTGCTCTGCTTCCCCCCAGGAGACACTGGATGCGGTTTGGTGTATCCCCCGGGGAAGCAGAGCAAAGCTTCCCGACGCCTGCCGCCGGGTTGGCGCGGGGCCGGTCACGACGCCGGTCCGTGTGGTCACCGTGGCGCGTGGTCGTTAGGGCGCAACACAGAGCGGACGCGGCCGCGCAAACGGCGGGTGGCCGCGCCGACCACCGGGATGAGGAGCCAGCAGTACTCGGCGGCCGCGGGGCTGACGAAGGCTACGGGGATCGACACCGCAAACATCGCGAGCGCTGTGCACGTAGCGAAGATCATGTTGCCGGGCACGCCGCTCGGCGTGCCCGGACGCCAGAGCCTTCCCCGCGTGGCGGTGACCACCATCATGACCTGCGCCGCGCCCCACAACAGGATCATGCTGGCGTAGATCACCGGTCCCAGGCTGAACTGCGCGCCGGGCGGCGCGGCCGGCGGTGCGGCAAGCAGCTTCGTGGCGAAGGGGACCAGCACGATCGCGAACAGAGCGACCAGATTCCAGACGACGAGGCGTGTGTTGATCTCCACGATTCGCTGGAAGAGTCTGTGGTGCCGGTACCAGAACAGCGCAATCACGACGAAGCTGATGGCGAAGGCCAGGTAGGCACCGCCGAGGCTGTGCGCAAAGCTGCGCCACACCTGTCCGTCGGTCTTCCCCTCGGGCAACGGCAGATCGATGGCCAGCAGGGTCATGGCGATCGCGATGACCGCGTCGGAGAAGAAAACCGTACGCTCGACGTTCAACAGCGGTTCCGGGTTGGTCATCGCGTCATTGTGGCCGTTAGGGTGCAACGCATGGCGGACGAGGCCGGGCCGCGCTGGGAGAGCGGCGTGCTGAACTTCGCGTACGCCGACCCCGATCACCGGCTGGTCGGCGTACGCCTCGTTCAGCACGCCGGCATGCCCCCCGACCGGCTCGACTTCGCGTACGCCGACGGGGTGTGGCGGCTGCGCGCCGCCCCTCCCGCGGCGTGGCGGTTGGAGTACCGGATCGAGCTGCGGCACAAGGACGGTCTCGTCGAGGTGGTCTGCGATCCGGCCAACCCGAGCCGGGTGGGCGGCGGGTACGGCGACCACTCCGTGCTCGTCCGCGGCGACTACGCCGAGCCGGCCTGGCTGACCGCACCCGCCGCCGAGGGCTCGTGGCGGGAGCTGGCGATCCCGGCGCCGGCCCTGACCGCGGACGTCTGGGCACGGGTCTGGTCCCCACCCGGCGCCGGCGACCGGGTGCTGGTCGCGCACGACGGGCCGGAGTACGACAAGCTTGCCGAACTCGGACAGCTCGGCGCCGCTGCGGTGCGCGCCGGGCGGGTCGCGCCGCACCACCTGGTGCTGCTGGCGCCGGGCAACCGCACCGAGTGGTACTCGGCCAACCCGGCGTACGCGCGAACCCTCGCCGTCGAGGTGGTCCCGCGGCTGCACGCCGAGCTGGGTATTTCGGGTCCGGTCGTCGGCATGGGGGCCAGCCTCGGCGCGCTCGCGATGCTGCACGCGCAGCGCCGGTTTCCGCGTACCTTCGCCGGGCTCTTCCTTCAGTCCGGCAGCTTCTTCCGGCCGCGGCTGGACCCGCAAGAGGCGGGGTTAGCGCGCTTCGCCCGCATCGTCCGGTTCACCGGGCGCGTGGTGGGCACGACGTCCGCACCGCACCCGGTGGTCACGGCGATGACCTGCGGCTCCGCCGAGGAGAACCTCGCGAACAACCGCGAGATGGCGACGGCGCTACGCCGCCAGGGCTACCCCGTCGAGTTCGTCGGGAACCCCGACGCGCACAACTTTACCGGCTGGCGCGACGCCCTCGACCCGCACCTCGTCGGGTTGCTGCGGCGGGCGTGGCCGGTGCCGGCCGGCGGCGGGTGAGGCGTGCGCGAACATCGGGTGGAGCTGCATTCACCGGCCATCGGCGCCGCGGGCGCGGTCGTCGCTTACGGCCACTACGGCCGGCCGGTGCTGGTCTTCCCGTCCGAGGGGGGCCGGGCAGGCGACTTTGCGGACAACGGGATGGTGGCCGCCGTCGGTGACCTCATCGAGGCGGGCCGGGCCAAGCTGTACTGCGTCGACTCGTACGACGCGTCGTCCTGGGCGGCGCGCCACCTGCCGCTCGAAGAGCGCGCCCGGCAGCACGGCGCGTACGAGTCGTGGATCGCCGACCAGGTCGTCCCGCACATCCGGGCCAACTCGCCCGGCGCCGCCGACCCGATCGTGGCGGGCTGCTCGATGGGGGCCTTCCACGCGCTCAACTTCGCGTGCAAGCGCGCCGACCTGTTCCCGCTCGCGATGTGCTTCTCCGGAAACTACGACCCGGCGGTGTGGCACGGCTGGGGCGAGCGGGGCGACGCCGCGTACTTCAACAACCCCACCGCGTACCTCGCGCACCTCGACGGCGACCATCTCGACTGGCTGCGAGGGCGGCTGTCGGTGCTGCTCGTCTGCGGGCAGGGGATGTGGGAGGACACGACCGGCTCGCTCGAGTCCACCAAGCGCGTCGCCGGCATCCTGGCCGGGAAGGGCATCCGGCACGAGCTTGACCTCTGGGGGCACGACGTGCCGCACGACTGGCCGTCGTGGCGCGCGCAGTGGGCCCACCACCTGCCGCGGTTCTGCTGACCATCGACGGGCACTGCGTTTGGGGAGGACATATGTCCGATGTGGAGCACGTGATCGGGATGCTGCTGGGCACCGAGGAGGACTGGCCCCGGGCGTACGAGGCGCTCGTGAGCCGGCTCGGACCGGTGACGGACGGGTCGGGCGTCACCCACCGGCTCTCCACCGAACGCGTAACGATCGAGCCGTTCAACCTGCGCGACACCCCGCGCCACTCGCTGGTCATCGACCGGCTGGCCTACTGGTACTACCACCCGCGGGAGTGGCTGAAGAAGGCCGCGCTGATGAACGACGTCTACCTGCTCAACAGCCCGTTCACGTTCCAGGCGATGGAGAAGCACGCGGCGTACTGCGCGATGATGCGGCTCGGGTTCAAGGTGCCCGAGACCGTGCTCGTGCCGTTCAAGCACCCGGTGGACAACGCGCGGTGGGCGTTCACGGCCGAGCGGTACAACCGGACGTTCGACCTCGACGCGATCGCCGAGGAGCTGGGGTTCCCGCTGTTCATGAAGCCGTACGACGGGGGCGCTTGGGTCGGCGTATCGAAGATCCGCGACCGGGCGGACCTGCACGCGGCGTACGACGCGTCGGGCGAGCGCCTGATGCACCTGCAGCAGGCGGTCGAGGGGTACGACGTGTTCAGCCGGTCGCTGTCGATCGGCCCCGAGACCATGGTCATGAAGTTCCGGCCCGAGCTGCCGATGCACGACCGGTACGCCGTCGAGCACGGCTTCCTCGACGCGCGCACCGGTACCGAGGTCGTCACGATCTCCAAGGTCGTCAACGCGTTCTTCCGGTGGGAGTTCAACTCGTGCGAGTCGCTCGTGCGGGGTTCGGAGGTCTACCCGATCGACTACGCCAACGCCTGCCCCGACGTGGCACTGACCTCGCTGCACTACTACTTCCCGTGGGCGATGACCGCGCTGCTGCGGTGGACGGTCTTCTGCGTGGTCACCGGCCGCCGGGTCCGGCTGGATCTCGACACCGCGCGGTACTTCGAGGTGGCCGACCGCGCGGATCTGTCCTATGAGGACAAGCTCGTCGAGTACCGGCGGCTGGCGGACGAGTACTTCGACGCGGAGCGGTACGCCGACTTCTGCGCGTCGCGGCTCGGGCATGTCGAGGAGATGGTGTACGACTGGGTCACCTCGCCCGAGTTCGACGCGCTGCTCGTCGACACCGTGCGGACGACCTACCCGGCGCACGAGCACGAGCGGTTCCTCGGGCACCTCCGGGGACTAATCGGCGCTTGGGTACATGACGCGGGGGCCGCATAGGCTGCACACTGAGGAGGTGCACGACTACGACGTGCTCGTCATCGGCTCTGGGCCCGGCGGCCAGAAGGCGGCGATCGCGGCCGCGAAGCTCAACCGGCGCGCGGCCATCGTCGAACGCCGTGACATGATCGGTGGCGTCTGCATCAACACCGGCACGATCCCCTCCAAGACGCTGCGCGAGGCGGTGCTGTACCTGACCGGGCTCAACCAGCGCGAGATGTACGGCCAGAGCTACCGGCTGAAGGAGGACATCACCGTCGCCGATCTCGCGGCCCGCACCCAGCACGTGATCGGGCGCGAGATCGACGTCATCCGCAGTCAGCTGGCCCGCAACCGCGTACGCCTGCTCGCCGGCACCGCCCGCTTCACGGATCCGCACACGGTGGCCCTCTCCGACGACACCGGCCGGACCACCACGGCGTCCGCCGAAAAGATCATCATTGCCACGGGTACGCGGCCGGCGCGACCGGACACCGTCGACTTCGACGACCGTACGATCATCGACTCGGACGGCATCATCAACCTTGAAACCGTGCCGAACTCGATGGTGGTGGTGGGCGCCGGGGTGATCGGCATCGAGTACGCGTCGATGTTCGCCGCGCTCGGCACCAAGGTGACCGTCGTCGAGCGGCGCGACCGGATGCTCGAGTTCTGCGACCTGGAGATTATCGAGGGGCTCAAGTACCACCTGCGCGACCTGGCGGTGACGTTCCGGTTCCGCGAGTCAGTCGCCTCCGTCGAGCGACATCCGCGCGGCGCGGTGGCCGTGCTGGAAAGCGGCAAGCGGATCGCCGCGGACACCGTGATGTACTCCGCCGGCCGGCAGGGCACGGCCGCCGAGCTCAACCTCGAGGCCGTTGGCCTGAGCGCCGACAACCGCGGCCGGATCAAGGTGGACGATCACTTCCGCACGGCCGTCGAGCACATCTACGCCGTGGGTGACGTGATCGGATTCCCCGCGCTCGCGTCCACGTCGATGGAGCAGGGCCGGCTGGCCGCCCATCACGCCTGTGACGAGCCGGTTCGCGAGATGCAGGCGCTGCAGCCGATCGGCATCTACACGATCCCCGAGATCAGCTTCGTCGGCCGTACCGAGGACGAGCTGACCGACGCGCGGGTGCCGTTCGAGGTGGGCGTGTCCCGTTACCGCGAGCTGGCGCGTGGTCAGATCATCGGCGACTCGTACGGCATGCTCAAGATCCTGGTGTCCCCCGAGGACCGGCGCATCCTCGGCGTCCACGTGTTCGGCACGGGAGCCACCGAGCTGGTCCATATCGGACAGACTGTGATGGGCTGCGGCGGCACGGTCGACTACCTCGTCGACGCCGTGTTCAACTACCCGACCCTGGCCGAGTCGTACAAGGTCGCCGCCCTCGACGCGATGAACAAGATGCGGAACATCGCGCGCCTGCACGATTAATACAGAAATGTTCGGTACGTACGGGTGTTGCGGGGCCGCGGATGGGGCATTACCACCGATATGCAGACCACGTGGAAGCCACACACCGAGCACGGCGAGTTAGACACCAAGGACCGCGAGAAGCTGCCCGATAGCGCGTACGCGTTCCCGAAGCGGCGCAAGGAGCCGCTCACCGACGCCCGGCACGTGCAGAACGCGCTGGCCCGGTTCGACCAGGTCCAGGACGTCTCCGACGCGGAGCGCGACCAGGCGTTCGCGAACATCCGGGCGGCGGCCAAGCACTACGGTGTCGACGTCGCCGAGGACGACTGGCGCCAGCTCGGCAAGCGGCCGCACACTGACAACCCGGCCCACTAGGGGCGCCAGCGGGTCGCGCCGTACAGCTCCGTTCTCCCAACTTCGTCAGAGTTGGGCGGTCAGACGCCGCCTAAAACGCCACTTTAACGAAGTTGGGGCAACGAACGAGGCCGGTAGGGCTGGTGTGGCGGCGGGGAACGAGCGACGATCGTTGCATGGTCCAGGCGCCGCTTCGCAGCATGGAGTCGCCGCCTCCGGCGCCACGATTCGCGCGCAGCCCGTTCCCGCCCATCGCCGAATACGCCTTCCTCTCCGACTGCGAGACGAACTGCCTCGTGGCACCGAGCGGCGCCGTCGAGTGGATGTGCCTACCGCGACCGGACTCACCGAGCATCTTCAACGCGCTGCTGGATCGGGGTGCGGGTGCGTTCCGCCTCGGCCCGTACGACGAGCTGGTGCCGGCCGCCCGGCGGTACCTGCCCGGCAGCCTCATGCTCGAGACGACCTGGCAGACCCGCACCGGCTGGCTCATCGTGCGCGACACGCTGTGCATGGGGCCGTGGCACAACATCGAGGAGCGGTCCCGCACCCACCGCCGCTCCCCCACCGACTTCGACGCCGAACACTGCCTCCTGCGGACGGTCAAGTGCGTCAGCGGTTCGGTCGACGTCTCGATGACGTGCGAGCCGGTGTTCGACTACGGCCGGCAGGAGCCTTCCTGGCGGTATGACGGCCCGGGCTATGGCGAACTGGTCGCCACGATCGAGGGGTTGGGCGTCGTCCTGCGGCTCACCACCGACCTGCGCCCCGGCATCGAGGGCCGCGGCCTGAACGCGCGCACCCGGATGGTCGAGGGCGAGACGCACTTCGTGGCGCTGTCCTGGTCGCCGCTGCCGCCGCCGCGCACCATGCAGGAGGCCGGCATGCGCCTGCAGCGGACCTCGGAGTACTGGCGGCAGTGGATCACCCTCGGCGACTTCCCCGACCACCCTTGGCGCAGCTACCTGCAGCGCAGCGCGCTGACGCTGAAGGGCCTGACGTACGCGCCGACCGGCGCCCTGCTGGCCGCCGCGACGACGTCGTTGCCGGAGACGCCCCAGGGCGAGCGGAACTGGGACTACCGCTACGCCTGGGTACGCGACTCAACGTTCGCGCTGTGGGGGCTGTACACGCTCGGTTTCGACCGCGAGGCCAACGACTTCTTCTACTTCATCGCCGACGCGTGCAGCGAGGGCAAGGACCTCCAGGTGATGTACGGGGTGGGCGGCGAGCGGGAGCTGGAGGAGATGTCGCTGCCCCACCTGTCCGGGTACGAGGGCGCCTTCCCGGTCCGAACGGGCAACGCGGCGTACAAACAGCGCCAGCACGACGTGTGGGGAGCCGTGCTCGACTCCGTCTACCTGCACGCGCGCTCCCGCGACCAGCTGCCCGAGTCACTCTGGCCGGTGCTCAAGCGTCAGGTGGAGCACGCAGCCGAACACTGGGAGCAGCCGGACCGCGGCATCTGGGAGGTGCGCGGCGAGCCCCAGCATTTCGTCTCCAGCAAGCTGATGTGCTGGGTCGCCCTCGACCGCGGCGCGAAGCTCGCGCGCATGTACGAGGAGCCGGAGTACGCCGAGAAGTGGCAGGCCCTGGCCGACCAGATCCGCAACGACGTCTGCACGCGCGGCGTCGACGAGCGAGGGGTGTTCGTGCAGCGGTACGGCTCGCGCGCGCTCGACGCCTCGCTGCTGCTCCTGCCGCTGATGCGGTTCCTGCCGCCCGAGGACCCGCGGATCCGCGCGACCGTGCTCGCGATCGCCGACGAGCTGACCGAGGACGGACTGGTGCTCCGGTACCGGGTCGAGGAGACCGACGACGGCCTGTCCGGCGAGGAGGGCTCGTTCACCATCTGCTCGTTCTGGCTGGTGTCGGCGCTGGTCGAGATCGGCGAGCTCGAGCAGGCGCGCAAGCTGTGCGAGCGGTTGCTCGCGTACGCGAGCCCCCTCGAGCTGTACGCCGAGGAGATCGACACCTACAGCGGGCGGCACCTGGGCAACTTCCCGCAGGCGTTCACCCACCTGGCCCTCATCAACGCGGTCATGCACGTCATCAGGGCGGAGCGGGCCGAGGAGCCGGGCGGGTTCACCCCGGCCAACCGCTCGACCGCTCCGGTCTGAGGACCCGGCTCGAGATCGTCACTCCGCGGCCGGGGTCAGCTCGGCCAGCTCCCGGAGGAGCGCGAGCGCGGCCGGCCGGTTGGGCACCGACCCCGGCAGCTCCCGCTCGGCGTGGCTCACGAGGTCGCGGCGGATGAGCGCCACGAGCTCGTCCCGGGTGTCGGGGCCGTAGTGATCGAGTCCGACCCAGCCAAGATTCTCGCTGACGACCTCGCGAAGGCCGGCCGAGACCTTCGGATCGCGCACGCGGCTGGCGAGGAACTCCACCGTCCAGTCGAACAGCCAGCCCGCGGCCGACCAGCGGCTCGTGGGCGTGACCTGGATCGTCCCGGACATCAGCCACGCACCAGGAACGCCCGCGGTCCGAGCCCGTTGTCGTCGATGAACTTCTGCACCTTCGCCACCTGTTCCGGCGTGAACCTCGATACGTCGATCGGCACCGTGTCCGCCTTAGCCAAGTGGTCAACGATCCTAGTCTGAAGATTCGGCCACTGCGGCTCGAAATACCGCGCGTCGAAGTTGCCAACCGCGTCGTACGTCCGGCCCGCATCGTCGACCCAGTCGACGTTCGGATCCGGCGAGCGCTTCAACTCGATGCCGAGCGCCCGCTCCACCCGCTGCGCGGTCTCGGCCTCCGCCTGCCGGAACTGACCGGTCGCCGGGTCCTCGCCCAACTCGCGGATCCGCTTGGCCTCCTCCTCGGGTGTGCGCGGCGGCTTCCCGTGTGGCCCGGGCTCGTGACCGGGTCCCTTGCCACGCAACCGGTTAAGGATCTTCTTCAGTTCGTCGATGATCTCGCCGAGCCGGCGGATGATCGGCAGCAGCCGCCGCAGGCTGGCGAGCATCGCCTTGAGCCAACGGGCAATCTTCGCCGCCCACGCGGCCACGGTCGAGGTGACCTGCTCGACCACCAGCGGTGTCGCGAGGCCCAGCGAGAAGGCCTCCTCAGCGGCGTACGTGATCGCTCGGGACACCACCACCGCGATCGCGTCGCGCACCATCACCCGCACCGCGGCGATCAGGAACCCGGCGCCCTCGGTGATCGCCGCCATCGTCTCGCACGCCTGAACCAGACCGGCGAGCGCATCGCGCTGCTGTCCGGCCCACACCCGGTAGGCGTCGGCGGCCGCGCCCCGCCACGACGCCACGTCGGCGCGTACGCCCGCGGCAAGCTCGGCCACGGTCTCCTGCAGGCTCGCGCCCACGTTGCGCCACGTTTGCGCGTGCCCGGCAATCTGCGCGGGATCACCGGCCAGCCACTCCAGCGCCTGCGACAACGGCCGGATGTGCTCGATGAGCCAAGCGACCCCATACTGCAGCAACGTGCCGACCGGATCCGACACCGCCGCCAGCGCGTCCAGGCCCGCCCCGACCATGCCCAGCCCGCCGTCGATCCACGATCCATTCCGGACACCCTGACCGATCAGCTCGATGTCCTCGGCCAGCCACACCCCGGCCCAGGCGTCCTTTGGACCCGCCAACCGCCCGGCCACCAACGGGTTGACTGTCACAGCGCCGCCCGCAGCCGCGCGTTGACCCGCTCTCGATTCTGGTCGGTGTCCCGGTACCCGGTGGCCGCCGACCGCAGCCGATCCGCGGTGTCCCGCAGCGAGTCGGCGGCCGCGTCGATCGCGTCCACCACCACGCCCTGCAGGCCATCGATCATGACCGGCACGAACGTGCACAACTGGCCGTACGCGCCGCGATCGACCCGTACGCTCTGCCCGGCCTGCCCGGCCGTTGCGATCTCGCCGGCGGCGGCGTCGATCCGGGCCGCGTGCTCCACCAACACGGCGGGCGTGACGACGACGTCCTCAGCGGGCACCGTCGGCCTCCAGGGCGTCGCCGTCCTCGGTCCGCCCGCGTCGTCGCCGGTCGTAGGCAGCGACGATGGCGTTCGCGGCCGGATCGTCCCACCCGATCGTCGCACCGACCGCCTCGGTGACCTGACGCGTCAACGCGTCCCGGGCGGCGCCCACCGCCTCCAGAATCCGCCGCCTGGTGTCGGCGACCGGCTGCCCGCGTACGCCCTCATCCAGGCGGATGTCGGTCAGCGCACCGGCCGACGACACCGTGACCTCGACGAGCCCGTCGCGGTCCGCGCCGGTGGCCGACAGGTCCTGCCAGCGCGCGGCCAGCTGTCGCGCCCGGTCCGCGCGCGCCTGAATGGTCGCCTGCCACGAGTCGACCCAGGCCTCCGCAGCATCCAGGTCATCGCCAGCCATGGCCGTGACACCTCCCCAGGTCGTCACCGCGCCATCACCGTACGACACACGCAGCCCGTTCCGCTGTCCGCGATTCCCACACCCGGCTGCGCCAGTGACAGGATCTATGGCGGACCATTCCTCGACCGCTCGAACGTTTGGAGACTCGATGACGAGCTTGGAACGTCCCGTCGCACCCGACCCGTACGAACTCCTGCCGGCCGTGGGTTCCTTCACGGTGACCAGCCAGGACGTGACCAACGGCGAGCCGATGGCGCAGGCGTACGCCCATCCGGGTGTGGGCGGGCAGAACATCTCCCCGCAGCTGGCCTGGTCCGGCTTCCCGGCCGAGACCCGAAGCTTCACGGTGACCTGCTTCGACCCGGACGCGCCCACGCCGTGCGGCTTCTGGCACTGGTTGGCCGTCAACCTGCCCGCCTCGGTGACCGAGCTACCTCGCGGCGCCGGCACCCAGCCGCTGCCCGGCGACGCGTTCAGCCAGCGCAACGACTTCAGTGAGCTCGGGTACGGCGGCCCGTACCCGCCCGAGGGTGACTGGCCGCACCGGTACTACTTCGTCGTGCACGCGGTCGATGTGGACGGTCTGGAGGTGACCCCGGGCTCCTCGGCCGCCTACACGAGCTTCAACCTGGCGTTCCACACGCTGGCCCGGGCCATCATCACGCCGACCTACAAGGTGTGAGCTGGGTGGACCGCCGAGCAGAATGGCGGGGTGGGCATGGAGGGTCTCGAGCCGGTCGCGGACGTGTCGGCGGGCGACTGGATCGCCGCGGCGCTGCCCGGACTGCTCGGGACGGTCCGCTCCGTGGTGCCCGGGGGCTTCGAGGCGTACGCCCGGGTGCTGCACCCGGTCGAGTTCTTTGACGCCCGGCCGTCGCTGACCTGGGCGCAGGTCAGCCACCTGACGGGACGCATCCCGCATGCCCTCATGCAGTGGGGTGCCATCACCCGCCCCACACCCGACGCCGTCGGGACCGCTCCATCCGGAATATGGGATGACGGCGACGTCCGGGTGGGCACCCTCGCTCCGACAGCGCTGCGCGCGCTGATCGACGTGCTGGCTCCGGTCACCGGTGCGCAGCACTGCTTTCACGCTTTGTGGGAAGGCTGGGGCTGGGTCGATGGCTCCGGCGTACGGGTTGTGTCCGTTGTGTCAGCAACGAACGACGGCAGCGTCGCGCCCGCACCCGTGCTGGCGCCCGGCGTACCGCCGGAGGTGTGGGCGCTGCCGCGCCTGCGCCTGCCGGGGCGCGACTACCTCCTGTTTCGCGGGCCGCTACGGGCGGCGCTGAACATGGGTTGGCACGGATCTCCCACCGGTTTCGAGCCGCAATCGCCCAGTCTGCTGTGGCCGGCCGGCCGCTCGTGGTGTGTCGGCACGGAGATCGATTTCGACTCCACCCTCGTCGGCGGGTCCGCCGACCTCATCGGTGCCGTGCTGACCGCACGCGGCCTGGACGCCTGGCCCGTCGAACCCGACGACGACCTCACGGCCACCGGCGACCGACGCAATTCCTCCCCCTGAGCCGAGTTCGCATGCGCCACGCCGAGCTACGATCCGCGGCATAGGACGAAGTGCTCTCACCCGCGGGAGGTCGTTATGATCATCGGCCTTTCACTCGCAGCGCTCGGTGTTGCGGCGGCCTGGCTCGGCTTCGGCGTACGGGTCGTCCAGCAGTTTGAGCGGGGGGTCGTCTTCCGGTTCGGTCGCGTTCTCGAGGCCATCCGCGGGCCCGGACTCGCGCTGATCGTCCCGGGTGTCGACCGGCTTCGGAAGGTGAACATGCAGATCGTCACGATGCCGGTGCCGGCACAGGACGGCATCACCCGGGACAACGTGACGGTCAAGGTCGACGCGGTCGTGTACTTCAACGTCGCGGACCCGGTCCGCGCCGTCGTGGCCGTGCAGGACTACCGCTTCGCGGTCCTGCAGGTGGCGCAGACGTCGCTGCGCTCGATGATCGGTAAGAGCGAGCTGGACGACCTGCTGTCCAACCGGGAGCGGCTCAACCAAGGGCTGGAAATAATGATCGACAGCCCGGCCCTGGGCTGGGGCATCCACATCGATCGCGTAGAGATCAAGGACGTGGCGCTGCCGGACTCGATGAAGCGATCGATGTCTCGCCAGGCCGAGGCGGAACGGGAACGACGGGCCCGCGTCATCACGGCGGACGGAGAGCTGCAGGCGTCCGAGAAGCTGGCCCGGGCCGCGGCCACGATGGCCGACACTCCCACCGCCCTGCAACTGCGGCTGTTGCAGACGGTCGTGGAGGTGGCGGCAGAGAAGAACTCGACCGTGGTTCTGCCGTTCCCGGTCGAGCTGCTCCGGTTCCTGGAGAGGGCACCCATGGCCCAGGCCACGCCCGAAGCCACCGTCCGGGAGCAGCCGTCGACCGAGACGCCGCCGGCGGTCGAGTCCGCTCCGGAGCGCGACTTCCTCCGCGACATAGCCGCGGCACCGGCTCCGCCTCCCGCGCCGGTCCGCGTGCAACCCCGCCGAGGGACGCCGAACGTGAACCCCACCCCCTGACCAGCCGCCCCGCGCGCGGGCGGGGCAGGTCATCGATGTATACGCGCCACCGACTCTGATATCATCAAGGCCGTGAGAACGATCATCGACGTCGACGATGCGCTGCTCGAAGTCGCCCAAGCCGAGCTCGGCACGACAACGAAGAAGGACACCGTGAACGAAGCTCTGCGCTATGTCGCCGAGCGCAAGTCTCGTGCCCGCGCCTTCCTCGACGATCCATTCCTGCTCGGCGGCGCCGACCTCACCGACCCCGAGGTGATGAGCGGTGCTCGACGTTGACCACCCTGTTCCTCGCTGATACCTCCGCGTACACGATCGCTCGTAGGCTTCCGGCGGCCGAGGCACGACTGCGCGGCCTGGCGGCGGATGGCGTCGTCGCAACGTTCGTCACCGTCGACCTGGAACTGGGTTACTCCGCCCGCGACCGGCGCGAACACCAAGGGATCTTCCGTGTTCGCGGCCAGCTGGTGCAACTCGCCTGTACCGACGAGATCGCTGTTCGCGCGCGGCAGGTACAGGCGCTCCTCGCGGCGACGAGCCAGCACCGGGCGGCGGGCGTCATGGATCTGCTCACCGCGGCCGCCGCCGAGCACTATGGCGCGTCGGTGCTGCACTACGACGCCGACTTCGATCACATCGCGGCAGTCACCGGACAACACGTGGATTGGATCGCTCCACGCGATTCCGTACCGCAATAGGCGCGGATCGCCGGCGTTCAGTCCAGCGGCCTGCGGTCGATCGTGTGCGGCTCACGCCCGGCCAGCAGCCAGCCGCCGAGGGTCGCCACGAGCGGCAACCCCACGAGGACGGCGATCAGGTCAGCCACCGGTACGTGGCTGACGGTCGTACTCAGGCTGCTGCGGTAGTAGCAGACGGCGGCGAGATACGCGACGGCGGTGCCGAGCACGGCGCCGAGGAGGCCGAGGCCGCCGGCCGTAGCGGCGGTGAGGGTGCGCCGGACGCGTCGGCTGGCGCCGGTGGCGGTGAGGGTACGCAGGTCGCCCGCCGCCTCGCCACGGATGAGGCCGACGGTCATCGCGAGGACGCCGAGCGCGATGAGGATGCCGCCGGCCGTGGCCCAGTTGCGCAGCTCGTCGAGCGACGGGTTCTGGGACCGGGTCTCGACGCTGCCACCGGTGGCAAGCGCCATCTGCCGGGCGAGGTTGATCTGTGTCGACGTGAGCGGTTTGGTGGTCTGGATCAGCCATCCGGTCGCGGTCCGCGCCGACTGAAGACTGAGCCGCCGCAGAGCGTGTTCGGTGACAAGCAGATTGGGTGCGGAGATGTCGGTGGGTAGCTGATGAAGAGTCTGGATCTTCGGGTTCGCGCCGCAGAGGCCTCCGCCGCATCCGGTTGGGGGCGGGCTGGACGGGTTGACGTCCATCAACGCCAGGCCGCTCAGCTGGTCGAGGCCGGCGCGCGAGGTCAGGATGTCCGCGTTCGGGTCCACCTGGCTCGTGGCGATGCCGTAGTGGGCGAGCAGCGCCGGGGTGGCGATGTACAGCTGGCCGCCGGCGCCCTTGAAGTCGCCGTGGAAGAACTGCACGAGCGTCACCTCCGCGCCGGAAGCCAGGTCGGTCGGTGAGTCGAGCTCGAGGATGTCGGCGGTTCCCAGCGCGACGGCGATCGCGTTAGCCATCGCGCCCATGGATCGCAGCTGGCCGGGGGTCGGTGCCGACGGTTCCTGTCCGGGGCCGCCGGCGCCGTGGGCGTAGACGACGAGCTGGTTCGGCGGCAGGTTCGGTCCGAAGTAGTCGAACGGATCGGCGAACCGCGCGGTGGCCAGGATGCTGATGAATACCGCCATGAGGACGGCGAAGCTGATCGCCGCAAGGGCCGACCCGGAGCGGGCGCGGTAGCGGGCGACGTCGCGCAGCGCGACGCGGACCGCTATGGGTGCGCGCCGGCCGGCGACCGCCAGGACCGACAGGCACGCGGGCGTCACGAACAGCAGGCCGACGATGGTGGCGCACAGCCCGGACAGCGCCTGAAGCTCGCCCGACGAGCCCCAGCCGCCGGAGAGTGCGAGGAGGACAGGCCCGGCCACGAGCAGGAGGATGCCGGGTATGGCGAGGCGGCGCGCCGCCTTCGGCGGGGGCGGGTGCCCGGAGAGAGCGGCGACGACCGGCATCCGGGCGGCCGCCCGGGCCGGTCGCCTGGCCGCGGCGACGGCCGTGATGACGGCGAGGATCATGCCGCTGGCGACGAGCCACCATGGCAGGTGGAGCGGGTCGATGCGATGCCCGGTGCTGACCTGTAGCCGTGGGGCGTACCCGAACCAACAGGCAAGGCCCACGACGCCGCCCACGAGCGCGGCGGCAACGCCGACGACGGCACCGTTGGCGATCATCACGAGGCGTACGTCTCGGTCGGTGGCCCCGAGCGCGCTGAGCATCCCCAGCGACCGCAGCCGCCGCTGGGCCAGCACGGTGAAGCCGGCGGTCGCCACCAGCCCGATGAAGATTAGTCCGAAGATCGCGCAGACGAGTACGACGAATTCCGGGCGGAGCCCGAGGGGCGCCGGCGCCGGCGTCTGCGGCGTCACGCCGGCGGGGAACGTGAACGCGGCTACCTCGGCCGGGGTGGCGTCAAATAGGACGGTGACCCGGGTCGGCGCGCCGACCTGGCCGGGCGCGACGAGCGCGAACTCGTCCAGCAGATTGTTGGGGTTTTCCACCCGCCCGACCACGCGTCGCGCCGTTGCGTCCTGGCGCCAGACGTCGCCGACATGCAGGTCGTAGAGGGTGGCCACCTGGCTGGTCACGGCCACCTCTCCCGGGCCGGTCGGGTACCGGCCGGAGACTAGGGCCAGCATCGGCCGCCCGTACCGGCCGGCCGGGTCCTGGGCGCGCAGCTGGACATCCTGGGTGGTTCCCGCGGCGAGCTCCCGGTTCTCGATTACCTGGATGGTGCCGAACCGCTGCCCGATGGCCGTAATGTCGGCGGCCAGGTGTGGGTCGGTGCCCGGGAAGGTGACCAGGTGGTCAGCGGTTCCGAACATTGCCGCGTTGGGTGACGACGGCGCATTGGTGGCGACGGCGGCGCCGAGGACCGTCGCGGCGACCGCGATGCTGAGCAGCGCCAGCACCAGTAGTTGCTGGCGCCACTCCCGGCGGAAAAGCCGCAGCGCCCAGCGGAGGATGGCGCGCCGGGCGGGCACGCCCCCGTTTCCCTCGCCGACTTTGGCCGGCCGGTGCTGCACTGCGGTGCTCATTGCCCGGGTCCCCTCGCCAGCAGCGACTCGGGACCGGGCGCTGGCACGGTCTGGTCGGTGACCCGCCCGTCGCGCAGGAACACCACCCGGTCCGCCCAGGACGCCAGTTGCGCATCGTGCGTGACCACCACGGCCGCCACGCCCTGCCGGCACGCGGCGTGGATCATGCGCATCACGCCCTCGCCGTTCACCGAGTCGAGCGCTCCGGAGGGCTCGTCGGCCAACAGCAGGCGCCGGTCCCCGACCACCGCGCGGGCGAGCGCCACGCGCTGCCGCTCACCGCCGGACAGCTGGTCGGGGAAGCGCGTGGCCCGATCGACCAGGCCCAGACGGTCCAGGGCGGCCATCCCGGCGGTCCGGGCCCTTCGTGCGGGTACGCCGTCGAGCTCCAGGGGAAGGGTGACGTTCTCGACGGCGGTCAGCCCGGCGAGCAGGTTGAAATCCTGGAAGACGTACCCGATGACGCGCCGGCGTAGCCGGGCCCGCTCGTTGTGGGGCATGCCCGACAGGCCGACCCCGCCGATCACGACCTCGCCGCTGGTCGGGTCCTCCAGGCTGCCGGCGATGGCCAGCAGTGTGCTCTTGCCGGAGCCGCTGGGTCCCATCACGGCGACCATCGCCCCGGGCTCGACCGTCAGATCGACCTCGCGCAGCGCGTGGACCACGGTGGGACCGGCACCGTAGCTCTTGGACACGCGACGGAGTTCGAGGGCGCTCATCGCCGCACCGCCATCCGCCGGCGCAGCCTCGGTGCGGCGGGTGCCCGTCCGGACGCCCGCGCGTCGGCGGCTGCTCGATTCAGGCGGCCATCGGCCGCATCGAGCCAACGCACGAGCGCGTCCAGCCGGAACAGTTCGGCGTCGACCACGAGGGCCAGGTTCAGATCGAATTCGGCCTCGTCCTCCTTGAGGTGGGTCCATTGCTGCATGAGCTGTACGAGGTACCGCCGGTGCACCTGGACGACGTCGTACACGTCGACGCCGGGCAGCCGCACGGCCACCAGTATTTTGATCACCAGTTCGTCCCGGGGCGGGGCGGTCAGGTCCGGCGGGGTACGCAGCCAGCCGTCGAGTTCGCGCTCGCCGTCCGCGGTGATCCGAAAGGCCCTCTGCGGGCCGTCCTCGCCGGTGTCGTCGGACTCGATGAGCCCGTCGCGCTCCAGCCGTTGCAAGGTCGTATACACCTGGCCAACGTTGAGCGGCCACACTTCGCCTGTCCTCGCCTCGAACTCCTCGCGAAGTTGCAGACCGTACTTCGGGCCCTCGCTCAGGAGCGCCAGCAGCGCGTGCCGGACGCTCATGACGCCTTCGATCCACGTAACATACGAAGGAAGATACTCAGTATACGAAGCACTCGGCATCCGTGGTTAACCCTGAAACATGTGCCGCGTCCCCTAGTGGACTGGCGGCCGCGACGGGGCAGCGCGGGGCGGGTCCGGTCCCCAAGTTCGTCGAAGTTGGGCGGTCCGGCCCGGCCAAGGGCCCTAGTGTGACGAAGTTGGGCGCGGCGGTAACTCTTCCTGCACACGGGGGTCGCCGGCCGCCTTCGCTCGTCCCAAGCTTCCGCACCGCGGAGACAGTCAGGCGGCTGCGGAACGTGGCTGGGCGAAGTTGCGGAAGGAATCGTTCCGCAATTTCGGGCAAACTCGAGAAATGTTGGAGACCTCGGCGCGTCTGCTCCGGCTGCTGTCCCTCCTCCAGACCCGGCGCGACTGGTCCGGCCCACAACTCGCCGAGCGGCTCGGCGTCACGACCCGCACCGTCCGCAACGACGTCGGCCGGCTGCGCAGCCTCGGGTATCCGGTGGACGCCACGGCCGGTGTCGGCGGCGGTTACCGGCTCGGGATAGGCACCGGGCTGCCGCCGCTGCTGCTCGACGACGACGAGGCGGTCGCCGTGGCGATCGGGTTGCGCACGGCGGCCGGTGGGACAGTCGCCGGCATCGAGGACAGCTCGGTGCGCGCCCTGGCCAAGCTGGAACTGTTGCTGCCGTCGCGGCTGCGGCGCCGCATCGGCACACTCGCGGCGGCGATGGTCACGGTTCCAGGATCCGGCCCGGCCGTCGACGGCGAAACGCTGACCGCGATCGCGGCGGCGTGCCGCGACCATGAACGGCTGCGCTTCGACTATCGCAGTCACGGCGGCGAGGGCAGCGTTCGCGTGACCGAGCCACATCGCCTCGTCAACGCGTATCGCCGCTGGTACCTGCTCGCGTGGGACCTGGACAAGCGGGACTGGCGGACGTTCCGCGTTGACCGGATCGACCTCGGCCCGCCTGCCGGGCCCAGATTCGTACCAAGAAAGATGCCCGACGACGAGGTCGCCGACCGTTTGTCCCGCGGCCTGGCCACGGCAACCTGGCGGTACCGCGCGCGGGTCACCGTGCACGCGCCGGCGGCGCAGATCGCCGGGCGGCTGCCCGCCGCGATCACGGTCGAACCGGTCGACCACGACACCTGCCTCATCGACGTCGGGTCAGACAACGCCCACATGCTCGCCCTCAACCTGGGGATGCTCGACGCCGACTTCCACATCGACGAGGCCACCGCGCCGGAGCTGGCCGACCACCTGCGTACGCTCGCCGCCAGGTATACCCGTGCCATCCGCTGACCGGAGCGACATCACTCGGCCCGGCCGACGCGATACTGGGCCCATGGATGCGCGGGACGCGGCTGCCCGATGGACGTCGACCTGGGTGACGGCCTGGAGGTCGCATGACATCGAGGCCGTCGTCGGTTTGTACGCCGAGCAGTGCGTGCACCGCTCGATGCCCTTCCGCGAGCCACACCGAGGTCGGCGCGGAGTGCGCGAGTACGTCGCCGGTGCGTTCGCCGATGAGTCCACCGTGGTCGACGTTCGCTTCGGCACTCCGGTCGTCGACGGCGACCGGGCGTCGGTCGAGTACTGGGCGCTGGTGCTCGACCGCGACGCCGCCCCGGTCACGCTCGCCGGTAGCGCGTTCGTCCGGTTCGACGCAGACGGTCTGGTGGCCGAGGTCCGCGACTACTGGCACGAAACACCAGGACACGTCGCACCGCCGGAATCCTGGGGCCGTTCCTGACCGGCCGTGCCACCGTTGTGGCCTGTTTGCTCCGGGAACTACGCGGGGCTGGGGGACGCAGCTCACGCCGGCAGCCAGGGCCTGAGCTACCGGCCGGAGGCGACTTCAACCACCTCGTCCAGAGCGAGGGCGGCGCCCCGGCCGACCAGTTGGTCGTACGGCCCATCCCCGAGCCGCGAGCGAAGGCGTTGTGCGGTTTCGTCGTGGCTCGTCCGATCAATGCCCCACACGTCGGCTCCCAGAGCGCCCCGCAGGCCGGCGGCGGCGCCGAAGAGGGTCGCACCGCGGTTGGCGTCGCCCGTCTGCTCGGCCAGGGCGGCGAGCGCGTCGAGCGCTCGGGCGATGGTCTCCCGACTGCCGAACGTCACCGCACGTTCGAGCGCCTCACTGAGCTGCCGGCCGGCCGCCGAAACCTCCCCCCGTCCCAGGTTGGCCTGACCGAGGCTGATGAGGGCGTTGCTCAACAGGACGTCATCCCGGATCTGACGGGCAATGCGCGCGCCCTCATCGAGCGGTGCGATCGCAGCCCGCTCATGATGCCCGGCCACGAGTACGGAGCCGAGGGCGAGCAGCGAGAACAACAGCCCCCACCGATCCTCCAGCCGGCGGAAGGCATCGACGGCACGGTGCAGCGCGTCCTCGCCTCCGCCCCGACCGCGCGCGGCGGCGATGACACCCAGCGGCACGGACGCGGTCGCCGCGCCATGCTCGTTGCCATGCTCGACAAACCAGTCGTACGCCGGCTGGAGTGCCGCCGCCGCCCGGTCGTAGTCGCCGCGCCCGAAGGCCATCATGCCGAGCACGAGCCGAACGTTAGCCCGGTTGTCGTCGGTCAGCGCCAGCCCGGGTCCGAGCGCCCGCTCCATCGCCTCCCGGCCCTCCGTGAACAGCCCCTGGGTGAACGACAGCGGCCACATCGCCAGCCCCATCTGGGCCGCCGAATCGCCGTCACCCATGTCGAGATACCAGTGCACGGCGGCGCGGCAGTTGGCCTGGTCGGCGACGTACTGCTCAACGACCGGTCGCATCACGCCGGTACGAAGGCGCGCCGCGGCGTCCCCGACCAGCCGCCGGTAGAAATCGGCGTGTAGCCGCCGCAGCCGATTCCCCTCGCCGGCCGCCGCCAGGCGCTCGGTGGCGTACTCCCGGACAACCCGCAGCATGCCGAAACGCGGCTGTCCCTGTAGCGAATGGTCCGGACGCAGCAGCGCCTTGTCCACAAGGGACGATATTCCATCGAACACCGCGGGCACGTTGTCATCCGCGCAGATCGCCTCGGCGGCATCCAGCGCGAGGCTCCCCGCGAACACGCCAAGGCGCCCGAACAAGGTCCGATCCGTCCCATCGAGCAGGTCGTAGCTCCACCCAATCGCCGAGTTCAGCGCCTGCTGGCGCACCGGCAGGTCGCGCGCGCCGCCGGTGAGAGTGGCCAGGCTCGAATCGAGCCTGCGCAAGAGATCGTCGAGCTCGAGCATCCTGGCGCGCGAAGCGGCCAACTCGATCGCAAGCGGAAGGCCGTCGAGTCGGCGGCAGATCTCCACGATGGTGCGCACCTCGGCGGCGTCGAGCCGCAGGTGTGCTCCCGCGGCGACAGCCCGATCGACGAAAAGCTGTACCGAGTCGGCGTGTTCCGCCGTCTGCGTGCTGTCGGACCATGTCGGCAGCACAAGGGGCGGCACCTCGAACACCCGTTCGCCGGTCAGATGCAGGGGCTCGCGGCTCGTCACCAGCACCGTCAACCGAGTCGTCCGTGCCACGAGCTGGGCGACGAGGGGTGCCACGTCGATGACGTGTTCGAAGCTGTCAAGCACGAGCAGGATCCGGTGGGCTCCGATGTGGCCGACGATTGAATCCAGCGGGGACGGGCCTGCCGTCTCGGGAACCCCCAGCGCGGCGGCGATCGCCGGAGGCACCAGCGGCGCCGACGACAGCTGGTCGAGCTCCGCCGTGGCGACGGCTTCGTAGTCGGGTGCGACCGCGGCCACCGTTTCCATGGCCAGCCTGGTTTTCCCGATCCCGCCCGGCCCGACGAGCGTGACGAGGCGATTCTCCGGCTCGGCCAACAGCTCCCGCAGCTCGCCCAGCTCCCGCCGCCGCCCGATGAAGCGGTTGGCCGCGGCCAACCGACCGCTGATGTCCGGAACCCGGACCGCGGTGTCGCCCGGCGCCGCGACACCGGTCACGACTGCGGCATCGGACGGCTCGCTCGCGGCGGCGAACCGCTCACTCAGCAGGAGCGCCAGGTCGGCACCGATGAGCCCCGCAAGCTCCCTGGCGTGGCTGAACGTGCGGTACGACAGGCCACTCTGGGCCACCCGCCGGATCATCTCCGTCAGGCGGGGATCGCGGCCCGGTGCCGGCGACTGGACATACACCAGCTTCGGCTTGTCGGACGCGGCGAGGTACTCGTCCTCCAACCCGGACAGCTGCTGGCCCGGCGCGATCCACCCATATTGCTCGCCGTAGATCCCGATGAACACGTCGCTCTGTCGAAGATAGGCGAGGTAGAGATCTCGGGGAGGGTACGGGCGGGCGCCCAGCTCGAACAGCACTGGCGTTAGATGCATCCGCTCGATCGCCCGCCTGGCGGCGACGCGGGCGTCCGCCAGCTCATTCATCGTCGAGCTGACAAAGACCCGAAGCCGCTGATCTGGCGTGCGGATCGAGGTCATGCTGCGCTGCGTACCGCCCCGCGGATACTGAGGATCCTGCTCCGCCAAGCCTAGCGTGACCCGGCGCGGCGGGTCTGTGCTTCGAATCGTTCGGCCTGACCAGTTTCGCCGTCGCTGTCGAGTGGGGCCGGATAGCCTGTCGAGATACCCCACTCCAAACACGGGAAGGGGAGAGCCAGATGAGTACGGCTCGGGAGATCATGCACATGGGTGCGGAGTGTGTTCGGCCCGACGAGACGCTCGCCGCCACCGCGGCCAAGATGCGCGACCTTCACGTAGGGGCCTTGCCGATCTCCGACGGGGACGATCAGCTGTACGGAATCGTCACCGACCGCGACATCGTGGTGCGCGGCCTGGCCGAAGGACTCGATCCGCGGACGACGACCGCGCAGGACCTTGCGCGGGGCGTACCGATCTCCGTGGACGCCGGCTCCGACGTCGGCGACGTGTTGCGCACGATGGAGGAGTACAAGATCCGCCGGTTGCCGGTGATGGACAACAGCCGATTGGTTGGGATGATCAGCGAAGCCGACGTGGCGACACATCTCGGCGAGGACCAGGTCAGCGAGTTCGTCGCGGCCGTGTATTCGGCGCCGCCGAACAACTGACCGTGTTTGGCGCAGTCCTCATCGTGACTTCGGTGCGGCGACCGCCGCGGCGGCCGGCGGCGGCGGCGCGGTCGACCGTCGCACGATGAGCTCGGTGGCAAGCTCCACGTGGTGTGAGTCGAGCTTCTCGCCGGCGGCCAGCCGCAGGGCGGTGCGGAGCGCGACCCCACCCATCTCCCGGAGGGGCTGGCGCACCGTGGTCAATGGCGGCGATGCGAGCCGGGCGACCTCGGTGTCGTCGAACCCTACGATGCTCAGGTCCTCCGGTATCCGGAGGCCTCGCGCCCGGGCGGCCTCGATGACTCCCGCGGCGGTCTCGTCGCTGCCGGCGAACACCGCTGTGGGAGGCTGGGGCAGGTCGAGCAGCGCGGCCCCTCCGACGACCCCATCCCGGTAGCGAAACTGCCCCGTCCGCAGGTGTTCCTCGCGGACAGGCGCGCCCGCGGCCTCCATGGCGGCCCGGTAGCCATGCATCCGCGCCTGGTTGCACGCCGCGGTCGCTGGTCCGCCGATGTACGCGATGCGCCGGTGCCCCAGGGACAGCAGGTGCTGCGTTGCGGCCAGACCACCGGCGAAGTTGGTCGAGCCGACACTGGTAACGCGCGAATGAGGCAGTTCGAGCGGATCGATGACGACGAGCGGGAGATGCGCCCGCGAGAGTGCCCTGAGGTTAGACGGTGTGAGGTCATCGGTCACGGCGATGACCGCCTCCCGGCCAGCCGCGGTCAGCTCCCTTGCCCAGGCACTGAAGCGGTCCATTCCGGAGCGTGGCTCGCCACGCGCCCGCACGCTGACGGCGACGGCGACGTCGGTCTCCGCCGCGGCCTCCAGAATACCCTGCATGATCTCGACGGAGTAGCCGTTGAGGTCGCCGGTAAACAGCAGCTCTATGCGAGCCGTGGCCGGGGTGACGCGCGCCGGCGGAGGCCGCCGTCCGATGTAGTCGTGCTGCCGGAGCAGCGACTCCACGAGCGACCGGGTCGCGGGGCCGACGTCCGCCCGTCCGTTCACCACTTTGGACACGGTGGCCACGGACACGCCAGCTGAGGCCGCGACGGTGGCCAGCGTTGCACGTCCATCTTTGGGCGGCACGACGTCCTCCTCCTACCCGCCGACGTAGCCCCGGGCCGGGCTGAGATCTACCGGTGTAACCAGCCTGCGGTCGTGCCCGACCACCCGCACGGGGCCGGCCAGCCGTACGGTACCCCGGCATGGCAGGTCGGCCGCGGAGGTTCCGACGAGCACGTCGACGTCACCAGGTTCGACGATGCGCGCCAGGTCGCGGCCGGTGAACGCCGTCCGGTCGGCGTGCACGCGGAACCGCACGTCGACGTCGTCGCCGGGCTCCAGCTGTACGCGGGCGAACCCCGCCAGCTGCCGCACGGGCCGAACCACCTGGGCGACGACGTCGTGGAGGTAGAGCTGCACGACTTCCGATCCCGCTCGCGGGCCGGTGTTGCGTACGCGGACCGAAACCGTGAACTCGCCGTCGGTAGGCACCTCGGCGTCGCTGATCCGCAGGTCGTCGACCTCGAACGTGGTGTACGACGCACCATGTCCAAAGGGAAACAATGGCGTGGGGTCGACCGTGCTGATACCGGTGTTCTCGGCGCCGAGTGGCGGCTGGAGATACGTGCCGGGCTGGCCCCCGGGGTGCCGAGGGATCTGCACGGGCAGCTTGCCGCTGGGCTGGACGCGCCCGGACAGCACGCCGGCGATCGCGGATCCGCCCTCCTCCCCCGGCATAAACGCCTGGACGAGACCGGCGGCTCGGCGGTACACGCCGCCGAGTGCGTACGGGCGGCCGGAAACAACGACCACGACCACCGGCGTGCCAGTGTCGAGCAGCTCGGCGAGCAGGCCGGCCTGCACCCCCGGAAGCCGGAGGTCCTCGGCGTCGCACCCCTCACCGGAGGTGCCGCGCCCGAACAGACCGGCGAGGTCGCCGACGACGGCCACGCACAGGTCGGACTCCCGGGCCGCGGCGACGGCCGCCGGGAAGCCCGACCGGTCAGTTCCCTGCACCGCGCAGCCGCTCTCGTGGACAACATCCGCGTCCGGCAGCTCCGCACGCAGGGCCTCGACCACGCTCCGAACCTCGATGCCGAGGCCGAGGTCGGGGTAGCGCGACAGCACGTGGTTGGGGAAGGCGTAACAGCCCAGGAACGTGCGCGGGTCCGCGGCGCAGGGGCCGACGACGGCCACCCGGCGGGGCGTCGGACGCCCGTCCCCCCGAAGCGGGAGCGCCGACCCGGCGTCGAGCAGGACGACCGACCGCTCCGCCATCTCCCGGGCGAGCGCGCGGTTGCCGGGAGAGTCGAGGTCGGCAGCGGTCGCGCCGGCCACGGAGCGCTCCGGCGTCCAATCCGGGTCGAGCAACCCCAGTTGCGCCTTCTGGAGGAGCAGCCGCCGGACGGCGCGGTCCACGACCTCCTCGGGCAGGTCGCCGCGCCGCACGCGTTCCACCAGGGCGGTGCCGAACGCGAGGGTGTCCGGCAGCTCGACGTCGACGCCGGCGGTGAGAGCGAGCGCGCCGGCCTCGTCGATGTCCGCTGCGACGCGGTGCATCGTCGCAACGAACGGCACGGCCCAGTAGTCGGACACCACGGTGCCGCTGAACCCCCACTGCCGGCGCAGCAACTCGGTGAGCAACCAGGGATCCACCGCCGCCGGTACACCGTCCACATCGGAATACGAGTTCATCACCGAGCCGGCTCCCGCGAGCACGGCCGTCTCGAACGGCGGCAGGATGACGTCCATGAGCTCGCGCCGCCCCATCGAGACCGGCCCGTGGTTGCGCGCAGCGCGCGAGGCCGAGTATCCGGCGAAGTGTTTCAGCGTGGCGATGACACCCGCGCTCTGCAGGCCACGAACGTAGGCGGCACCCAGCATCGCGACGAGGTAAGGGTCCTCGCCCATCGTCTCCTCGACGCGGCCCCAGCGGTAGTCGCGGACGACGTCCACCACGGGCGACAGGCCCTGGTGGACGCCGAGCGCGGCCATGTCCCGCCCGATGGCGGCGGCCATCCGCTCGACCAGGTCGGGGTCGAACGTCGCCCCCCAGGCGATCGCCGCCGGATAGACCGTCGCACCGAGCATCGTGAAACCGGTGAGGCACTCCTCGTGGACGAGAGCGGGGATCCGCAGTCGCGAACCGCCGAGCACGGCGTGCTGCTGCTGGACCAACTCCGCCGCGCCCTCCTCGACCGACACCGGGACGCCGCCGTAGACCCTGGTGAGGTGGCCGAGCCCGTGCCGGCTGGCCTCCTCCAGTGACATCGCGCCAGCGGCGGCGAAGACATCCTGCATTGGCGCGACGTTGTGGCTGGTGTCGCCGTCCGGGACCGGTCCTGTTTCGCCGTTCCGGTCCATGTCGTTGCGGACCCACCGGCTGCCCAGCTGGGCAACCTTCTCGTCGAGAGTCATCTCGGCGAGGAGAAGGTCGACCCGCTCGGTGACCGGCAACGTCACGTCGCGCCACGGCGGGGCCACCCGGTCTACGGTGGCGGTCGGATCGTGTGTCGTCACGAGGCCTCCTTGCCGCAAGATCGTAGATCGTTCGCCGAAATTTTCGAAGAGGTCCGCGGTGACTCTACTGTCACGCATTGGGAGAGCGCGTCCATCCTCTTGACACGCCGACTGCGGCTTCCCTACGTTAACGTACAGCTTTCTACGTTAATTTGCGCAGCCTCTGCGAAATCTGCCGCTCGTGGCACGGGAGCCGCTGGCGGCCACCGTCTCAGACGACCGACCCGCCGCGGGACCCCGCGGCTCCCCCCTTACGGAGGTCAGCGTGGATCGCAGAATGATGTCTCGCCGCCACTTCCTCAACCTCGCCGTCGGCACCGGTGCCGGGGTGGCGTTGACCGCCTGCGGCAGCTCCGGCCCGAGCCGGCCGGGTGGCGGTGGTGGCGGCTCCGGGGCCACCTACTGGTACCTCACCGGCCAGCCGGGCGAAGGCATCCGCACCAACACCGTCAACCGTTTCAACACGGCGAACCCCAAGACCCAGATCAAGGCGACCACCTTCCAGAACGACGCGTACAAGACGAAGATCAAGACGGCGATCGGCGCGGGCCAGGCACCCACGATCATCTGGGGCTGGGGTGGCGGCGGGCTGAAGAGCTACGTCGAGGCCAGCCAGGTCGACGACCTCACCGACTGGTTCTCCCAGAACCCGGCCATCAAGGACCGCCTGTTCCCCTCGTCCTTCGGCGCCGCGACGATCAACGGCAAGATCTACGCGATGCCCGCGGAGACGGTTCAGCCGATCGTGCTCTTCTACGACAAGCGTGCCTTCGACAAGGTCGGCGCGCAGCCCCCACAGTCATGGGGCGACATCATGGCCCTGGTGCCCAAGTTCAACGCGAAGGGCATCGCGCCGTTCTCCCTCGGCGGTCAGTCGCGGTGGACGAACATGATGTGGCTGGAGTTCCTCTTCGACCGGATCGGCGGGAGCGAGGTCTTCGAAGCCATCTTCAACGGCGAGAAGGACGGCTGGTCCAACCCGGCGGCCATCGACGGGCTCACCAAGATGCAGGAGCTGATCAAGGCGAAGGGCTTCGTCAAGGGCTTCTCCTCGATCACCGCCGACTCGAACGCCGACCAGGCGCTGCTCTACACCGGCAAGGCGGCGATGATGCTGCACGGCACCTGGACGTACGGGAGCATGGCCGCCGACGGCGGTAAGTTCGTCTCCGGCGGCAACCTCGGCTACATGAACTTTCCGCCGGTCGAGGGCGGCAAGGGCGACCCCAGCGACACGGTCGGCAACCCCGGCCAATACCTGTCCATCTCGTCGAAGGCCACCGCCGCGGAGAAGGAGACCGCCAAGAAGTTCTTCTCGACCGCGGTGCTCTCCGACGCCGAGGTCAAGGAGTGGATCGACGCCGGGGCGGTGCCGATCGTCAAGGGCAGCGACACCCAGCTGACGGCCTCCAAGGACGCCGACTTCCTCAAGTTCGTCTACAACACGGCGAGCAACGCCAAGGTCTTCGCACAGTCGTGGGACCAGGCGATGAGCCCCACCGCCGCGGAGAAGCTGCTGGACAACATCGCCAAGCTCTTCCAGCTGTCGATCACGCCGCAGCAGTACGCCGCCAACATGAACCAGGTCATCGGGCAATGACCACGCTCGCTCCGCCCGCCGTGGCACGGACGCGGTCAGCCGCCTCGACCGGCGGGCGGAGCGGGTCGGTCGCCTGGATGGCGCTGCCCGCCCTCGTGATGTTCATCGGGTTCGGCGTCGTCCCGCTGCTCGGCGTGCTCTTCCTCAGCTTCTCCTCGTGGGACGGGATCGGCGAGATCAAGCCGGCCGGCTTCGCCAGCTGGCGCTCGGTCCTGACCGACCCCGGGCTGCCCCACGCGCTGTGGGTGACCTTCCTCGTGATGGCCCTCTCGTGGGCGGCCCAGACACCGCTGTCGATCCTCATCGGGGTGTTCCTCGCCGGTCACCAGCGCTACCGCGAGTTCCTGGCCGTGCTGTACTTCGTGCCGCTCCTGCTGAGCTCGGCGGCCATCGCCATCACCTACAAGGCACTGCTGGACCCGAACTTCGGCCTCGGCGCCGGGCTGGGCATCCCGCTGCTGGCGCAGGACTGGCTCGGCCGCGGCAACCTCGCCCTCGGCGTGATCATCTTTGTCGTGTCGTGGCAGTACATCCCGTTCCACTCGCTCATCTACCAGGGCGGCGTGCGCCAGATCCCGGTCTCGATGTACGAGGCGGCCCAGATCGACGGCGCGGGACCGGTCCGGCAATTTTTCAGCATCACGTTGCCGCAGCTGAAGTACACCATCATCACGTCGTCGACGCTGATGGTCGTGGGGTCGCTGACGTTCTTCGACCTCATCTTCGTGCTCACCGAGGGCGGACCCGGCGACGCCACCCGCGTCCTCGCGCTCGACATGTACAAGCGCGGCTTCCAGGCCAACCTCATGGGTCCGGCGAGCGCCATCGCGGTCATCCTCGTGCTCGTCGGTCTCGGTCTGGCGCTGCTCCTGCGCCGGCTCGGCGGCGGCAGCGCGAGCGAGAGCCAGTTGGAAGGAGTCTGACGTGTCGACGACGCTGACCACCGGGAGGGGCCGGACGACCGAGGCGCCGGCCCAGCGGCGGCCGGCCCGTGGCCGCCGGACCCGCCACATCAACTGGCTGGGCGGGTCGGCGGGCTGGCTCTGGCTTGTGGTCGTCATGCTGCCCATCTACTGGATCCTCATAACGAGCTTCAAGACGCAGGGCAACTACTTCGCGATGAACCCCCTGCGTCCGCCGACCGACCCGACGTGGGAGAACTACCGACTGGTCATCAGGTCGGACTTCGCCCATTACTTCATCAACAGCGTCATCGTCACAGTCGGGGCCGTCATTCCCGCGGTCCTCATCGCCTTCATGGCGGGCTTCGCCATCGTGCGCGGCGGCGCCAACTGGTTCCTGCGGTTGACCAACGCGCTGTTCCTCATGGGACTGGCGATCCCATTGCAGGCGACCATCATCCCCGTCTACCTCATCATCATCCGGCTGCGCCTCTACGACACGCTGCTCGCGATCATCCTGCCGTCGATCGCATTCGCGATCCCGTTGTCGGTCCTCGTGCTCTCGAACTTCATCCGTGACGTCCCCAAGGAGCTGTTCGAGTCGATGAGAATGGACGGCGCGACCGAATGGGGCACGCTGTGGCACCTGGCGTTCCCGCTGACCCGACCGGCGCTGGTCACCGTCACGGTCTACAATGGACTGGCGATCTGGAACGGGTTCCTCCTGCCGCTGATCCTCATTCAGTCTCCCAGCAAGCGCCCCCTGCCGCTCGCGCTGTGGACGTTCCAGGGCCAGTACAGCGTCAACGTGCCCGCCGTCCTCGCCTCCGTCGTCCTGACCACCCTGCCGATCCTCATCCTGTACGCCGTGGGCCGTCGCCAACTCCTCAGTGGACTGACCGCGGGCTTCGGCAAGTGACGACTGGATCCGCGTTCGACCGGGCGGTCGAGTCGGTCCGGTCCGGCGCCGCACCCGACGAACAGGCGCGCGCGCTGCTCGAGCGGTGCACGGATGCCGAGAAGCTCGGCCTCCTGGACGGCGATGAGCCGTTCTGGCCCGGGATGCCGAACATGATGGGCGTCGGCTACAACCTCGAGCCGATCGTGGCCGGAGCCGTGCCGCGGCTGGGCATCCCCGGCATCCGATTCTGCGACGGACCGCGTGGAGCCGTCATCGGTCGGTCCACTGCCTTTCCCGTGCCGATGGCTCGGGGAGCGACCTGGGACCCGGCGCTGGAGGAGCGGGTCGGTGACGCCATCGGCGCCGAGATCCGCGCGCAGGGCGGCAACTTCTTCGGTGGGGTGTGCGTCAACCTCCTCCGGCACCCGGCGTGGGGCCGGGCACAGGAGACGTACGGCGAGGAGCCGACGCTGCTCGGCGCGATGGGCGCGGCGCTCGCCCGCGGTGCCCAGCGGCACGTGATGGCGTGCGTCAAGCACTACGCCTGCAACAGCATGGAGAACACCCGGTTCACCGTCGACGTGCGGGTGGACGAGCAGACGCTGCACGAGGTCTACCTGCCACACTTCCGTATGGTTGTCGAGGCCGGCGTCGCAAGCGTCATGAGTGCGTACAACTCCGTGAACGGCCAGTGGTGCGGGCAGAACCAGACTCTGCTGACCGACATCCTGCGCGACGAGTGGGGCTTCGAGGGCTTCGTGATCTCAGACTTCGTCTGGGGGGTGCGCGACCCGGTCACCTCGCTGACGGCGGGACTGGACGTCGAGATGCCGTTCGCGCAGCAGCGTGCCCACGCCCTCCCCGACGCCCTCGCCTCGGGCGCGGCATCCTGGGCGGACGTCGACCGCGCGGCGGCGCGGATCCTGGCGACACAGATGCGGTTCGCCGCCCGGGTCCCGGTCGAGTCGCCGTCCCGCGACGTCGTCGCGTCCGCGGCGCACCGGGCCCTCGCGCGCATGGTTGCCGCCCGATCCATGGTGCTGCTGCGCAACGAGCAGATCCTCCCGCTGGCCGCCGCCGACCTGCGCCGCCTCGCCGTCGTCGGCCGCCTCGCCGACGTGCCGAACACCGGCGACCACGGGTCGTCGGACGTGCGGGCCCCGTACGTCGTCACGCCGCTCGCCGGTCTGCGGGCGGCGTTGCCCGACGCGGACGTCACGTCGGCCGACGGCAGCGATGTCGCGGCGGCCGTCGAAGCTGCCGCCGCGGCCGATGCCGTCGTGGTCGTCGTCGGCTATACGGCGGAAGACGAAGGCGAGTACGTCGGGTCGTTCGACCCGGGCCTGGCGACGCTCTACCCACCGGCGGACGATCCGGGCGCCCTCGCCGACCTGGCCCGCGTGTGGGATGCCGGCCCGCAGCTCGTCGGCGGTGACCGCGACTCGCTTCGCCTGCGCGCGGCCGACGAGGACCTCATCCGGGCCGTCGCCGCGGCGAACCCACGGACCGTCGTGGTCGTCATGGCCGGCGCCGCCGTGACGATGGAGCACTGGCGACACGAGGTGCCCGCGGTGCTGCTCGCCTGGTATCCCGGCATGGAAGGCGGTAACGCGCTCGCCGACGTTCTGCTGGGCGTGGCCGAACCGGGCGGACGGCTGCCGTTCGTCGTCCCCCGCGACGAGGCCGACCTGCCGCCGTTCGACAGGAACGCCACCGTGGTCACCTACGACCGCTGGCATGGGCAGCGCAGGCTCGACCGCGACGGCGTGGCGCCGACCTACCCGCTGGGCTTCGGCCTCTCGTACACCCGCTTTTCCGTGTCCGAGGCAACCGTCCGGCGTGAGGCCGGACGACTGCTGATCTCGGCGACCGTCTCGAACGTCGGCGACCGAGCGGGCGGGCACGTCCTGCAGGTGTACGCGAGCCGCCCCGCCGAAGGCAGTCCGGGCGTCGACCGGGTGCTCCTCGACTTCGCGCGGGTCGATTTGGCCGCCGGTGAGGAGGTCCGCATCGACCTCGACCTGCCGCTGGACCGGCTGTCCACGAGGGACGGTCCGGGTAAGTGGACGGTGGCCGCGGGCGAGTTCCGCATCGAGGTCGGCTCCCACGCCGGCGACCCAGCCGCAGCCGTCGCCACCGTAACCTTGTGATCATGAAGAACTGGGCCGGAAACGTGACGTACGCCGCCGCGCGGCTGCACCAGCCGACGTCGGTCGAACAGCTCTGCGACATCGTGGCCGGCGCACCGCAGATCCGCGCCGTGGGTACGCGGCACTCGTTCAACCGCATCGCGGACACCGAGGGCGACCTCGTGTCGGTGGCCGAGCTGCCGCGTCGCACCGACGTGTCGGCCGGCGGCGGCCAGGTAGTCGTCTCGGCCGGCCTGCGCTACGGCGATGTCGCCACGGTTCTCGACGCCGCCGGCTTCGCCCTGGCCAACCTGCCGTCGTTGCCGCACATCTCCGTGGCCGGCGCGGTGGCGACGGGCACCCACGGCTCGGGCGACGCCAACCGGGCCCTGGCGTCGTCCGTCGCGGCGGTGGAGCTGGTGACGGCGGACGGATCGCTGATCACGCTCCGCCGCGGCCAACCCGACTTTCCCGGCGCGGTCGTCGCGTTGGGCGCGCTCGGTGTGGTGGTCTCGTTGACCCTCGAGATCGTGCCGACCTTCGCGATGCGCCAGTACGTCTACGACGACCTGCCGGTGACAGCGCTGTTGGACAACCTGGACGCGGTGCTGGCCAGCGCGTACAGCGTGAGCGCCTTCACCAACTGGCGGGCGCCGGTCCGGTTCCAGGTGTGGCTCAAGCAGCTCGCCTCGGCGCCGCCGGCCCCGCCGACATGGCTGGGCGCACGGCTCGCCGACGGGCCGCGTCACCCGATCTCCGGCATGCCGGCCGAACATTGCACCCAACAGTTCGGTGTGACCGGCCCCTGGCACCTGCGACTCCCGCACTTCCGGCTGGAGTTCACCCCCTCCACGGGCGAGGAGCTGCAGACCGAGTTCTTCGTCCCGCGTACGCATGGAGTTGCCGCCATCGCCGCGTTGGCTGACATCGCCGACCAGGTCGCGCCGGTGCTGCAGATCGCCGAGGTGCGGAGCGTCGCCGCCGACGACCAGTGGCTAAGCCCGGCGTACGGCCGCGACAACCTGGCCCTGCACTTCACCTGGCTGCCCGACGGGGACGCGGTGGCACCGGTGGTCGCCCTCGTCGAGCGGGCGCTCGAGCCGTTCGCGCCGCGACCGCACTGGGCCAAGGTCGCGTCCGTCCCACCCGCCACGGTCATCGAACGGTACGAACACGCGGACGCGTTCGCGTCCCTGATGCGACGCCACGATCCGGCGGGCAAGTTCGCCAACGCATATGTCCGGGCGCTGTTCCCACCCGGCTCCAGGGAGCGGGCGTAACTACTTGGGTGCGACCACCGCTGCCCACGGGTATCCGGCGGTCACTGACCTGTCGCACGGTCGAGCCGGCAAGGGTGCATTGATCTTGTACACGCCGGCCTCGCCCGCCGCGAAGACTTCCCGGAAGTACCGACCGTCCTGTAACAGGGCGAGCGTGACATCCGGCCGTCCGGTAAGGATCTTCCTGCCGCTGTAGAACACGTACGTCACGCGGTACCTCGCGAGCAGCTCGGCAACGCAGGGATCCGTGGCGATGTGCCGCAGCCTGCCGCGCAGGTAGAGCCGTTCCTTCCAGGACTCGGGCGCCCGCCCGAGCAGGGGCGGATTTCCGAACAGGGTCGGCACGCCGTAGTCGTCGTACATCCACAGTTCGCCACGCGCCTCCAAGTCGTCGAGGACCCGCTCGCCCGGCCCGACGTGGGCCGCCAGGTACCTGAACGCCTCCTGCGAGTCGGGGCCGACGGGTCCGAAGTTGGCGCTGAGCCATCGGGATAGGAACGGCTCGGGCGGCCGCGCGAACACCAGCACACTCGCGGCTACGGCCGCTACGGCGACGACCGTCGACATCCACCGCAGTCCCAGCGTCGGGGCCCGGGTACGTCCCGCCAGGGAGCCGACGGACGTGATGGCGACGCAAGCTAGCGAGGCCAGGCACTCGAGCGCGATACCGACGGGAATCGCCCCCAGCACATAGAACTGCCACATCATTCTGGCGGTGCTGCGGTACCAGGGATCGGTCAGCGTCGTGAAGGGGCCGATCCGGCGGGTCGCCCACGCGACGAACAACCCCCCGAAGAGCGCGTAGGCGGCCGTCGCCCCCGCCAGTCGCCACCACCGCGGGTGCAGGCTCAGCAGGCAGCCGGCGGCGGCCAGGACCGACCACACCATCATCGGGCGGTCGGCCTCGGGCGGAAACCTGGACGGCAGTGTCACGAGTTGCCAGATCGCGGCCGGAAGCGAGACCGCCCCGCTGGACCTGTCACCGAAGGCCTCGGACCGCTCCCCGCTCACGTGCCGGATTCCGGGCTCGACCGCGATCAGGACCAGCGCGGCCAGGGCGCAGGTGCCCGCGAAGGTGGCCAGCCAGAGAAGCGACGGTCGCCAACGACGTGACCGGCCCGCGCCCACCATCACGCACGCGACGGCCAGGCCGACCACGATCGGGAGTTCGGAGGTGTGCACTCCGGCGACGCCCACCAGGCCCAACCCGCTCAGCACGGCCACCCGCCAGTCAACCCGGTCGCTCAGAAAGCAGATGGCGCCAACCGCGGCCGGGACCAGGGCGAGACCGAGGATGGCGGTGATGCGACCGGTGGCTTCGATGATGAACAGGCCCGCCGGCAACACCGCCGCCAGCGCCGCGAAACCGGCCACCAGCGGCAACCCGGGGGCCAACCGCCGGCACAGGACGTACGCGCCGAGCGGCAGGACCACCCCGGCGAGTGCGGCGGTGCTCGCCAGGAGCAGGGCCGAGATGGGGATTCCCGTCACGACGTTCAACAGCGCCGCGACCAGGTTCGCGGCCAACGGGTAGAAGCTGGTCGTCCCGTCGGGCACGGACGGGTCCGAGGAGAACACGACGCTCGCGTTCAGGGTGTCGTGCGCCACGATCTGCCGGACCAAATAACCGTGGTGCATCGCGTCAAAGCCCGCCGGCACCGTCAACGGCGCGTGCAGGCTCATCCAGAGCAGAAGCCCGGCGCCGATCGCGATCCCGAGCAGGGCACGCGAGCAGGCAACCGACGGTGAGCACCCGGCCAACCGGGAGCCCACTCGGCGGATCGCCGGCGTAATGGCACCCGGTTTGGGCCACCCGGTGGCACGGAGCCGGAGCACCACCTCGACGGTGAACCAGGCGACCAGCAACATGCCGAGCACCGCCAGGGATGTCGCCACCACCGGCAGGCCGGTCCGGCTCGCCAGCAGACCGACAAGGTAGATCAGGCCGAAGCTCACCGGGGCGGCGATGGCGGCCAGCGCGGGAGGGGATCCCGGTACCCGAAGCAGCCGGGCCAACGCGAGTCCGGGCAGCAACACGATCAGGAGCCACCCCACGATCGCCGCCAGCGCCATCAGGAACCGTCCCCCACCCGGAAGCTCAGGCCGCCGCATGGTAGCGAACGGTGCGGCAACCAGACCGTACCGCCCGGCGCGCCACCCCTAACCAGTCGGGGGTTGACCCTCACGGGTGTGGCGGCAACTGTTCCGATCTGTCGACGATCGCTTGGTCCGGGCCCTCTCCACGCCGTTCGGCGATGACGCCCTTGGCCTGCTCGATGATCACACCGCCCGTTGCCACCAGCGCCCCGTCTGGGTCTGCCGTCGCGGGTGACGCCAACCGACATCCGGACCTCAAGGGCGGTACAGTGCATTCAGCAGGCCAAATGCCCCGGACCCCGGTGTTGGTGGACAGCTCTCCGAGCTGCCCGCAATCGTCCGGAGGCAGGCTATGCACTTCATCCATGAGCTGTCGGCCGACTCGGGCCACGCCTGCCTGGTGCTCCGCGGCGAGATCGACCTCGCCGTCCGAGACGACTTCCGCGCAACCCTGAAACACGCCGTCGGGCTGTCACACGGACTGACCGAGGTGGACCTTCACGGCGTGACTTTCCTCGACTGCGCCGCCATCGGCGTGCTCGTCACAGCCACCGAGACCGCCGGTCGACGCGGTCGTGCCGTGATTGTGACCCACCCGTGGGGCGTCGTCCGTCGCCTGCTGGAGCTTACCGACGTCCTCCCGCGCCTGAGCGCATCGTCGGCCAGCGGTACCCCCGCCGCCTGGATCGAAGGGCATCACCATGAACCTATCCATCGACCAGTATGACGCCGGCGACGGCGTCATCCGCCTCGCCGTTTCCGGCGAGGTCGACCTCGCCACCTGCAATCGCCTGCGCACCGCGATCGAGGATGCACTCACCGACCCGCGCACCGCCGAGCTGATCGTTGACCTGGACTGGGTCAGCTTCCTCGACTCCACCGGCATCCACGCCCAGATCCGCGGCCACGGACTTGCAGCCGAACGCGGCATCAAGTACGTCGTCACGAATGCCCGAAAACCGGTACACAGGGTCCTCGACATCGCCGGCGTTCTACCGATCCTCACCCGGCTGAATTGAGTCCCGATGGCGACTGTTCGCCGCTGCGCAACGAAGAGGTTGCCCGGTGGTCGACGGCCGACGATGGAATGTCTGACGGGTCGCCGCGGCGAGGGTCGCCGGCGGTACCCGTGGAGGAGACGTGTCCCGTCGTCGAGACGTCCTTCAGATCGGCCTGCTCGCCGCCGGCGCCACCGCGCTAGCCCCGCGCCCCGCCGCGGCGACCCCGAAAGACCCAAACCATAGCGCTGCCGGCCGTCGTCCGCTTGTCATCGGGCATCGCGGCGCCTCCGGGTACCGCCCCGAGCACACGCTGGCCTCCTATGAGTTGGCCGCTCGCCTGGGCGCCGACTTCATCGAGCCGGACCTGGTGAGCACCCGCGACCATGTCCTGGTGGCGCGGCACGAGCCGGAGATCTCGGGAACCACGGACGTGTCGACCCGGCCCGAGTTCGCCGCGCGGCGCACCACGAAGCTGCTCGACGGCGTGCCGACCACCGGATGGTTCACCGAGGACTTCACCCTCGCCGAGCTGAAGACGCTGCGGGCCGTGGAGCGGCTGCCTCAGGTCCGCCAGCACAACACCCTTTACGACGGGCTGTTCCAGGTGCCGACCTTCGAGGACGTCCTGGACCTGCGCGTACGGCTCAGCCACGAGCTGGGTCGCCCGATCGGGGTGTACCCAGAGACCAAGCACCCCACATACTTCCGGTCGATGGGGCTGCCCCTCGAGGAGCCCCTCGTCGCGCAGTTGCGGGCCGCAGGCCTGGACCACCGCGACGCCCCGGTGTTCGTGCAATCCTTCGAGGCCACCAACCTGCGGGCGTTGCGGGCCGGACACCGGCTCCGCGCCTCGCTGGTCTTCCTGACCAGCGCGGCCGGTGCCCCGTTCGGTGACCCCACGTCGTACGCCGAATATCTGACCCCTGCCGGGCTGCGGGAGTTGGGCGGATACGTCGACGGAATCGGCCCGGACAAGAACCAGATCATCCCCCGACGCGCCGACGGCAGCCTCGCCGAACCGACCTCGCTCGTCCAGGACGCGCACGCCGCCGGCCTGACCCTGCACCCGTACACCTTCCGCGCCGAGAACACGTTCCTGCCCACCGACCTGCGCGTCGGCGCCGACCCCACGGGCTACGGCAAGGCCATCGACGAGCAGACCACCTTCCTAGGCACCGGCATCGACGGCTTGTTCACCGATCAGGCCGACGTCGGCGTGCTCGCCCGCGCCCTCTTCCTCGCCACCGACGCGTCGGTGCGGGCCGCCGCGGCCTGACCGCCACGGGACATCATTCAGTGAGCTCCTCGTCGAGGGAGAATCGCGCGGGGCCGACCAGATGCCAGGCGGCGAGAGCGTACTCGAAGGTAGTAGCCGCGTAGCAGGGCGATTCGGCCGGCCCTGGAGGGTGAAGTGCTCGGTCGTAACGACGTCACCTGCGCCGGGCTCGGACGGTTTCGGCCTGACCCGCGCTGCTGGTCGGCTCGTGGTCGGCCACGGACGCCGCCGCCGGGGGTAGATCGCAGCGGGCAGGCCCTTGCGCGCCGCCTCACGCGGTCTCACACTCTGCAATGGACAGTGCCACACCACATCGTCGCCCCGCCGAGGGCTTTGCGCGGGACAAACCCCCATCCGAGGAGGAGATCCGAAATGTTGGAGAGTCTTGCCCGGTACTGGTGGATGGTCGCGCTGCGCGGCGCGGTCGCCGTGCTGTTCGGGCTGGTGGCGTTGATCTGGCCGGACGTCACCCTGCTCGCCCTGATCGTGCTGTTTGGGGCGTACGCCTTGGTGGATGGAGTGTTCGCGTTGTTCGCCGCGTTCGGTCCCAACGCTGAGGGCCGGCGGTTCTGGTTGGCTGTGCAAGGCATCGCGGGTATCGCGATCGGGGTGATCACGTTTGCTTGGCCGGGCGTCACCACCTTGGTCCTGCTCGCCCTGATCGCCGCCTGGGCCATCGTCACCGGCATCCTGCAGATCATCGCGGCGATCCGGCTCCGCCGGGAGATGCGCAACGAGTGGCTGCTGGCGCTCGGCGGCGTGCTGTCGGTGCTCGTCGGGATTTTGCTGGCGGTCTGGCCGTCATCGGGCGCGCTGGCCTTGGTGCTGCTGATCGGCGCGTACGCCGTGGTATTCGGGGTGGTCCTAATCGCGCTGGGCCTACGACTGCGTCGGCAGGGCGGACCCAGCAGCGCGCCGACCGGGCAAGCGCCGGCGACCTGACGACCAACGACGCCTGCAGCGGAGCCTGGTGTACGGCGTCAGAAGCGTTCGTCAGAGCTGAGGCCGAGCGCCTCCCACACCTCGGTTGGGTTCGAGAATCGAGTGCCCGCTTCGAGCCTGCTTAACTCCGCCAAGACCTCGTCGGGAGCGTCCTTCCTCTGCGCCATGGCGATTAAGGCGCCGCCATTGGTCGGGAACACCACCAACGACACGTACAACCCGATCTTGGACCGTAGGTCGGTACGGTCAGGATCGGTCTCGGCATCGGTCACGACGCCGTCGTGTCCAGGTGTGTCCCAAAGCTTCGTGTCGGGAGTCTCCTCCTCGGCGCCTGGGTCGTGAGCCAACTCGTCGTCGAGCCGGGGATTGTGCTGGTCGCCGCCTTGAATTGACTGTCCCATAACCCCCACGCTATCCGCCGACTGACGACACCGCCCTCGATTCAGGTCTCACACTCGATCCGGGCGCCAGGCGAGAACGAGACCAGCAAGTCCCAGCGGGCCTTCGTCCTACCCGCGATGCGTCGACGGACGTACCGGTGGATCTTGACACCGGACGCCACGCCGATCTATTGAAGCATCCGGGCTCAGCTACCCGATCCGCGCAAGCAGCGGGGCGCCGCCACGGGATCACCACGGTGTTCGAGGGCGGCTACCGTCGGCGGATGGGCTCGACCGTTCCAGGCATCGACGCGGGTGCACGGCAGCGTCTCACCGCTCGCTTCGGCAGTGAAGTGGCGGCGTGGTTCGACGAGCTGCCGGGCGTACTGACCGCTCTCGCACGGCGGTGGCAGCTCGAGTTCGGCTCCCCGATCCCACGCGGGAGTGTGTCGGCCGTCTTCCGTTGCCGGATGGCTGACGGGCGGCCCGCCGTACTCAAGGCCAGCCCCGACCGCGCCCGCTTGGCGTTCGAGGCGGCCGCGCTCGACGCTTGTCGTACCATTCACACCCCCGCGGTGATCGCGCTCGACGGGCAGCTCGGGGCGCTTTTGCTCGAGGCGATCGAACCTGGAACGCCGCTCGTCGTGTCCTCGATGTACCCCGCCGCGGCGAGCGTCGCCGAGCTCCTGAGCTCCCTGCATGAGAGCGGCGTTCCCGACCCCACCTACCCGACGGTCGACCAACGTGTCGCCGACCTGTTCGACTCCTCGGCGAGACTTTACGAACGTCGCCCGAAGCTCACAGCACTGATCCCGCCGGATCTCTACGAGCGCGGCCGCCGGCTTGCGACCCGGCTCGCGCAGCACGACTCCCCGATCGTCCTGCTCCACGGTGACCTGACGCCCAGCAACATCCTCGACGGCGGACCCGAGCGCGGCCTCGTCGCGATCGACCCCGCACCCTGCCTCGGCGACGCCGCATTCGACGCAGTCGACCTGACCCTCTGGCAAGCGGGAGACCTCGAGACGATCGAAGCTCGCACCGAGCAGCTCGCCGCCGCGACCGACCTGGACTCAGAGCGGCTCATCGGCTGGTGCGTGGCATTCGCAGCCATGAGCGCCTTGGAGGTCGCGAGCCAACAAAGCGGCCCCCACCCAGGCATCGATGCTTTCCTGAAGCTCGCTTCGAAGGCGTAAACGGTTAGGAGGCGGCATACCCGTCGGCGCCGAGCAGATGGATGGACTCATACGGTTCGTCGCCGAGGACCCAGCTGTCGTGGCCGGCCGGGATGGCGAACACGTCGCCGGCCGAGAGGACGAACTCCTCGCCGTCGGCCATCCGCACGGCTGCCCGACCGGCCACCACGACGCCGAGATGGTCGATTTCGCACAGCGCGGTTCCCGCCGACGGCCCCACGTCGCGCGACCACCGCCAGCCGGGTTCATACCGTGCCCGGCCGATCGTCTGATCCGCGACGCGGCACAGTTGAAGGAGACCGCGCGGAAACTCACGGACCTCGGCGACGTCGAAGTTCTGGATCTCGAGTTCCATGGGCCGCATCCCTTCCGTTCACAGGCCGAGCACACCGCGGGCCAGGGAGACGCCGGCGACCATGCTCCGCAGCTTGTGGTAGGCCACACTCCACGATCGGGTGCGCAGGCCACAGTCGGGCATCACCTGGATGCGGTCGGGATCACCGAATACCTTGACCGCGTAGAGGATGCGGTCACGTACGAGCTCGGGCGACTCGATGAAGTCGGTGTGGATATCGATCACCCCAAGCCCGAGCGCCGGTGCACCGGGCAGATCCCGGAACCGACGGACGACGTGATAGCCCGGTCGTGCATCGCCACTGACACCGAGATCGCGACTGTCGTAGTTCGCGAAACCGACCGCGTACTGCTGGCATCCGGTCATCTGTTCGATCGCCGGAAAGAACAGCTCGTAGTCCGAGAAACACAGGTGGGTGGAGAACGTCCCGGCCAAGCCGCTGACGCACGCGTCGTACGCCTGGGCCATCAGCCCAACCTCGCTCGGCTCGGTCGAGCCAGCCGGCTCGTCGATTTGGATCCAGCTCGCGCCGAGCCCCAGCAGCGCCTCCACGTTCGGCCGAACGAGATCGCGAGCAAGGTCCAGCACGAAGTCGCGCCGCGCGGCACGGTGCACGCGCCGTCGGTCGGCGAGCGGTTTACCGAGATCCACCCGCCCCCGATACCGTTCGTCGAACGACCATGCGGCGAGCGTGTACGGGCCGGTGACCGGCACCTTCACCGGCCGGTGTGCGGCCCTGCGCAGCAGTTCGTATTCGTCGTCGTGGAACGGCGCCTTCAGCGAGACCGGGCCGACAACTGCGGCCTTCGAGTAGTACTTGTTGTCGAAGCTGCGCACACTGCCCCGGAACTCAAACCCGTTCGCGTGCGCGATCGCCCACGCATACATTTCACTGCGCTGCTGCTCACCGTCGTACACGACGTCCAAGCCAGCGCTCTCGAAGAACCGCAGCCCGTAACGGCTCGACCACTCCTTCACCTCGGTGCGCTCAGCCGGCGACAGTTCCGACCTGCGCAGCAGATCGAGCAGGCGCTCATAGCCGTCGACACCCAGGCGCTCACCCCAGCCCCGAGCCTCGTCGATGTCAATGTCGGTCAGCGGTCGCCCGGCCGCGGCCTTGACCCGCCACGCCGGCTTGGCCAGCGAGCCGACCTCATGTGTGATCAGCGGCCTCAGCATCAAACCACCTCGCGTAGTTGCCGGGTCGCCGTCCCCAGGACGCGAATCTTGCTGTCGGCCAGCGACCTTGGCAACAGGTCGAGGTCGCAGTTGGACGACAGCAGGAGCAGGGGCGGCCGCGCCTCCTCGAGGATCTTCGCGGCCAGCGCGACTGTCTGGTCGACGCTCTCGACCAGCGACGAGCGCCCGTCCATGCAGCCGAGCAGCAGGCCGGTCTGCCATGTCCCGGCGAGGGTGGCGACGTCGGTCTCGGTCAGGTCGACGCCGACAGCGTCGACCGGCAGCCGGTTGAGCCAGCTGACCAACGGTCCAGCATCGCCGAAATAGGTGTGTACGACGAGCCGCACGCCCAAGCCGTCCCCGATGACCCGCACCGCAGACGCCAGGGCTGGCCAGATCTCTTCGTCGATGCCGTGTGCGGCCAGCCACGGTTCCTGGAGGTGCACGAGCCGCGCACCTCGCCGCGCGAACTCCTCGGCGGCCGGACGCAGGAGGTCGCGCGCCAGCGCCGCCATCAACTTCTCCCGGTCACCGGCGCCGACGGCCATGCGCGAGAAGGTGTACGGCCCGGGGAGCAGGCCGACCTCGGTCCGCTCGACCGCGAACAGATCCCTGTCCAGCTCGAGTGGACCGCACACCACTGGTGTCCGTGCGAACATGTTGTTGTCGAACCAGCGAACCAGCGGGCCGGTGGCCAGACCAGGGCAGGCCTCGACGAGGGGCCGGAAGACGTCGGCCCAGGACAGAAATCCGGACGAGACGAAGGAGAGCCCGGCCTCGCGCTGCAGGGCGATGAACTCCGCGCGATCGACGGCCTGCTGCGCCTCGGCAACGCGGGCCGGTTGCCGGCCTCGTTCGACGTCCCTGGTGGCGGTGACCAGCTCCTCCGACCGCGGATACAGGCCATGCTGATAGCAGCCGATCTCGGTCATGCCGCCAGCATGGCGGCCGGCAGCGTCTCGGTCTTGGCGACAGTTGCCCTCAGCCGACGATGCCGCGAACGAAGTGTCCCGGCGTGACGCCGACCCGCCGCTTGAACTGGTTGGTGAGGTGCGCCTGGTCATAGAAGCCGCAGGCGACCGCGGTCTCACCGATCGACCGGCCCGCCTCGAGCAACCGCTTGGCGAGCAACACCCGCAGCTGCACCTGGTAGGCGTGCGGCGGCATTCCGACCTGGGCACCGAAGGTGCGAGCGAGCCGGTACATGCTGAGCCCCGCCACCTCAGCGAGTTCCCGCAGCGTCACCGAATCGGTGGCGTGTGTGTCCAGATAGTCGCGAGCCCGCCGGACGGCCCGATGCTCCGGCGGCGGGTCATCGCGCAGATTCAGGCCGCCGAACTCGCGCGCCACTGTGGCGACGCTGGTGAGCAGCGCATGCTCGCGCTCAAGTGAGGTCGCGGCGCCGACCATCGCGCGGTGGAACCAGGCAAGCGATGACCCGGCGCCGGTACGCCGGTGAACGACATCGGCTGGATTCATCTTCGGCGCCACCCACCCACCCTCGAGTAGCTCGGCGATCCGGTCCCGATCGACATACAACACCCGATAGTTCAGCCCGGCCGGCGCCGCCGGCTCACCCGTGTGGATCTCTCCGGCCGGGATCACGAAGACGCTCCCAGCTGGCGCCACGTGGTGGCGCCCGGCGCAGTCAAACGCCGCCGCACCGCTGCGGACGACGGCAATGCACACCGTGTCATGCCAATGCGGCGCGTACCGGTACCGCACGAAATGTGCCTGCAGCGCCTCAACGCCTGGCAGCCTGGGATCACGCAGCATCCGGGACCACTCGCCCGGCACGCCAGCATCCACCATTCGTCCGGCCGCCACCTAATCCAGGTTATTCTCTCCGCTGACCGTCGACCGCCCGGCGGTCTCGCCGAGGGGTGCACCTTCGACACTGACGCCCTGGCCGCGGCGTTCCCACCCGCGCCCGACGCCACGCGAGGATGCGGCTCGTTCAGCTCTGACCGGCGCCGCTCGCAAGCGGTGGCGTACGCAGACGAGGCGGACGGGCCGGCAACGCGATGCGACTGCCTAACCTTGGCCAATCGCTGGCGCTCGTCAGCCGTCAGCGGTCAGCCGTCAGCAGTCGGCCGCGGCGGCCGCCATGTATCCCTCGGTCACTTCGCCCTTGTGCGCCGCAAACGCGGCAAGCACCTCCTCCTTCTCCTGCTCGGGCACTTTGAAGGAGTCCAGGGTGCGCGCGAGTTCAGCCGCGACTTCATCGAACTCCGCTGGAGAGATCCGCAGATTGCGATGGGCTTCCTCGAGACCGAGGACGGTGCTGCCCGGCCTCGTCGCGGAGAATTGGAATGGCCCGCCCGCCACAGCGCAGACCCACAGCGTACGCATGAATTTCAGACCCGGCAGTCTGCCCAGATTGTTTGTGTGCCAGTCCCGGAGGGCCGGGTTCTCCGACCGTTGACCGACGATCGGGTTCTGCACGACCGCATCGCTGAAGTGGTCAACGACTGCTGCGATGGCGAATACGCCACCAAGCTCTTCATACAGGCTTGCCTCGGCCATTGTTCGGCCACCTCCACTGGTGGGTGCTATGTGGACACATGGCTTTGGGTTCGAGATCATCTCGCCGGCGTGGGTGCTGCCACGTCGACGGCCCCGTTGGCCCTCGCCCTCCGGGCCGACTCGCGTCACGACGGCAGGTACAGAAATACCAGTTGCTCCGCGCTCTATCGTTAGTACTAGCTAGTGATACACGCGGCCCGAGCGAGGTGTCAACTGTATCGGCAGTCCCGCGAGGTGATAGAGTTCGATCATGACGGACGGCAGAGACCGAGATCTTGTCGCCCTCGGTTTGCTCGTCGAGCCTGTCCGGCGTGACCTCTACGATTGGGTGGTTTCGCAGGCTCGTCCGGTGGGTCGGGAGCAGGCGGCCAACGCGCTCAAGATCACCCGCGCGCTGGCCACCTTTCATCTCGACCGACTCGCCGCGGCCGGACTGTTGGACAGTGGGTATCGACGCTTGAGCGGACGAGCCGGCCCGGGCGCCGGCCGTCCGGCGCGTGTCTATTGGCGCGCCGACCGGGAGTTCAGCATCTCGCTGCCAGATCGCCGTTACGAGCGTGTCGCGAGGCTCTTCGCGTCAGCGCTGGAAAGGACTGGCGACAACCCCGTACCCGCCCCGCTCCAGGAAGCAGCACGCGAGCTGGGCGAGCAGCTTGGCATTGCGAGGCGACGCGGCGCGCCTGTCTGGCGGCTGACTGCCGCGTTGAAGGCAGGTGGCTACGAGCCCGTCACCGACCCAACGGGAACGATCCGCCTCCGCAACTGCCCGTTCGATGCACTGATCGACATGCACCGACCGCTGGTGTGCGGTACCAACCTGGCCATCGCTGAGGGGTTGACCGGCGGCTCTGGTGCAAACACCCTCCGGCCAGTCCTCGACCCCCAGCCAGGCCACTGCTGCGTCGTATTCGTGCCCGACACGGAAAGACCGGCATGAACGGTGTTGGTTGGTCAGCCGGACGTACCGGCGGAGCCTTCGTCAAACAGTGCATCCACGTCGGCATCGCTCACGCCGCACGAACCCTAGTGGTGTGTCGCAAAAATAGTGATCTGTTGTAGTCGTGGGTGGGATGGTGGCTGCGGCTGGGGCTTTGGAGATGACGCGTGGGCAGCGGGTTGAGCTGGAGCGGCTGCTCGTTCGCGCACCGCGCCGGCTCGGGAGGTGCGCCAGGCCAAGGCGTTGTTGTGGGCCACGGACGGTGTTTCGAACGCCGAGATCGCTCGTCGGTGGCGGAGCCGGTTCGCCGCGGAGGGAACCGCTGCGGTGGGGCGCTCGAGAGCCGCGAACCAGGGCTCCATGATGCGGCCGACTCGGGCTACAAGCCCGATGGCTACCTCCTCGGCTCGTACCGCATCGCCACTGCCCCCGAGCCGAACTCCAGCCGGCTCACGAGCTTCAAGTCGACATGCTCCGATAGCCCCGCGAACAACGTCGGCCCGTGGCCTGCGAGCCTGGGATGCACCACGAACTCGTACTCATCGATTAATCCCAGCTCCGTCAACGCCAGCGGGAGCTTCACGCCTCCCACGAACAGTCCCTTACCCGACTCCCGCTTGAGCTGCTGAACGGCGTTGCCCAGATCCCCGCGCACGAGTTCCGCGTTCCAATCGACCTGCTCTAGGGTGCTCGACACGACGTACTTCTTTGCCGCGTTGATCGTCCGGGCGAAGGGTGCCATCCAATCAGGTCTCGCTCCCGTCGGCGCCGGCGGCCGCCACGCTGATTCCATCATTTCGTAAGTCACCCGGCCAAAGAGAAGGGCATCGGCCTGATTGAGGTTCTCGACCGCGTGACGATGCAAGTCTTCGTCCGCGAACATTGCACGATGATCGCAGCACCCGTCCAACGTGACGTTGATGGAGTACCGAAGGGGTCGCACTTTCGTAAGAGTACCGCCCGGATAGGGCAGACGAGCGGTGTGTCGCTTAAATAGTGATCTGTTGTAGTCGTGGGTGGGATGGTGGCTGCGGCTGGGGCTTTGGAGTTGACGCGTGGGCAGCGGGTTGGGCTGGAGCGGCTGCTCGTTCGCGCACCGCGCCGGCTCGGGAGGTGCGCCAGGCCAAGGCGTGGCCTCCCCGGATTGTCAGGATCAACGTCGTGGCCTCCCCGGCTGCGTGGCACCGTGGGATTCCCCAATAGTCTCCTGTCGTCCAACCGAAGCTGTCACCCGCCGCCCGCATCTCGGTCGCGAACAGCTCGGGCTCTTCCCAGGCGGCGAAGTGGCCGCCCTTGCCGACCTCGTTGAGGTAGGTCAGGTTGGGTACGCCTTCTCGACCCAGCTGCGCGGGGCCCGGAAGATCTCGATCAGCGTGCCGGGTCGCGTACTCCGTCGGGTTTACTGGTCGAGGTAGGCGAGGAACCTCACCGCCAACGGCGGCTTCGACCGGATCAACAGCCTCCCAGCCGACTACGGCGACTACGAAGCGTCCTGGATCGATGATCTCGCCGACGGCCCGCCCAAAGCCAGCGCCGACCCGGCCCCGCACCACGACCGGCCGAGCAGCGCCGTGAAGCCATTGGCCTGGTACGAATCCCCCTGGCTCCAACTCGCTGCCCTCGTCCTGTTTCTGGTGGCCTTCGCCGGATACCCGCTCACCGCCGCCGTACGCCGCATACGCGGCCGGCGCGGGGCGATGCCGGTACGGCGTCCCGCACGGCTTCTGGCAGCCACTGGCCTAACGACCACGGTGGGGTTCGTCATGTACGCCTTGTTCATGATAGTGACCGCGGCGAACATAGTCGGGCCCGTCCTGGGCGGCCGACCGATACCCTGGCTCATCCTGCAACTCCTCGCCGTCGCCACCGTGGCCGCGACACTCTCCACCGCGGTGGCATGGCGACGTGACCACCGCAATCTCACCCGCGCCCACCACGTGTGGCTCGGCTTGCTCGTCGCCGCAGGCCTACTGTTCCTACCCTGGGCGGCCTACTGGGGCCTGCTCATCCCGTGACGGCCGGCTGAGTCGAGCCAGGTCCCGTCGGGCGCTTACGCCGCGCCCGCCCGCAGGTATGAGATCGCCGCGATGGGCGGGGGCGTCGGTCCAGGCCGAGTTCAGGAACTGCGGCACGCCGGTGGGCTGCGGGGCATCGACATCAGCACCGCAGCGGCGTCGTCACCGCCGTGGAGGACGTGTTCTGGCCCAGCTCGCCGGAGTTGTCGCGGCCCAGGTCCACACCCATACTGGCGGTCGGCGTCCCGGTCAGACCCGCAGATACCGCAGGACGGCCAGGACACGCCGGTGGTCGGTGTCGGTCGGTGGCAGGTCGAGCTTGGTGAAGATGTTGCTGATGTACTTCTCCACAGCGCTGCGGCTGACGTTCAGCGCCTCGGTGATGCCGGTGTTGGACTTGCCTTCGGCCATCAACCGCAGCACGGCGAGCTCGCGCGGGGTGAGCCGGTCCGTCGGTTCGGTGCCGTGCCGCACGAGCAGCTGTGCGACGACCTCCGGGTCGAGCGCCGTGCCGCCGGCGGCGACGCGGGCGCACAGCGTCCAGGAAGTCCGAGACGTGGGCCACCCGGTCCTTCAACAGGTACCCGACGGCACTCGTACGAGCGGACAGCAGGTCGGTGGCGTCGCGCTCCTCCACGTACTGCGAGAGCACCAGCACGGCTACCTCCGGGTACTGGCGCCGGATCACCAGCGCGGCCCGGATGCCCTCGTCGGTGTGCGTCGGCGGCATCCGTACGTCGACGACGATGAGGTCCGGCCGGCGCTCGTCGACGGCGCGCAGCAGCGCGTCCGCGTCGGCCACCGCCTCGACCACCTCGAACCCGGCGCTGGTCAGCAGCGTGGTGAGGCCCGCGCGCAGCAGCACGGAGTCCTCGGCGATCACGATTCGCATGGCAGCTCCACGGTCATCATGGTAGGACCGCCCAACGGGCTGTGGACGTGCAGTGTGCCGTCGAGGGCGGCGACCCGCTGGGCCAGGCCGCGCAGTCCGCTGCCGTCGCCACCGGCATCGGCGCCGCCCTTGCCGTCGTCGGTCACGGTCAGGCGGAGCCGGTCGTCGCGACGGTGCACGGTGACCTCGGCCCGGCTGGCCTGCGCGTGCTTGGCGACGTTGGTGAGCGCCTCGGAGACGACGAAGTAGGCGACCCGGCGCGAACGCTGTACGAGTCCTTAGGCGGTGGCCTGGCCGCCCAAGGACCGACGGTGACCTACTGGTTCGTACTCGACCGGTAGCTCATCCCACCTCTGGGCGGGAGGGTCTGACGAGCCGGGAACGCAGGGAGCTCGCGGCGCTGCGCCGGGACAAGCGGCCGCTTCAGGTCGAGAACGAGACCCTGCGCCGGGCCGCGGCGTACTTCGCCCGGGAGAATGTCCTCCAAAATGATCTACCGGTCGTCGCGGAACTGGCCGTGGACCGCATCCCGGTGGCCATCTCGAGTTGAGCCTCGGGGAGAGAATTGAAGTTGCTCATCGGCTCTGCGAGGAGGCTATGTGGTGCTCGAGGAAACGTCCGCGGTAGCGGACCGCAAGAGGAATGCCCCCGCGATCTCTGTTCGCCGTCTGGGCAAGCGCTTTGGTGGTCGGGTTGCCTTCGATGACGTGTCTTTCGACGTCGGGTACGGCGAGGTGTTCGGCTTCCTCGGGCCGAACGGTGCCGGGAAGACAACAACGGTGCGGACGCTCGGCACTCTCCTCGCGCCGACGTCGGGCTCGGCGACGGTGGCCGGGCTCCCGTTGAAGCCGGAGAACGGGGTGGAGATCCGCCGCAGGATCGCCATCATGCCCGAGTCGCCGGGCGTGTACCTGCGGCTGAGTGTGGGCGAGAACTTGCGGTGTTTTGCGGACCTGTACGAAGTTCCTCACGCGTCGGATCGCATCGATCAGGTGTTGCGGGCGGTCAACCTGGTGGGGCGGGTACGGGACCCCTGCGGCACCTTGTCCAAGGGCTTGCGGCAGCGGGTGGCGCTGGCACGGGCGCTTCTGAGCGACCCGGAGGTGCTATTCCTGGACGAGCCGACGGCGGGACTGGATCCGGCCGCGGCGCGCGACGTTCATGACCTGATCGACGGGCTGCGCCAGCACGGTACGACCATCTTTCTGACCACGCATCGCCTAGAGGAGGCCGAGCGGCTCTGCGACCGCGTGGCGATTCTGAGTACAACGTTGCGCACCATCGGTCGACCCAACGACCTGCGCGACCAACAGTTTGAGCGGGCGCTGATGATCAAGACCGCCGCGCCGCTCCTCGACCCGGATTCCGTCTTCTCGGGACTGCCTGCCGTCGATGGCTGGCACCAGGACGGTGTGGCCGGGTACGTCCTCGCCGTGTCCGACGGCGCCGTTGCGGCGCCGAGTGTCACCCGAGCCCTGGTGAACGCGGGAGCGGACGTATTGTCGATCAGCCCATCGCGCCATTCGCTCGAGGACGTCTACCTGACGTTGATCGATCAGGACCATGAGGCGGACCCGCGATGAGGCCGCACACGCGGCGCGTCCGAGCAATCGTCCGCAAGGAGATGAGCGAGTACCGGCGCAACACCAACATCATCTTCGCCATCGCCATCCTCCCCCTGATCTTCCTCATCCAGCCGCTGGTCCAGGTCTTCGCGTTGCCGACCTCCGCATCGGTGCCGCTGCGCCACGAGCACGTCCTGCTTTACATGCTGGCCATCCCAGTCCTTGTCCCCGTCACACTCGGCGCC
>DASXRQ010000231.1:0-9987 GCA_036506495.1 Micromonosporaceae bacterium | reverse complement strand
ATCCGATTCACTTCTGGATCAGGCCTCGTAGGACTCGGGAAGCATGCGGGTGGTCACGCAGATCCGGTTCCACGCGTTGATGGTCACGATGACCATGACGAGCTCGGCCAGCAGCCGATCGTCGAAGTGCTTCGCCGCTCGGTGCCAGACCTCGTCGGGCACCCGGTCGCCGGTCTCGCTCAGCCGGGTCATCGCCTCGGTGAGGGCGAACGCCGCACGCTCGGTCTCGGTGAAGAACGGAGCCTCCTGCCACACCGCCACCGCGAACAGCCGGTTGTCGCTCTCGCCGCCGGACTTCGCGTCCGCGCTGTGCATGTCGACGCAGTAAGCACAGCCGTTGATCTGGCTGGCGCGCAGCTTGACGAGCTCGACGAGCGGCTTGGGCAGGTCGGTCCGGTGGGCGGCCCGGTCCAGGGTCAGCATCGCCTTGTACGCGGCCGGGGCCAGCGCGGCGATGTCCATGCGAGGGGTGGTCGTGTCGGTCATAAGATCACCGTACGGGCCAGATTGGCTGACCAGAAGTGCCAATAATGGCCAAACTGATTGAGCCAATGTACGCTCCCGCCGGTGGACGTTCACGTCAGCCTGGCCGGCCGCGGCGACCTGACCGCGCGGATCTACCGGCAGCTGCTCGATGCGATCCTGGACGGCCGGCTGCGGCCCGGTGAACGGCTGCCGCCCACCCGAGAGCTGGCACATCGGCTGGAGGTCTCTCGCAACACCGTGGCCGTGGCGTACGAGCGGCTGACCGCCGAGGGGTTCCTCGTCGGCCGGGTGGGCGCCGGCACGTTCGTGTCCGCGGCGCCGGTCGGCCCGACCGTGGCGCGGGCGGACGCCAGGGCGGCACCCGTCGGCGGCGTCCGCCCGCGCGCGGTGTGGCGGTCGATCCCTACGCCGGCGCCGGTGGCCGCGGTCGCGGCGTACGACCTGCGGGTGGGCGTGCCCGACGCCGGACTGTTCCCGTTCCAGACGTGGCGCCGGCTCGTGGCCCGCGAACTCCGGCCGTCGGCGATCGGTTCGGCGAGCTACGGCGAACCGGCCGGCCACGCCGGGCTGCGGGCGGCGATCGCCAGGCACGTCGGGGTGTCCCGCTCGGTGCGCGCATCGGCGGACGACGTTCTGGTCACCCAGGGTGCACAGCAGGCGCTGGACCTCATCGGCCGGGTGCTGATCGAGCCAGGAGCCTATGTCGCCGTCGAGGAGCCGGGCTACCCGCCGGCGCGGCAGCTGTTCCGGTCGCTCGGCGCGCGGGTCATCGGCGTACCGGTCGACGCGGAGGGGCTGGACGTGGCGCGCCTACCGGACGCGGCCCGGCTGGTCTATGTGACGCCGTCGCACCAGTTCCCGCTCGGCACAGCGATGTCTCTGGGCCGGCGGGCCGCGCTGCTCGCCTGGGCGGAGCGGCACGACGCGGCCATCGTCGAGGACGACTACGACAGCGAGTACCGGTTCTCCGACCGTCCGCTCGAGCCGCTGCAGAACCTCGATCGCGGCGGTCGCGTCATCTATGTCGGAACCTTCTCCAAGACCTTGCTGCCGATGCTGCGCCTGGGATTCCTTGTCGCACCGGCGTCGCTGCGGGGTGCCTTGCGCAACGCCAAACGGCTCGCCGACTGGCACGGCGAACTCACCACGCAGGCCGCACTCGCGCGCTTCATCGACGAGGGACAGCTCGCCCGCCACGTCCGAAGGGCCACCAAGGAGTACGCGTTGCGGCACGACCTGGTGCGCTCGGGTCTCGAACGGCACCTGGCCGACTGGCTGGAGCCGCTGCCCTCGGCCGCCGGGCTGCACGTATGCGCCCGCCTCGCGCCCGGAGTGGACCTCGACGTGCGGCCGGCCGCCGCCCGGGCGGCCGCGGCGGGGGTTGCCGTGCACACGCTGTCCGCGTACGCCGGCTCACCGCGCGCGGCCGGTGCGGACGGGTTCGTGCTCGGGTACGGCGCGATCCGACCGGATCGGATTCTGCCCGGCCTGCGCCGCCTCGGGGCGGCCCTGGCGGGCTAACCCGCCCATGGGCCGGCCGGGTCGAGCGCCGCGAGCACCGCGACGAGGTTCGGCGGCTCCAACCCGCCGAGCGCCGTGAGCTCACGCCACGGCACCCACGCGTGGTCGACGATGTTCGCCCGCTCGTCCGGCAGCAGCCCGTCGCGGCGCAGCGCCGGGGTGTCGCCCGGGTAGCGAGCCAGGAAGAAGTCCTCCGGGCCGACGTGCCGCTGCCCGTTCCACGGCACATCGCGGTGGACCCGTACCGGCCGATCGACAATCGCGTCGACAGCCAGCCCGGTCTCCTCGGTCAGCTCGCGGCGCGCCGCCTGCAGCGGCGTCTCGCCCGGCTCGATCCCGCCGCCGGGGGGCTCCCAGAGAACCGAGCCGTCGTACGGATCACGCCAGCGGAGCATCAGAATGCGGCCGGCCGCATCGACGCAGACGACGCGAGCGGCCGGCCGGTATGGCGCGATCTCCACGACAACGACCGTACGCGGGCGGCGGGTGGCCCCGGGGTTTCCGCCGGCCACCGCTTCGCATAACCTGCCGCTGGGCCCTTGTTCCCTGGCACGGCCACCGCCGAATGGGGTACGACGGAACCAGCAATATCGATCCGGCGGTAGCACGGGAGGCGTTTGTGACCGGGCAGAAGTATGTCTACGACTTCGCGGAAGGCAACAAGGACCTCAAGGACCTGCTCGGCGGCAAGGGTGCGAACCTCGCCGAGATGACCAATCTGGGGCTGCCGGTGCCGCCGGGGTTCATCATCACGACCGAGGCGTGCAAGGCCTACCTGACCACGGGGTCGGAGCCGGCGGAGCTGGCCGAGGAGGTCAGCGCTCATCTCGACTCGCTGGAGGCCGCGATGGGTCGGCGGCTGGGCGACCCGGCCGATCCGCTGCTGGTCTCCGTCCGCTCGGGCGCGAAATTCTCGATGCCCGGCATGATGGAGACGGTGCTCAACGTCGGTCTCAACGACGCGAGCGTGGTTGGTCTGGCGAAGCAGGCCGGCGGCAACGACCGGTTCGCCTGGGACTCCTACCGCCGGCTGATCCAGATGTTCGGCAAGACCGTGTGCGACGTCCCGGGCGAGGAGTTCGAGCAGGCACTCGAGGCGGCCAAGCACGCGAAGGGCACCCACAACGACCTCGACCTCGACGCCGGTGACCTGCGGGCCCTCGTCGACACGTTCAAACAGATCTTCGCCAAGCACACCGGGCGCGACTTCCCGCAGGACCCCCGCGAGCAGCTGGACCTGGCCATCCGCGCGGTCTTTGACTCCTGGAACGCCGACCGCGCGATCCTCTACCGCCGGCAGGAGCGCATCCCGGCCGACCTGGGCACCGCGGTCAACGTCGTGGCGATGGTCTTCGGCAACCTGGGCTCGGACTCGGGCACCGGCGTGGCGTTCACCCGCGACCCGGGCACCGGCGCGACGGGCGTGTACGGCGACTACCTGGCCAACGCCCAGGGCGAGGACGTGGTGGCGGGCATCCGCAACACGGTGCCACTGGACGAACTGGAGCGGCTGGACAAGGCCAGCTTCGACCAGCTGATGCAGATCATGGCGACGCTGGAGGGCCACTACCGCGACCTGTGCGACATCGAGTTCACCATCGAGCGCGGCAAGCTGTGGATGCTGCAGACCCGGGTCGGCAAGCGCACTGCCGCGGCCGCTTTCACGATCGCCACGCACCTCGTCGACGAGGGCATGATCGATCTGGACGAGGCGCTCCAGCGGGTCACCGGCGCGCAGCTCGCTCACCTGATGTTCCCCCGCTTCGACCTGTCCGGCGACCCGAGCCCGCTGGCCAAGGGCGTCCCGGCCTCACCGGGGGCCGCGGTCGGGCGGGTCGTGTTCGACTCGCACCGCGCGGCCGAGCGGGCCGCGCAGGGCGAGAAGGTGATTCTGGTACGCCGCGAGACCAACCCCGACGATTTGCCCGGCATGATCGCGGCACAGGGCATCCTCACCTCGCGCGGCGGCAAGACCAGCCATGCCGCCGTGGTCGCGCGGGGCATGGGCAAGACGTGCGTATGCGGCGCCGAGGCGCTCGACGTGGACACCGTCGCCCGTCGCTTCACCACGAACGGCACGGTCGTCAACGAGGGCGACGTGGTGTCCATCGACGGCACGTCCGGCAATGTCTACCTCGGCGAGCTGCCGGTCGAGCCGTCCCCGGTCGTGCAGTACTTCGAGGGCACGATCTCCCCGGAGAGCGACGCCCTGGTGGGCGCCGTGCACCGCCTGGTCGGCCACGCCGACCGGGCGCGCCGCCTGCGCGTACGCACGAACGCCGACACGGGCGACGACTCGGCTCGCGCCCGGCGGTTCGGCGCCGAGGGCATCGGGCTGTGCCGCACCGAGCACATGTTCCTCGGCGACCGGCGCGAGCTGGTCGAGCGGCTGATTCTCGCGTCCACGGAGGACGAGCGTGAGGCGGCGCTGTCGGCGCTGCTGCCGCTGCAGCGCGGCGACTTCGTGGAGATCTTCCAGGCGATGGACGGCCTGCCGGTGACGATCCGGCTGATCGACCCGCCGCTGCACGAGTTCCTGCCCTCGCTCGAGGACCTCGCCGTGCGGGTGGCGGTGGCCGAGGCTCGCGGCGACGACCCGGGCCGCGACAAGCAGCTGCTCGCCGCGGTGCGCCGCATGCACGAGCAGAACCCGATGCTGGGCCTGCGGGGCGTACGCCTGGGTCTGGTCGTCCCGGGCCTGTTCGCGATGCAGGTCCGCGCGATCGCGGAGGCGGCCGCGGACGTCAAGAAGAACGGTGGCGACCCCCGACCCGAAATCATGGTGCCGCTCGTCGGGGCCGTGCAGGAACTGGAGGCCGTACGCCAGGAGGCGCTTGGCGTGCTGACGTCGGTTGCCGAGTCGAGCCGTGTCGAGGTGCACACGCTGATCGGCACGATGATCGAGGTGCCGCGGGCCGCGCTGACCGCCGGCCAGATCGCCGAGGTCGCCGAGTTCTTCTCGTTCGGCACCAACGACCTGACGCAGATGGGCTGGGGGTTCTCCCGCGACGACGTCGAGGCCTCGTTCTTCTCGCAGTACCTGGACCTGGGCATCTTCGGTGTCTCGCCGTTCGAGTCGATCGACCGGGACGGCGTCGGCCGGCTCGTACGCATCGCGGTGGATGAGGGTCGGGCGGCCCGCCCGGGCCTGAAGATCGGCGTCTGTGGCGAGCACGGGGGCGACCCCGACTCGGTGCACTTCTTCCATGACGCCGGGCTGGATTACGTCTCGTGCTCGCCGTTCCGGGTTCCGGTGGCACGGCTCGAGGCCGGCCGCGCCGCCATCAGAACGGAGGGCTCGGACAGCAGGTGATCGCCGACCCGGCGCGGGCCGGACGCGAACGCGTACCCAGCGACCGTGGAACCGCGGGCGTAACGTTGGCGTAACCCCAAGTTCGTCGATTCGTCGCAGCGGAGGTAGTGCCGTGGGCAGCCTGTGGGAGAACCTGGTCGTCGACGCGGCGGACCCGGCCCGGCTGGCCCGCTGGTGGGCGGAGGCGCTCGGTTACCGCATCGTCTACGAACAGCCCGACGAGGTCGAGATCCGGCGCAGCGCGGACGAGCTACCCGCGCTCGTGTTCGTGCCCGGGTCGGATGCGAAGTCGGTCAAGAACCGGCTGCACATCGACCTGCGCCCGACCGATCAGGACGAGGAGGTCGAGCGGCTCGTGAACATGGGCGCCCGGCACGTGGACGTCGGCCAGTCCGCCGACGTCAACTGGGTCGTCCTCGCCGACCCGGAGGGCAACGAGTTCTGCGTCCTAGTGGCCAAGCCCCTCTGACCGCGGTTCCCATTCGTCCAAGCGGAGCGGAGCCCTCGCGTCCTATGGTCGGCACATGGCGAACCGACCTAAGGACATGCCCGCGATCATGCCGATGATCGCGTACGAGGACGGAGCGGCCGCGCTGGACTGGCTGGCCACCGCGTTCGGCTTCACCGAGCGACTGCGGCTGAGCGCGCCGGATGGCACGATCAGCCACGCCGAGATGGCGGCCGGCGACGGCGTCATCGCGCTGGCCACCCCGACGCCCGACTACCAGAGCCCGCGCCGGCACCGGGAGACCTGCGAGGCGGCCCGCCGATGGTCGCAGGTGCCGTACATCATCGACGGACTCATGGTGTACGTCGACGACGTCGACGCCCACTTCCGGACCGCGCAGGCGGCCGGGGCGACCGTGCTCTCCGAACCGGAGGACACGCCGTACGGGCAGCGCCACTACCGGGTGGAGGACCTCGAGGGGCACCGGTGGATGTTCGCCCAGCATCTCGCCGATGTCGATCCGCACCAGTGGGGAGCGCAGGTCGCGAGCGCCGCTACGCTCGACGAGTGATCGACGCGGAGCGGTGGGTCACCGAGCCGCCGAAGGACCGGTCGTATGGCCGCAGCCCGTTCGAGCGGGACCGCGCGCGGGTGCTGCACTCGGCCGCCTTCCGGCGGCTCGCCGCCAAGACGCAGGTGCACCCGGCGGGCAGCGCCGCGGGTGAGTTCGCCGGCGGTGCGGGTCCGTCGGACTTCCCGCGTACCCGGCTGACCCACTCGCTCGAGGTCGCCCAGATCGCGCGGGAGATGGGCGCCCGGCTCGGCTGTGATCCCGACGTGGCGGACGTGGCGGGTCTCGCGCACGATTTGGGCCACCCGCCGTTCGGGCACAACGGGGAGGACGCGCTCGACGCGGTCGCCGACCCGTGCGGCGGGTTCGAGGGCAACGCTCAGACGCTGCGCGTACTCACCCGGCTGGAGGCAAAGGTGTTCGGGCCCGGCGGCGCGTCCGTGGGCCTCAACCTCACGCGGGCATCGCTCGATGCCACGTGCAAGTATCCCTGGCCGCGGGGGGTCGGGCAGCGCAAGTTCGGGGTGTACGCCGACGACGCGGCCGTGTTCGCGTGGCTGCGCGCCGGGGCGCCGGAGCGGCGGCGTTGCCTCGAGGCGCAGGTCATGGACTGGGCCGACGACGTCGCGTACTCCGTGCATGACGTGGAGGACGGCGTGCACGGCGGGTACATCGCGCTACGACCGTTGCTCGCCGACCGGGACGAACGAGCCGCCGTGTGCGCCGACGTCGCCGAGGCCTATTCGCCCGAGTCGGTGGGTGACCTCGCTGCCGTGCTGGACGACCTGCTGGCCGACCCCCTGTTCGCGCCGCTCGCCGAGTACGACGGCAGCCACGCCGCGCAGGCGGCGCTCAAGGGCGTCACGAGCGTCCTGACCGGACGTTTCGTCTCGTCCGCCGTGGCGGCGACCCGCACCGAGTATGGGGATGGTCCGTTGCGCCGGTACGCCGCCGACCTCGTGGTGCCGCGGGAGTACCGGGCACGGTGCGCGCTGCTGAAGGGGCTGGCGCTGCGCTATGTCATGCGCCGCGAGGGCGCGGTCGGCTGGTACGAGCGGCAGCGGGACATCCTCGTGACGCTCGTCGAGGCGCTGTCGGCACGCGCACCGGACGGCCTCGATGCGGTCTTCGCCCCGCTCTGGAAGGCGGCCCCGGACGACGCCGCCCGGCTGCGGGTCGTCGTCGACCAGGTCGCCTCCCTGACGGACCCGGCCGCGGTCGCCTGGCGTTCGCGCCTCAAATAAGCTGACCGGGTGGATGCGGATCAACGCACATTCGTGATCGTCGGTGCGGCGCTCGCCGGGGCGAAGGCGGCCGAGACGCTGCGCGCGGAGGGCTTCACCGGCCGGGTCGTCCTGATCGGTGAGGAAACCGAACGGCCGTACGAGCGGCCGCCGCTGTCGAAGGGGTACCTGCTCGGCAAGGATCCCCGCGACGTGGCCTTCGTGCACGACGAGGGGTGGTACGCCGAGCACGACGTGGACCTGCGGCTCGGCCGGCGGGTGACGATGCTGGACCGGCAGGCGCGCACGGTCACCGTGGACGGCGGTGAGGCGCTGCGCTACGACAAGGTGCTGCTGGCCACCGGGTCCCGGGTCCGCCGGCTCGAGGTGCCCGGCGCCGACGTCACGGGCGTGCGATACCTGCGCACGATCGACGAATCCGACGCCCTGCTCGCCGCGCTGCGCGAGGGTTCCCAGGTGGTGGTCGTCGGGGCCGGCTGGATCGGGTTGGAGACCGCGGCCGCCGCCCGGGCGCACGACTGCGCGGTGACCGTCGTCGAGGTCGACAGCCTCCCGCTGCGCCGCGTGCTCGGCGACGAGGTGGCGGCCGCGTACCGGGACCTGCACGTCGCACACGGCGTCGACTTCCGGTTCGAGGCCGGCGTACGCGAGTTCGGCAGCCTCGGCGACCGGCTGGCCAGCGTGGTCCTCGACGACGGCACCGAGGTGCCGGCAGACCTGGCCATCGTAGGCGTGGGCATCCGGCCCGCCACCGAGCTGGCGGAGGCGGCCGGCCTCGAGGTGGACAACGGGGTCCTCACCGACGCCAGCCTGCGTACCGAGGATGAGGACGTCTACGCGTGTGGTGACGTCGCCAACTCGTTCAACCCGCTGGTCGGCGAGCGCATCCGGGTCGAACACTGGGCCAACGCGCTCAACGGGGGGAAGGCGGTGGCGAAGTCGATGCTCGGCCAGGACCTGGTGTACGACCGCGTTCCCTACTTCTACTCCGACCAGTACGACCTGGGCATGGAGTACTCCGGGTACGCGATGCCGGGCGGCTACGACCGGGTCGTGTTCCGCGGCGATCCGTCCGTTGTGGACGGTAAGGCGCCGGAGTTCGTCGCGTTCTGGGTCGCCGACGGGCGGGTGCTGGCCGGCATGAACGCGAACGTGTGGGACGTGCAGGACCAGATCCAGGCCTTGGTTCGGGCCGGCTACGCCGGCAGGGCGGTCGACATCGAGCGGTTGGCCGACCCCGACACGCCGCTCGGCGATCTTCTCACCTGAGCGGAACGTTACCTACGCGGACCGTTCCTCGAGGCCGGGCGCCACGGCCGGCAGCCCGATCGCGCGCGCGACCTCGAGCATGCGTTTGTCATAGGTAGCGAGTGCGGTGAGGGCGGACCCGATGACCTGGGCGCTCGCGAGGTGCATCGAATCCAGGGTGCGTATGCCTGCGGGTAGCATCGCCGCGGAGCCGCGAACCTCCTCGGTTACGAGGATCTCGGTGAACTCGCGCACGAGGTCCTGCATCGCGTTTGGATAGGTTCCGATGCGGTCGAGGGTCCGGACGGTCTCGACGAATCCGATCGTGCTCGTGCCCATCGGCTGACCCGGTCGCTCCGCCAGAAAGTCGCGCAGCTCGCCGGCGTACGAGCGCCCGGAGATCAGCGTGATGAGTGCCGACGCATCGAGGTAGATCAACGGTCGTCTTCGGCTCGCTCGGCTAGCAGGATGTCCAGCGGCGACACGCCAGGGGGTATGGCGTACTGCGGGATGCGGTCGAGGTCGGTGGTCGTCGTGGCCTTGAGCCTGACAACTCCCTTGCTGACCAGGTCGGCGTAGCGTCCCAACGTTCCAGACCCGGGCAAGAGGATGGCGATGACCTTTCCGTGCCTGGTCACCTGGATCGTCTCGCCCTGTTCGACACGGGCGAACATGCCGCTCGGGTTATAGGAGAACTCGCGTACGGAGACGATACTCATCCGATCCTCCGGGATAACCTACAACAGCGGTATTGTACCCACATCGTGGCCCTGGCATCGGCGCACGCCGCCGTGTGTCGTTTTCGCCGCTTACCGGAAGCCCTCGCGGAACCGGCGGAAGAAGCCGCCCTCCTGCGGCAGCGGGGGTGCCGGCGGTGGCGCGGTCGCACGTTGCCGCGCGACGGGCTTGTCGTAGTCGGTGCGGGCGATCGCGTCGACGGTCCGGTTCTCGTCGAAATCCTCGGAGCCCTCGATGTGCGGGACAAATCCGACGAGTACCCCATCGCGCATGACCTGGGCCTCCAGGCCCGCGGTGCCGTCGGTGTCCCAGATGGCCTCGCGGCCGTCGAGCAGGTTGACCCGGATGCCGAACTGGGAGATGCCGGCGCGGGCCCGCTCCACGTGCGCGGGTACGCCCCGCTCCCGAAGTGCGTCCA
>DASXRQ010000230.1:0-8258 GCA_036506495.1 Micromonosporaceae bacterium | reverse complement strand
GGGCATCGATCTGCGCACGGATCTGCTCGCTGGGCGATACTCGACGAGACACGGGCGTAGTCCTTCCTGTCGACGACTTGGCGGTCTCGAAAGGAACCTACGTCCGTTGTCATTTACACCACCCCAGGGACACGACCGCGGCGTTTGGGTGCCCAACTCCGACGGAGTTGGGCGGGAGGGGCGAGCGGGCCTCAGGGGTCGGGCGCGGCCGCGCGGTGGCGTCAGGGACGCAGGCCGAGCACCTCGGCGGCGGCGCGACCGTTCGCGTGGCTGGCCCCGTACGTGGTGACGAACGCGCGTGCCCCGTCGGGTCGCCACGTGGACGGCCAGCCCATCTCCACGACGGCGACGGGGTGGCTGGCGGCGAGCGCCTCGACGAGCTTCCGGGCACCGGGCTGCCGATGGATATGCCGGCCGACGAGCACGATCGGGCGGGCGCCGGCGACCTGGATGAGCGCGTCCGGCGTCACCTCGCCGGCCACGACCCGGAGCCGCTCGGCCGCGCCGACGTGCGGATCGAGCCCCCACGGCACCGCACCCTCCGCGATCGTGGAGGCGGACTCGAGCTGCACCACGAGTGGAGCCTCGAATCCGCTCGTCGAGCCGTCCACGTTCACGGCGCGGCGCGCCGCGGCGTACCCCAGCTCGGGCTCGACCTTCTCGACGGCGGCCGCGCCGATCGTCCACTCGACCAGGGTCCGTACGCGGCCGGCGGCCGCCTCGACCCGGTCGACTGGTAACCGGCCGTCGGCGATCGCGATCACGATGTCGTCGACTACCCGCTCAACGAGCGAGCGGTCCACGTCCGCGCCGATGCACAGCAGGTCCGCGCCGGCGGCGAGCGCGCGTACCGCGCCGGGCCCGACGCCGCCGGCCGCCGCCGCCGCGCCCTTCATCTCCAGGGCGTCGGTCACGATCGCGCCCGCGAAGCCGTACTCCCCGCGCAGCAGACCGACGAGCGCCGCCCGGCTGAACGTTGCCGGACCGTCCCCGGTCAGCGCCGGCACGCGGATATGCGCGGTCATGATGGCCTTGACGCCGGCGGCCACGACCGCGGCGAACGGCGGGAGGTCGCGGGCGCGCAGCACGTCGAGCGGCACCTCTATGGTTGGAAGCTCGTGATGCGAGTCGACGACCGTGGCACCGTGCCCGGGAAAGTGCTTGGCACACGCGGCCACGCCGGCCCGCTGCAGGCCGTCGACCGCGGCCGCCGCGTGCCGCGCGACCTCGACCGGATCGGCACCGAACGCCCGCGTACCGATGATGGGATTGTCGTCCGCGGTGTTGACGTCCACGGTCGGGGCGAGGTCGAGGTTGACGCCGAGCGTGCGGAGCTCGACGCCGATCGCGCGGTAGATGTCCCGCGTAAGGGCGAGGTCGCCGACCGCGCCGAGCGCGGCGTTGCCCGGGTAGGGGCTGCCGACTGCGTGCGCGAGCCGGGTGACGTCGCCGCCCTCCTCGTCGATCGCGACGAGCACGCTGGGCCGGACCGCGCGCAGCCGTCCGGTGAGCCGCCCAACCTGCTCGGGGTCGACGATGTTGAAGCCGAAGAGGGTGTACCCGGCGAGGCCGTCGTCGAGCAGCTCCATCGCCCAGTCCGGGGCGGTCGTGCCGGGGAAGGCGGCCAGCAGCGTACCCAATGCCAGCCGACGAAGCCCAGGATCGGTCGCCACGGTCATCCTCCCGCCTCGCCATCACCATCCGAGCGCCGGACGGTTAGCCGTTGACCATTAGGCTACGGCTAGTCGTTAAGGGTGACTAACCTAATAGGAAACTTTCCTAAATGCTAGCAGCGCCTAGGGGCGAACGATGACGCCGACCCGCCTTCCCGGCACACCACGCCTGCTGCGGGCGCTCAATGACCGCGCCGCCCTCGAACTTCTGCTCGATCGCGGCCCGCTGACCCGGGCGCAGCTCGGCGAGCTCACCGGCCTGTCAAAGGTCACCGCCTCGCAGCTCGTCGAGCGGCTCGAGGAGCGTGGCCTGGTCAGCCGGGTCGGTGAGCAGGCCGGCGGCCGCGGCCCGAATGCACAGCTGTACGCGGTCACCCCCGGCAGCGCGTACGTGGTCGGCGTCGACGTGGCCCGGCCGGACCGGGTCGTCGCCGCCTGCGCGGACATCACCGGCGCGGTTGTCGGCCGGTCCGAACAGTCCACTCGGGACACCGACGACCCGGTCGGTGTGGTGCACAACGCGGTCGTGCGGGCCGCGACCACGGCCGACGCCCCGCTCACCGCCGTGCGAAGGGTCGTACTGGGTACGCCCGGGCTCGTCGACCCGGCCACCGGCGACATCGCGTTCGCGTTCAACCTTCCGCGCTGGCACCGCGGCCTGCTTGCCGCGCTCCGCGACGACCTGCACACGCCGGTCGTATTCGAGAACGACACCAACCTGGCGGCGGTCGCAGAGGCGCAGGCCGGGGTCGCCCGTGGCGTACCCGACTTCGTCCTCGTCTGGATCGACGTGGGCCTCGGTCTGGCGGTCGTGCTCGGCGGCAGGGTTCACCATGGGGCGTCGGGTGCGGCCGGCGAGATCGGCTACCTGCCGGTGCCGGGCGCCGAGATCCCGCGCGACGTCTCCCGGCGGGCGAAGGGCGCGTTCCAGCAGATCGCCGGGGCCGAGGCGGTGCGGGCGGTGGCGCGGGCGCACGGCTTCCGCGCGAGCGGCGCCGGAGACGCGGTTCGCGCGGCCATCGCGGCCGGCACCCAGGGCGGGCCGGTCCTCGACGAGTTGGCCCGCCGGGTCGCGCTGGGCGTCGCCAGCACCTGCGTGGTGCTCGACCCGCCGCTCGTGGTGCTCGCCGGCGACGTCGGCAAGGCTGGCGGGACACCGCTCGCCGAGCGGGTCGAGCACGAGGTCGCCGCCATCACGCTGGTGTCGCCGCGGGTCGAGGTCACCGGGGTACCCGAGGAGCCGGTGCTGCACGGTGCGCTGCACGTGGCGCTCGCCGCGGTGCGCGACGACGTCTTCGGCTCGACGGTCGGGTGAGTAACCACGCGTGGTTGGATGGGCGCGTGCAGCCCGATCCCGACCTGGTCATAGCCGTGGCGTCGGCGAGCGTGGTGCGGTCCCGGGCATACCTGCTAAGGGACGTGACCTGGCGGGTGGAGCTGGACGAGCGGTGGGTCGTGCTCGGCCCCAACGGCGCCGGCAAGACGACGCTGTTGAACCTGGCCGCCGCGCGGCTGCACCCCACCGCCGGCAGCGTCGACGTTCTCGGAGCGCGCCTCGGGCGTACCGATGTCATGGAGCTGCGGACCCGCGTCGGGCTGTCGACGGCCGCCCTGGCCGACCGGATCCCGAGCGAGGAGCGGGTGCACGACGTGGTCGTCACCGCGTCGTGGTCCGTGGTGGGCCGGTTCCGGGAGCGCTACGACGCCGTCGACGAGGTGCGGGCCCGCGCACTGCTGGAGCAGCTCGGCGTCGCCCGCCTCGCCGATCGTCGGTACGGGACGCTGTCCGAGGGCGAGCGCAAACGCGTGCAGATCGCGCGCGCCCTCATGACCGACCCGGAGCTGCTGCTCCTCGACGAGCCGGCGGCCGGGCTCGACCTCGGAGCCCGCGAGGACCTCATCGGCCGGCTCGCGGAGCTGGCGTACGACCCGGACGCTCCGGCCCTGGTGCTCGTCACTCACCACGTCGAGGAAATCCCGCCCGGTTTCACGCACGCGCTGTTGCTACGCGACGGGACGGTCGTCGCGCAGGGGCTGCTCGCCGACACGGTGTCCAGCGAGAACCTGAGCAGGACGTTCGGCCTGCCGCTTCGGGTCGAGCACGCGGACGGCCGCTTCACGGCGCGGTCCGCGTGACGGCCGCGTCCTCCGAATCGACCGCGCCGCGGATCGCGGTCCTCGGCAGCGCGAACATGGACCTCGTCGCGAAGGCGGCCGTGTTGCCACTGCCGGGCGAGACCGTGCTGGGTCAGGACTTCGCGATGGTGCCCGGCGGCAAGGGCGCCAACCAGGCGATCGCCGCGGCACGGGCCGGCGCGTCGTGCATCTTCCTCGCCGCCATCGGCTCGGACTCGTTCGGTGTGACGCTCAAGGCCCGGTTGCTCGCGTCCGGTGTGGACACCGCGCTCGTGCGGGTGGTGTACGGCGCCTCCGGTGTCGCGGTCATTATGGTGGACGGCGCGGCGGAGAACCTCATCGTGGTGACTCCGGGCGCGAACGCGTCGCTGCTCGGGTTGTCCGAGGCGGAGCTCGGCGCGATCGCCGGCGCGGACGTGCTGGTCGCCCAGCTCGAGGTGCCGGTGGAGACCGTGACCGCGGCGGCCACCGCCGCCCGGGCCGCCGGCACCCGCGTCGTCCTCAACGCTGCGCCCGCCCGGGACCTGCCGCCGGAGCTGCTCGCCGCCGTCGACGTTCTCGTCGTCAACGACCTCGAGGCGGCCGCGCTGACCGGCCGCCCCGTGCCACGGCCGCACAACTTCGTCGAAGTCGGCCCATCCGAGGCGGTCCCACCCGCCGACTTCGACGAAGTTGGGACGGTGGCCGCGCTGCTGGAACTGGTGCCGCGGGCCGTGCTCACCCGGGGTGCGGCCGGCGCGTGGTACGCGGAGCGACGCACCGACGCGGACAGCGGCGCCGTCTGTGTCCATGTGCCGGCACCGGTGGTCGAAGCGGTCGACAGCACGGCCGCGGGCGACTCGTTCACCGGGGCGCTGGCGGTGGCCTGGGGCGAGGGTCGGGAACTGATCGACGCAGTCCGATGGGCCTGCGCCGCCGGCGCGGCCTGTGTGCGGCGACTGGGCGCATCCAGCTCGCTGCCACGGCGGGCCGAGATCGACGAGCTGTACGCCGCGGCGTACCGCAATCGCTAACGGCCCGACGTGGGTGCCCGCTCGCTCGCACGCTGCAGAGCCCGGTAGATCTGCCCGAACCGCAGGGCGTCGTCCGTGCGCACCAGCAGGACCGGTGCCCCCCGCCGGGTGGCCCAGATCTCTAAGGTCTGCGCGCCGCGGGCGTACGACCGGTCGACGCGTTCGAGCAGCACGTCGGCGAGCGGACCGGCCAGCAGACCGACGAGGCAGGCGCCGAGCACGAGCAGGATGCGGGCGCCGAGCGAGGCGTCGATCAGGAGCGCGACAACTAGCCCGATTGCGGCGGTCGCGAGCGGCACGAGCAGGGCCAACCCCAGCGCGCCGCGCCCGGCGACCCTCCGCCACGACCGCGCCCCGCGTCGGTGCCAGACCCGCGTCAGCTCGACCAATGGGTAGCGCCGACCGTCCACCTGGACGGCGTCCGAGGTGACCAGGACCGTGGCATCGCGGTAATAAGTGGTCATGGCGATTCGCCACCACTCTACGTACCCGACGCGGCGGTCATTACGCTGGCAACACGCGACGAGGAGGTCATGGCGTGGGCGAGTTCGTGCGTCTCGAGGTCAAGGACGGGATCGGCACCATCCGGCTGGAGCGGCCGCCGATGAACGCGCTCAACACGCAGGTACAGGAGGAGCTGCGCGCCGCGGCGGGCGCGGCCACCGCCGATCCCGAGGCCCGCGCACTCGTCGTGTACGGCGGGGAGAAGGTGTTCGCGGCCGGCGCGGACATCAAGGAGATGGCCGAGATGGGGTACGCCGCGATGGCGACCCGGGCGGGCGCGCTGTCCAGCGCGTTGGACGCCCTCGCCCGCGTACCGAAGCCCGTGGTTGCGGCGATCACCGGGTACGCCCTCGGCGGCGGCTGCGAGCTCGCGCTGGCCTGTGACTGGCGGGTCGCCGCGGACGACGCCAAGCTTGGCCAGCCCGAGATCAAGCTGGGCATCATCCCGGGCGCCGGCGGCACCCAGCGGCTGGCCCGGCTCGTCGGCCCGGCCCGCGCAAAGGACATCGTCCTGTCCGGCCGGATGGTCGAGGCCGACGAGGCGCTCCGGATCGGGCTCGTCGACCGGGTGGTGCCCGCCGCCGACGTCTACGACGCAGCGGTCGCGCTCGTGCGCCCGTACGTCGACGGCCCGGGCCTGGCGCTGCGCGCGGCCAAGTTGGCCATCGACTGCGGCCTCGAGATGGACATCGCCTCCGGCCTCGCCTGGGAGAGCCAACTGTTCGCGGCGCTGTTCGCTACCGAGGACAAGCGCGAGGGCATGGCCGCGTTCATCGAGAAGCGCAGGCCCGACTTCACCGGCAGGTAACCTGCTCGTCGGCGCGGATCGGACGACGGGAGCGGGCATGGCTGAGCGGATCGAGGGTCACGGCGGCGAGCTGGCGCTGGCGGCGCTCACGGCGTACGGCGTGCGGGAGATGTTCACACTCTCCGGCGGCCACGTGTTCCCGCTCTACGACGCCGCGCACAAGACCGGCTTCCCGATCTACGACGTGCGCCATGAGCAGTCGGCGGTGTTCGCGGCGGAGGCGGTCGCCAAGCTGCAGCGCCGGCCCGGCCTGGCCGTGCTCACGGCCGGTCCGGGCGTCACCAACGGCATCTCGGGTCTGACCAGCGCGTACTTCAACGCCTCGCCGGTCCTCGTGCTCGGCGGCCGGGCGCCGGCGTTCCGCTGGGGAGCCGGCAGCCTGCAGGAGATCGACCACCTGCCGCTCGTCGGATCCGTCACGAAGCACGCTGCGACGGTCATCTCGACCGAACAGATCCCGGCTGCGGTCGCCGGGGCGCTGACCACCGCGCTGACCCCGCACCGCGGGCCCGCCTTTCTCGACCTGCCGCTCGAGGTGATCTTCTCGGTCGCCGAGGCGGAGGTGCCGCCGCCGGCCGCCATCCGGGTCCTTGAGCCGGACCCCGCGGACGTCGCGAAGGCCGGCGCGCTGATCGCCTCCGCCGAGCGCCCGGTGATAATCGCGGGTTCCGACGTGTACGCGGCGGACGCCGTCGCCGCGCTGCGCGAGGCGGCCGAGGCGCTGCGCGTACCGGTCTACACCAACGGCATGGGCCGCGGCGCGCTGCCACCCGAGCATCCGCTGGCGTTCGCCAAGTCGCGGCGGGCCGCCGTCAAGAACGCCGACGTCGTGGTCGTGGTCGGCACCCCGCTGGACTTCCGCCTCGGCTTTGGCGACGTGGGTGGCGCGCACCTCGTGCACATCGTCGACGCCCCGAGTCAGCGGGCCGCGCACGTCACGCCGGCGGCGTCGCCCGCTGGCGACCTCCGGCTGATCCTGACGGCGCTGGCCGACCATCCCGGCGACCGCGAGGACCACGCCGAGTGGATCGCCGACCTGCGCGTCGCCGAGGACGTGGCGAGGTCCCGCGACGCCGAGGAGATGGCCGCGGACACCGAACCGATCCGGCCGGCACGCGTCTACGGCGAGCTGCGGGCCGTACTGGACCGCGACGCCGTCACGATCGGTGACGGCGGCGACTTCGTGTCGTACGCCGGCCGCTACCTCGAGCCGGCCGAGCCCGGCACGTGGCTCGACCCCGGCCCGTACGGCTGCCTGGGCACCGGCACGGGATATGCGCTCGGCGCCCGGATTACCTACCCTGACCGGCAGATCTGCGTGCTGATGGGCGACGGCGCCGCCGGGTTCTCGCTGATGGACGTCGAGTCTCTGGTACGCCAGCGGCTGCCGGTCGTCATCGTCGTCGGTAACAACGGCATCTGGGGCCTGGAGAAGCACCCGATGCGGGCGATGTACGGCTATGACGTCGCCGCCGATCTGCAGCCCGGTCTGCGCTACGACACCGTGGTCTCGGCGCTCGGCGGCGCCGGCGAGACCGTGACGAAGCCGGCCGAGCTGCGGCCGGCGCTCGAGCGCGCGTTCGCCGCGGGCGTGCCGTATCTGGTCAATGTCCTGACCGACCCGTCGGACGCCTACCCCCGCTCGTCCAACCTCGCGTAGCCGTACAGGTCGGTCGTCTGTTCGTCGGACCTAATAGCATTCGCCGCTGGTACCGACCCAAATTGTCGGTGGCGTCGGTCATCGTAGGGGGCATGACAGAAGCCATACGGATCGAGGGCCTGGTCAAACGCTTCGGGGAGACGACGGCGCTGGCGGGGGTCGACCTGGCGGTCGAGACCGGCACGGTGCTCGGCCTGCTCGGCCCCAACGGGGCCGGCAAGACCACCGCGGTGCGCGTGCTGGCCACGCTGTTGCCGTTTGACGCCGGTCGGGCCACCGTCGGGGGGTACGACGTGGTCCGCGACGCCCATCGGGTGCGTCAGCTGATTGGCCTGACCGGGCAGTACGCCTCGGTCGACGAGAACCTGACCGGCGTGGAAAACCTACTGCTCATCGGCCGCCTGCTCGGCGTGCCCAAGGCGGAGGCGAAGGCGCGGGCACGGGAACTGCTCACCGAGTTCGAC
>DASXRQ010000229.1:0-51741 GCA_036506495.1 Micromonosporaceae bacterium | reverse complement strand
GTACGGCGTTCGGACGTCGCCCACAACTGGTTCAGCGCCGGTGGGTTCAAAACTGTCACTCGGGTCACACGGGCACCTAGCGGGCGACGTCCTCCTCGCGGAACTCGCCGGGCGGCCGCGCCGTCGCGTCCGCGTGCTTCTCCTGCTCGCCGGCCTTCAGCTCGACGCGCCGGATCTTGCCGGAGATGGTCTTGGGCAGTTCGGCGAACTCGAGCCGGCGGATGCGCTGGTACGGCGACAGATGCTCGCGGCAGTGCCGGAAGATGGCCGCGGCCGTCTCCTGGTCCGCCGACCACCCCTCGGCCAGGACGACGTACGCCTTCGGCACGGCCAGCCGTAGCGGATCGGGGGAGGGCACGACGGCCGCCTCCGCCACGGCCGGATGCTCGATCAGCACGCTCTCCAGCTCGAACGGCGAGATCCGGTAGTCGGAGGCCTTGAACACGTCGTCGGTGCGCCCGACATAGGTGATGTACCCGTCGGCGTCCCGCGCCCCGATGTCCCCGGTGTGGTAGTAGCCGCCGGCCATGACCGCTGCGGTCAGCTCCGGGTCGTCGTGGTAGCCGACCATTAGGCCGAGTGGACGGCGGGACAGGTCCAGGCAGATCTCGCCCTCGTCGGCCGGCGCCTCGGTCACCGGGTCGATGAGCTCCACGGCGTACCCGGGTACCGGCCGGCCCATCGAACCGAGCTTGACCGGCTGGCCGGGCGTGTTGGCCACCTGCACGGTCGTCTCCGTCTGACCGAAGCCGTCGCGGATCGTCACGCCCCACGCCCGGCGGACCTGCTCGATGACCTCGGGGTTGAGCGGCTCGCCGGCGCCGACCACCGCACGCGGTGGCGTCTTGAGCCGGGTGAGGTCGGCCTGCACGAGCATGCGCCACACCGTGGGCGGGGAGCAGAAACTGGTCACGCCGCACCGCTGCATGTGGTCGAGCAGCTGGGCCGGATCGAACCGCTGGTAGTTGTAGATGAACACGCACGCCTCGGCGTTCCACGGCGCGAACACGTTGCTCCACGCGTGCTTGGCCCAGCCGGGCGAGGAGATGTTCAGGTGGACGTCACCCGGTCCCAGGCCGATCCAGTACATGGTGGACAGATGGCCGGCCGGGTATGAGGCGTGGGTGTGCTCGACCAGCTTCGGTCGGGCGGTCGTTCCCGAGGTGAAGTAGAGCAGCAGCGTGTCGCGCGCTTGGGTGACGCCGTCCGGTGCGTACTTTTCGTTCGCCGCGTACGCGTCGGCGTACCGCTGCCAGCCGTCGACGTCGGCGCCGACCGCGATGCGGGTGTAGTCGCCGGCCACGTCGGCGAACTTGTCCGCGTTGGCCGACCCGACCACCACGTGCCGGGCGTGGCCGCGCGCGATGCGGTCCCGCAGGTCCGCCGGGCCCAACAGGGGAGTGGCCGGGATGAGCACCGCGCCCAGCTTCATCGCGGCCAGGATGGTCTCCCACAGCTCGACCTGGTTGCCGAGCATGAGGATCAACCGGTCCCCGCGCCGCACGCCGAGCTCGCGCAGCCAGTTGGCCACCCGGTTCGACCGGGCCGACATCTCCGCGAACGACCACCGTTGCTCCGAGCCGTCCTCTTCGACGATCCACAGCGCCGGGGCGTTGCTGCCGGCCGCGATGGCGTCGAACCAGTCGAGGGCCCAGTTGAACTCGTCGAGCTCGGGCCATCGAAAGTCGCGGTACGCGGCCGCGTAGTCCTCGCGGTGCGCGAGCAGGTAGTCACGAGCGGCGCGGAACGCCGTCGCACCAGTGTCGGTGGCGTCCATGCCGCCATCCAATCACGAGGGGGCCTACCCTGACGCGGTGAGCGAGGTGTGGGCCAGCGGGGACGCGTACGAGCCGTACGTCGGGCGGTGGAGCCGGCTGGTCGCGGCGGACTTCCTCCGCTGGATCGACAGTCCGGGGTCCGGACGATGGGTCGATGTCGGATGCGGCACCGGCGCGGTGACCGCTGCGGTGCTCCAGCTCGGCTCGCCCGATCTGGTCGTGGGCGTGGACCCCTCGCCCGGCTACGTGGCGTACGCCCGGCGGCACATCGTGGAACCCCGGGCCGGCTTCGCCGTGGCCGCCGGCACCGCGCTCCCGTTCGGCGACGGCGACGTCGACGTGGTCATCAGCGGACTCGTGCTGAACTTCGTGCCGGAGCCGTCGCACGCCGTAGCCGAGATGGCGAGGGTGGTGCGGCGAGGCGGCACGGTCGGTGCGTACGTGTGGGATTACGCCGGCGAGATGCAGCTGATGCGTCTCTTCTGGGACGCGGCCGGCGAACTCGACCCGCGCGCGCGGGAACTCGACGAGGGGGTGCGCTTTCCGCTGTGCCGGCCGGAGCCGCTGGCCGCCATGTTCGAGGCCGCCGACCTCACGGACGTGCGGGTGCGTCCGATCGACGTCGTCACTCGGTTCCGGGACTTCGATGACTACTGGGCGCCATTTCTCGGTGGGCAGGCGCCGGCGCCCGGATACGCCATGTCACTGACCGAGGAGCGCCGTGCGGCGCTGCGCGAGCGCATCCGAGCCGGCCTGCCGTACGCCGCCGACGGATCGATAACACTCGTCGCTCGCGCCTGGGCGGTACGCGGCCGCCGGTAGTCTGCGGCGGTCGGTCAGCCGCCACCGCCCGAACCGATCGCGCCGCCCGCGGACGGCCCCAGGGCCGAACCCTGAACGTACGCGCCCCAGCTCATCGACCAGTCGGTCCACCCGTTGCCGACCTGCACCTGCCGTTCGGTGCCCCGCACGGTCACCGGGTCACCCAGCCTCGTCTTGGCGAACAGCCACTTCGCGTTCGCCGTCGACATGTTGATGCAGCCGTGCGAGACGTTGCGTACGCCCTGGTCGGCCACTGACCATGGCGCGGCGTGGATGAACTCGCCGCCCCACGTGATGCGCTGGGCGTACTCGATCGGGATCTTGTACCGGTTGGCCGGGTTCGGGTCGTGGGTCGTATCGAAGATGGTCTTCCGCAGCCGCTCCATCACCAGCATGGTGCCGGAGGAGGACGGCATGCCTGGGCGGCCGAGGCTGACCGGGATGATACGGATGACCTTGCCGTTCTCGGTGACCGTCATGCGCTTGGTCGCGTTGTCAACGTTCATCGTCAGCGCCGACCCCACCTGCGCGACGACGGTCAGGTCGGCCCGGCCGTACCAGCCGGCGCCCAGGGGTAGCCCGCCGGCGAGCACGCGCATATCCAGCTTCGTGCCGGGCCGCCAGAACGCCTTCGGCCGGTAGTGCACCTCACTCGCGCTGAACCAGTGCCAGCTCCCCTCTTGCGCCGGCGTCGACCGGACGAACATCCGCCGCTGCACGCTGGCGCGGAGCTTCTCGGGCACGTCCCGCCCGAACTGGATGATCATCGGCATTCCCACACCAATGGTCATGTCGTCGCCGACCACGCTCGACACGCGCACCAGGTTCGCCGGCCTCGCCATCGTGGTGAACGACGACTTCACCGTCGTTGTCCGGTCGTCGACATCGGTCGCCGTCACGGTCGCGGTGTACTTCGTGTCGTAGTCGAGCTGCGCGCGCGGCAGCCACGCCGTACCCTCGGGACGCATGTCGCCCGCGACGGCGTTGCCATCCGCGTCGGCGAGCTCGACCGTTGTGGAGCTCGCGCCGTCCGCCTTGAACTCGATCTCCGCCGAGGCCGGGACGTCGGTGGCGTTCGCCTTGGGGGAGGAGATGGTGACCGCCGGTCCCTTGGGCTCCGACCCGCGACGATCCCCCGGTGAGGACCCGCTGGTGCACGCGGTCAACGCCAGCGCGACGGCGAGTGCGGGGAGGGCGCAACGGCGGACCGCACGGGCGACTAGCATGTTTACAGTCTTGCGCATTGGGCCCGATACGCACATCGCCGCCTTGAGCTGCCGATCGGGAGGAGTATGACGCCGACGAGTCAGCACGATCCGGCCGAGGGCAGCCACGTCACCGGCGGCGTGGTGGAGCATCCCGTAGCGACGGACTTCGTCCAGGCTCGGGTGCTGCCGGCGGATCGAACCTGGTTTCAGCGTGCGGTGTTCTACGAGGTGTTGGTGCGAGCGTTCTTTGACGTCAACGCCGACGGCTCAGGGGACATGAAGGGCCTGATCCGCCGGCTTGACTACCTTGAGTGGCTCGGCGTCGACTGTTTGTGGCTGCCTCCGTTCTACGACTCGCCGCTGCGTGACGGCGGGTACGACATCCGCGACTTCTACAAGGTGCTGCCGGAGTTCGGCACCGTGGACGACTTCGTCGAGCTGTTGGACGCGGCGCACCGGCGTGGCATCCGGGTCATCACCGACCTGGTAATGAACCACACGTCCGATTCCCACCCGTGGTTCCAGGAGTCGCGGCGGGATCCGGCCGGACCGTATGGCGACTACTACGTGTGGAGCGAGACGGACCAGCGGTACAGCGACGCCCGGGTCATCTTCGTGGACACCGAGGAGTCGAACTGGACGTTCGACCCGGTACGCCGCCAGTTCTACTGGCACCGGTTCTTCAGCCACCAGCCCGACCTGAACTACGCGAACCCGACCGTGCAGCAGGAGATGCTCAATGTGATCCGGTTCTGGCTGGATCTGGGCATCGACGGCTTCCGTCTCGACGCGGTGCCGTACCTCTTTGAGGCCGAGGGCACCAACTGCGAGAACCTGCCGGAGACGCACGAGTTCCTCAAGCAGTGCCGCAAAGTCGTCGACGACGAGTACCCAGGCCGGGTGCTGCTCGCCGAGGCGAACCAGTGGCCGGCCGACGTCGTCGCGTACTTCGGGGACACGTCGCTCGGCGGCGACGAGTGCCACATGGCGTTCCACTTCCCGCTCATGCCGCGCATCTTCATGGCCGTACGCCGTGAGTCCCGCATCCCGATCTCGGAGATCCTCGACCAGACCCCCGCCATACCGGCCAACTGCCAGTGGGGCATCTTCCTGCGCAACCACGACGAGCTGACCCTCGAGATGGTCACCGACGAGGAGCGCGACTACATGTACTCCGAGTACGCCAAGGATCCGCGGATGCGCGCGAACGTGGGGATCCGGCGCCGGCTGGCCTCGCTGCTCGACAACGACCGCAACCAGATCGAGCTGTTCACCGCGCTGCTACTCTCGTTGCCCGGCTCGCCCGTGCTCTACTACGGCGACGAGATAGGCATGGGGGACAACATCTGGTTGGGTGACCGGGACGGCGTGCGTACGCCGATGCAGTGGACCCCGGACCGCAATGCCGGCTTCTCCACGGCCAACCCGGGCCGCGTGTACGTGCCGCCGAACCAGGACGCGGTGTACGGATACCAGGCGGTGAACGTCGAGGCGCAGCGCGACAGCTCGGCGACGCTGCTGAACTGGACGCGGACGATGCTCGCGATCCGCCGCCGCCACGAGTCGTTCGCGGTGGGCTCGTTCCACGACCTGGGCGGGTCGAACCCGTCGGTGCTGGCGTTCCTGCGGGAGGCCGGCGACGACGTCGTGCTGTGCGTGAACAACCTGTCCCGGTTCCCGCAGCCGATCGAGCTGAACCTGCAGCACTGGGCCGGCTACCAGCCCGTCGAGATGACCGGACGGGTGATGTTCCCGCGCATCGGCCAGCTGCCCTACCTGCTGACGCTGCCCGGGCACGGGTTCTACTGGTTCCGGTTGTCGGCGCCCGAGGAGGACCGTTGAGGTTACCGTTCGCCGAGTGGCTCCCGCACCAGCGGTGGTACGGCGGGAGGAACCGCGTCATCGAGGCGGCGGAACCGATCGCGGTGACCCCACTGCGGGAGGACCTCGACCACGTCGTGCTCGGGGTGCGGTACGCCGACGGCGGCGACGAGCGGTACCAGGTCGTCGTCGGTTGGGACCGCCGTCCCATGGAGGAGTTCCAGGCCGTGGCGACGATCGGCTCGGATGAGGGGCACACGGCGTACGACGCGCTCTACGACGAGTCCGCGGCGCGGAGCCTCCTCGCCCTGATCGCGTCCGGCGCCGAGAAGGGTGACGTCCGGTTCGTGCCGGAGCCCGGCGCCGAGTTGCCCGTCGAGGCCGCGGCGCGGGTCGTCGACGCCGAGCAGAGCAACACCAGCGTGATCTTCGCGGGCGGCTTCGCGCCAGACGTACCGGGCGCGCCCGGCGCCGCGATCCTCAAGGTGTTCCGTCGGGTGCTACCGGGCGTCAACCCCGACCTCGAACTCAACCGTGCGCTCGGCCGGGCCGGCAGCGCGCACGCGGCGCGGCTGCTCGGCGCGATCGAGGGCACGCTGGAGGACCGACCGGTGTCGCTGGGCATGGTGACCGCGTACTTCGAGAACGCGGCCGAGGGGTGGGCGATGGCCCTGGCCAGCGCCCGGGACCTCTACGCCGAGGCGGATCTGCGCGCGGACGAGGTGGGCGGCGACCTCGCCGATGAGTCGTACCGCCTCGGTGAGGCCGTCGCGTCGGTGCACCACACGCTCGCGGAGGCGCTGGGGACGTCGATGGCGCCGCCGCCCATCGGCGAGATGGCGGCGCGGTTGTCGGCCGCCGTCGAGACGGTGCCGGAGCTGGCGCGCTGGGCCGCCGCGGCGCAGGCGACGTTCGAGGCGGCCGGGACCGCCGAGGTGCCCGTCCAGCGCATCCACGGCGACCTGCACCTGGGGCAGGTGCTGCGTACGCCGGAGACGTGGCTCCTCATCGACTTCGAGGGCGAGCCGGGGCAGCCGATGGCGGCGCGTCGGCGCTCCGACTCCGTACTGCGCGACGTCGCCGGGATCCTGCGGTCCTACGAGTACGCGGCGTTCCAGCTCCTCGTCGGCGAGCCACCCGACGAGCAGCTGGCGTACCGGGCCCGGGAATGGATCGACCGCAACACGTCGGCGTTCTGCGATGGGTACGCGAGCACCGCCGGCTTCGACCCGCGCGAGCAGACCGCGCTGCTCGCCGCGTACGAGCTGGACAAGGCGGTGTACGAGGCGGCGTACGAGGCGCGCCACCGGCCGAGCTGGTCGTGGATTCCGCTTCAGTCGATCGCTCGGCTGCTCCAGGGCGCCGCGCGGGCACACTGACCGTCTGTGCGCCCGCGCGTGCGCTCCCGTTACGGCGCCGGCGGGATGTTCTGGTTGCGCCGGAAGAGGTTGGTCGGGTCGTAGCGGGCCTTGACCGCCGCCAGCCGGTCCCAGGTCGTTCCGGGGTACGCCTCGCGGACCCGGTCGGCCCCCTCGTCGGCGAGGAAGTTGACGTACGCGCCATCCCGAGTGCGCAGCGCCGCGGCGAAGTCGTTCGCCCACGCTTCGTGCATCGCCCGGTCGTCGGGGTTCTGGTAGAGCGCGGCGACGTTGGCCATGACGCGCCGCCCCCGGTGGGCGTACGCCGTGCTGTCGTTGGGCACGCGGGCGACGGCCCCACCGAGCACCCGGAGTTGCGCGACCGACATCATCGCCGACGACGCTCCAATGTGGTCCAGAATGGTGTCCGCCGTGGTGCCGTCGACGCTGTCGACGAAGAACGTGCGATTGACGGAGACCGGGTGGTAGCTCTCGTCCTCGGGCGGATACATCTCCGCGTACGGGATCGGGCGAACCATGTCCACGATCGGCGTGGCCAGCGCGCGGAACGGCGCGAGCACCCGCTGGCCCTCCTCCGTCGGCCCCGCGTAGCACATCAGCGCCATGATGCTCAGCTGGCCGCGGTGCTCCTCGGGCACGAACGGCATCGGCGGGGCGGGCATGACGTTAGCGATCGTCGACAACTCGTCCGGCGCCGCCTCGGCCTCCGCGATGAACCCGGCGATCACATCGGACGTCGCGGGGAGCAGCAGCATGCCGCCGACGACGGCGGGCAGCGGCTCGAGCCGGAACTGGAACCGGGTCGCCACGCCGAAGTTGCCGCCACCGCCACGGATCGCCCAGAACAGGTCGGGATGGTTGTGCTCGTCGACACGGAGCAGCTCGCCGTCGGCGGTGACGACCTCAGCGGCCAGCAGCGCGTCGATGGTGAGCCCGTACTTGCGCGCGAGATAGCCGATGCCGCCGCCGAGCGTGATGCCACCGATGCCGACCGACCCGGTGTCCCCGAAGCCGGTCGCCAGACCGAGCGCGCCGGCCGCGGCCGCGTACTCGGCCGCTGTCAACCCCGTCTGGGCCCAGGCCGTGCGGCGCTCCGCGTCGAGGTCCAGCGCGCGCAGGCCGGACAGGTCGAGCAAGATGCCGTCGTCGCAGACGCCGTGACCGGCGCCGCTGTGACCACCGCTGCGGACGGCCAGCTCCAACCCGGTCTCGCGCGCGAGTGCGACGACCCGCGACACATCGGAGGCGTCCGCCACCCGGACGATCACCGCCGGGTGGCGGTCGATGCCGCCCGGGAAGACGGCACGCGCGGCGTCGTACTCGGCGTCGCCCGGCGCGATCACCCGGCCGTTGAGATCACTGCGGAGCCGCGGAATGGATAACGTGGTGCTGGGCGATGCCACGAGGAACTCCTTCGCGTGAGAACGCGGGAAGCCACAACGGCGCGCCTCGTCGCCCTGGCGGGTGGAGGCGCGCCGCGTATGTCCTCTGGCCGGCCGCCCACCGCGGCGCCATGCCCGCGGCCCCCCGAGTACGGATATCCGGTCGTCATACCGGGCCTACGCTACCGGAGCGAGCACCCGCGGTCCCGGCCATTTCGCGGGCAGAAACGTGGGCCAATGGTCGTAGGGCGCCGATGTCGACACATCGCGAGAAGTCCACGCCCACGCGGGTTTACGCACGTCGGTGGGGGCGTGGAAGCCGAACGATAACGTAGCGCAGACCATCGAGTGTGACCGACGTCACGACGTCGACGAACCTATGGTGAATGCATGGCCAAGCCGCAGGTCCTGGAGATCGCCGGCCGAGAGGTGCCGATAACCAACCCAGACAAGTTGCTGTTCCCGCTCGGCGGGCACACAAAGCTCGACCTCGTGCGCTACTACCTCGCCGTCGCCTACGGTGCGCTGCGCGGCGTGGCGGGTCGGCCGATGATCCTGAAACGGTTCGTCAAGGGCATCGACGAGGAGGCGTTCTTCCAGAAGCGTGCGCCGTCGAAGCGGCCCGACTGGATTGAGGTGGCCGAGCTGCGGTACGCCTCGGGCACCTCGGCCGAGGAGGTCGTAGTTCGGGACGCCGCCGCGCTGGCGTGGGTGGTGAACCTCGGCTGCATCGACCTCAACCCGCACCCGGTGCAGGCCGAGGACCTCGACCACCCGGACGAGCTGCGCATCGACCTGGATCCGGTGCCGGGCGTGGACTGGCGCCAGATCCTCGACGTCGCCATGGTCGTCAGGGAGGTGCTGTCGGATCACGGGCTCACCGGCTGGCCGAAGACGTCGGGGTCGCGTGGCTTCCACATCTACGCGCGCATCGAGCCGAACTGGGCGTACCGGGACGTACGGCTCGCCGCGGAGACGGTCGCGCGTGAGGTGGAGAACCGCGCCCCGGACATCGCGACGAGCAAGTGGTGGAAGGAGGAGCGGCAGGGCGTTTTCGTCGACTTCAACCAGAACGCGAAGGACCGCACGGTCGCCTCGGCGTACTCCGTGCGACCGACCCCGGATGCCCGGGTCTCGACGCCGCTGGCCTGGGCCGAGGTCCCCGACTGCCGGCCCGAGGCCTGCACGCTGCCGACGGTCCTCCACCGGTACGCCGCGGTCGGTGACCCATGGCGGGACATCGATGCCTCGGCTGGCTCGCTCGACGCGCTACTCGACCTCGCCAAGCGAATGGGGCCGGCCGAGAAGCCGCCCAAGGGCACCGGCCGCCGCCAGCAGACGATGCCACTCATCGAGATCGCCCGCGCGAAGACCAAGGGCGAGGCGCTCGAGGGCCTGGAGCGCTGGAAGGCGCGCCACCCGACCGTGGTCGGTCACCTGCAGGCGGCCGACGTCCTCGTCGATGGGATGCGGGGCCGGAGCTCGGTCTGGTACCGCATCCGCGTCAACCTGCAGCACGTTCCGAAGGACGAGCGTCCGCCGCAGGAACCGCTCGAGGTCGACTACAACCCGTGGGCCAACGCGCCGTGGGCCCAGGGCGGCGGCTAGCTGACGACCGCGACCTCACGGCTCCAGCACGAACGCGGCCGCGGCGTACCACGAATGGGCCCCGATCGGCCGGAGCGCGACCGGGACGTTCCGGCTCGGGAAGACCATGTCCGAGCTCGGCGGGACCGGCGCGAAAATGATCTCGGTCTCCAGCGCGCCGGCGGGGTGCCTGATCTCGAGGTGGATGTGCGGTGGCGGTGCGGTGGGCCCGGGGTACTGTGCCGGCCGGATCGTGTCGAGCCGGAAGCGGCCGTCGGCGTCCGTGGTCACCGTGCCGCCGTAGTAGCAGCAGGCCTCGGTGCCCGCCGGCCCGTACAGGCCGCGAGCGTCGGTGTGCCAAACCCGCACGGTGGCCCCGGCGGCCGGACGGCACGAGGGATCCAGCACCGCCGCCTCGACGACCAGCGTGTCCGCGCGGGCGGTCGAGGCCGTGAGGCCGTTGGTGGGTCCCGGCCGGAGGATCGACCGGGCGGCGACCGGTGCGACCGCGGGCGCCGGGCACGCGGTGGGCGCCGACGAGGCAGGCGTACGCGCAGGCGAGCTGGGCGTACGCGCAGGCGGCGTCGCGGTGCGGTCGGAGCCCCCGCTATCGCAGGCGTACGTGCCGGCCAGCGCGGCCGCGGTCAGCACCGCGACCACGATCCGACGCACGGCCTCCACACGGGGTGGAGTCCGGCGGCCGGCGGCGGGTTCCCGGCTCGGTCAGTCCGCCTGTTCCGCCGGCGCTGGGGGGTCGGCGCTGTCGGGGTCGCGTTGACGAGGCGGTGCGGGTGGCTGGGATGGCGGGTCGCCGAGATCGTAGAGCCTGCGAACCGCCCGCAGCACGCTGTCGTACGTCTGCACGATCTCGTTCTGCCCCAGCCCGCTGTCGCGGTGATCTCGGCTGGCGTCCTGGAGGATCTGGATGACCTCCTGCAGCGCGTCGTGCCGCTCGGTGATCAGCCGCTCGAACACCGCCGCGAACTGCTCCTCCGCCAACCGCGCGGCGTGCGGCGTGAGCGGCTTGTCGCGCAGCTCCTCCAGCACCTCCGACCAGCGCTTGGTGAGCTTCTCGACGAGCTCGGCCCGGCGCATCCCGAGCTCGTGCTCGCACTCCATCTCGATGACCTTCTCCCAGTACGGTTGCAGCCGCTGCCGTACCCGGTCATCGGGCGCGACCCGGACCTGGGCCTTGCAGGCGAGGGTGCGCACGTCGCGATCAAACCGCCACAGCCTGCTCGCGAGGGCTTCGTCCAGCCGCGCCTGCAGCTGGGGCACATGGTGCGGCGGGAACTCGCGGGCGGCGTTGACGACCAGTTCGCGGAGGCCGTTGTGGACCTCGGGCGTGTGCCGCTCGATCGACACGCGGAGCTCGTCCTGGTACAGGCCGGTCGACTGCCACGCGTAGTCGGCGTACACGTGGAAGCTGAACGCGTCTCCCATGGCCGGCGCGGCGATGGGCTGCGGGCCCCGCCGCCGTACGGTGAGCTCCCCCGGCGGCGGCGGTGGCGGCGGCAGGACGTCGGGCTCCTCCTCGCCGCGGAAGACGCGGCGGAGCCAGCTGGGCTGCTGGGTGGTGGGGTCACCGGACACGACGGGGACGGTACCCGACCAGCGGCGGGCGGAGAAGTCGCCGGGCCGACTCCAGACGGCCTTGACATGATGGCGGGCATGGCTTCGGAATCCAAGCAGGTCAGCGAGTGGATCGACCGGCCTGCGGCCGACGTCTACGAATACGTCTCGGACCCGGCGAATCTTCCGCAATGGGCGTCCGGACTCGGCACCTCCGTCGAGAACGTCGACGGACGGTGGTTCGTGGAATCCCCGTCGGGCCGGGTCGGCTTCGCATTCGTGGAGCGAAACAAGTACGGCGTCCTCGACCACGAAGTCACGCTGCCCTCAGGCGACGTCATCTACAACCCGATGCGCGTCGTCCCCCTCGGTGACGGCTGTGAGGTGGTATTCAGTGTGCGCCGCCTCGCGGACATGAGCGACGGGGACTTCGCACGCGACGCGGGCCTCGTGCAGGCCGACCTCACCCGGTTGAAGCACGTGCTCGAAGCCACCGAGTAGGGCCTAACGCTAGGTCGTTCGTTCAACGCACCGCGCTGCTCAAGGTCGTCACAAGTACACGGAGGTTGGGCCCTCGACCGCGCGGGAGGGCGCAACTCCCGTGTAGTTGCGGGGGCGGACGAGGTCGGGTTCCGGCGCACGTTCACTTGTCGGCGAGCGCGTTGATGTCCGCTGTCTCCAGCACCCGCTTCGGGGCGCCGCCGCGGGCCACCGCCAGCATGGCGCGACCGATCTGCTCGCTGGTGGTCACCGAGCGTGGGAACAGCCGCCGCAGCACCGGGTAGAGCGGCCCCGCGACGGCGTACACCGCCGCGTACAACCGGGTCCTGGACCGGACGTCGTGCATCGGCTGGATAAAGCCGGGCCGGAACGCGTACGCCCGGAATGGCAGCGCGAAGAGCGCGTTCTCGGTCTCTCCCTTGACCCGGGCCCACATCCGGCGCCCGCGTTCCGTGCCGTCGGTGCCCTGGCCAGACACGTACACGAAGGTCATCTCCGGGTTCAGCTCGGCGAGCATTCGCGCCACGGAGAGCGTGAGGTCGTAGGTGGTCCGCCGGTAGTCCGCCTCGGTCATCCGGACCGACGACACGCCGAGGCAGAAGAAGCACGCATCCCAGCCAGACAGCTCGTCCTCGATCGACGCCAGGTCGAACAGGTCGGGCCGAACGATCTCCCGCAGCTTCACATGGTCCCGCCCGGTCGGGCTGCGGCCGACCGTGAGGACGGCCTCGACCGAGGGGTCGAGCAGGCACTCCCGCAGGACGCCCTGCCCTACCATGCCGGTGGCGCCGAAGATGATGACGTTCACGCGGACCGATGCTAGCCCGGAATACTGGTCCAATGACTCGTGCACACGTCGGATACGCCGCGATGCTGGAGCAGTTCGGGCCGATCGCGGTCACCGAGTACGCCGCGGCCGCCGAAGCGGCCGGGTTCACCGGGGTGATGGCGGCCGACCACTTCCAGCCGTGGGTGCCCAGGCAGGGGCAGGCGCCGTTCGTGTGGAACGTGCTGACGCTGATGGGGGAGCGCACGCGCGGCGACCTCGGCCCGGGGGTGACCTGCCCGTCGTTCCGGTTCCACCCCGCGATGGTGGCACAGGCGTCCGCGACCCTCGCCGCGATGTATCCCGGCCGGCACTGGCTGGGCCTCGGCTCGGGCGAAGCTCTCAACGAGCACATCGTCGGTGGCTACTGGCCCGAGCCGCACGAGCGGCTGGAGCGCATGTGGGAGGCCATCGAGATCATCCAGAAGCTGTTCACCGGCAAGGATGTCAAGCACGAAGGCAAGTATTTCCGGCTGCACACGTGCCGGCTGTGGACGATGCCGGAGGCGCCGCCGCCGATCTATGTGGCGACGGCCGGGCCGATCACCGCGCGCCGCGCCGGGCGTACCGTCGACGGGCTCATCACGCCCGGCGCCCCGACCGAGAAGGTGGCGAACCTGCTCAAGCGGTTCGACGCCGGTGCGAAGGATGCCGGCCGAGACCCCGGCGTCAAGATCCTGCAGCTGCATCTGTCCTGGGCGCCCACCGATGAACAGGCGCTGGCGAACGCGGTCACCGAGTGGCCCAACGGCGGGATGAAGTTCCCCAAGCAGGACATCCGCTCGCCGTTCGACTTCGAGCAGATCGCGACGCTTGTACGCCCGGAGGACTTCCGGGGCCGCATGCTGATCTCCAGTGACCCGGACGCGCACCGCGCCGAGATCCAACGCTTCCTCGACCTCGGCATCGACCGCGTCTACCTGCACAACGTGGGCCGGAACCAGTCCGAGTGGATCGAGGTATTCGGCCGCGAGGTGCTGCCGAGGCTGACGGCCTGACCGGGGAATTGCGCAACCGGTGGGTTGCGCATCTCCAACCCATGTGCAACTCTGGGGTTGCAGATTGAGGGAGGTACGTCATGTCTGTTGATCGCATCGAGCGAGAGATCCTGATCGCCGCGTCGCGCGAACGCGTCTGGTCCCTGGTCACGCGGCCGGGCTTCTGGGTGTACGACGACGAGGCCACCGCCGCCGACTTCCACGAGGGCGCCCTGGTGATGGCCGAGCATCCGGAGCTGGGGCGGTATCCGGTGCGCGTGGAGAAGATCGAGCCACAACGGTACGTCTCGTACCGGTGGGCGAGCACGTTCCCGGGCGAGGAGCCGGCCGAGGGCAACTCGACGCTGATCGAGTTCACGCTGACCGACGAGGCCGGGCAGACCCGGCTCCGGGTGGTCGAGAGCGGGTTCGCCTCGCTGGCCGCGTCCGAGGAGGAGCGGACCAAGTCGTACGACGCGAACACTGGCGGCTGGGCCGAGGTCATGGACGAGTTCAAGCGGCGCGCGGAGAAGTAGCGCGAGGACGGTGACCACCGAGGACACGCGGGTCGGCGACGTGCTCGGCGCGCTCGCCGACCCGACCCGCCGGCGCCTGCTCGACCTGCTCGTCGCGCGGGGCGAGGCGACCGCGACCGCACTCGCCGGCCAGCTGCCGGTGACCCGGCAGGCCGTGGTCAAGCACCTCGCGGTGCTCGAGGCCGCGGGACTGGTCGCCGGCGAGCGGGTCGGGCGCGAGGTCCGTTATTCGGTACGCGCGCCCGCGCTCGACGCGACCGCGCGCTGGATGGCCGGCCTGGCCGCACAGTGGGACCGGCGGCTGCAGACGATCAAGCGCATCGCCGAGTCCGGCGGGTAGCCGCGGGACGGCGGGGCCCGTTTACGATTCGGTGGGAGGAGATCACGATGGTCGACCTGTCGCCGGCCGCGCGAGCGGTGATCGAGTCGGGACGTCTCGCGCATCTAGTCACGGTCAACGCCGACGGCAGTCCACACGTGACGATCGTGTGGGTGGGGCTCGACGGCACGGAGATCGTGATCGGCAAGCTCGTGGTGGACCAGAAGGTCCGCAACATCCGCCGTGACCCCCGCGTGTCGCTCTCCATCGAGGCGGACGGCGACCAGTACGGGATGCAGCACTACCTGGTCGTCGAGGGCACCGCGCGCATCACGGAGGGCGGAGCACCCGGCTGGCTCAACCGGCTCGCTCAGCGGTACATCGGGCCTGGCACGGACTTTCCGCCCATGCCCGACCCGCCGGAAGGCTATCTGATCCGGATAAGCCCGACCAGGGTACGTGGCATGGGCCCGTGGAACGCCCCGGCCGGCTGACGCGCGGCGAGCCGGGCCGCTACGGCAGGTGTAGCGCCTCGGCCGCGCGCCGCTGGTCGGCGACGTGCTTGAGCACGACACCGAGCGTGTCCGCGGCCGCCCGACCGTCGAGCTCGTGGCGGTCGAGCTCGGTCAGCGTGCGCGCCCAGTCGATTGTCTCCGCGATCGACGGGGGCTTGCGCAGGTCGAGCGTGCGCAGCGCGGCGACCGCCGCGACGACCTGTTCGGCGAGCCGCTCCTCGACCCCGGGGACCCGGGCGCGGACGATCTCCCGTTCGCGCTGCGGCGTCGGGTAGTCCATGTGCAGATACAGGCAGCGCCGGCGCAGGGCCTCGGACAGCTCCCGGGTGGCGTTCGAGGTGAGCACCACGAACGGCCTACGGGTCGCGACGATCGTGCCGAGCTCGGGCACGGTCACCTGGAAGTCGGACAGGACCTCCAGCAGCAGGCCCTCCATCTCGACGTCGGCCTTGTCGGTCTCGTCGACGAGCAGCACGGTCGGCCGGTCGCTGCGAATCGCCGTGAGCAACGGCCGGGTCAGCAGGAATTCCTCGCCGAACACGTCCTCGGACAGGTCCGCCCAGGTCTGGGTGCCGGAGGCGGCCTGGATCCGCAGCAGCTGCTTCTTGTAGTTCCACTCGTAGAGCGCCCGTGCCTCGTCCAGACCCTCGTAGCACTGCAGCCGGATCAGGTCGGCGCCGATGGCGTGGCGTACGGCCTTGGCGAGCTCGGTCTTGCCGACCCCGGCCGGCCCCTCGACGAGCAGCGGCTTCTCCAGGCGGTCGGCGAGGAAGACCGTCGTCGAGATCCGCTCGTCGCTCAGGTAGCCCGCCGCGGCCAGCCGGTCGTGCGCGTCGGTCACCGACTCGAAGTTCGCCACGACGTCATCCTCCAGTCAGGCCGCGATGCGCGCGACCGCCTCCTCGAGCTGGCGCAGGGTGGCGACCTCGAACACGGCGGTGCACCGCCGCGCGTAGTCGCCCATCCGCGAGTCCTCGGTGTCCCATTCCCGGGCGGGCTCCGGGTTGAGCCAGTAGAGGCGGCGCGACTGCCGGCCCAGCTCGGCCAGCTCGGTCAGCGCCGGCGGCCGCTCGTGGCTGCGGGCGTCGCCCACGACGAGCAGCGTCGTGCGGGGCGAGACCGCTTCCGGCCAGTCGGCGATGAACGCGGTGAGCGCTCGGCGGTAGTCGCTGCGCCCGTCACCGGTGACGAGGCCGCGCCGGGCGAGCAGGTGGTTCGGGTTGAGCATGCCCCGGGAGCCGCCGATGATGCCGGTGATCTCCACGATCCCGTCGACGAAGACCCAGGAGCGTACCCGCGGGAACTCGTCGTGCAACGCGTGCAGCAGCGAGAGCGCGAACGGCGCGAACAGCGCGACCGAGCCGGACACGTCGCACAGCACGGCCAGGTCCGGCCGGGTACGCGCGCGCCGCCGCGTCACCGGGTCGAGCGCGACGCCGCCGGTGGAGATGCTGCGCCGGATCGTGCGGCGCATGTCGAGCTGCCCGGTCCCACGCCTGTTGCGGCGCCTGAGCCGGGTGGCGAGCCGGCGCGCCAGCGGCCGGACGGCGGCCCGCAGCGCCGCGAGCTCATCCTGCGATGCGGTGAGGATGGCCAGGTCGTCGACCTCCACGGCGCGGGCGGGTGGCCGGTCCGGCCGATGCCGGCTCAACCGCTGCTCCGCCAGTCGCTCGAGCAGCTCGCGCAGCCGACCGATGTCGTCGACCGCGCGCGCCCGGGCCAGCTGCCGGTCCAGCGTGCCGGGCTCGCCGGCGGCCTCGAGCAGGGCGCGTAGCACGCGGTCCAGGTCGAGGCTGCGGAGCACCCGCTGTGTGTGGTGCCGCGCGCTGTACCCGGCGTCCTCGATGCCGGCCCACCGCTCGACAGCGGCGTCGGCCAGCTCGTGCACGTGCTCGGCGTCGGCCGCGGCGAGCGCCGCCGCGAGCGCGCGCCGGAACTCGTCGGGGTCGGCCGGCGCCACCTGCTCCCTGCGGGAGACCGCCCCGGGGGCGACACCCGCGCGGTCCGACACCGGCCCCGCCGCCCGCGTCGCCCGGGGCAGCAGCTCGTCGAAGACGCGGTCGAACAGGGCGTCCTGCCGCGCGGTGCGCACGAGCGTGCAGCGCAGCGCCGAGCGCACCACCTCCCGCCGGGCGAGATCCACGGTCAGCAGCGCCCGCACGGCGTCCAGCGTCTCGCCGGTGGAGACGACGAGGCCGGCGGCGCGCAGCCGGCCGACCAGGCGTACGACGAGATCCACCGCGGTGGACCGGGTGGGGGCACCGTCGTACGCTTCGAGCACGTCCGTGCGCACAATGAACACTCTAGGGGGCCGCATGGAGCAGCCTCGGGCCTTCCCTGCGCTGGGCATCGTGCTGCGGGCGGACGAGCCCTCCGGCGTGGGGCACCTCGCCCACCTCGCCGGCCGGATCGGCTACCCGCTCGTGTGGCTGCCCGCCTCGCCACCGCCGCCGCTCGCCGAACTGCGCCACCTCGTCCGGACCGCGGCGCCCGCGCGGCTGGGGCTCGTGTTCGAGACGCCCGGGCAAGCGAGCGCCGACTGGCTCGCGGCCACCCGCGACGACCCCGTGCTCGGCGGGCTGCCCGTGGAGATCCCGGGCGGTCGCGAGGCCGTGCTGGCCGCGCTCGGTCCGGAGCGGTACGCCACCCGGGTCTGGTCCCGCGAGCTGGACCTCGCCGCGGCCGGGCACGTCGTGACCGGCGCGGACCAGGCCGAGGTCGTGAGGCGGCTCCTGACGGCCCGCGACGCGCGGACGGCCGCGCGACGGGCGGCCGAGGCGTACCGCATCGTCGTCGACGTCGGCGTGGCGATCGGCCGGACGATGGGCGAGGCGGAGGCCCGGGTACGCCGAGATCCGGTGCTCGCCGCGCGCGCCGACCTGCGCGCGGCCGGGCTGTTTGGCACGTTCGACGACGCGCAGGACCGGGTGCTCGCGTACGCCCGCGCCGGTGCGGACGGGCTGCGCGCGACGCTGGCCGCCGAGCGCGACGTGGCCGACCTGCTCGCGCACCTGCGCGCGGTCACCGTAGGGCCGGTCGCGGTGCTGCTCGCACGGCCCGAACATCGCGGCGAAGCCTTGACGTAACACGCGGGCACGGGCAGATTGAAGGCAACCATCGCGAACGTACGTTCGCATAGCGCACAACGAGGTGATGCGCAGGTGGAGACCCGGACCATCCCCGCCGCCAAGCAGGCGGACTCGTATGAGACGCGCTTCGGATCGCTCGAGGCGTACGAGAAGGGGCACATCGAGCTCATCAACGACGACGCCCGGCACTACGCGTTCTCCAACATCTTCGAGGTGGCCGGCCACGCGAAGCCGTACGAGAAGATCGCCGTGGGGAAGAACATGGAGTACGTGCTGGAGGCGATTCGTGCGGAGGGCGTCAGCGAGTGGCGGACCGCGGCGCACGACGAGTTCGCGCTCGTGCTCGACGGCGAGGTGGAGATCCTGCTCGTCAAGCTCGACGAATCTCCGCTGCCGCCGGACGCCGCCGGCTCGATCGCCCTGGACGGCGAACCCGTGGGCCGCCCGATGGGCCGGATCGTGGCCGGCCGCGGCCACATGGCCCTGCTGCCGGCCGGCGCCGCGTACCAGTTCCGGGCCGACCGCCCGGGCGTCATCCTCCAGCAGACCATCGCGGGGCCCGACACCCAGTACCGCTGGGCCGAGATCGCGAAGATCCTCTAGGCGAGGTGAACTCATCATGACCGCAACCGAGTACGAGGTCGCCAGCTCGGCACCCAACGCACAGGGATACCGCGAGTTCGACCTCGGCCAGTTCCACTTCCGCCGCGACGAGTACTTCGCGTACCTCAACTGGCCCACCGGCGGCCACCTCATGAGCGTCGACGCGTTCCTGCGGGCGCTGCAGCGCGACGTCGCATGGGATTTCTTCTACGGCATCGTGAACTTCGACGGCGTCTTCGGCACCATGAACCACTACGGCACGGTGGACATCTTCGCGGGGCGCTACAACGAGGCGTACCGCAAGGCCGAGCTGGACTACTCGGAGAACATCGAGACGCCGATCATCCGCGAGACGTTCAAGTCCATGTTGGACGACTGGACCAACGAGACGTTCGACCCGTTCGCGTCGCCGCACGAGACCGGGTCGGCGTTCGGCGTCAAGAACGGCGACAACCGGGCCGCCATCACCCGGCACCGGGTCGCGGCGGCGCGCATGGTCGCCGTGCCAGGCGATGAGGGCCTGCGCTCGGACGACAGCGGGCACCCGATCAACCGGCACTTCCGCGACGTCGACCAGGGTGAGCCGCTGGTCGAACCGGAACCCGGCTTCGAGTCCGAGGTCGCGGCGTTCAGCCTGTTCGCGTACCTGTCCCGCTCGCCGGTCACCTGGAACCCGTCGGTCGTCAGCGTCTGCAAGAACTCGCTGTACTGCCCGACGACCGAGGAGTACATCCTGCCGATCATCCACGGTAACGACCGGGTCGAGTGGTTCGTCCAGATCTCGGACGAGATCACCTGGGAGGTCGAGGACCGGGAGACCGGGCAGGTGCGGTCGCGCGTCGTGATGAAGGCCGGCGACGTGTGCGCGATGCCCGCCGACATCCGCCACCAGGGCTACTCACCCAAGCGGTCGATGCTGCTGGTCTGGGAGAACGCCGACCCGGCGCTGCCCGACCTCATCGCGAGCGGGCGCACGCCGACGTACCCCATCGAGTTCTAGTTCCGGGCACCCGGCCGGCGTGCAGACGCAGCTGTTCATCGGGGGTGAGTTCGTCGACACCGTCGACGGCGCGACGATCGACGTCGTCGACCCGCATGACGGCAGCGTGCTGGCCAAGGTGGCGCTGGCCGGCACCGCCGACGTCGACCGTGCGGTGGCGGCCGCGGCGGCGGCCCTCGACGGCTGGCGCGGCGCGGCGGCGGCCGAACGGGGCCGGCTGCTGCTGCGGCTGGCCGACCTGGTCGAGGAGCACGGCGACGAACTGGCGCTGCTGGAGACACGCGATACCGGCCACCCGATCCGGGACTCCCGCGCGCTGGATGTGCCGCGTACGGCCGCGACGTTCCGCTACTTCGGCGGCATGGCGGACAAGCACCACGGCCGCGTCGTGCCGGTCGACCCGGGCTTTCTCAACTACGTCCTGCGCGAGCCGGTCGGCGTGGTCGGGCAGATAGTGCCGTGGAACTTTCCGCTGATGTTCACGAGCTGGAAGCTCGGTCCGGCGCTGGCGGCGGGGAACGCCGTGGTGCTCAAGCCGTCGGAGATCACCCCGTTGAGCTCGTTGCGGATCGCGGAGCTGATCGTCGAGGCCGGCTTCCCACCCGGGGTCGTCAACATCGTGCCGGGCGCGGCCGAGGCGGGCGCCCGGATAGCGAACCACCCGGACATCGCGCTCGTCTCGTTCACCGGCTCGACCCCGACCGGCCGCACGATCGTGACCGCGAGCGCCGGCAACCTGAAGCGGGTGCACCTCGAGCTCGGCGGCAAGGGCGCGAACATCGTATTCGCCGACGCCAACCTCGACGCCGCGGTCAACGGGTCGGCGTTTGCCATCTTCCACAACCAGGGCCAGGCCTGCATAGCCGGGAGCCGGCTGCTGCTGCACGAGGCCATCGCCGACGAGTTCCTCGCCGGCTTCGGCGCGCTAGCCCGGCGCATCCGGGTCGGCGACCCCAAGCGACCGGAGACTCAGCTGGGCCCGCTGACCTCCGCCGTGCACCGCGACCGGGTACTGGCCCACCTGGAGGCCGCCCGTGCGGAGGGCGCAGTCGTCGTCAGCGGCGGTGGGGTCCCCGCCGATCCGACGCTGTCCGGCGGGATGTACGTCGAGCCGACGATCGTCGACGCGCACCCGCGGCACCGGATCGCGCGCGAGGAGGTGTTCGGCCCGGTCGTGGTCGTGCACACGTTCCGCGACGACGAGGAGGCGGTCCGGCTCGCCAACGGCGTGGAGTACGGGCTGGGCGCCGGCCTGTGGACCCGCGACCTGTCCCGCGCGCACCGGGTCGCCGGTGCGCTGCGCGCCGGCATGGTGTGGGTCAACTCGTACAAGCGCGTCAACCCGGGATCGCCGTTCGGCGGTGTCGGCATGTCCGGCCACGGCCGCGAGATGGGCTTCGAGGCGATGGACGAGTACACCCAGGCCAGGTCGGTCTGGGTCAACGTCGACGCCCAGCTTCCGCCGTGGTACGGCCGCGGCTGACCGCCGCTCCCAGTCACCACGTCGCCGAGGTGAACGTCGGCTGAACCGCGCGGGTGCGCGGTAGGGTTGGGCGCCGCGGATGGGGGTGGTCGCGTGCTGGTGGCACACGGTGCCTGGGTGGACCGGCGGCTGGCCGTGTGGGCCGAGACGACCGGGCACCTCGACACCGCGGCCACCGGTAAGCCGCCGAGGCACCCCTTCGCCGCGCTGGCGTCCGAGCTGGCGACCGCGATCGGCGCGCCGGTGGCTGGGGCCGCCGAGACCGAGCTCGCGATCCGGCTGCCGGGAGCGTCGGGAGGCCCACTGCCGTCACCGGAGTCCGGGCTGACGGGCGCCGCGCGCCGCCCGCGGCTGACGACGTGGCGGGTGCCCGCCCTGCTGCTCGAGCCGTCCGCGACGCTGGCCCTGCTTGGGTCCCTCGACGTGCCGCTCGAGGACGAGCACACGACGCACTCCGCCGATCCGGAGTGGGTGCCCGCCCCGTCGCTGCGCTACCTCGCGTTGGTCGCCGAGGTGGCACGGGACCTGGTCCGGCGGGGGCGCATGTTGCCCGCGCTGTCCACCGAGGACGGGGTGCCCACGGCCCGGTGGAGACCGGTGCTCACCGGGTCGGACGCCGCGGAGTTCCGCGCGCTGGCCGAAGCCATGCCGCCGGTATGCCGCGCGGTCGAGGAGTCGCCAACCGATGAGCGCACCGCGGCGGAGGTCCTGCGCGACGCGATGGCCGGTCTGGTCGACGGCGCGGCGCGACGGGCAATGCCGGACCGCCTGCTCGCCGGGCACCGGGCCGGCCCACGTCATCCGCTGGCCGACCGTTGGTTGTTCGCGCTCACCGCCGACGACCCGGCACTTGCCGGGGAGAAGCCGACCGAGGTCGACGCGCTCGCCGGCGTCCTCGAGCAGTGGCTCGCCTCGGCGTACCAGTCGCAGGGCCCGGTGCGGGTGTGCTTCCGGTTGCGTGAGCCGGCCCCAGACGGCGACGCCTGGGTCGTGGAGTTCGGCCTTCAGCCGGCCGACGAGCCCGGGCCGTACGTCCCCGCGGCACGGATCTGGGCCGGCGACCGCGTGCCGGGCCTTCCCCCGCGGGCCGACGAGGTGCTGCTCGCCGGGCTCGGGCGGGCCGTGCGCCTGTTCTCCGACCTGTACCCGGCGCTCCGGCAGCCGCAGCCGGCCGAGCTCGCCGTCGACACGGCGTGGGCGTACGCCTTCCTGCGGCACGGGGCCCCGCTGCTGCGGGCGGCCGGCTACGGCGTGCACCTGCCCGCGTGGTCCGGGCGCCAGGGCCTCGGCCTCCGGCTCACCGCGCGCACCGGGACGGCCCGCCCCTCCGAGCTCGACCTGGACGACCGGGTCGACGTCCGGCTGGGGCTGGCGATCGGCGACCGGGCGATCGGCGAGGCGGAGCTCACCGAGCTCGCCGGCCTGGACGTCCCGCTCGTCCGGATCGGTGACCAGTGGGTGGAGCTGCACGGCCGGCAGCTGAGGTCCGCGTTGAAGGCGATCGAGGAGCGCGGGACCGGCGAGATGACGGTACGCGAGGTCATCCGCGAGGTGGCCGGCGGTGGCGAAGACGACCTGCCGCTCGTGGACGTGGACGCCGCCGGGCTGCTCGGCGACCTGCTCTCCGGCGAGGCCGACCGACGGTTGGCTCCCGTCCTGACGCCCGACACGTTCCACGGCACCCTGCGGCCGTACCAGGAACGCGGCCTGTCCTGGCTGACCTTTCTCTCCGGGCTCGGCCTCGGTGGGATCCTCGCCGACGACATGGGCCTCGGCAAGACCGCGCAGACGCTGTCGCTGTTGCTCAGCGAGCGCGCCGGCGGCCGGGAGCGGCCGGCGACCCTCCTGCTGTGCCCGATGTCCTTGGTCAGCAACTGGCAGAAGGAGGCCGCCCGGTTCGCGCCGTCCCTGCGGGTGTACGTCCACCACGGCGGCGTGCGTAAGCGGGACGAGGACCTGGCCCCGGCGGTCGCGGGAGCGGACCTCGTCATCACCACGTACGGCACGGCGGTACGCGACATCGAGGCGCTCGCCTCCGTCCACTGGGGACGCGTCGTGTGCGACGAGGCCCAGGCGGTCAAGAACAGCGCCACCCGCCAGGCCCGCGCGGTGCGCGCCATCCCGGCCCCGACCCGGTTGGCCCTGACCGGCACGCCGGTCGAGAACCATCTCGCCGAGCTCTGGTCCATCATGGACTTCTGCAACCCGGGCCTGCTGGGCACGCCGGCGCGGTTCCGCGACCGCTACCGCGAGCCGATCGAGAAGGGCCGTGACGAGCACGCCGCGCGGGCGCTGCGCCGGGCGACCGGACCGTTCATCCTCCGCCGCCTGAAGACCGATAAGTCGATCATCTCCGACCTGCCGGAGAAGTTGGAGATGAAGACCTGGTGCTCGCTGACGCCGGAGCAGGCCCAGCTCTACGAGGCGGTGCTCAACGAGATGATGGGCAAGATTGAGAGTTCGGAGGGGATCGAGCGGCGCGGCAACGTGCTCGCCACGATGACCCGGCTCAAGCAGGTCTGCAACCACCCCGCCCACCTGCTCAAGGACGGCTCCCGCCTCGGCGGGCGGTCCGGCAAGCTCGCCCGGCTCGAGGAGCTCGCGCAGGAGATCATCGACGAGGGCGACAAGGCCCTGATCTTCACGCAGTACGCCGAGTTCGGTGCGTTGCTTCAGCCGTACCTCGCCGCGCACCTCGACCGGCCCGTGCTGTGGCTGCACGGCGGTCTGTCCAAGGGCAGGCGCGACGAGCTCGTGGACAGGTTCCAGACGGGTGACGAGCCGACGCTGTTCCTGCTGTCGCTCCGGGCCGCCGGCACCGGCCTGAACCTGACCGCAGCCAACCATGTCATCCACGTCGACCGGTGGTGGAACCCGGCGGTCGAGGACCAGGCGACCGACCGCGCGTTCCGCATCGGCCAGCGGCGCAACGTGCAGGTCCGCAAGTTCATCTGTGTCGACACGCTGGAGGAGCGCATCGACGACATGATCGAGCAGAAGAAGGCGCTGGCCGAACGCGTGGTCGGCACCGGCGAGGACTGGATCGCCAACCTGTCCACCGAGCGGCTGCGCGAGCTGTTCCGGTTGGGCCCCGAGGCGGTGAGCTGATATGCCCATCGGTCCCGACGGTTGGTTCGAGGCGAGGCCACCGATCCGGGTGGAGGGTGGCCTGCGGGCACGGAGCCGGCGTGGCCCGATCGGCGAGCACTGGTGGTCCCGCCGGTTCATCGACCTGCTCGAGGGCATCTGCGACCCCGGCCGGCTCGCCCGCGGCCGCACCTACGCGCGGCGGGGGCAGGTGGTCGAGATGGACGTCGCGCCGGGCGTGGTGACGGCCCGCGTGCAGGGATCGCGGCCCGCGCCGTACCGGGCCTCGATCCGGATCCAGGCGTACGCCGAGGGCGACTGGGCCGAGATCGAGCGGACGCTGGCGGGGCAGGCGCTGTACCGGGCCGCCCTGCTGGCCGGCGATATGCCGCCGGAGATCCTGGGCGTCTTCGACGCGCTCGGCCGGCCCCTGTTTCCGTCCACACTGGACATGAGCTGCAGCTGTCCGGACCTCGGCGTACCCTGCAAGCACCTGTCGGCGGTGTTGTACCTGCTGGCCGAGGCGTTCGACGACGACCCGTTCCTCGTGCTGGCCTGGCGGGGGCGCGCCCGGGCCGACCTGCTCGATGCCCTCCGCGGCCTCGTAGACGAGGAGCCCGCCGACCCGCTGCACGTGCCCGACGTGCCGCTGGCCGACCGGCTGGACGACTTCTACTCGCCGGCGGTCTCGCTCGGCCGCCTGCGCGAGCTGCGTGGGTGGCGGGCGGCCGAGCCGGCGCCATCGGACCTGTTGCTGCGGGCGCTCCAGCCGCCGCCGGTCACGGTGCGGCACCGACCGCTGGTGGACGTGCTGCGCGCACCCTACGTCGAGCTGCCCTTGTCGTAGCGCTACGGTTCGCGCATGGGCAAGCCCGAGGTGTTCGACGACCGCCGCTGCGACCTGGGCGAGGGGCCGCACTGCGACGAACGTACCGGGCGCATGTGGTGGGTCGACGTGTTCGGCCGCCGGATCCTGTGGCGCGATCTCTCCTCCGGCGAGCGGGGCGCGCTGTCCACGCCGGCGCACGTCAGCGCGGCCGTACCGCGCCGTAGCACCGGCCTGGTGGCCTGCCTGCCGCAGGGCGCCCGGCTCGTGGCGCCCGACGGCCCAATCTCGCCGCTGGTCGACTTCCCGCCAAGCCCCGAGGGCTGGCCGACGCTGCGGTCCAATGACGCCAAGGCCGACCCGCGTGGCCGGCTCTGGCTGGGCACGATGGCGTACGACGAGACGCCTGGCGCTGGCGCGCTGTACCGGCTCGACCCCGGGGGGACGCTCGTCCGCGTCGTACCGGATGTAACGATCAGCAACGGACTCGGCTGGTCGCCGGACGGATCGACGATGTACTACGTGGACACCCCAACGAGGCGGATCGACACGTTCGCGTACGACATGGCAGCCGGTGAGCTGGGGGAGCGACGCGTGTTCGCGGCGGTCGACCGCGGCTTCCCGGACGGGCTCTGCGTCGATGCCGAGGGAGGGGTCTGGGTCGCGCTCTGGAACGGATCGGCCGTGCGCCGGTACGCCCCGGACGGCCACCTCGACCGCACCGTCGAGCTCCCGACACCGCTGGTGACCTCGTGCGCGTTCGCCGGCGACGGGTTCGCGACCCTGGTCGTCACGACCGCCGCACACGGCCGCCCGGACGACGACGCCGCCGGGCTGACCTACGCGTACGTTCCCGGCGACGTGGTCGGCACGCCGGTCGACCGGTTCGCCGGCTGAGTCATCAAATCCCGCACCGACGCCTCGCCGTCTTGTACGTTCGTAACGATGAAGGGCGATCGCGTGGAGATAGTCGTGGACGCGGGCGGCGACTCGCGGACCTACGAGGTCACCGCGACCAGGGCGGGCCGGCGGGTCGAGGTGGCGATTGTGCGCAACGTGGTCACGGTCTCCGAGGTGACCCGGGGTGGCAGCGTGGTGCGAACCGCCCGCTTCATGGCCAATCGAGTGCTCGCCCTCGTGGAGCACCCTGCCCCCCGCCCGGCCTTGGCGGATGACGAAAGGCCGCCTACACCGCCGGAATAGCGGTTCCGCTCGCCACCGTGTAGTGCCGAACGGTCGTCTCCTTCTCGACGAGGTACTGCTCGTCCTCCGGATAGAACTTGGCCTGCTCGACGTCGTCCCCGGCGAAACCGCGGACGCTGTCCAGCGAGTCCCACCAGCTCAGCGTCAGGACCTCCGTACGCCCGTCGCCGAGATCCCGGGTCACCAGCTGCGCGCCGAGGTTGCCCGACGTCTGGTGGTATTCGCTGATGCCGGTGTCCTCGATGTACGCCACATAGGCATCCGTCCGGTCGGTGCTCACCCACCCGCGCCACACCCGCATGATCATCTAGATGCCTCCCAAGTCGGGCACAATGGCGCTCCAGCATGTTCGTACGCGTCCTACGCGCGCTGATTCAGAAATGAATCGGCGGGGCGGCCGACCGATCCATTTCTGAATCAGGTCACGTAGGTGGTTGTGACAACACTAGAGGCACGGCAGGGGAACGGCGGGGCGGTCTAAGGTGATCACGTGCTGCGTGAGGTGACTGCCACCCGGTACGTCACGCCGCTGCGGGAGGGCGGCTCGCTCCCCGGCATCGTGGAGGCCGACGATCTCGGCACCTATGTGGCGAAGTTCCGGGGCGCCGGTCAGGGCGTGAACGCGCTGGTCGCGGAGGTGATCACCGGTGAGCTGGCGCGCCGGCTGGATCTGCGCGTACCCGAGCTGGTTGTCCTTGACATCGACCCGGTGATTGCCCGCGGTGAGCCGGACGAGGAGGTCCAGGACCTGCTCCGGGCGAGCGGGGGCACCAACCTCGGCGTGGACTTCCTGCCCGGCGCGCTCGGCTTCTACCCGTCGCTGCACTCGGTCGATGCGACGCTGGCGTCCCGCGTGCTGTGGCTCGACGCGTACACGGAGAACGTCGACCGGAGCTGGCGCAACCCCAACCTGCTGGTGTGGCACGGCGATCAGTGGTTGATCGACCATGGCTCCACGCTGTACTTCCATCACGACTGGCCGCGCGCGCACGCGGTCGTGACCCGGCCGTACCGGGCGGAGGACCACGTGCTGGCCCCGTACGCCACGCGGCTCGCCGAGGCGGATTCCGAGCTGGCCGGGCGGATCACGCCCGAGTTGCTGGGCGAGGTCCTCGCCCTGGTGCCCGACGGCTGGCTGGCCGGCGGGGCGTTCGCGGACGCGGCCACGGCACGCGCGGCGTACCTTGAGCATCTGCTCGCCCGGGCCGCGGACCGCGCGGCCTGGCTGCCGACGGTGGCGGTGTCATGAGAGAGCCGTTCGCGTACGCCGTGATCCGGGTGCTGCCGCGCGTCGAGCGCGGCGAGCAGATCAACGTGGGCGTGCTGCTGTACTGCCAGGGACGCGACTACCTCGCGGCGAGGACCCATCTCGACGCCGCCCGGCTGCGCGTGCTCGACCCAGCGGCCGACGTCGACGCGGTCGCGGCGAGCCTGCGCCGCTGGGAGGAGATCTGTGCGGGCGGGCCCGGCGCGGGCCCCGCGGGTGCCCTGCGGATCGGCGAGCGGTTCGGCTGGCTGACCGCGCCCCGCAGCACGATCGTGCAGGCGGGGCCCGTGCACACCGGGCTCACCGATGACCCCGCCGCGGAACTGGACCGGCTGGTCGACGTCCTGGTCCGGTAGCGCCGCGCCGCGGGCCGCCCGACCGCGGACACTGGCGCAACAACCTTTGCTCTGCTTCCCAGGAGGAGACGCCAAATGGATGAGGCTGCGCTTCAGCCTCCCGGCGTATCGCCCAGGGAAGCAGAGCAAAGGTTCGCGCAACGAGTTGTGCCGGGCGGCGCGCGTAGAGTTCGATGATGAGCAAGCTGGAGCGCGAGCCGCAGGAAGCGATCGGCGGTGGTACGGCCGTCGCGGAGTCGCCCACCACCGAGCTGATGCCCGGGCGAGAGGTCGTGCTCGGCGGTACGCGCGGGATGATGGTCGTCCGGACACTGCCGCACCGCGACCGCAGGATGATCGGCGCGTGGTGCTTCGTGGACCAGTACGGCCCGGAGCCCATCGCCGGGTCCGGCGGCATGCGGGTGCCCCCGCATCCGCACACCGGGCTGCAGACCGTCAGCTGGCTAGTGGCCGGCGAGGTGCTGCACCGTGACAGCGTCGGCAGCCTCCAGCTCATCGAGCCCGGGCAGCTGAACGTGATGACCGCCGGGCGTGCCGTCGCCCACTCCGAGGAGACCCCGCCGGCGCACTCACCGTGGCTGCACGGCGTGCAGCTGTGGGTGGCGCTGCCGGCCGGCGACCGCCACGTGGCGCCGCACTTCGAGCATCACGGCGACCTGCCGGTGGTACGCGCCCCGGGCCTCGCCACGACCGTCATCATGGGCGAGCTGGACGGCGCGTCGTCACCGGCCCGCACGTACAGCCCACTGATCGGCGCCGAGTTGGCGCTGGACGCGGGCGCGGACGCGCGGCTCCCGTTGCGGCCAGACTTCGAGCACGGCGCGCTGGTGCTCGCCGGCACCGCGCGCGTCGACGGCGTGCCGCTCGCGCCCGGCACCCTGCTCTACCTCGGCGCGGGCCGTTCGGACCTGCCGATCGGCGCCGACGGGCCCGCCCGTGTGCTGCTGATCGGCGGCCAGCCGTTCGAGGAGCAGATCGTAATGTGGTGGAACTTCGTCGGCCGCTCGCACGAGGAGATCGTGCGGTTCCGCGAGGACTGGGCGGCTGGCCGCGAGTTCGGCGAGGTGCGCGGGTACCCGGGCGAGCGGTTGCCGGCGCCGGCGCTGCCGACCGCGCCCCTCAAGCCGCGCGGCCGGCAACGCTGAGGCGCCCTAGCAGGGCGCCGTGAACGGGCCCAGGTTGCGGGTGGCCGTGGTGAACGTGCAGCCGTACCTCGGGTCCGCGACCACCGCCGGGTCGAGCACGTTGTCACCGGCCGGCTTCACGCCGCCCTCCACCCAGCGGACGAGGTCGGTGAACCCGCGGACCAGCTCGGCGGCGGTGAAGTCGCAGTGCCCAACGCCGCGGATGGCCCGCTGGACCACCAGGTCGGACCGGCCGTTGGCGGCGACACGCTGGGCGTACACCTGCTCCATCGAGAACGGGACGAACAGGTCGCCGATGTCGTGCAACGTCAGCACCGGCACCCTCGGCGTGCCGTTGACGACCGGGACATTGGCCACGCCGTGCTCGACCCGTCCGGCGGGCTCCTGCGCGACGCGCAGGACCGCGTCGTTGAGTGCCTGCTCGGCCGGGCTGAGCGCGGGGTCGGTGTCGAACTGGTAGACCGCGTCGGTGTTGTCGACGACGACGCCCGGCGAGCGCGGCACCGTCCCGTCGAGGGTGCCGAACTGCAGCAGGAATGTCGCCCAGGACACCCACGCCGCGTTGAACAGCGGCCGTACGCCGCCGGAGCGCAGCTGCGTCATCGCCTTGAGGTGCTCGCCGTCCGGGGTGAGCGCGTTCGGCCACGCCCCGGCGAGCGTGGTCATGATCTGTGGCTCGGCGACGGCCGTCCAGGCGGCCGGGTCCGGCGGGAACGTCGCCGGGTAGCCGGCCAGTGCGGCCGCGACGAGGTTGTAGTCGAGGTAGAAGTCGAACAGCTCGTGGTCGCCGAGCACACCGCAGATTGGCATGGCACCCGCGTACGTGTTGGGGTATTGCTCGATCGCGGCCGCCGTGATGTGGCCGCCCATCGAGGCACCGGTCAGGTACACCAGGCTGGGGTTCCCGACGATGCCGTTGAACAGTTGGGTGAGCGCGTGGGTATCCTTCACGCCCGCCTCGACGTCGTAGTCGTTGCGGGAGTAGCTCGACGCCGCCCAGGCGTACCCGTTGGCGACGAGGAACGCGCGCAACGGGTGGTTGTCGACCGTGAGCTCGGGCGTGGTGCCCCGGAAGCCGTGCGCCCACATGACCAGGCGGCCGTTCCAGTTGCGGGGGACCTCGATCCGGTAGCCCGCTCCATTGTGGACGCCCCAGTAACGCTGCGTGTCGAGGCCGGGCAGCGCATCGAACGGCAGCTTCGACTCGTCGACAAAGTACTGCGGCGGCGCGTCGGCCGCCGCGGGCGCGACGGGACCGGCTCCGGCCGCCGCGGCGACCACGAGCAGGGCGACGGCCATTGATCGGGAGATACGCCTCAGGTTCATCCCCGCCTCCTCACGTCGCTGTGCGGCGCCATCGAGCGTAGTGATTCAGCTCTCCCGGGGACAGGGGTCGTTACCCACGGGTTACGTGCGAGGGTCGACGTATGACGGTCGACGGCGACACGGCGCTGGAAGCGGTGTGGCGCGCCCTTGGCGGCGGCCCGCACCCGACCGGCGTGCGGTGGGCGGGTCCGGCCGGCGTGCTGCCGTCGCGGCTGCCGACCGCGGTGCTCGCCCGGGCCACCGTGGCGGCGTACGCCCTGGCCGGCGAGGAGCTGGCCGCCGCGCGCGGGATCGCCGGCGGCGCGGACATCGTGGTCGACTCCGGCGCGGTCGGCGCGGCTTTCACCAGCGAGCGGCACCTGCGCCGCGACGGGCGCCCGTTCGGCTCGTTCGCGCCGCTGTCACGGTTCTGGCGGGCCGCCGACGGCTGGGTGCGTACGCACGGTAACTATCCCCACCACAGGGCCCGGCTGGTCGCCGCCCTGGGCGTTTCGGAGACCGCCGCCGACGTGACCGACGCGCTCGATCGCCGGATCGCGGAGCTGCCCGTGGCGATGGTGGAGGACGTGGTCGCCCGGTCCGGCGGGCTCGCGGTCGCCGTGCGTACGCCCGATGAGTGGACGGCGCACCCGCAGGGCGCGGCGGTTTCGGCGCTGCCGTTGCTCTCGGTCGACCGGATCGAGGGCGGTGCGCCGCGGTCGATGCCGCCGGCGCCGCCGACGCCGCGGTTGCCGGCCGATGGCGTACGCGTGCTCGATCTGACCCGCGTGATCGCCGGTCCGGTCGCGACCCGGAGCCTGGCCCTGTTCGGCGCAGACGTGCTGCGCGTGGACAGCCCCGGCCTGCCGGAGCTCGACGGGCAGTACCTGGACACCGGCTTCGGCAAGCGGTCGACGCTGCTCGATCTGGCCCGTCGGGTCGACCGGGCGGCGTTCGAGGAGCTGCTCGCCGCCGCGGACGTCGTGGTGACCGGGTACCGGCCCGGCGCGCTGGACCGGTTCGGGCTCGCGCCGAGGTCGCTACTCGACCGGCGGCCGGGGCTCGTCGTCGCCTCGTTGTCCGCCTGGGGTCCGGCCGGACCGTGGGCGGACCGTCGCGGCTTCGACAGCCTGGTGCAGGCCGCGACCGGCATCGCGGTGCGGGAGGCGGCCGCGGATGGGGCGCCCGGAGCACTCCCCGCGCAGGCGCTGGACCACGGCACCGGGTACCTGCTCGCCGCGGCCGTGCTGCGCGGCCTGGCTTCGCGGGTCCGTGACGGCGGGGGATGGTCGGCGCGACTGTCGCTCGCGCAGACCGCCCGGTGGCTTCTGCTCGACCTGCCCGCCCCGGCGTCGGCCAGCGGCGAGGCGCCCGATCCCGCGGCCTGGTGCGTCGAGGTGGACGCGCCGGGCGGGCGGCTGCGCCACGCCCTGCCGGCGGTCACGCTCCCCGGCGGCCCGCGCACCTGGGCGCATCCACCGACCCCGTGGGGCTCGGACGCGCCTCGCTGGCGCTGACGTCGGCGAATTGACACGTCACCGGTTGTGCGTAGGAGTACGCAGACGCCGCCGACGGCCTCCGTACTAATGGGCGACATGGACGCCCAGAGGAGGTCGAGACCCGTGCAGTTCACTCAGTGTCCCGATCCGGCGTGTGACGCCGTGGCGGAGATCATCGACCGGTTCGTGCTCCCGTCGACCGGCGGCTACCTCGAACACGTCAAGGTGCTCTGCCTGCACCGGCACTGGTTCATGCTGCCGGTGTCGTCACTCAAACCCAGTCCCGCCCGCGCGCCGGCCCACCGAGTCGGGGAACGGCGCTAGGGCAGCATGAGGTTCAGGTCGCCGAACTCGTGCCACAGGTAGCCGCGGCCGATCGCCTCGTCGTAGCACCGGGCCAGCAGCGGGTGCCCCGCGACGGCCGCGAGCAGGTCCAGGTGGGACGCGCGCGGCTCGTGCAGCCCGGTCAGCAGCCCGTCCACGGCCCGCACCCCGCGCTCCGGGGTCACCACCAGGTCGGTCCAGCCGCTCGCGGCCGCTAGCGTGCCGTCCGCGCCGACGGCGCTCTCCAGCGCCCGCACCACCGTCGTGCCGACCGCGATCACCCGGCCACCGTCGGCGCGCGCCCGGTCGGCGACGCGCGCGGCGCCCGCCGGAACGGAGAACCACTCGGGGTACGGCCGCTCGTGTGCCTCCGGCGAGGCCACCCCCGTGTGCAGCAGCACCGGCACGATGAGGACGCCGGACGAGACGAGCCGGGTCACCAGCCGGTCGGTGAAGGGCCGGCCGGCGCTGGGCATCTCGGCGCTGCCCGGCTGGGTGGCGAACACGGTCTGGTAGTAGCGCAGTGGCCACGGGCGTGGTACGTGCCGGTACCGGATCGGCCGGCCGTGCCACTGCAGCACGGCGCGCACCGAGCCGGGCTCGCCCGGATCCACGGTCGCGATCCACAGCCGACTCTCGGAGTACGCCTCGTCGAGCGTCACCGCCCCGCCGCCGGGCAGCGGGTACCGGTGCCCGGCGGCGCCCCCGTTGTACGGCTCGTTCGAGTCGTGGGTCGAACGCCGCAGCTCCATCAGCCACCGGCCGTCGGCGAGCTCCGTCGAGAAGTGCAGGATGAGTCCGCCCGGCAAACCAACCGCGGCCGGCAGCGTCGCCGAGGTGTTCACCACGAGGACGTCGCCGGGGCGCAACAGCGCCGGCAGGTCGGTGAACCGGCGGTGGCTGACCTCGCCGGTCGACGCCCAACCCACGAGCAGGCGTACGCCGTCGCGCGGCAGCCCGCGGGCCTCCGGCGGTTCGTGCGCCTCGAGGTCGGGGCGTAGGGCGAAATCCAGCACCGTCGTCGCTCGCGGCGGCGTCACGCGGGCACCTCGGCCACCAGGTCGGCGAGCCGGATCCGCCCCGACGCGGGCGCGGTGGCCAGCAGCCGCAGGAGGCCCGGCGCCACCGTCTCCGGGGTCGGCCGGTCGCTGATGTCCTCGCCCGGGTACGCCTCCTGGTGCATCCGCGTACGCATGTCGCCGGGGTCGACCGACCAGACGCGTACCGCCGGCTCTTCGGCGGCGAGCACGCGGCCGACCTGCTCCACGGCCGCCTTGGCCGAGCCGTACCCGCCCCACCCCGGGTACGGTTCGACGGCGGCGTCCGACGTTATGTTGGCGATCGCACCGTGCCGCTCGCGCAGGCCGGGCAGGGCGAGCTGCGCCAGCGCGAGCGGTGCCACGACGTTCACCTCGTAGACCTGGCGCAGCACGTCGAGCGGGTATTCGGCCAGCGCCGGCTGCGGGCTCGGCCCGAGGATGCCGGCATTGTTGATCAAAAGGCTGGCGCCGCCGAGCCGGTCCGCGGCGGTGACCAGCGCGACCCGGTGGGCGGCGTCGGTCACGTCGCCGGGCACCGGGTGGACCCCGTCGCCGAGCGCGGTGGCGGCGGTCCGAAGGTCGGCGGCTGTTCGGCCGTCCGCGACCACCTGCCAGCCGGCGCCCGCCAGTGCGGCGGCGAGCGCCCGGCCGAGGCCGCGGGAGGCACCGGTGACGATCGCGATTCTCGTGTCGAACATGGGTCCGACGCTAGGCACGCCCATGGGTCGCGACATCGGGCGCCGGACCGCGCCGGAACTAGGCCTTTAGACCTAGATCTACCGCAGGATTCCGACTGCCGCGCCGATGGGTACCGTGAGCGTGTGGGCAAATGTGACCGGGACGAGCTGCGGGACGTCAGCGCGGCCGTGCTGGCGGTCACCGCGCACCTGTCCGTGCGTGAGGTCCTGCAGACGATCGTCGTGGCCGCCCGCCGGCTGCTCGACGCGGAGTACGCCGCCCTGGGCGTGCCGGACGCGAACGGCTCGTTCGCCGAGTTCCTGGCCGACGGCATCAGCTACGCGCAGTGGCGCGCGATCGGGCCGGTGCCCCGACAGCACGGGCTGCTCGGCGTGATGCTGCGCGATCCGACGCCGGTCCGGTTGACCGATATCCGCACCCATCCGAAGTTCGAGGGGTGGCCAGCCGCGCATCCGGAGATGACCGACTTCCTCGGGATGCCGATCGTGGACGGCGACGAGATCCTGGGCGAGCTGTTCCTGGCCAACAAGCGTACGCCGGGCGGGTTCACCGCGGCCGACGAGGAGCTGCTGCGGCTGCTGGCCGCGCACGCGGCGATCGCCCTCGTCAATGCGCGGCTGTACGAACGCAGCCGGGAACTGTCCATCGTGGCCGAACGCAACCGGATCGCACGCGAGCTGCACGACGCCGTCACCCAGAAGCTGTTCAGCCTACGGCTGACGGCCGACGCTGCGGCCGCGTTGATGGAGCGCGATGCGGCGGGAGCGGGCGCGCAGCTGGACAGCGTGCGCAGACTCGCCGCCGAGGCGACCGACGAGCTCCGCTCCATCGTGGACGGTCTGCGCCCGATCGACCTGTCCGGCGACGGCCTGGACGTGGCCCTGCGCAAACAGACCGAGCTGCTCGACCGCGTACACGGGGCGCGCGTCCGGTTCGTCGGCGGGCCGGTGCCGTGGCTCACCGAGGCCCGGCAGGAGGCCGTGTACCGGATCGCCCAGGAGGCCCTGCACAACGCCCTGCGGCACGCGGCCGCCGGCCGTATCGACGTGGACCTGGCCGCGCACAACGGTTCGGTCGTGCTGAGCGTCTCGGACGACGGCCGCGGCTTCGACCCGAACGCGCCACCGCAGGCATCGCGCCGGCTCGGACTGGTCTCGATGCGCGAGCGCGCGCGGGCGGCCGGCGGTCGGTTCGAGGTGTCGTCCAGGCCGGGCGGCGGCACCACCGTGCGGGTGGAGGTGCCCACCGGTGGCTGAGCCGATCAGAGTTCTCGTGGTCGACGACCACCCCGTCGTCCGGCAGGGGTTGCGCACGTTCCTCGACCTGCAGGCCGACATCACGGTCGTGGGTGAGGCCGGCGACGGCGACGCGGCGGTGGGCGCGGCCGAGGAGCTGCGCCCAGATGTCGTGCTCCTGGACCTGCGGATGCCAGGCACCGGCGGCGTGGACGCGCTGCGCGGCCTGCGAGAGCGGGGCAATCCGGCTCGGGTTCTCGTCATCACCAGCTTCACCGAGCCGGCCGCGGTGCTGCCGGCCGTGCGGGCCGGCGCGGCCGGGTACGTCTACAAGGATGTCGACCCGTCGGCGCTCGCCGCCGCGATCCGCTCGGTGCATGCCGGGCACGTGCTGCTGCACCCGGACGTGGCCCGGATGCTCGCCGCCGGCGAGGCCCGGCCGGACGGCGTGCGGCTGACGGCGCGGGAACGCGAGGTGCTGGCGGAGGTGGCGCGCGGCCGGTCCAACCGGGAGATTGCCCGCGCGTTGCGGCTGTCGGAGAAGACGGTCAAGACGCACGTCAGCGCCATCCTCACCAAACTCGGGGTGCAGGATCGGACCCAGGCCGCGCTGTACGCCGTCCGGACCGGTCTCGTCGACGCCTGACACGCCCCGCGTACCGCCGCGCTCTATGCTCGTGCGCATGTCTGAGGAACCCGTACCGTCGCCGATCGAACCGCTCCCGGAGGATTGGCAGACCGCGCTCGCCGTGGTCGCCCACCCCGACGACATGGAGTTCGGCACCGCCTCCGCCGTCGCCCGCTGGACATCCCAGGGCAAGACGGTCGTGTACGCGTTGGTGACCAGCGGTGAGGCCGGCATCGACGGGATGGTTCCGGAGGAGGCCGGCCCGCTTCGGGAGGACGAGGAGCGCCGGTCGGCCGCGATCGTCGGCGTCGGCACCGTCGAGTTCCTAGGCCATCCGGACGGGATGCTGGAGTACGGCCTACCGATGCGCCGCGACATCGCGGCCGCGATCCGGCGCCACCGGCCGGACGTCGTCATCACCGGCAACTTCCGGGAAACGTTCGGTGCCGGGATGCTCAATATGGCCGACCACATCGCCGTCGGCCGCGCAGTCGTGGACGCCGTGCGGGACGCCGCGAACCGGTGGGTGTTCCGTGACCTGCTCGCCGAGGGGCTGGAGCCCTGGGGCGGCGTCCGCGCGGTCCTGGTCGGCGGCTCCCCGAACGCCACCCACGGCGTGGACGTCACGGAGCACTTCGACAAGGGCGTCGAGTCGCTGAAGGCACACGAGGCGTACCTGGCGGGACTCAGCCAACAGATGGACACGGCGGAGTTCCTCGAGGCGATCGCCCGGATGACCGGCGCGCGCTTGGGCTGCCGGTATGCGGTCTCGTTCGAGGTGCTCAACTTCCAGTTCTTCTGATGATCGACGCTCGGCTGCGCCATCACCTCACGACCTGGCTCGGGCAGTGGCCGGCGGCACACGCCCTGGACGTGGTGGGCTCCGACCGGCGAGTACGCCCCGGCTGGGACGGCCGCGTGCACCCCGCGATCGGCGTGGCCGAGCCCACCGGTGCGGTGCTCTCCGTCCCGCCGTCCCGCACGTCGGCCGTACGGGAGCTCGCCGACCGGCCGCTGGAGCGGATGCTGGCCTCGCTGCCGGCGGCGCTGGGACTGCCCGACCGCCACGCGTTCCGCGCGGTGTTCCGGTGGACCGTCAAACCGACCCCGCTGGCCGACGTGGGGGAGTGGATGGCCGCGGACGCGCCGGTGGTGCCCGGCTGGCTTCGGCCGTTCGGCGGCGACGTGTTGATCGTTCGCGACCCTTACAACGGGGCGTACATCGCCGGTGTCGGCATCAAGCGGCACGACGCGTTCGGCCACGAGCTGTCGGTGGGCACCGAGCCGGCGGCACGTGGCCGCGGGTTGGCCCGGCGGCTCGTGGCCCAGGCCGCCCGGCGCGTCCTCGACGACGGCGCCGTGCCGACCTATCAGCACGCGACGAGCAACGCGGCATCGGCGCGGGTGGCCGATGCGGCCGGTTTCGCGGACCGCGGGTGGGTTTCCTTCGGGCTCACCGATCCGGCCGGCTGACTACGCGGCGTAACCGGCCAAATTCGGGGTGTAACTGCGGCGGCGGGGCCGGATCGCAGCCGGCGGTACCTAGGGTCAGTCCACAGTCAACCGAACGGCCCAGGGTCGGCTCGGAAGGCGGCATCCCTTGCGGCGTACCGGAAATGCTCGCCTGTACCCGGCGCTGTCGGGATTGGAAGGTTGCCGGGTCTGACCGTCTTCCGCCGGCGCGGCCCGACCCCGGCTTTACTGACCGATTAATCAGCGATGCCCTGTGGTGAGAGCCACTCAATTACTATGGGTGACGGCCGTTTCGTCTGCCTAGCCTCGCTCAATGCGCGTGGACAAGATGCTTTCGCAGATGTACGGCAACGGAGCCGGCCATGTCCGAACGGCTGATGCGGGTTCGGGCGGTCGTTGGACTGAGTGGCGCCGGTCACTCGTCGGGCGGTGGCCCGCTCTCGAGAAGGTTTTCAACACCAAGGTCTTCGACACCGGCGGCCGCGGTCGGCTCGCGATCGCGACCGGCCTGCTCGCCTGCCTCGGCGTAGCGGCGGTCGGTGAGTCGGTCGCGGCGATCGACCAGCAGCCGACCAAGCCCATGGACTCGGTCGCCCTTCAGGCGTCGATGGTGGACCGGGCGGCCCAGCTCCGGCTCGTCGACCCCGCCTCCCGGGCGTACCAGCGGACCGCCCCCGCGGCCGTCGCCAAGGCCCCGGTAAAGAAGCCCCCGGTCAAGAAGGCCCCCGTCAAGAAGCCCCCGGTCAAGAAGGCCCCCGTCAAGAAGGCCCCGGTCCGCCAGGTTGCCGGGCTGAACCGGACCCAGATGAACAACGCGGCCGCCATCGTGCGCGCCGCGCAGAAGATGAAGATGCCCAAGCGGGCGGCGGTGATCGCGGTGGCGACCGCGATGCAGGAGAGCCAGCTGTACAACCTCGCCAGCGACGCGATCCCCGAGTCGATGCGCTACCCCCATCAGGGCACCGGCGCGGACCACGACTCGGTCGGCCTGTTCCAGCAGCGCTCGAGCGTCGGCTGGGGCCCGGTCCGGAGCCTGATGCGGCCGGAGTACGCCGCGACCCAGTTCCTGGCCGCCCTGCGCAACGTGCCGGGCTGGCAGCGGATGCAGCTGACCTACGCGGCGCAGGCGGTGCAGTACTCCGCCTTCCCCGAGGCGTACGCGAAGCATGAGGGCCGCGCCAACGTCGTGGTCAACGCGCTTACCCGGTAACCCCCCCGAGTCCGGCCGCCGCGGCAACCCCCCTGCCGCGGCGGCCGGACGCTGTTCAGCCCCAGATGCCGCGTATGGCCGGCGACACCGCGGCCGCCTGGGTGCGGCCGGCCCGGGCGGCCCCGGCACGACGGGCCGGATCGAGCACGTTGCGGCCGATCGCCCGCCTGGCGGCCGGGTCCGGTGTGACCGCGACCACCCGCGAGCGGTTCCGCAGCCGACTCACCTGCCGGGCCATGCTCGGGAACGGGCCACCACCCGAGGTCGGGGCGAGCACGACGATCCGTTCGTAGCCGGCGGCGAGGTCCACATTGGCCGGTGAGCGGACCCCGCCGTCGACGTAGCGCCGCCCGTCGATGGTGACGGGCGGCCACACGCCCGGCACGGCACAGCTGGCCCCCACCGCGTCGACCAGCGGCACGCCGCTGTTCCGGTCGAACGTGACGAACTCGCCGCTCTCCGCGTCCACCGCGGTGATCAGCAGGCCGCCGGCCGGCCACTCGTGCTTCGACAGCCGAGCCTCGATGACCGCGCGCCGCTCGGACTCCGGCATGGTGCGCGCCGCGAGCGCCATCCGGCCGACCCGCGCCCGCGCGCGCCGCGGGTCGCGGGACCGCATCACGGCCCAGGCCCACCGGGCGATGGCTAGCCCGTTCAGCCGGGCCGCGGCCTCGGCGCCGTAGCCGGCGAGCTGCCGCTGGTACATCTCCTCCGCCGGTACGCCCGAGCGCAGCTGGGCGCCGACCACCGACCCGGCCGACGTGCCGACGACGAGGTCCGCTGTGGACAGATCCACGCCGTCCGCGGCCAGCCCGGCGAGGACGCCGATCTCCCAGGCGACGCCGGTCACGCCGCCACCACCCAACACCAGCGCCCGGCCCGCCATCGCGAGGCCTCAGCTCGTCACGTCGCGGCTGCCGAATCGGGCCCAGGCCGCGGTCCAGAAGATCACGGTGTACGCCGCGGCGCAGAGCAGGCCCTGGCGAATCCCGCCCAACGCCACCGGGTCGCGCAGCAGGTCGCCGAACGCCAGCCACCAGTGCGCGAGCAGGTATGGGTGCAGCCAGTCCAGCTGCGGGATGGAGTCCAGGATGAAGCTGGCCACGTTGACGATGACGATCGCGATGGTCGCTCCGATCGGCTGCTCGGTCAGCGTCGAGATGAACATCCCGACGGCGCCGAGCGCGGCCAGCCCGGCGGCCAGGTACGCGCAGATGGCCACGAGCCGCACCAGGGCGGCGCCGAGACCGATCTGGGTGCCGGACAGCAGCGTCACCGGACCCAGGCCGAACAGTGCCGCGCCGATGAGCACCCCCACCAGCGCGACCCACGCCGTCGCGGCGAACGCAAAGATCACCACCGCGAGGTACTTGACCGCGAGCATCCGGGTCCGGTTCACCGGCACGGCGAGGAGATAGCGGAGGGTGCCCAGGTTCGCCTCGCCGGCGATGGTGTCGCCCGAGATCGCGGCGACCGCGAGCGGGAGGAACAGCCCGAGCTCGACGGTCAGCGCGGCCAGCGCCACGAACAGGCCGTTGCCGGTGATCTGGGAGAAGAAATCCGGCCCGCCGGTCGCACCGGACGCGGGGTTCGACACCTTCATCGCCACCGCGATGATGATCGGCACCGAGGCGAGCACCAGCATCCCCGCCTGGTTGCGCCGGCGGCCGAAGATCAGCCGCAGCTCCGACCGCAGGAACCGGGTGCTCGCCCGCCGGGCGGGGCGTACGCCGGCCGCGACGACCGGTGTGTCAACCGCTGACATCGAAGCCCTCCCCGGTGAGCGAGACGAACAGGTCCTCCAGGTCCGGCGCGACCACGCCGAAGCCGCGTACCGGAACCCCGTCGTAGACCAGCGCCGCCACCACCTTCTCCGGTGCCAGCGGACCGAGCAGACCGAACACCGCCCGCCCCTGTGTGGTGACATCCGCCAGCCCGAGCTCGCCCAGGACGCGGGCCGCGTCCGACGGGCGGTCCGTGTCCACCCGGACCCGCGGCGCCGCGTCGGCCCGCAGCTGCGCCAGGGGTTCCTGCGCGACCAGCCGGCCGCGGTGCATCACGCCCACATGGCTGCAGATCTGCTCGACCTCGGATAGCAGGTGGGTCGAGAGCAGCACGGTGGCGCCCTCGGCGGCGACGGCGGTGATGAGTGCTCGGACCTCCCGGGTGCCCTGCGGGTCGAGGCCGTTGGTGGGCTCGTCGAGGACGAGCAGCTCGCGCGGGGAGAGCAGGGCCGAGGCCAGCGCGAGCCGCTGCCGCATGCCCAGGGAGTACGCCCGGTAGCGCTTGCCGGCCGCGGCCAACAGGCCGACCCGCTCGAGTGCGGCGGAGACCCGGACATCGGTGGTGGCTGGGTCGGCGGTGCGGTCGACCGCGTCGAGGCGCCGCAGGTTGTCCCGCCCGGACATGTACGGGTGGAACGCGGGTCCCTCCACGAGCGCCCCGACGCGCGGCAGCACCAGCGCCGTCCCGGCTGGCATCGGCGAGCCGAGCAGCCCATGCCGCCCGGCGGTGGGCCGGATCAGGCCGAGCAGCATCCGGATCGTGGTGGTCTTGCCGGAGCCGTTGGGACCGAGGAAGCCGTAGACCGTGCCGCGGGGGACCGCCAGGTCGATGGCGTCCACCGCGACCTGGCGGCCGAATCGCTTCGTCAGTCCGCTGCTCTCGACCGCGTAGTCAGGGCCCGCCGCGCTCACCTGTCCAGCCTCGCGGCCGGGTCGGCGGCGGCCCGGTAGAGCCGGTCCGGGCTGACCGCCCCGGCGAGCACGCGGCCGTCATCCGTGAGGAGCACGCTGAACAGGTTTCCGGAGAGCAACCGGCCGCTGCCCCACGAGCCGGAGACGGTCGGCAGCTGGGCCAGCAGGCCACCGAGCGCGCCCGGCCCCGCGTCGGCGTACCGGCCGCCGGCCCTCGCGCCGCCGTCCGACGTCGGCGGACGCGCGACCAGCACGCTGGTCCAGCCCTGCCCGATCACGGTCGTCCGGGGCCGGACGGATGGCGTGGGCGCCGGCGAGCGACCCTGGGCGGTCTCCTCGTGCACCCGGGCGCCGGGCGGCGGGTTGAACCGGAACCACTCGGCCGCCGGCCGCTGGAAGCTGATCTGCTGGAACGCGACCTCGAAGGACGGCTTCGTGGCGTTCCGGGCGAACACCTCGACCCGCAGCGGCACGTGCTCGGTGGCATCGATCGCGAGGCGCACCTGCCCGACCAGCGATGCGGTGTCGCGCGGCGCCAGCACCAGCTCGTACGCGCTGCGTCCGGCGACCTTCGCCGAGCCGGCCGTGGTCACCACCGTGCTCGGGTCCAGTGCCCGCAGCGCCATGTCGGCCGCCTCCTGCGGTGAGCTGGGCATCGCGCTCGGCAGCCCGCCGGGCAGCCCGCTGGGCAGCGGGGTCGGCAGTGCGTGCACCCCCGGCGGGCGCTTCTGGTTCGCCGGCAGGGTCAGGTGGGTGGCGGTGTTGTCGTGGCTCTGCCAGATCCACGCGTTCGTCCCGTCGCGGATCACATCGGTCTCGCCGAGGGTGCCGAGCAGCGCGATCCGGGCCCGATCGGGGCCGGCGTACCAGACCCGCAGCGTGTTCGACCCGGATATCAGCGACGTCAGGTCGGCGCTGCCCCCGCGGCCGAGCCCCGGCAGGCGCGGCAGGCCGAGGTCGGCGCGCTGCACCACCGTGCCGGACAACGCGTCCACGCGGGCGTTCTGCACGTCGACGAGCAGTTGCGCGGCGCTGCGCGGGGGCAGCGTTGGGTCGGCCGACGCGACGAGCGTGCCGACCAGGCTGCCACCGATCACGGTTACCGCGGCGACGGCGGGGACGAGCCAGCGCAGCGCGGGACGAGACGTCAAGACGGACATTCGTTCCACCTCCCGCGGTAATCGTGCGCCGCCTCCGCTGTGATTCGGCTGAGAGCAGCTGTGGGCGTACTCAGCCAGGATGGCACGCTGGTTGCGTGCGGGTGCTGGTGGTCGAGGACGAGGCGCGGCTGGCGACGGCCCTGCAGCGCGGTCTGCAGGCCGAGGGTTTCGCGGTGGACATAGCCGGCGACGGGCCGTCGGGGCTCGACATGGCGCGGCACGGCGGGTACGACGCGATGATCCTCGACATCATGCTGCCCGGCCTGTCGGGCTACCGGGTCGTGCGGCAGCTCCGCGCCGAGGAGCACTGGCTGCCGGTGCTCATGCTCTCGGCGAAGGACGGGGAGTACGACCAGGCCGACGGGCTCGACTGCGGCGCCGACGACTACCTGACCAAGCCGTTCTCGTACGTGGTGCTGCTGGCCCGGCTGCGCGCGCTGCTCCGCCGCGGCGCGCCGCAACGCCCCGCCGTGTTGACCGTCGGCGACCTGACGCTCGACCCGGCCCAGCGTCGGGTCGCCCGAGCGGGCGCCGACGTGGCGCTGACCGCCCGGGAGTACGCCCTGCTGGAGTACCTGATGCGCCGCCCGGACGAGGTGGTGTCCAAGATCGAGCTGCTCGACCACGTGTGGGACGCCGGCGACGACACCGCCCCGAACGTCGTGGAGGTGTACGTGGGCTACGTGCGGCGCAAGCTCGGCCGGGACCGGCTGGAGACGGTCCGCGGCGCGGGCTACCGGCTGCGTTCCGGGGGCACGCCATGACGTCGTGGTGGCGCCGGCTGAGCCTCAAGGCCAGGCTGATGCTGATCGGCGTGGCCGGGCTCGCGGTCGGCCTCGCCGTCGGCGGCCTGGTCTTGATCGCCGCGCTCGGGTACGCCCTGCAGCGCACCGTGGACGGCGAAGCGCTGCAGACGGCCCGGGGCGTGGCCAGGCTGGTCGACGAGAACGCGCTGCCCAACCCCGTGCCCGTCGCCGGCGTACAGGTGCTCGTGCAGGTCGTCGACGACCACAACCGGGTGCGGGCGGCCTCCATCGACGCGGACCGGCTCACCCCGGTGCTCTTCGACGGCGAGCTGGCCCGGGCCCGCGCGGGGGAGCGCCTGTTCATCCCTGGTGACCGGATCGGCACCGACGGGACGGTGCGGGTCGTCGCCGTCACCGCGGGGCCGGCCGACGACCGGCAGACGGTGCTCGTCGCCAAGTCCATGGCGGACGTCGCGCACGGGGTGCGGCTGCTGCGGACCACGCTGCTCATCGCGTTCCCCCTGATCGTCGCCGCGCTCGCGGCCGTGGCCTGGCGAGTCGTCGGCGCCACGCTGCGGCCGGTGGAGGCCCTGCGGCAGGGTGCCGAAGAGATCACCGGAGGGGTGCGCCCCGGTCAGCTGCCGGTGCCGGCGTCGCGGGACGAGATCCGGCGGCTGGCGGTGACCCTCAACGACATGCTCGACCGGCTGGACGCTGCCCGGGTCCGGCAGCGCGCGTTCGTCGCCGACGCTGCTCACGAGCTGCGCAGCCCGTTGGCCAACATGCGCACCCAGCTCGAGGTGGCGCAGCGGCTGGGGGATCGGACCGACTGGCCGGCGGTGTCCCAGGATCTGCTCACCGACACCGAGCGGCTCAGCCGGCTCGTCGACGACCTGCTACTGCTGGCCCACGCCGACGACGCCGAACCCGGCCGGCCGGACCGGGGCGGCCGCGTTCAACCCGTCGAGCTCGGCGAGCTCGTCGCCGGCGTGGCGCAACGCTTCCCCCGGCCACCGGTGCGGGTTGCGAGCCCGGAAAGGCCACTGTGGACACTCGGCGACGCCGACGAGCTGGGCCGCGTCGTCGCCAACCTGGTGGACAACGCGGTGCGGCACACGCGTACCACAGTTGTCGTCGCGGCGGTCGCGGACGGGCCGTACCACCTGCTGACGGTGACCGATGACGGGCCCGGCGTGCCGGCCGCGGACCGCGAGCGGGTCTTCGGCCGCTTCACGCGACTCGACGACGCCCGCGCGCGCGACGGCGGCGGCGCGGGGCTCGGCCTCGCGATCGTACGCGAACTCGTGCGCCGGAACCGTGGCACGGTCGTCCTGACCGACGCCGCGCCGGGCCTGCGCGCGGAGGTGCGGCTACGCGCTGCGGACCCGCCACCCGGTCAGGCTGACCGGTCCGGTCAGGGCGACCGGGCCGCGGCGCGGGCCGTGCAGACCGGCGCGGACGAGAGCGCGACGCCGGCGGGGAAGGCGACCGCCACCGAGAAGCAGTAGTCGAATCGGTCGGCCAGCCCGTACACGGTGTAGGTCGTCGTGCCCGCGGCCAGTCGCTGGAAGACATGGCGCGGCTGTCCCTTTCGCCCGCCGGAGATCATGACCGCGCCGTGCGCGCCGTCCGGATAGGTCCACCTCAGCGCGACGTGATCCCGGCCGTCGTTCAGCGTCAGGCCGGTGGGCGGCGCGGGTGCCGGCGCCGAGCTCGAGGCCCGCTTCGGGCTGGCGGCTGGGCTCGTGGTCACGCCCTGGCTCGCGCTCGTGGCCTGGCTCGTCGTTGCCGGGGCGGCGGTGCGCGAAGGGGCGTCCGATCCGCGCCGGGCCGCGATCGCCACGCCGGCCGCGACCAGGAGGCCGACGATCGCGGCGATCGCGATGGGCACCCTCCGGCGATGCCGGCTGCCGGCGTCCCGGCCGTCGCCGTCGTCGCCCGACTTTGACGGAGTTGGGCTCGGGTCGCCCCCCTGACCGCCCGACTCTGACGGAGTTGGGTCCGTGCCGGGTGGGTTCGGGGCCTCCCGGCAGGTGTGTCCAGGAGCCGGGGCCGCCGCGGCGAGCGCCTCGATCTGGGCGACCATCGGGTGGTCGGCGGGCAGCCGGGCCCGGCTCAGCGCGCGGACGTCGGCGAAATATCGGCTCGCCGCGGTCAGGTCGCCGCAGTCGCGAGCCATCGCGCCGAGCCGGGCGAGCATCTTGATGCCGGCGGGGTGGCCGTCGCCGTACACCGCGCGATGGTCCTCCCACACCTCCGCGAGCAGGGCCCGCGCCTCGGCGCACTCGCCGCGCGCGTGCAGGACCGTCGCGAGGTCGGCCCGGGCAGCGATCGTGTCTGCCCCGTGCTCTCCCTCCATCGTGGACAGTCGGTGGATGACCTCCCGGTAGAGCCGCGCGGCCCGGGCGTGGGCGCCCACGCGGTGCAGCACCGCGGCGAGCGTCGCGGCGGCGCGTACGGTCCGGCCGTCGTCCGGGCCGTGCAGCCGGCGGTTGGCGGTGTGTGCGTACGCCGCCCATCCGCGTGCCGACTCCGGCTCGCCGAGAGCGACGAGGACGTGGGCGAGCAGCCCGGCCGCGTCGGCGATCGCTGGGGAGGCGGCCGTCGGGTTGCCATTGGTGTCCGCGAGGGCGTCCGCCAGGGTGCGCTCGGCCGCCGCGAGCTCGCCGGCCGCCATGAGGCGGTGGGCCTCCGCGGTGAGCTGTTCCAGGGGTCCCGACATCCCGACCCATAGTGCTGTGTCGACGACGTTGAGTAAAGACGCGGAATATATGAGCGCTCAAGTTCCGCTGAGTTAGGGTAGGACCGTACGCCGTATCGAAGGAGCGCACCGCCATGGGTGTCACCCGACTCAACCACGCCGTGCTGTACGTCGGCGACCTGGAGCGCAGCGTCGCGTTCTACCGGGACGTGCTGGGCTTCCGGCTGATCCCGATGACGCCGGACGGCTTCCGCGGCGCCGCCTTCCTGCAGGCCCCGGACTCGACGAACGACCATGACCTCGGGCTCTTCGAGGTCGGCCCCGACGCTCGCCCGTCGGCCGCCGGCCGGGGTGAGGTCGGCCTCTACCACCTGGCCTGGGAGGTCGACACCCTCAACGAGCTCGAGGCCACCGCCCGCCGGCTCGCCGACGCCGGCGCGCTCGTGGGGGCGTCCGACCACGGCACCACGAAGAGCCTGTACGGCAAGGACCCCGACGGCCTCGAGTTCGAGGTCGTCTGGCTGATTCCCAAGGACCTCCTCGACGAGCGGGCGCTGCAGGCTCGCAAGCGGATCGGTCCGCTCGACCTCGCGAAGGAGAAGGAGCGTTACGGCGCCCAGACCCGCGGCGGCGTCGGCATCTCTGTGTAGCTGGCCCTCGCTCCGCTCGGGCGGCTCGCGCCGCCGTCGGGCGGCGCTCGCGCACGACACCCACGTCCGCCGAGAGGTCATCCACGCCCGACCGGGTGTGGATTCTCACGGCATCATATCGTTGCGGCGCCGTACGACAGTCCCAGGCGCATGATGCGCGCGACATCCACGTCCGCCCGGACCTGACCCACGCCCAGCCGGATGTGGATTCCCACCGCATCATGACTTACGGCGCCGTGACACGGCGGTGAGGAAGCGGGTAGAACCAGAGCATGGGGTCACCCTCGCCCGTCTCGGCCGGACCCCACACGACCGTGAAGCGCGAGTTGCTCGTGCGCTACCTCGACGGCTGGGTTCCGGTCGCGCTGCACGCCGGCAAACAGGCGATCTACGTCGACGGGTATGCCGATCTTGCCAGCGCGGAGGCGGCGCTGCGCGTGTTCGGGGAGTTCCCCGATCTGCTGGCCCGGCACCGGCTGAGCCTGACCGCCGTTCCCGCCAACCGCGACGAGTTGGCCGCGTTGTCGGCCCACCTCGACGGCGTACGCGATGAGGTCTTCGGCCCGCCCGGCCTGAAGGTACGCGCGCTGCCCGGACCGGCGGACGACGCCGTCGCCGCGGCGCTCGCCGACCGCGGGCCGGCGCTGTGCTACCTCGACGCCGCGGGCCGGGAGCCTCCGGCCTGGTCGACCGTCGCCGCCGCGCTGGCCGACGGCCGGGGCGAAGCGCTCGTCGCCTTCGACGCCGCGGTGCTCGCACGCCTGCCGGCCGGCGACCAGACTGCCGGCGACCGCCTGTTCGGCGACGACGAGTGGCGCCGGCCGGGCGCGGGGTCCAGCTACCCACATCTCGTGGAGCGCTACCGGGCGGCGTTGCGCCGGGGCGGCGCCGAGCTCGTCGGCCACGTCGAGCTGGTCGACGGCACCGACCGCGCGGAGCTCCTGTTCTTCGCCACCTCGGTCGCCCGCGGCCTCGAGCGGTTCAAGGACGTGCTGTGGGCCGTCGACGAGTACGCCGGGGTCCGCTACCGCGACCCGCGCGACCCGGGCCACACGCTGCTCGACATTTCGCTCGCCCCGCACCCCGGGCCGCTGCGGCGCGGCCTGCTACGCCGGCTCGCCACCGGCGGCGCGACCGTCGCCGAGCTGCGCCGGTACGCCCTCACCGAGACCGTCTACCGCACCGCCGACGTCAACCGCGCGCTGAACGCGATGGTGAGCAGCGGCACCGTGACGCGCGATCCGGTGCGCGGCCGACTTACTGCGGAGACCCAGATCGCGGCGGTCTAGTGCCGGCCTGGCGTTCGCGGGCGCGGGCCCCGAGCTGCTGCGACAGCACCGAGGCGGATGTCGCGATGACCGCCAGGTTGAAGACCAGCTGGATGACCACGAGGCCGCGCGCGAGCTGGCCGGCGGCGTATACGTCGCCGTACCCGACCGTGGTCAGCGTGGCGAGGGCAAAGTACAGCCCGTCGGTCTTCGTGCTGAGGCTGACGAACTGACCCGGATCGGACACGGCGATGATGAAGTCGGCGAGCGCGAAGAAGATCACACCGCCAACGAGCGCGGTGACGAGGCCACCCAGTGGGGCATCCTGCGGGTTGGCGAGCTGATGGCGAACCTGACGGAGGATCAGCCAGGTCACCAGCAGACCCAGGACGACCGTCGCGGAACCGCGCACGACCGCCCGCGTGCCGCTCGCGCCGGATTCCACGGGTACGACGTAGTACGCCCCGACGAGCAGCGCGCACGTCAGGGCCGGACGGCCGATCCTGATCAGTCTGTGTTCGGGCGCCTTCTCCATGTCCGGATTGTTGTGCAGAGCCGGCACGCTCCGCTGGCGTACGCCTGCGATGGGCGACCGTCAGCGCGGCTGCCAGGCACCGGGCCGCTCGGTCAGCCGCCGCACGTGCGCGGGGAGCGCCCCGCCGACGACGTCGGCCAGGCTCACCTCGTCGACCACGTCGCGCACGGCCGCGCGAACGGCGACCCACAGCTGCGGCAGGTGTTCGGCGGCGCCGTCGTACCGGGTCTCCTCGGGCCGCAGCCCGCGTACGCCGGCCAGTGGGCCGTCGATCGCGCGCAGGACCGCGCCCACCGTGACGTCGCCCGGAGCCCGGGCCAGCGCGTACCCTCCGTCGGCGCCGCGCTGCGCACGGATGAGCCCGGCCCGGCGGAGATCGGCGAGGACCGCCTCGAGGAACTTGCGCGGCATGGCCTGCTGGTCGGCCAGCGCTTGGGCGGAGAGCAGGCTCGGGTACGCGGCGGCGAGGCTCAGCGCCGCCCGTACCGCGTAGTCCCCACGGGCCGTGATGTGCACGGCCTCATGATGTCAGGGCTCCGGTGGCTGGCGTTGCGCCGGCACTCCACCCGGGCGCGAGCGCGCCGCGGCGCGGAAGCCGCCCGGGCTGCTGCCCGCCTCGCGGTGGAAGAAGCGCCCGAAGTTCGTGGGTTCCGGAAAGCCCAACCGGTGCCCGATCTCCGCGACCGGCTCCTCGGTCGCGGCCAGAAGGCGGCGCGCCTGCAGGGCGACCCGGTCGTCCACGATCTGCTTGGCGCTGCGCCCGGTCGCCGCCAGGCTCGCCCGGGTCAGCGTTCGCACCGAGCAGCCGAGCATGGCCGCGTAATCCTCGACCCGCCGGGTCTGCATGTGGCATCGCTCGACGGCGCGCCGGAACCGCTGAAACACCTCGTTCTCCGAAGCCGACTCACTGTCGGTGTGTGTGACCGTCGTGCCGAGGGCCGCGATGCGCAGGGTCAGCACCGCGAGCTGGTGATGCAGAAGCTCGGCCGGCAGGTCCCCGACGGCGTGGCGCTCCGTGTCCACCACGAGCTGGCTGACCTCGTTGATCACGGCGTCCTCATCCTCACCGGCGAGCTGCCAGTGCGTCGGTCCGGTCGGGTCGTCGGCGAGTTGGCCGTCGAGCAGCGGCAGCGCGGCGGTCCAGAAGACCAGCACCGCGTCCATGCCGCCGGCGGCCGCGCAGCACAGCACCTGCCCGGGCCGCGCCCACACCAGGGTGCCGGGCCGGCAGGGGTACGCCGTGAAGTCGACCTCAACGCTGCCGTGCCCCGCGGTCACGAGCAGCAACACGTGGTCGCCGAGCAGTGTCGGCGTGCGTAGCGCGGCTACGGGTTCCGTCGCGTCGCCGAGGGTCAGCGTTCGGACACCCAGACGGGATGCGTCCACCGGAGCGGGATCGCCGACGGGGTGACCGAATCCGACCATCGATGTGACGGTAGCCGCACGGACGCCGCGACGCATCCGGGAGATGCCGTGGGGACCCGCGGGTGGGCGGCTACGCCGTCAGGAGCCCGATGCCCAGTGCGAGCGCGCCGGCGGCCAGGCTGAAGGCGCCGATCCAGAGCAGCCAGATCGCGTTGTTGGGACGGACCGTGCCGCGCCCGGCGGACGAGGCGAAGAAGCCACCCGACATCAGGATGGCCGCGACCGGGATGCCGAGCCGGCCGACCCAGGCGAGCGCGCCGGTCAGACCGCTGGCGTCGACGAGGATCAGGCCGACGAGCCCGAGCGTGACGAGCACGCCCGCGTGCGCGTGGCCGGCCCGGGCGAACGCCTTCTGGAAGTCGGTCATGGGTACCATGCCGCGGACGATGCGGGTCATGAACCACCCGCCGACCTCGACCGTGACGATGCTGATGAGAACGAGGCCGGCGATGATCCGGGTAGCGTCGGTGAGCGCCAACTGCTGCATCCGATCATCGTTGACGTAGCACATTGGGATGTCAAGGACATGCGTAGGAGCCGATCATGACGGAGCTGTTCTCGGTTGCGGGCAAGATCGTGCTGGTCACCGGAGGCTCCCGCGGCATCGGGCTGATGATCGCGCGAGGCTTCGTGGAGGCCGGGGCGCGCGTAGTCGTGTCCTCGCGCAAGGCGGACGTCTGCGCCGCCGTCGCCGCGCAGCTGTCCTCGGACGGAGAGTGTGACGCCATCCCGGCGGATCTGTCCACGATGGATGGCGCCTCGCGGTTGGCCGAGCGGGTGCTGTCGGCGTACCCCATGCTGCATGTGTTGGTGAACAACGCCGGGGCGACGTGGGGCGCGCCGCTCGAGGCCTATCCGGAGAGCGCGTTCGACAAGCTGTGGGCGGTCAACGTGAAGGCGGTGTTCCGGCTGACGACCGCACTCCTGCCCGGGCTGCGGGCCGCGGCGTCGGCGGATGACCCGGCGCGGGTCATCACCATCGGGTCGGTGGATGGCCTCCGTGTGCCGGCGCTGGAGAATTATGCGTACGCCGGGAGCAAGGCGGCCGTGCACATGCTGACCCGGCAGCTGGCCCACCACCTCGCGCCCGAGCACATCACGGTGAACGCGATCGCGCCGGGCCCGTTCGAGAGCAAGATGATGGCGTTCGCGCTCGACGACCCGTCGATGCGGTCGGCGATCGAACACCAGGTGCCCTTGGGGCGCATCGGCCGGCCCGACGACATGGCAGGTGCGGCCATCTTCCTGGCGTCGCGCGCCGGGGCGTACCTTACCGGGGCGGTGATCGCGGTCGACGGCGGGCTGAGCACGCACGGGTGAACACAATGGACGCCGACCGTTTGGTCGGCGTCCGCTCGTGCTGGATGTTGTGAGGTCAGCGGCCGGCCAGCAGTCGGTTCACGGCCGCGTCCACGTCGAGATGTTCGGTCTCATGCCCCCGCGGCACCACGACATAGGTGCGCCGCAGGAACCGCACGAGGACGTTGCGTGGCACCTCGAACAGCGCGTTGCCGTCGGGCGAGGACAGCGCGAGCGCGACGAAGTCCCCGCGCGGCGTGGCCCACGGCCACACCCGCACATCGCCGATCCCGGCCGGCTCGTCCAGGCCGGTGACGAGCAGCTCCCGCGCGAAGGACCAGCTCACCGCCTCCCCGCCGGCGGACTCGGCGTGGAACAGCACCTGGACCGCGTACGGGTCCGCTGGGTCGTAGCGCAGGCTGGCGCGCACCGGCAGGGCGGTGGCGTCCGGCGCGACGAGTCGCAGCGACGTCTCGACCTCGACGGTCGACGGTCGAATAGCACTCATTGACGTACTCCCCCCGGCACCGCTGCGGGACGCGCTTGCCCCGCGCTTCCCATACTCA
>DASXRQ010000228.1:0-3790 GCA_036506495.1 Micromonosporaceae bacterium | reverse complement strand
TGGGTGGAGCCGAGGGGACTCGAACCCCTGACCCCCACACTGCCAGTGTGGTGCGCTACCAGCTGCGCCACGGCCCCAAGGCCCGGTCGCCCGGGCACCGCGCAATAGTACACAGACGCGCTCGGCGGGTCACCTCGCGGGTCGACAAGATCAGTTGAGCGCCGGATCGGGCGGGAAGTGGGCCACCGCGGCCATCATGCCGCCCTGCCGACGCAGCACCATCCCCCAAAGATCGTCCGGCCGGCCAACGAACGCATCGCCGGGCAGTGCATCGAAGACGAACCAGGACCCCGTCGTGATCTCGTCCTCGAGCTGACCCGGCTGCCAGCCGGAGTACCCGGCGAACACTCGGATGCCGGCCACCGAGTCCCGCATGGTGTCCGGATCGCCGGAAAGGTCGACGGTGCCGACCGGCCCGGAGACCTGATGAAAGCCATTCACCCTGGTCACACCCTGGCGGACCCGCGCGAGGCAGATCGCCGACTCGGGCTGCACCGGGCCGCCCTCGAAGAGCACGGCCGGATCGCCGGCCAATGCGCCCCAGCCGCCGAGCACCTCGGAGACGGGCACCTCCGTGGCCCGGTTGAGCACGACGCCGAGCGCGCCGCCGGCCTCGTGCGCGACGAGCAGTACCACGGTCCGGTCGAAGTTCGGGTCCTTGAGGGCAGGGGTCGCGACGAGCAACTGCCCGGTCAACGACTCCACCGATCGCCCCCCAGTCCGCTGCGGCTCGCCATACACGGTGACCCGCCTACTCGTGCGCCGATACGCAGAACTCGTTGCCCTCGGGATCGGCGAGGACCGTCCACGTAAGGCCCGGAACCGCGTGCGACGCGATGACCGAGGCGCCCAGCGCCACCAACCGCGACACCTCCGCGGACCGGTCGTCCGCCGCCCAGTCGACATGCACCCGGTTCTTACCGACCCTCGGCTCGGGCACGCGCTGCAGGCCCAGCCGGATCCCGTCCCCGGAGGCCGGCCCGACAACCACGTACTCCCCGCCGAGGTCGGCCCTGATCTCGTAGCCGGCAGCCTGCGTCCAGAACTTGTCCAGCCCCCGGGGGTCGCCGCAGTCGATCGTCACCATGTGCGCAGTCAACGCCATGCCTCGCACCATAGCTTGCGTCGGACGCCACGGTTAGGGTCTGCAACGGGCAACCCGTAAGGCGCGAAGGGGGACGCATGAGCGCCGTCGCCGAGATCGCGGTGATCGGTGGATCCGGGCTGTACGCGTTGCTCGAGGGCGCGACGGAGCACGCCGCGCAGACGCCGTACGGACCACCGTCGGACCCCATCACCGTCGCCGACGTCGGTGGGCGGTCGGTCGCCTTCCTCCCGCGCCACGGAAAGGACCACCGCTACCCGCCGCACCGCATCCCGTACCGCGCGAACCTGTGGGCGCTTCGTTCGCTCGGCGTACGGCAAATCCTCGCGCCGTGTGCGGTCGGCGGCCTGCAGCCGCACCTCGTAGCGGGCGCGTTCGTCGTGCCCGACCAGCTGATCGACCGCACGACCGGACGGGCGCAGACCTATTACGACGCGGGCGCGGTGCACGTCTCGTTCGCCGACCCGTATTGCCCGATCGGTCGCGCCACCGTCTTGGCCGCCGCGGCTCGCCACGAGGTCGACATCGACGACGGCGGCACGATGGTCGTGGTCGAGGGCCCCCGCTTCTCGACACGCGCGGAGTCCCGGTGGTTCTCCGGCCTCGGCGGCGCCGTCGTCAACATGACCGGGCATCCGGAGGCCGTCCTGGCCCGCGAGCTGGCGCTGTGCTACACCGCGATCGCGCTCGTGACCGACCTCGACGCCGGCGTGGAGGGCGGCCGGTCGGTCACCCAGGAGGAGGTGTTCCGCGTCTTCGGCGAGAACACAGTGCGCCTGCGCGGCCTGCTGTTGGACGCCGTCGCGGCGCTGCCCCCGGAACGCGAGTGCCCTTGCCCGCACGCGCTGGACGGCATCAAGCTGCCGATCCAACTTCCCTAGGACGGCAGCCGCACCTCGAAGCGGCAGCCGCCGGGTACGTTGCTCACCGCGACCTTGCCGCAGTGGGCTTCGACGAGCCCGCGCACGATCGCGAGGCCCAGTCCCCCGCCGCCGGCGGCTCGCGCGCCGTCGTGTCCAACCGTTCCGGCAGGCGTACGCGCAGCCTCGCCGCGAAAGGCCACGTCGAACACGCCTGGGCAGATCCGCCTCGGGAATGCCGCCGCAGCCCTCCGTGACCGCGAACAATAGCGTTGCGCAGCAGGTTCGCGACGATCCGCGACAGCTCCGGCTCGCTGCCGCGCACGGTCGGCCAGCCGTCCTCGGCGGCGACGAGTCGTACGCCGCGTGCCGCCGCGACGGGCGCCGCCGACGCGACCGCATCAGAGACAACCTCGGCGAGCGGCACCGAGTCGAGCGTCAGGTGCAGCGCGCCCGCGTTGATCCGCGACAGCTCGAACAGGTCGTCGGCCAGCCCATCCGGTCGGTCTCATGCCGAATACGCCGGTGGTAGTCGGCGACCGTGGCCGGATCGTCGACGACGCCGTCCTCCAGCGCCTCGGTCATCGCGCGCAGCCCGGCCAGTGGCGTACGCAGGTCATGCGAAACCCATGCGATCAGCTCGCGCCGGCTCGCCTCCATCCGGCGCTCCCGGTCGAGGACCTCGCCCGCCGACATCGCCTCCGCGGCGACATGCCGACTGGACCACATGGCGACGGCGAGGCTGACCGCCCCCGCCCCCGCCAGCACGATCAGCAACACGTTGAGGTCATGTCCGGACGGGAACATCGCGGACGCGGCGCCGAGCGCGCCGGCCAGCACGGCCAGCACGTCACCGCGAGCAGAACGCAGACGTAGAGGGTCACCGAACGCCCCCGCACCCGCAGCAGGAGCGCGACGCCGGGAACGGCGATCGCGCCGGCATCGGTGGACCCGGCCGACACGTCAGCGACGCGTAATGGGTCGCGGACGCCGCCCGCGCCTCAGGTCTCCCCGCCGATGTCGGTCGCGTACGCCTCGTACACCAGATCCGCGCCACGCTGGCGATGCCGGGACAGCTCGCGGAGCAGGTCGGATGCCCAGCCGCGGACCTCTTCGATCCTCGGCCGCCCGATCGAGATCTGGCGCTGCAACGCGTCCATGGCCGTCGCCAGCGCCGCGTGCTCCCGGATCAGAATGTGGACGGCGCGGGACAGCCGGGGGGCGTGGCCGAGCACCTCGGCGTAGAGGCCGTCCGCCCCCTCGGTGACGACGACGTGTTCGGCGAACGCCGCGCGCAGCGAGCCCAGCCGCGCGGCCACACGGTCCCGCCAGGCCGGATTGCCGGCCGGCACGGCGAGCGCACGTTCGAAGGACTGGATCGCCTGGAGCAGCTCGGCCCGATGGCGCCTGGCGGTGGCGAGGGGCGCGGCGCCCGGCTCCGTGGATGTGAACCCCAAGGGGTTGGGGGAAACCGCTTCGGTTGCCATTGGCGCACCTCCCCCGACGAGCCGCGGGTACGCCAACACGCGCCGCGGGCCACCGTGGCCTTTCAACGATGGTGCGGCCCGGGCGGGGTGATGTCTAGACCTCCGGTCGAGGTTGGCTAAACCGAACGGCGTGACCGTCACGTCGAAACTCGCGAAAGGGCGGCACCACCCGTTCGGGTGGTGCCGCCGTTATCACCGTGGAGGTGCCGGGAATCGAACCCGGGTCCTTCGCCGTCTTGCCAGGGCTTCTCCGAGCGCAGCTCGCTATGCCTCTACTCGGCCCCTCCGATCACGCGAGCGAGTCGGTGTGACGGGCCCAGTCGCTGATTGATCTCACC
>DASXRQ010000227.1:0-48061 GCA_036506495.1 Micromonosporaceae bacterium | reverse complement strand
CGAGCGGCGAAGCACTTCGACGATCGGCTGCTGGCCGAGCTCGTCATGGTCATCGTGACCATCAACGCGTGGAACCGGATCTGCGTGACCACCCGCATGCTTCCCGAGTCCTACGAGGCCTGATCCAGAAGTGAATCGGATACTGCGATGAACACCGACCGAGCACGGCCGACTAACCTGGCCGCGTGACGGAGCCGGCGTACGTGTTGCGTCCGATCGGGTGGGTCGAGTCGCCGCTCACCAACCGCGACGAGGCCCCCATGCAGGGCGACGAGGGAGCGCCGGACGCCTGGCTCGTCTTCGAGCCGGCCGTCCGCGAGGGCGTGCGCGACCTCCGCGCGGGCACCGAGGTCATCGTGTTGACCTGGCTCGACCGCGCCGACCGTGACGTGTTGGCCGTGCACCCGCGTGGCGACCCGACCCGGCCCCGGACCGGCGTGTTCAGCACCCGATCGCCCGATAGGCCGAACCCGATCGGGCTGCACCGGGTCGAGATCGCCGCCGTCGAGGGGCTACGGCTGCGGGTGCGCAACCTCGAGGCGATCGACCGCACGCCGATCCTGGACGTCAAGCCGCTGCTAGGGCCGCGGTGGGAGCGTTGACGGGCCTCAGCCGCCGGAGTCCTCCATCTCGGCGTCCGCGGGGACCGCGCAGTCGTCGCGGCTGGCCAACCAGCCGTCGGGCAGGTGGACCTTGCCCGGTGAGTTGGTACGCCCCCGTGGTCGCCCGAGCACCGAGAGCGGAAACGGCTCGTCCGCGTCGAGCTTGCCCAGCAGATCGTCCAGTTCGGACAGTGACGAAACCATCGCGAGCGCGCGTCGCAGTTCCGGTCCGACCGGGAAGCCCTTGAGGTACCAGGCCACGTGCTTGCGGAAGTCCGTGCAGCCGTCGCGTTCCCCGCCGAGCCACTCGACCAGCAGCTCGGCGTGCCGGCGCATCACGCCCGCGACCTCGCCGAGCGTGGGCATCGCGCGCCCGTCATGGCCTCGGAACGCCGCCGCCAGGTCGGCGAACAGCCACGGCCGACCGAGACAGCCGCGGCCGACCACCACACCGTCCGCGCCGGTCTGCTCGGCCATGCGCAGCGCGTCGTCGGCCTCCCAGATGTCTCCGTTGCCGAGCACCGGGATGTCGAGCGCCTGCTTCAACGCGGCGATCGCCGCCCAGTCGGCCTCGCCGGAATACCGCTGCGCGGCCGTACGTCCATGTAGCGCGACCCAGGTCGCACCGGCGTCCTGCGCGATGAGCCCGGCCTCGACGTAGGTCAGGTGGTTGTCGTCGATGCCCTTACGCATCTTGACGGTGACCGGGAGGCCGCCGGCGGCGCGCACCGCCGCGGAGACGATCTCCCCGAAGAGCCGGCGTCGCCAGGGCAGCGCGGATCCGCCGCCCTTGCGGGTGACCTTCGGCACCGGGCAGCCGAAGTTGAGGTCGATGTGGTCGGCGAGACCCTCGTCGGCGATCATCCGGACGGCGGCGGCCGTGACCGACGGGTCGACGCCGTAGAGCTGGAGGCTGCGCGGCGACTCATCCGGCTGGAACGCGACCATGCGAAGCGTCTTCGGGTTCCGCTCGACCAACGCCCGGGTGGTGACCATCTCGCACACAAAGACCCCGCCGCCGTGCTCGCGGCACAGCTGCCGGAACGCGACGTTCGTGATCCCGGCCATCGGCGCGAGCACGACAGGCGAGTCGACGAGGTGCGGTCCTAGTTGCAAGGTCACGTCTGTGAACGTTACCCCGGGGCGCGTCACGCCAACGCCCGGCGCGGGCGCTCCGCCGGCCGACGTGGCAGAGTCGGTGATGTGGCACACACGGACTCCACCCACACGCACGCGGTCGACGATCCCGCCTGCGCCGTCGCGCACGGCGACGCGCCACCCGATGTCGGCCCCCGCTCGCTGACCGTCGTCTTCGAGTCCCCGGTCGCGGAGTACCTGTTGCGCTTCGCGCTCGACCTGGGCTACCGGACCACCCTCGTGGAGCCCGATCCGGGACGGCTCGGAGTCACCCCACGCCCGCACGGCGACCGGATGGCGAGCGCGGTCGACCCATCCTTCGTCGACCGGGGCACCGACGTCGTCGTGACCGACCACGACCGGCCGGAGCTCGGGAAGGTCCTCCGGGACACCCTCGGCACGCAGGCGCGGTGGGTGGGCGTGATCGGCAGCGTCCGGCACGTCGCACCGCACGTCGACGCGCTCAGGAACCTCGGCGTCGACGACGACGCGATCGCCCGGGTACACCGGCCGGTCGGCCTGAACATCGGCTCGCGTACACCCGCCGAGATCGCGATCGCGACCCTGGCCGGGCTGATCGCGGACCGCAACCACCGACCCGGCGGATTCAGCTTTTGACGGCCTTCCGGGGCCGGCTGCCCAAGATCGTCGCAACTACACGGGAATTGCGCTCTCGGCGCGCTCGGTGGCCGCGACGTCCATGTAGTTGCGCGCCGATGCGGGCGGAGCCAGGGCCAGCTCAGCAGACTGGCAGGCGCTCGGACAGGTAGCGCTCCACCTGGTCGAGCGAGACGCGGTCCTGACTCATCGTGTCCCGGTCCCGAACGGTCACCGCGTTGTCGTTCAGGGTGTCGAAGTCGATCGTCACGCAGAAGGGCGTGCCGATCTCGTCTTGGCGCCGGTAGCGGCGGCCGATGGCCTGCGAGTCGTCGAACTCGACGATCCAGCGCTTGCGCAACGCCGCGGCGAGGTCGCGGGCCTTCGGGGAGAGCTCGGCGTTGCGCGACAGCGGCAGCACGGCCACCTTGACCGGGGCGAGCCGTGGGTCGAACCGCATCACCGTCCGCTTGTCCACGCCGCCCTTGGTGTTGGGCGCCTCGTCCTCGTCGTACGCCTCGAGCATGAACGCCAGCACGGCGCGGGTCAGGCCGGCGGCGGGTTCGATGACGTACGGCGTCCACCGCTCGCCCTTGTCCTGGTCGAAGTAGGACAGGTCGATGCCGGAGTGCTTCGAATGCGTGGTCAGGTCGAAGTCGGTGCGGTTGGCGACGCCCTCCAGCTCGGAGAAGTCCTGGCCGCCGAACTGGAAGCGGTACTCGATGTCGACCGTCCGCTTCGAGTAGTGCGACAGCTTCTCCTTGGGGTGCTCGTAGTAGCGCAGGTTCGACTCCGACAGACCGAGATCGAGATACCAGTTCCAGCGTTCGGTCAGCCAGTACTCGTGCCACTTCTCGTCGGTGCCCGGCTCGACGAAGTACTCCATCTCCATCTGCTCGAACTCGCGCGTACGGAAGATGAAGTTCCCCGGCGTGATCTCGTTGCGGAAGCTCTTGCCGACCTGGGCGATGCCGAACGGCGGCTTCTTGCGGGCCGACGTCATCACGTTCGCGAAGTTGATGAAGATGCCCTGAGCCGTCTCCGGCCGCAGGAAGTGCAGGCCCTCATCGCTCTCGACCGGACCGAGGTACGTCTTCATCAAGCCGTTGAACATCTGCGGCTCGGTGAACGTGCCCTTGTTGCCGCAGTTGGGGCAGTTGATCTCGGCAAGGGACGCGGGCGCCTTGCCGTGCTTCGCCTCGTACGCCTCTTCGAGCTGATCCGCCCGGAACCGCTTGTGGCAGGACCGGCACTCGGTCAGCGGGTCGACGAACTCGGCGACGTGGCCCGAGGCCTCCCAGACCTGCCGGGCGAGGATCACGGCGGAGTCCACGCCGACGATGTCGTCCCGCTCCTGCACCATCGACCGCCACCACTGCCGCCGCACGTTGTCCTTGAGCTCGACGCCGAGTGGACCGTAGTCCCAGGCCGACCGGGAGCCGCCGTAGATCTCGCTGGACGGGTAGACGAAGCCGCGCCGCTTGGCGAGGCTGACGATCGAGTCGATGCGGTCGGCGGGCATAGCTTCCTCCTACGCCGGCTGGCGGCCGGCGGGGACGCGCGGACGGTGGAACAACGGGCACGAGCAGCCTACGGTCACTGTCCGCGAGATCGCTGTCGGTTATTCAACGCGCGCAAGATTACCCGGCGACGCCGCACACCTCTAACTCGCCGCTGCGCCGGTCCTGGGCAAGCAGGAACCGAACGGTGTCCCGACTGCCGTTCGCGTACCGCACGTCGGCAGGCAGCGCCAGGTCGCCGGTCAGCTGAAGGTCATGGAGCGTGTACGACGCGATGTCCGGTTCCCGGGACACGCGCTCGGCGAACTGACCCTCCGACTCGCTCCGCTGGATTGCATCGCATAGCAGCAGGTACGCCTCGTCGAACTTGTCCTCGTTTACGGCCCTGATGTAGTGGCTGACGACGGCCCTGGCCTGCTCGTTCAGGGCTCGGGCGCCGGTCACGAAGAGCCCGACGACGGCGGCCGTGCCACCCCCGCAGCACAGCAGCAGCGCGAGCCCGGCCACGCCGAGGCCGATCCAGATCCGGACCGTCCGTCCCTCGACGGGCGGCGCCGCGAACGGTGGTGTCACACCCGGGCCCTGGGGCGGCGGTGGCGCCGTCGGCGGGGACGCCTGGACCGGCCCGGGTGCCGTGCTCATGGACGCGATGCTAGCCGGATCACCGACGCGGCTGTCGCGCTCGGTCGCTGGCCGACACGCTCACCTCGCCGCCCGGCTCGGCGGTGGCCAGCGACTCGTACGCCGACGGCTCATCCAGCGACTCGGCGAGCAGCGGGGTCGCCTCCACCCGCACCGTGAAGTCGCCGAGTGCGCGCCGGTACGTGCCGACCGACTCCCACTCGGTCACCAGGCACCACCGACGCGGGTCATCCAGCGCACGGGTCAGCTCACCGCGCCGGTAGCCGGGCCGCGCCGCCAGCGCGGCCAACGCGGTGTGCGCGCGCTGGGTGAACCGCTCGGCGGCGCCCTCGTCGACCACGAATCGGTTGAGGACCAGCACGGAGGCCTCCGGTGCGGTTGAATGGGCCGACCGTTGCAGCCTAAACGGCGGAGGGATGCATGCCCCCAAGTGCACTCGACCGACTCGCCCGGATGAACCCGACCACCGTCTTTCTGGCCGCCCTCGTCCTGGTCCTCCTGGGCCTGTTCCTGCCCGACGCGCTGGGCGGTGTCCTGCTCCTGGCGCTGGTGGGCGGCCTCGCCGCGGTCCTGACCCGGACGTGGCGGCTGCAGCCGCCGGGCGTCCGGGCGCTGCGGGTCCTGGTGCTCGTTCTGGTCGGCACGGTCGCCCTCACAAAGATCTTTTAGGCGTACGCCGCGCCGGGTCCCATGATCGCCGCAACCCCGCACGGGTTGAGGTGTCCCGGGCATGTTGATCGCGTAATCCCGGCAAGTCTGCGATGATCTTGGCTCCCCCGCAGGGACTCATGCGCTTTTGACAATCATTGTCATTAGGGCGGAGACTTGCCGGCATGCCGAGCCCACGCGTTCCGCTCCTCGTAGCCGCCGCGGGCCTGCTCGCGCTCGGCGGTCTGGCCGCGTGTGGTGGCGGCGGCCACGCGGGCGCCGGCACGACCAAGGTCGCCGTGGTGGCGGCGTTCTACCCGTTGCAGTTCATCGCCGAGCGGGTCGGCGGGGACGCGGTCACCGTGACCAACCTCGCCAAGCCGGGCGCCGAGCCGCACGACCTGGAGCTCAACCCCCAGCAGGTACGCCAGGTAGCGGACGCCGATCTCGTCATCTACCTCAGGGGGTTCCAGCCCGCGGTCGACGACACGGTCGCGCAGCAGGCCGCCCACCGGTCCTTCGACGTGGCGACCGTGCAGCCGCTGCTGACCGCGAGTGCAGCCACCGAGGAGGGCGGCCAGGACCACCTCGGCGGCAAGGACCCGCACGTCTGGCTGGACCCGACCCGCCTCGCGGCCATCGCCGACCAGCTCGCCGACAGGCTCGGCGCGGTCGACGCGGCGCACGCCGGCGACTACACCGCCCGAGCGACCACGCTGCGGACCGATCTGACCGCGCTCGACCGGGAGTACGCATCCGGGCTCAGTACGTGCCAGCGCCACGAGATCGTCACGAGCCACTCCGCGTTCGGTTACCTCGCCCTCCGGTACCACCTGCGGCAGATCGGCATCACCGGGCTCACCCCGGAGGAGGAGCCGACGCCGCAACGACTGGCCGCGGTCGCGACGCAGGCGCGCCAGGTCGGCGCCACGACGATCTTCTTCGAGACCCTCGTGAGCCCGAAGGTCGCCGAGGCCGTGGCCAACGAGGTCCACGCCACAACGGCGGTCCTCGATCCCATCGAGGGACTGCAGCCAGGTAGCTCGGACGACTACTTTTCGGTCATGCGACGGAACCTGACCACACTTCGGACGGCACTGGGCTGCCGATGACAGCGGGCAACACACCGATAGTCGCGGTCGATCGGGCGGTCGCGGCGTACGCCGACCGCCCGGTGCTGCGCGCCGTCTCGCTGCGGGTGTACGCGGGCGAGGTGGTCGCCGTCCTGGGTGCCAACGGGTCCGGCAAGTCCACGCTGATCCGAGCCGCCCTCGGTCTGGTGCCGCTGAGCGCGGGCACGGTCCGGCTGTTCGACACGCCGCTGCGCCGGTTCCGCCAGTGGCGCCGGATCGGGTACGTCCCCCAGCGGGTGGGCGCCGGCAGCGGCGTACCGGCGACGGCGAGCGAGGTCGTGGCCGCCGGTCGGCTGGCTCGGCGCGGCTTCCCGCGCCCGGCCCGGAACGCCGACCGAGCCGCGGTGACCGGAGCGCTGGCCGCGGTGGGGCTCGCCGACCGCGTGGGCGACCCGGTCGGCACGCTCTCCGGCGGGCAACAGCAGCGCACCCTGATCGCCCGCGCCCTCGCCGGCCAGCCCGAGCTGCTCGTCCTCGACGAGCCGACCGCGGGTGTGGACGCCGCGAGCCAGCAGGCGTTCGCCGACGCGCTGCAAGCGTTCGTCGACGGCGGCGGGACCGTGCTGCTCGTCGCGCACGAGTTGGGTCCGCTGCAGCGCCTGATCAGCCGGGCGGTTGTCCTGCACGACGGCGGGATCGTCCACGAGGGACCGGTGCCCGAACCCGCCGGCCACCACGCCGACCCGACACACGACCACGTCCACCCGCACGGCCCGGTGGAGAAGCCGGGCCTGTGGAGCGGGCCATGACCATCTTCGAGTACGACTTCATGATCCGGGCGCTCATGGCGGCGCTCATCACCGGGCTCACCGCGCCGGCGCTGGGGATCTACCTCGTCCAGCGCCGCATGTCGCTGATCGGCGACGGCATCGGGCACGTCGCGCTGACCGGCGTCGGCATCGGCCTGCTCACCGGAAACTCGCCGGTGCTCGCGGCCGTCGTGGTCGCCGCGATGGGCGCGATCGCCGTGGAACTGATCCGCCAGCGCGGCCGCACGTCCGGCGACATCGCGCTCGCGATCCTGTTCTACGGTGGCATCGCGGGCGGCGTGTTCCTCGTCGGTCTCGCCTCGGACAAGTCCAACGCCAACCTCATGGCGTATCTCTTCGGCTCGCCGCTGTCGGCCAGCCGCGACGACCTGGTCGTGATGGGCGTGCTCGGCGCGGGCGTGCTCGCGGTCACCGTCCTGCTGCGGCCCTGGCTGTTCGCGATCTGCCACGACGAGGAGTACGCCAAGGTCTCCGGCCTCCCCGTGCGGACGCTCAACCTGCTGATCGCGGTGGCCACCGCGGTGACCGTGACCGTCGCGATGCGTGCGGTCGGGCTCCTGCTGGTCAGTGCGCTGATGGTCGTGCCCGTCGCGGCCGCGCAGCAGCTCACCCGGGGCTTCCGGTCGACCATGCACGCCGCGATGGGCATCGGCGTGCTCGCCGCCGCGCTCGGCATCTGGATCTCGGGTACGGCTGGCGCGCAGGGCACCGCTCCCGGCGCGACGATCGTGCTCGTCGCGATCGGCCTGTTCCTCGCCGCCACCGTGGGGGCCGCGGGCTGGCGGTTCCTGCGCCGGCGTACCGGCGCCGCGCTCGGCCGCCTCGGCGGCGAGCGGGCCGCACCGGTCGAGATCGAGCCACCGGACGTGGTCCTCGACCGATGACGCCCCGCGGTCTTGGATACCGTTGCGATGTGGGAACCACGAGCGGGCCGGAGGCGTACGAGGCGGCGGGCGACCTCCTGCGCGCCCTGTCCGCGCCGGTCCGGGTCGCGATCGTCACCGAGCTGGGTGCCGGCGAGCGGTGCGTACACGAGCTCGTCGAGAAGCTCGGCGTCGCTCAGCCGCTGGTGTCCCAGCACCTGCGGGTGCTGCGCGGCGCCGGCGTCGTACGCGGCGCACGGCGCGGCCGGGAGATCGCCTACTCCCTGGTCGACGAGCACGTCGCCCACATCGTCGCGGACGCCGTGAGCCACGCGCGGGAGGTCCACCCATGAACGCCGGCTCCGGCGGCGCGGCGGTCCGCAACACCCGACAGCGCACCGCGGTCAGCTCGCTGTTGGCCGAGGTGGAGGGCTTTCATAGCGCGCAGGACCTGCACGCGATGCTGCGTACGCATGGCGAGCGGGTCGGTCTCACGACGGTATACCGGACCCTGCAGGCACTCGCCGAGGCCGGCGAGGTGGACGTGATGCGCCCGCCCGGTGGCGAGCACATGTACCGGCGGTGCAGCGAGGGCCATCACCACCACCTCGTGTGCCGCTCGTGCGGGCGGACGGTCGAGGTGGAGGGCCCCGTCGTCGAGAACTGGGCCGACCGCGTCGCCGGACTCCACGGCTACGTCAACGTCAGCCACACCATGGAGATCTTCGGCACGTGTCCTGCATGTGCTCGCTGAATGCGGCACGCTGTCCGCTGTGAAGATTTACGCCGATCGACCGGTCGTCGCGGTGCGGCAGGTTCTGACGGACCTGCTCGTCCTCGCGTGGGTGTGGTTCTGGGTGTGGGCCGCGCTGCGGCTGCACGACCTCGTGGAGAAGCTGGCCGTGCCCGGGCAGAAGCTCGAGAGCGCCGGCAGCGGCATCGCCGACAACCTGGCCGACGCCGGGCACCGCGTGGACAACGTGCCCGCAGTCGGCGGTGCGCTGGCAACCCCGTTCGAGAAGGCCGCCGACGCCGCGCGCGCGATCGCGGACGCCGGGCACCAGCAGCAGCAGGTGGTCGGGGACCTGGCGCTCGCGCTCTCGCTGGCGCTGCTCGTGTTCCCCCTCGGGCTGGCCCTGTTCGTCTGGTTGCCGTTGCGCATCCGCTGGATCCGCCGGGCCGGCGCGGCCGCGGCGCTGCGTGCCGCACCCGCCGGCCGGGACCTGCTCGCCCTGCGGGCACTGGCCACCCAGCCCCTGCGCCGGCTGGCCGCACTCGGCCCGGACGTGGCGGAGTCATGGCGCCGCGGCGACGACTCCACAGTGGATGCGCTGGCCGCCCTCGAACTGCGCGGCCTGGGTCTGCGCTAGACCAGGCGTCGCACGTCTTCCACTGTGGACGGTCCGGGCTCCCAGCTCGAGACCCACTCCCCCGCGGTGGGCGGCGGGACGATGCCCTCCTCCAGGAATGCGTACCGGCCGGCGACGACCTTCTTGGCCGCGGCGGTGTCGGCCGAGTCGGTGTTGTCCCACAGGTCGTCGAAGAGCTTCTCGGCGCGCAGCCGTGCCTGCCGACAGAACAGGTCCGCGAGCTCCATGCCCTCGGGGCGCGTCTCCCGCTCGGCCACCGCCCGGCTGCACGTCGCGGCCATGGCGAACAGCTCGGCGCCTATCTCGACGATCCGGGACAGGAAGCCCTGCTTGCGCTCGAGCCGGCCCTGCCAGCGCGACATGCCGTAGAACGTGGATCGGGCCAGCTTCCGGGAGGCCCGCTCGACGTAGCGTAGGTGCCGCGCGAGCGGACCGTACGCGGCGTACCCGCCCGGGAGCTGGCCGCGGCCCGCGGCCAGCGTCGGCAGCCAGCGACCGTAGAACCCGGTGGCACGCGCGGTCGCCCTGGCCTTCTGCCCGAACGCCGCATCCGGGTCGATGATGTCGCCCGCCACCGAGAGGTGAGCGTCGACCGCCTCCCGAGCGATCATCAGGTGCATGATCTCGGTCGAGCCCTCGAAGATCCGGTTGATGCGGAGGTCACGCAGCAGCTGCTCGACCGCGATCGCGCGCTCACCGCGCGCGGCCAGCGACGCGGCCGTCTCATACCCGCGTCCGCCCCGGACCTGGATCAGCTCGTCGGCGATCCGCCAGGCCAACTCGCTGGCGTACAGCTTGATGAGCGCCGCCTCGATCCGGATGTCGTTGCGGTCGTCGTCCGCGAGCAGGCAGCACAGGTCGAGCGTCGACTCGAGGCCGTACGTGGACGCGGCGATGAAAGCGATCTTCTTCGCGACCGCCTCGTGCTCGGCGATCGGCCGTCCCCACTGGACCCGCGCGGCGGACCACTCCCGGGCCACGTTCAGCGCCCACTTGCCGGCACCCACGCACGTCGCCGGCAGCGAGAGCCGGCCGGTGTTGAGCGTGGTGAGTGCGATCTTCAGGCCCAGTCCCTCGCCGGCGATCACGTTGTCCTTGGGAACGAAGACGTTGTGGAAGCGGGTCACGCTGTTCTCCAGGCCGCGCAGCCCGAGGAACTCGTTGCGCCGCTCGACCGTGATGCCCGGCGCGTCGCCCTCGACGACGAACGCCGTGATCCCGCCCCGGTGCCCCTCGGTCTTGGGCACCGTCGCCATCACCACGAGCAGGGTCGCGAGCGTGCCGTTCGTTGCCCACAGCTTCACGCCGTTGAGCAGGTAGCCGGTGCCGTCCTCGGTGGGCGTCGCGGTCGTACTCATCCGGGCCGGATCGGAGCCGACGTTCGGCTCGGTGAGGAAGAACGCCGACACCTCGCCGGCCGCCAGCCGCGGCAGGAACCGTTGCCTCTGCTCGTCGGTGCCGGCGAGCTTCAGCGGCTGGGGCACGCCGATCGACTGGTGAGCGGAGAGCATAGCGCCGAGCGCGGGGTTCGCCGAGCTCACAAACGTCAACGCCTTGCAGTAGTGCAGGTTCGTCAGGCCGACCCCGCCGTACTTCTCGTCGATCTTCATGCCGAACGCACCGAGCTCGGCCAGGCCACGGATGACCTCGTCCGGAATCCGGTCGTCCCGCTCGATCTGCGTGTTGTCGACGGTGCCCCGGACGAACGACGCGAGCTTGTCGAGGAACGCCTCGGCCTTCGCCGCCTTCTCGGGATCCGGGCGCGGCCACGGCTCGATCAGATCGAGCCGGAAGCGGCCCAGGAACAGCTCCTTGCCGAAGCTGGGCTTGCGCCATTCGGTCTCCCGGGCGGCCTCGCCGACCTGGCGGGACACCTTCTCGGAGACGTGAGCGCCAGGCGTTTCGGTCGGGTCGGGCGCCGCCGGCGGACTGCTCTGCGTAGTGGTCACGGCTCCCCCAGAAGTGTGGGTACGCTGGTCGCCAAGGTTACGCCTCGGTGTTACTCAAGGGTAGCGTCCCCGGCGGACGGGGTTCTCTGTGGCGCGGTCCTCCGGCGCAACCACGGCAGCACTCCCCACAGCAGCGCGAGCCAGGCCCCGACGACGGCGCTTAGCAGGATGGCCACCCAGCGGTCGAGGATCACGTCCGTCACCAACAGCACCGAGCTGACCATCGCGACCAGAAGAAACGCGAGCCCGCCCTTGGCCATTCGGTGCGCCGAACGCACCAGCTGCGGCTTGAGCCCACGCTGGAAAAGCGCCCGGTGGTACGCCACGGGAGCGATGATCATGGCGGTGGCCCCGGCCGCGCTGAGGAGGGCGACCAGGTAGACGGCGCGGTCGAAGGCGTCCACCTTCGTGAAGCCGGCCGCGAACACCATGGTCAGCAGGAACGCGAACAGGATCTGCACACCGGTCTGCGCCACCCGTAGCTCCTGCAGCAGATCGGAGAAGTTGCGCTCCCAGCGCTCCTTGTCGGTTTCGTCCTCCGCGACCGTCACCCCGTAGTTGGCCGTTGGGTTCGCTGCCATGTCGGCACGTTCCCGGCAAGCTAGATCAACAAACGGTCAGCCGCGGTTGACGGTACCTGTCCTGCGCAGCACCTCGTCCACCACGAGCTGCGGTGCCTCGTCCGGAATCCAATGGCTCACGCCGGCCAACGGCACGAACCGGTAGTCGCCCGTGACGTGCTGGGCGCAGTCGGTCGCCGCGGTCCGCCCGATCGCGACGTCCGCGTCGCTCCAGATGAACGTGGTCGGCACGGTCACCGCGCCCATCCCGGCCGTGTCGTCTGGCGAGATCGCGCGGTACCAGCCCAGCGCGCCGGTGAGCGCTCCCGGCACCAGCATCGGCGCCACGTACGCCTCCACCCGCTCGGCCGGCACCCCGGTCAGCAGTCGCCGCAGGCGCCGCGCGCCGTCGGCCAGAAGCGCCTCCTCGGCCTTGCCGGCCTGGCGGAACAGCCGGACGTACGCCGACCGCTCGCGCTGCTCCGGGTCGGCGGTCAGCGCCTGCGCCATCGCGAGCGGGTGCGGCACCGAGACGGCGGTCAGCGTCCGCACCCGCCCGGGATGCCTGGCCGCTAGGTGCCAGCCGACGACGGCGCCCCAGTCGTGGCCGACGACGTGCGCCGCGTCGAGCCCCAATTCGTCCATGATGGACAGCGCGTCGGCGGTGCACTCGGCGATGGCGTACGCGTCGGTTGGCCGCGCGCCCGGCGAATAGCCGCGCTGGTCCACGGCGTACGTCCGGAGCTCCGCGGCGTGCAGCGCCGGGGTGATCAGTTCCCATTCGCCGGAATGCTGCGGAAACCCGTGCAGCAGCAACACGGCGGGCCCGTCCGACGGTCCGCCGGCGTACACGTCGAATGACAGTCCTCGCGTCACGATCCGCATGCCGGGAGGGTAGCTACTCGTACTGTTCCTTGGGGGGATCGATCTGCTGCCAGGTCTCGACCTCGAGGTACGGGATGGTCTCCTCGTTGACCGGGTCCTTGACGGTCCGCTCCGAGTACCTGCCGACGACCTGGATCCAGGTGTCGCCGGGCAGACCCGCGGGGGCATTGCCGGACAGACCCACCTTGATGGGGCGCGCGTCGGCGGCGCAGCAGGTCAGGATCATCCTGGCCAGGATCGGTTGACCGTCCGAGCCGTTCGACACGAACCCGGTCAGCTGGACCGACCGGCCGCGGAGCGAGACGCCCTTGTCGAAAACGGCCCGGGACGCATAATCCAGCACGCTGATCGGCGCGGGATCGCCCTTGGGCAGCGGCGGGAAGTCCGAGGTCTGCTGGCTGGATAGCGCGGTGCCGGACTGGCCGGCGGCGTACGAGCCGAGGGCCGGGGGCGCGACCAGCAGCAGCCCGAGCACCGGCAGCACCAGCGCCCAGCCGACCCGCGGCTCTCGGTGCGCGTGATCGCCGTCCGCGTTGTGCGGCTCGCGGTCGTGCGGCTCGCGGTCGTGCGGCTCGCGGTCGCCGCGCCGCAGGTCGTACCACAGCGTCATCGCCGCGGTCACCACCAGGACGGCACCGGCGGCGATCAGGAAAGGACGCAACCCCTCCTTGACGTACCTCAGGTACATGTCGGTGAGGCTGGCCTTGAGGACGGCGCCGCCCAGCAGCAGCATGACCACGCCCTGCGCCTGCCGGTTCATAGGATCACCGTCCCGACCACGGTCGCGACGAGCACCCCGACGGCAAACGTGGTCGGCGCGAAGCGGAACGCGAACCGCCGGCCGAACACGCCCGCCTGCATCGAGAACAGTTTGAGGTCGACCATCGGCCCGACGACCAGGAACGCCAGCCGCGCGGTCAGCGAGAACTGCGTGAGCGAGGCGGCCACGAACGCGTCGGCCTCGGAGCAGATCGACAGCACCACGGCGAACAGCGCGAGCGCGAGGATGCCCAGCGCCGGCTTGTCGGCGACCGCCTGCAGCCACCGCGCCGGCACGATCACGTTGATCGTCGCCGCGGCCATCGCCCCGAGCACGAGGAAGCCGCCGGCGTGCACTAGGTCGTGCCGCACCGCGGACCAGAACGCTCGGCCGCGGGACATGTCGTCGAGCTCGGGGCGACGCGGCAGGCGGATCCATTCGGCGCGGCCAAGCCGAAGCCAGAGCCAGCCCATGACCATCGCGACGACCAGGCTGGCCACGCCGCGGGCCAGCACCATCTCGTGGTTCTTCGGGAAGGCGATCGCGGTGCCGGTCAGCACGATCGGGTTGATCGCCGGGGCCGCGAGCAGGAAGGCGAGGGCGGCCGACGGCGTCACGCCACGCCGGATGAGCGAGCCCGCGATCGGCACCGAACCGCACTCGCAGCCGGGCAGGACCACGCCAGCGCAGCTCGCCACCGGCACGGCGAGCGACGGGTGCCGGGGTAACGCCTTGGCCCAGAACGAGCGCGGCACGAACACCGCGATGACCGCGGACAGTGTGACGCCGAACACCAGGAAGGGCATCGCCTGGACCATGACCGAGACGAACACGGTCGTCCACGTCTGCAGCCGCGGACCGGAGATCGCGTTCGCGATCGTGCTCCGGAAGACGACGAGTAGCACGAGCACGGCGGCGAGGACCTCGACCGAGCCGACGCGGCCGCCGAGCAGCCGGCGGCGGGGCAACGCGTCGCGCGGCGGGCCGGGCGGGCCAGGCGGGCCGGGCGGAATCGTCCAGTCAATCTCGTCGCCGGGTCGCGCGCGACGGGTGGTCATCGGGTCGGCGGGCACGTCAGCTGTCTCCGGTTTCGTCGCGCCGGTCTCGTCGCTCCGGTCGGCGGGGAACCCACCCTAACCCGTCCGCGTGTTACGGTCGCCGTAGCAATGTCACATCCGACAGGGGAGCGCACAGCGCTGAGAGTGCGGGCAACCGCAGACCCTCGTACCTGATCTGGGTAATGCCAGCGCAGGGAGTTCGGTCGATCTCCAGCCGCGCCGCGGTCCGGGACTCCCGGCGTGGCGTGCGTGTTCTCCTGGTTCGCTAGGACTGGGAGGCAAGAAATGCCGCGATCCACCACCAATCGCTGGCGGACGGTCGACGTCGTCGTGGCGTCGGTCATCGCCGTGGCCTTCGGCGTCATCTTCTGGGCCTGGGGGCTGCTCTGGAACGGCCCGGCCGACGCCATCCCGCTGCCCGGCCGTGCCGTGCTCTATGGCGTGTGGCTGGTGCCCGCGGTCCTCGGGGCTCTCGTCATCCGTCGGCCCGGTGCCGCGCTCTACACGGAGACGCTCGCCGCGCTCGTCTCCGTTGCGCTCGGCACCGTGTGGGGCTGGACTCTCGTAGTCCAGGGCCCGATCGAGGCGCTGGCCGCGGAGTTGGCGTTCGCGCTCTTCGCGTACCGCAACTACCGGCTGCCGGTCGCGGCGCTGGCCGCCGTGTTCGCGGGCATCGCCGCGTCGGTCTACGACAAGGTTGTGTGGTACCCGTCCCCCGACTTCTCGTGGGCCTCGTTCGGCCTGCCCTACATCGCCATCACCGCGGCCAGCTCGCTCGTCATCGCCGGCTTCGGCAGCTATGCACTGACCCGTGCGCTGGCGCAGACGGGCGTGCTGGATCGGTTCCCGGTCGGCCGGGAACGGGCGGCGGTCTGATCGGCCGTGGCAACGGTCGAGCTGCGCGGTTTCGGCTGGCGGCACGCCGGCCGAAGGGCATGGGCCGTCCGCGGCGTCGACCTGCGCATCGAGCGCGGGGAGCGGGTGCTCCTGCTGGGCCCGTCCGGGGCTGGCAAGAGCACCCTGCTCGCCGCGCTCGCGGGCCTGCTACCCGACGATTCCGGCGAGCAGGAGGGCAGCGTCGAGATCGACGGCCTCGCCCCGCACAAGGCCCGGGAGCGGGTCGCCATCGTGTTCCAGGATCCGGAGACCCAGCTCGTCATGGCACGCGCCGGTGACGACGTGGCGTTCGGACTGGAGAACCGCGGTGTGCCGAGCGAGGAGATCTGGCCGCGCGTGGACGGGGCGCTGTCGCGAGTCGGCTTCCGGTACGGGCGTGAACGGTCCACCGCAGCCCTCTCCGGTGGCGAGCAACAGCGACTCGCTCTGGCCGGCGCCCTCGCTCCGCGCCCGTCCCTGTTGCTGCTCGACGAGCCCACCGCGAACCTCGATCCGGCCGGGGCCGCGCTGGTCCGGGCCGCGATCGGCACGGCGCCGGAGCGCGAGACCACCGTCGTCCTCGTCGAGCATCGGGTGGCCGAGTCGCAGCCGCTCGTGAACCGGGTGGTCGTGCTCGAGCCGGGCGGCGGAGTCCGCGCGGACGGGCCGCCGGCCGCGGTGTTCGCCGCGCACGGTGACCGGCTCGCGGCCGAGGGCGTCTGGGTTCCCGGGCATCCGATTGCGCCGCGCCGGGCCCGGTCCGCGCCGGGCGCTGGGTTGCTCGCCGCCGATGGTGTGGGATTCCGCCACCCGGGCGCCGCGCATCCCGCACTGTCCGATGTGGACCTGGTCGTACGCGCAGGAGAGGCGCTCGCCGTGCTCGGCCCCAACGGAGCCGGCAAGTCGACGCTGGCGCTGCTCCTCGGCGGGCTGCTGCAACCCGGGGCGGGACGGGTCGTCGCGTCCGCCGGGCTCGCGGGTGAGCTCGCGGGCGCTCCGCCGCACCGCTGGCGGGCGAGTGCGCTGACCCGGCGGATCGGCTCGGTGTTTCAGGATCCGGAGCACCAGTTCGTCGCCCCGACGGTGCGCGAGGAGCTGGCGCTGGGCCCACGCCGGATCGGGCTGTCGCCCGGCGTGGTGGCGTCCACGGTCGACCGGCTACTCGAACGGTTACGCCTGGAGCGGCTGGCCGGCGCCAACCCGCACACCCTCTCGGGTGGCGAGCAGCGGCGGCTGAGCGTGGCGACCGCGCTGGCCACCGCGCCCCGCCTGCTGGTGTTGGACGAGCCGACGTTCGGTCAGGACCGGCGCACCTGGATCGAGCTGGTCGACCTGCTCGCCACGCTGCGAGACGACGGGCACGGCCTGGTCGCGGTGACACACGACTCGGACTTCGTGGCCGCGCTCGCCGATCGGTCGCTCGCCCTGCCCGCACCCGCGGGCGCCCTCGTTCCACCCGCCGTCGCCACACTGGAGGCGGCGTGAGGTTCGCCGAGCCGATCACGACCGCGGATGCGCCGCTGGCCCGGCGCAACCCAGTGGCGAAGCTCGCCGCCGCGCTCGTCCTGTCGATGGCGCTGATGGTGACCCTCGACCCGGTCGCGCCGACGGTTGCCCTCGCCGTTGAGCTCGCGCTCCTGCCCGCGTTCGGCGTACGGCCGCGTGCGCTGCTCGGCCGCGCGTGGCCGCTACTGGTCAGCGTGTTGGGTCTGGTGCTCACGCTGATGCTGTTCGCCGCGGAGCGGACCGGCGCGACCCTGATCACGCTGGGGCCACTGGTCATCACGACCGGGCTGCTGACCAACGCCGCCGGACTGGCGATGCGGCTGGTGGCGATCGCTCTGCCCGGTGTCATTGTGTTCGCGACGACGGACCCGACCGAGCTGGCCGACTCCCTGATCCAGAACGTGAAGGCGCCGCCGCGGTTCGCGATCGGGGCGCTCGCCGCGTTCCGACTGGTGCCGCTGCTGGGCGAGGAGTGGACGATGCTCAGCCTGGCCCGGCGGGCGCGCGGGGTGGACGCCGGCCGCAACCCGGTCGCGCAGCTGCGACTGTTCGCCTCGACCGCGTTCGGCCTGCTGGTGGGCGCGATCCGGCGCGGCACTCGGCTCGCCGTCGCGATGGACGCACGCGGGTTCGACTCCGGACTGCCGCGCACCGTGGCGCGCCCGCAGCGCTTCGGCCCCGCCGACGCCGCGCTGATCGTCGGCGGCGCCGCGGTCGGGGCGCTCGCGATCGCTGTGAGCCTCGCGGTGGGGGCCTTCCGGCCGATCCTCGGCTGACGTCAGCCGTGAAGCACGGACAGGATGTTGCCGGCCGGGTCGGTGAACCAGGCCATGTCCGGGCCCTGGCCGCCTCCGAAGCCGTGCGCGATGCCCCGCTCGTCCTGGCCGAACCCCTCGTACCGCTGGAACGTCACGCCCCGTGCCACCAGGTCGTCGACGGCCTTGTCGATGTCGTCGACGGGGAAGTTGAGAACCGTGTAGGTCGCCGGAACGTGGTTCTCCTTAGGGTACACCAGGACGTTGGTGTCGCCCGAGAGGTGCAGCGTCAGCAGGCCGTTCTCCTCGGACAACGGCAGGCCGAGCGTCTCTCCGTAGAACGCCTTGGCCTTCTGAAGGTCGTCGACGGAGAAGCCGCTGAACGCCTTCGAGTCCCTCAACATGATGATTCCTTCCCGATTGGGTCTCCCGTTGTTGACGAACGGGCCGGCCGCGGTTCGACACCTGGCGCGGGAATCGTGCTGCCAACCTTCAGCCTAGGCCTTGCGGCCCAAGATCAACTGCCCATCGCCCGGGAGGGTCCCGCGCAACTACACGGAAGTTGCGCCCTCCCGCGGGGTCGAGGGCCCAACCTCCGTGTACTTGTGACGACCTTGGGCAGCGACGGGCGCGCTCGGCACACACGACCGCCCGTAGTAGGAAAGATCCCGTGACTCCTCACGACCGAGCGATCATTCTCATCACCGGCATTCAGGCAGCGGGCAAGTCGACGATCGCCCAGGCGCTCGCCGGACGCTTGCCGAGGTCGGTCCACGTCCGCGGCGACACGTTCCGCCGGATGGTCGTCAACGACCGAGCCGAGATGACGCCGGACCCGTCCGAGGAGGCGATCCGACAGCTCCGCCTGCGCTATCGCCTCGCCGCAATCGTCACCGACGAATACTTCCGGGCCGGCTTCACGGTCGTCGTTCAGGACATCATCCTCGGCGAGCACCTCGACGAGGTGACGCGATCGATCGGCGGTCGGCCGCTGCTGGTCGTGGTGCTCACACCGCGCCCCGACGTGGTCGCCGCCCGCGAGACGGCGAGGGGCAAGGACGCGTACGACGAGTGGACGGTCGCCGAACTCGACCGCGCCCTCCGGCAGGAGACTCCGCGGATCGGGCTCTGGCTCGACACCTCCGACCAGACGCCCGGCCAGACCGTCGACGAGATCCTCGCGCGCGCGTGGACGGAAGCCGTCGTCGGACCCTAACCGGGCGCCACGGGATTGGGGATGGCGCCGCCGAATCGGCGGTCGCGCTGGGCGTAGAGCTCGCAGGCATACCACAGGTGGCGCCGATCAAAATCGGGCCACAGCGTGTCAAGAAAGATCATTTCTGCGTACGCCGACTGCCACAACAGGAAGTTCGACGTACGCTGCTCGCCCGACGGCCTCAGGAACAGGTCCACCTCCGGCACCTCGGGGTGGTACAGGTACCGGGCGAACGTCCGCTCATTGACGCGATCGGGGTGGAGCCGCCCGGCCGCCACGTCCCGTGCCACCGCGGCGGCCGCGTCGGCGATCTCGGCCTGGCCGCCGTAGTTGACGCAGAACTGGAGCGTCAGCGTCGAGTTGTGTCGGGACATCTCCTCGGCGGTCTCGAGCTCGGAGATGACGCTCTTCCACAGCCGGCCGGCCCGGCCGGACCAGAGCACCCGCACGCCCAACTCGACGAGCTGGTCCCGCCGGCGCCGGATCACGTCCCGGTTGAAACCCATGAGGAAGCGCACCTCGTCCGGCGACCGCTTCCAGTTCTCGGTCGAGAAGGCGTACGCCGACAGGTAGGGGATCCCGAGCTCGATCGCGCCCTCGATGGTGTCGAACAGGGAGTACTCCCCTTGCTCGTGGCCCTTCGTGCGGGGCAGGCCGCGCTCCTTCGCCCAGCGACCGTTGCCGTCCATCACGATGGCGATGTGCCTGGGCAGGGCCTCGGTGGGCAGCGCCGGCGGGCGGGCCCCGGACGAGTGCGGCGTCGGCGGCCTCGGCGCGCGCGGCGCCGCTCGAGGCCGGCTGGGCTCCGCCCCGGTCCGGCCCGGCCGGCGGCCACGAATCACGTCGAATCCCCCGTACTGCTGCGGTCGACCAGCGGCAGCGAGCGTAACCCGCGCTCCAGGTGCCACTGCAGGTGCGCGGCGACCAGCCCGCTGCACTCCCGTCGTTGGGCCGGCTCGGACGCGTCCGCGACCCGCCAGTCGCCGCCCATGAGGGCCGACATCAGCTCCAGCGTGGCCGGGGCCGGGTGGGTCGCCCCGGGCGGCCGGCACTCCGGGCAGACGAAACCCCCGGCCGGTACGGAGAAGGCCCGGTGCCGCCCCGGCGTACCGCAGACCGCGCACGCGTCCAGCGCCGGCGCCCAACCGGCCACGCCCATCGCCCGCAGCAGGTATGCGTCGAGCACCAGCGTGGGCGCGTGCTCGCCGTCGGCCAACGCCCGCAAGGCGCCCAGCGTGAGCTGGAACAGCCGCAGCGCCGGCTCCTGCTCGATGGGCGTCAGCCGCTCGGCCGTCTCGGCGATCGCGCTCGCCGCCGTGTAGCGCGGATAGTCGACGAGGAACCGCTTACCGTACAGGTCGATGCCCTCCGCCTGGCTGATCGTGTGCAGCGAGCTGCCCTCGGCGATCTGCAGGTCGACGTGGCCGAACGGCTCCAGTCGGGCGCCGAACCGGGACATCGTGCGGCGTACGCCCCGGGCGACCGCGCGGACCCGCCCGTGCCGGCGGGTCAGCAGCGTGATGATCCGGTCGGATTCGCCCAGCTTCTGCACGCGCAGGACCACCGCGTCGTCGCGATACAACGGGCGGCGGTATCCGGGCACCCGACCATTGTCCCCGCTCAGAAGCCCAGCTTGCGGAGCTGCTTCGGGTCGCGCTGCCAGTCCTTGGCGACGCGGACGTGCAGATCAAGATAGACCCGGGTGCCGAGCAGCGCCTCGATCTCCTGTCGGGCGCGGGTGCCGACCTCCTTGAGCCGGCTCCCCTTCGCGCCGATGACGATCGCTTTCTGGCTCTGTCGCTCGACGTACACGTCGGCGTAGACCTTGGTGAGCCCGCCCTCGCGATCCATCTCCTCGACGACCACCGCGATCGAGTGTGGCAGCTCGTCCCGTACGCCCTCGAGCGCGGCCTCGCGAATCATCTCAGCGACGAGCACCTGCTCGGGCTCGTCGGTGAGCATGTCGTCCGGGTACAGCTGCGGCGACTCGGGCAGGTACCGCGTCATGACGCCGACGAGGGTGTCCAGGTTCTCGCCGGTCACCGCGCTGACGGGCACGATGTCGGCGAAGTCGCCGAGGCCCTCGACGGCCACGAGCTGCTCCGCGAGCCGGGCCCGATCGACCAGGTCCGCCTTCGTGACCACGGCAACCACGGTGGCCTTGAGGCCGGCGATCTCGCCGCTGATGAACCGGTCGCCACGTCCGACCGCCTCGTCCGCGGGGATGCACAGGCCGATGACGTCGACCTCGCTCCAGGTCTGCCGGACGAGATCATTGAGGCGCTCGCCGAGCAGCGTGCGCGGTCGGTGCAGGCCGGGCGTGTCCACGAGCACGAGCTGCCCGTCGGGTCGGTGCAGCACCGCGCGGATCACATGGCGCGTGGTCTGCGGCTTGCTCGACGTTATGGCGATCTTCTGCCCGACGATCGCGTTCGTGAGGGTGGACTTTCCGGAGTTGGGGCGGCCCACGAAGCCGGCGAACCCCGCGCGGTACGTCACTCGGTCACCGTGCGCAGCAGCACGCCGTCCGGCGCCGCCACGAAGATGCGCGCCTGGCCGGGCAGGTCGCGCACGGTGGCGTGCCCGGCATCGTCCAGTGTGGACGCCTCGGTGACGACGGCGGCCGCCTCGAGCCCGGTCGCGCCCGCCGCGACCGCCGAGGCGACCGCGAGCTGCAGCGCGGTGACCGTGAGGGACGGCAGACAGACGCTCGCGCCGGCGTACGTCCGCCCGTCCGAGTCGCGCACGGCGGCGCCCTCGACCGCCCCGACGCGTGCACGCGCGGCGCGGGCGAGCGTCACCAGCTTCGCGTCCTCGGCGTCGAGCGCCGCCGCGGCGAGGGGGGACGACACGGCAGGGGGTGACGCCCCCTGTGGGTCAGGCATCCGCCGTCTGCCTCTCGTCGACACGCGGCCGCGATCTGCGGCCGTTCGCCACCTCGGGCGGCTCCGGCGGACCAGTGGCCGAGTCCTCGCGGCGAACGAGCACCGTGTCGATGCGGTTCCGGCGGCCCGTGGTGCCCTCGGCGACCAGCCGCAGGCCGTCAATGGTGGCCGACGCGCCGGGAATCGGGACCCGGCCCAGCAGCTGGGCGAGCAGGCCGCCGACGGTCTCGACCTCGTCGGCCGGCAGCTCCACTCCGAAGATCTCCCCGAGGTCCTCGACCGGCAGCCGCGCCGCCACCCGGACCGCCCCGTCGGCGAGGTGCTCGATGGGCGGCCGCTCGACGTCGTACTCGTCCGTGATCTCGCCGACGATCTCCTCGAGGATGTCCTCGATCGTGACGAGCCCGGCGGTGCCGCCGTACTCGTCGACCACGATGGCCAGGTGCGTGCGGGCCGCCTGCATCTCGGAGAGCAGGTCGTCCACCGGCTTGGACTCCGGCACGAACGTGGCCTCTCGCATGACCTCCGAGACCGGCATCTCCTCGGCCGCCTCGTCGCCCTGGGTGCGGCGGACCAGGTCCTTGAGGTACACGACGCCGAGCACGTCGTCCACGCTCTCGCCGATCACCGGGATCCGGGAGAAGCCGGAGCGGAGCGCGAGGGCGAGAGCTTGGCGCACGGTCTTGGCCGCCTCGATGTAGACCATCTCGGTGCGCGGCACCATGACCTCGCGGACGATCGTGTCGCCCAGCGCGAAGACCGAGTGAATCATCTGCCGCTCGCCGTGCTCCACGACCCCGCGCTGCTCGGCCAGATCGACCAGCTCGCGCAGCTCGACCTGGGTCGCGAACGGCCCCTCCCGGAAGCCCCGGCCGGGAGTGACCATGTTGCCGATCAGGATCAGCAGCGAGGCCAGCGGGTTGAGCACCCGGCCGAGCCAGCGCACGAGCGGCGCGGTCGCCCGGCCCACGGCGTACGCGTGCTGCCGGCCCAGCGTGCGGGGAGCGACCCCGACCACGACGAAGCTGACCACGGTCATCGCGCCGGCCGTCACCAGCGCGGCCGTCCAACCGGCCTCGAACGTGTCCACGGCGACGAGCGCGACCAGCGTCGTGGCGGTCAGCTCGCACACGAGCCGGAGCAGGAGCAGCAGGTTGAGGTGGCGGACCATATCGGACGCGACGGCCTGCAGCGCCTTCGCGCCGCGTACGCCCTCGCGAGCCAGCTCGGCGGCGCGCGCGGGCGACACGGCACCGAGCGCGGCGTCGGTCATGGCGAAGAACCCCGCCAGGACCACAAGTCCCGCCGCAGCCAGCAACAGCTGCAGATCCGGCAGGCCGGACGTGCCCGCCACGGCGCTCCACTCGGTCACTGTCTGGCTCGCCAGCCTTCCAGGAGGCGGGCCTGCAGGCCGAACATTTCGCGCTCCTCGTCCGGCTCGGCGTGGTCGTAGCCGAGCAGGTGCAGGACGCCGTGCACGGTCAGCAGGCGCAGCTCCGCCCCGACCGAGTGGCCGGCGGCCGCGGCCTGCTTCTCGGCCACCTCGGGGCAGAGCACGATGTCGCCGAGCAACGCCGGCTCGCCGCCGGTGACCTCGCCGGGACCATGATCAACTGAGCTCTCGTCCATCGGGAAGGCCAGCACGTCGGTCGGGCCGTCGCCACCCATCCAGCGGTGGTTGAGCTCGGTCATGTACCCGACGTCGACGAGCAGGATCGACAGCTCGGCGAGCGGGTTGACGCCCATCTCGTCGAGGGCGTGTCGGGCGACCGCGCGCAGGGCCTCGGTGTCGACCTCTGCGCCGGACTCGTTGGCTATTTCGATAGACACGGCTCTCCCGACGTCAGCGCCGCCGCCCGGCGCGGCCGCCGTGCGCGGTGCGGCCAGGCACGGCGTGCACGGCCTGCGTCGCCTGCTCGGCGTCATAGCGGGCGTACGCGTCGACGATGTCACTCACCAGCCTGTGCCGCACGACATCGACACTCGACAGGGAGGCGAAATGCACGTCTTCCACGCCCTCGAGGATCTCCTTGACCACCTTCAGGCCGCTCTTCGTGCCGCCGGGCAGGTCGATCTGGGTGATGTCGCCGGTAACTACGATCTTGGAGCCGAAGCCGAGGCGGGTGAGAAACATCTTCATCTGTTCCGGCGTGGTGTTCTGGGCCTCGTCGAGAAGGATGAACGCGTCGTTGAGCGTGCGGCCGCGCATGTACGCCAGGGGCGCCACCTCGATCGTGCCGTTCTGCATGAGCCGCGGGATCGAGTCCGGGTCGATCATGTCGTGCAGGGCGTCGTACAGCGGTCGCAGGTATGGGTCGATCTTCTCGTACAGCGTTCCGGGCAGGAAGCCGAGCCGCTCCCCCGCCTCGACCGCCGGCCGGGTGAGGATGATTCGGGTCACCTGCTTGGCCTGCAGCGCCTGCACCGCCTTGGCCATGGCCAGATACGTCTTGCCGGTGCCGGCCGGGCCGATGCTGAACACGATCGTGTGCGCGTCGATGGCGTCGACATACCGCTTCTGGCCGAGCGTCTTCGGACGGATGGTCCGGCCGCGGCGGGAGAGGATGTTGAGGGTCAGAACCTCGGCGGGCCGCTCAGACGTGCCCTCGGAGAGCATGCCGACGGTGCGCCGGACGGCGTCGGTGGTCAGTGTCTCGCCCTTCTCGATCAGTTCCAGAAGCTCGCCGAACACGCGCTCGGCCAGCGCGTTGTCGGCCGGTGCCCCGGTGAGAGTGATCTCGTTGCCCCGCACGTGCACGTCGCTGGCGACCGAACGCTCGATGAGACGAAGGATCTCGTCGCCCGCGCCGAGCAGACTCACCATGGCATGCGGGTCAGAAACCGTGATCTTGGTCTGCACCCGGGTCGGCGCGGCGGGGGGTGAACTTCCGGTCATAGATCGGCCGCTCGGCCTATGCCACCTGCTCTCGGTCTCGACGTACGTGCGTCCACCCATCGTATCGGCTGATTGCCCGCGCCACGGTGGGCATTTCCGGCGCGTCCCCAGCCGTCACCGTAGATCCACTGGGTCGGAGGGGCAGCCGCCGTCAAAGGCCTCCTGCGTACGCGTGAACCGGTAGGTCGCCCAGTGCATCCGCAGGACCCTGCCGGCGTCGTCCCTGGTCAGCCGCAGCAGCTCGCCCGCCTCCCGGCCGGAGATCGTGCGCAGCACGTCGGGCTCACCCGGCGCGGGCTCAAAGATCGACGGCGGCTTCCCCGCCGGCGCAGCCACCGCTCGGGCCTCCAGCCGATCGGACCGCCAGGCGAAGACGTACTCGTAGCCCTCGCCCCACCACCGCCCCAGTACGCCGCGGTACGCCTCCGGTGCGGCCGGCCCCGGCGTCCAGGCGTGGATGTCGGCCGGGTCGAGTTCGACGGCACGGCCGAGCAGCGTGTGCGGCAGCTCGAGGATCGGGTCCGCGGTCCCGGACGACCCGAGCACCGCGCAGCCCATCGCCGCCGGAGTGTCGGTGCCGCCCCGCCGGCCGTACACCGCCGCCAGGAACCCGGGCATCGCCCCGTCGTGCCCCACGTGCATTACCCGCTTGGGCTGCGGTACCACGATCAGACCGAGGCCGAACCCCGCCTGCCACCGTGTCTCGTCGGTGACCGTCAGCGGCCAACGCATCTCGTCGAGCGTGTCGGGCGCCAGCACGGCGCCGGCCGGGTCGACCTCGGCCGGATCGGCGAGGTAGGCCGCCCAGTGCGCCATGTCCGCGGCGGTGCTCCACAGCTGTGCGGCCGGGGCGACGGCCGAGAAGTCGGTGGACGGCTCGGGCCGAGCATGATCGGAGTACGCGTCGACCAGGAATCCGGCCGCCGCGCGTGGGCCTGGCAGCACCTCCGTGTCGGACAGGCCCAGCGGGCCGAGGATGCGCTCGGTCAGCACCTCGGCCCAGGTGCCGCCGCGCAACCGTCCAACCGCGTGCCCGAGCAGGGCCAGGCCCAGGTTGGAGTAGTGGTACCGCCGCGCCGGCGGCAGTACCCGTTCGGCCCGGACCAGATCGGCGATGAGCTGGTCCACGTCCGGCGGCGCCAGCGTGTCCCACACGTCGCCGTGCGGCTCCCGCTGCAGGCCGGCCGTGTGCGAGAGCAGCCGTCGCACGGTCAGCTCGCCGTGTGCCGGAAGGTCGAGGTGTGCACCGACCGGGTCGTCCAGGTCGAGCAGGCCGTCGTCGCGGCACTGCATGACCAGCACCGCGGTGAAGGTCTTGGTCACCGAGCCGATGCGGAACCGGGTGCCCGCGTCGAGCGGGGCGTCGTTGCCGGTCGTACCGACCTGGAACGTCCACAGCGGACGGTCGGCGCGATGCAGCGCGACGGACAGCGCGGGCACGCGGGCGTCCGCCTGGGTACGCCGGACGATCCGCTCGAGATGGGTGATGGGCTCGATCATCCGTGGCACGCTACCCGGCGCCCCGGCCGCGCCCAACTCCGACGGAGTTGGGCGCCGGGACGGACCGCAGGTTCGGGCCGCGCCTACTTGGCCAGCATCGGCCCGAGCGGAGCACCCCCGAGCACATGCGCGTGGACGTGGAAGACCTCCTGCCCCGCGTACTCCCCGGTGTTGAAGATCAACCGGAAGCCGTCGCCGACCAGGCCCTCGGCCTCGGCCACGTCGGCGGCCGTGGCCAGCAGGTCGCCCGCGAGCGCCGGGTTGTCCTGCGCCAGCGACGCCACGTCGACGTAGTGCTCCTTCGTGACGACGAGAACGTGCACCGGCGCCTTCGGTAGGACGTCGCGGAAGGCGAGCGTCGTAGGCGTCTCGCGGACGATCGTCGCGGCGATCTCACCGGACACGATGCGGCAGAACAGGCAGTCATTGCTCACCCGGGCATCTTAGGGTCCGCCGCGCGAGCGAGGGCGAACTCCGCGATGGCGGCGCGCCCGGCTCAGCGCGCGCCGGCCCGGCTCAGCGCGCTGGGCCCGATCAGCGCGCGCCGGCGGCGTCGGCCGTGTACAGCGTCGGGTAGGTCGGGCGGAACCCGAGTTCCGTGCGGATCCGGGCGGTGCTCACGATCCCGGCCCACGGGTCGTCGAGGGGCCACCCCGCGGCCTCCGGCGGCACCCGCTCGCCGGCGAGATCCAGCAGCTCCCAGGCGGTCACGGGCGCGTCATCCGCGACGTTGAAGACCCGGCCGTCGATACCGTCCGCCGCGAGCACGAGGTCCAGCGCGCGGCACACGTCGGCGTGGTGCACCAGGTGCAGCCGCTGGTGAGCCGGCCAGTCGCGGGCCCACGCGAGGACCTCGGTCAGGTGCGGGTCGCCGTCGCCGTAGACGAACGCGAGCCGCGCGATCCGTACGGCCAGGCCACCCTCGCGGTGCAGCCGCAGCAGCGCCGCCTCGGCCTCGGCCTTGCTCTGCGGGTACGCCCCGGCCGGTCGCGGGGCGTCGTCCTCGGTGGCCGGCCGTCCGCGCCCCGGCCCGTACACCAGGTTGGTGCTGGTGAAGACGAACCGGCGTACGCCCGCGTCGACCGCGGCCTCGGCGAGCGTGACCGTGGCGTCCCGGTTGATGGCGTACGCCTCCTCGTCCGGCAGACCGCGGAACGCGGCCGCGATGTGGACGACGGCATCGACCCCGTTCAGCGCCTGCTTGACCGCGTCGGGGTCGCGCAGGTCGCCGACGATCACCTCCAGGCCGAGGTCCCACCACAGCTCCGCGCGCCGCTTGTCCCGGACGAGCACACGGGTTGGGCGTCCGGTCTGGTGGCGGTGCTGCGTGTATCGGGCACCGACCCGGCCGGTGGCGCCCGTGATGAGCGTGCGCACGGCGCTCCTCCTCATTAGTCAGCTATCGTTAGCCGTACAACGAGATACGTTAGCCGGCTAACGAGCCGCGGTCAACCAGAATTTCCAGGTACGTTGCCGCGAGGGGGACCAAGGAGGCAGCGTGGGTGACGAGCGGGCAGAGGACTTCCTGACCGCGTTCTGGGCGACCAAGCGGGCCATGGCCACGGCGTCCGAGGCTGCCTACAACCGGCACGGCGTACGCGCCGGGCAGCAGTTCATCTTGCATTGCCTGTGGCAGACCGACGGCCTTGCGCCCGGCGAGATCGCCCGCCGCCTCGGGCTCGCCACCCCGACCGTCACCCGCGCGGCCACCCGTATGGAGGCGGCAGGGCTGCTTAAGCGCGAGCCCCACCCGACCGACGCCCGGCTGGTGCGACTCCGCCTGACCGAACGCGGCCGCGAGCTGCAGACCATCATGGTCAAGGAGATGGAGGCCCTGCGCGAGCGCGCGCTCGCCGGCCTGAATGCCGCGGACCGGACCGAGTTCGTCCGCCTGCTGAAAACGCTCCGCGCCAATCTGGACGAGCCCGGCAAGATTGCGGTGTGAGCGGAAGAGCCGTGCTCGTCACCGGCGCCTCCCGGGGCATCGGGCGCGCGGTGGCGGAGGCGTTCGCCGGCAACGGCGACCGCGTCGCGATACACCACCGCGACTCGGCGGCGCTCGCGGAGCAGGTGCGCGCCGCCCTATCGGGCACGGGCCATGCCGTCGTACGCGGCGACCTGGCCGACCCGGCCGCCGTACAGTCCTTTGTGGACGACGCCGCCGCGCTGCTCGACGGGCTGGACGTGCTCGTCAACAACGCGGGCGTCTACACGCGACATCCGGTGCTGGAGACGTCGTACGAGCAGTGGCAGCACGAGTGGCGCCGTACGGTCGACGTCAACCTCATCGGCGCCGCGAACGCCATCTGGTGCGCCGTGCGACACATGCGCGACGGCGGCCGGATCATCAACGTCTCGTCCCGCGGCGCGTTCCGCGGCGAGCCGAGACATCCGGCGTACGGGGCCAGCAAGGCCGGTCTCAACGCGCTCGGCCAGTCGCTGGCGGTCTCCCTTGGTGCGCGGGGCATCGCGGTGGCGACGGTGGCGCCGGGTTTCGTCGAGACGGACATGGCCCACGACCAGCTGGTGTCGGCACGCGGTGACGCGATCCGTGCGCAGAGCCCGTTCAATCGGGTGGCACGCCCCGACGAGATCGCCGCCGCCGTGCTGTGGCTCGCCTCGCCCGAGGCACAATGGGCATCCGGCGCGATCCTCGACCTCAACGGCGCCTCCTACCTGAGGACGTGACGCCTGCGTCCGGGCGTGCTCCGCTCGCCCAACTTCGTCGAAGTCGGGCGTTAGCGCGGCGCCAATCGCCCAACTTCGTCGAAGTCGGGCGCGAGTCAGCTACCAGCGGTCGAGCCGCGCGGCGAGCACGGACAGCGCGGCGACGCCGGCCGTCGACGTACGCAGCACCGCGTCGCCGAGCCGCACCGGCACGGCGCCCGCGGCCTCGAACGCGGCAATCTCGGACGAGGCGATCCCGCCCTCCGGGCCGACCACGAGGACGATCTCGCCGGAGGCCGGCAGGTCCACAGTGGTCAGTCGCGCGGTCGCCTCCTCGTGGAGTACGAGGCCCACGGCGGCCGCCGACAGCCGCGCCGCCACCGACGGCGTCGACTCGGATGGTGCCCCCGCCACGACCGGCAGCCAGGCCCGCCGCGCCTGCTTGGCCGCTTCGCGGGCGGTCGCCACCCACCGCTCCCGAGCCCGGGTGCCGCGTTCGCCGCGCCACTGGACGACGGAACGCTCGGCGGCCCAGGGCACGATGAGGTCGACGCCGACCTCGGTCATCGCCTGCACGGCCAGCTCGCTGCGGTCGCCCTTCGCTATCGCCTGCACGACAACGGCTCGGGGCGACGGCTCCGGGGCGTACCACCGCGAGGTGATCGAGACCTGGAGGCTGCCCCGGCCGACGCCGGTGACCACCGCGCTGGCCGTGCCGCCACAGCCATCGCAGAGCAGGAGCTCCTCGCCCAACCGCAACCGCTGCACGGTCGCCGCGTGGTGACCCTCCGGGCCGTCCAGGACATATCGGTCATCGAGTGGAAGCGACGGGACCAGGAAGAGCGGCGCGGACACGACGGCCGGCCGGGTCAGGCGTGGCCGTTGAAGGCGTCGCGCATGCGCGAGAAGAAGCCGCCCTGCTTGGACAGCTCGGCAACCTCCTCGCCCCGCGTCTTCGCGAAGTCCCGCAGCACCCGCTCCTGGTCCGGCGTGAGCTTGGTGGGGGTACGCACGTCGAGGTGAACGTACAGGTCGCCACGGCCCTGACCGCGCAGGTGCGGCACGCCGCGGGCGCGGATGCGCATGGTGGCGCCGGGTTGCGTTCCGGTGCGCACGTCGACCTGCTCCTCGCTGTCCAGCGTCTTGATGGTCAGCCGGGTGCCGAGCGCCGCCGCGGTCATCGGCACGGTCACCCGGCAGTGCAGGTCGTCGCCCTTGCGGGAGTACACGTCGTGCGGGCGCTCGTGGATCTCGACGTAGAGGTCGCCGGGTGAACCCCCGCCGGGGCCGACCTCGCCCTGCTGTGCGAGCCGGATCCGCATGCCGTCCTCGACGCCCGCGGGGATCTTCACGGTGAGCGACCGGCGCGTACGGACCCGGCCGTCACCGCCGCACGTCGCGCAGGGGTGCGGGATCACCGTGCCGAAGCCATGGCAGGCGCCACAGGGTCGGGACGAGACAACCTGGCCGAGGAACGTGCGCTGGACGGACTGCACCTCGCCGCGGCCGCCGCACGCCTCGCAGGTGGCCAGGTGTGTGCCCGGCGCGGTGCCCGCGCCGGTGCAGGTCGAGCACAACACCGCGGTGTCCACGGTGATCGGCGCCTCGACGCCGAACGCCGTCTCGGAGAGGTCCAGGTCGAGCCGGATGATCGCGTCCGCGCCCGGCCGCGTGCGCGACCGAGGCCCGCGCGCGGCGGTCGTGCCGAAGAACGCGTCCATGATGTCCTGGAAGCCCACGAACGGGCCGCCGGCACCACCGCCGGGGCCGGCGCCGGCCGGCGACAGCGGGTCTCCGCCGAGGTCGACGATCTGCCGCTTCTGGTCGTCGGAGAGGACCTCGTACGCCGCGTTGATGTCCTTGAACTTCTCGTGTGCCGCCGGATCGGGGTTGACGTCCGGGTGATACTGCCGGGCGAGCTTCCGGTAGGCGCGCTTGATCTCGTCATCCGAGGCGTCCCGGCGTACCCCGAGAATCCCGTAGTAGTCCTTGGCCACTGCGTCCGTATTCCTCATGCCAACTCGAAGATCGCGCTAGACGGGCGGGTCAGTTCTGCGCCAGCAGGTCGCCGACGTAGCGTGCCACGGCTCGCACACTGGCGATGGTCGCGGGGTAGTCCATCCTCGTCGGACCGAGCACACCCATCCCTCCAACGATCGTGCTGCCTGGACCGTACCCGGTGCTCACCACCGAGGTCGAACGAAGGTCCTCGATCTCGTTCTCGTCGCCGATCCGGATGCGCAGCAGGCCCTGTGCGCCGGACAGGCTCGGCTCTACCTCGCCGATCAGCTTCAGCAATACGACCTCCTCCTCGAGCGCCTCGAGGATCGGGCGCAGCGAGCCGTGGAAATCGAGCAACCCGCCCCGGGTCAGGTTCGCGGTGCCGGCGAGCGCGACCCGCTCCTCGTGCCGCTCCACGAGGGTCTCGAGCAGCACCGACGACAGGGTCGTCATCGCCGACCGGATTGGCGGCGCTACCTCGTCGTTCAGCGCCTGCACGAGCGGCGGGGTCTCCGACAACCGCTTGCCGGCGAGCTTGTCGTTGATCGCACGGCGCAGCTCGAGAATGTCCTCGGGGAGCGTCGGCTCCGGCAGCTCCACCAGCCGCTGCTCGACCCGGCCGGTGTCGGCGATCATCACCATCATCAGCCGCGTCGTCGAGATCGGCACCAGCTCGAGGTGACGGACCGCGGACCGCACCAAGCTCGGGTACTGCACGACCGCGACCTGGCGCGTCAGCTGCGCGAGCAGGCGGACCGTGCGGTGCACGACGTCGTCGAGATCGACGGCTCCGATCAGGAACCGCTCGATCGCCCGGCGCTCGGCCGGCGAGAGCGGCTTGATCCGGGACAGCCGGTCGACGAAGAGCCGGTAGCCGCGGTCGGTGGGCACCCGGCCCGCACTGGTGTGCGGCTGCCTGATGTAGCCCTCCTCCTCGAGCACGGCCATGTCGTTGCGCACGGTCGCGGGCGAGACGTTCAGGTGGTGCCGCTCGACCAGCGCCTTGCTCCCCACCGGCTCCTGGGTAGCCACGTAGTCCTCGACGATGGCGCGCAGCACGTCCAGCTTGCGATCGTCGAGATCCATGCCCACCACCTCCCGGCCGTCAGCTTCTCGTCATGCCCGCGCCATTGCCCGGGCAGGCGGGCTGGCACTCGACTGTAACGAGTGCCAGTCTACGTCGCACCCCACGCACCCGCGAAGATCGAGTTGGCGGCAAACCGGACATTCGCGCCGGCATTCGCGCACAAGCCGATGCCTGACCGGTGGTCAAGCGATTTGTCGACAACCAGTCGCGGATCTGTCTGGCGCGAGTTGATCGATAGCCCTACCGTGGCCTGCATGACCGAACCACCCCGTCCGCCCGGGGATGAGCCGGCCGCGACGCCGCCGCCGGACCCGACGTCCCCGCCACCCCCACCCCCGCCGTACTCGGCGGGCGAGGCCACCCCACCGCCGCCACCCCGGGGTGACTACCCACCGGCGGGCGGATATCCACCGCCGGGTGGCGGCTACCCGCCCGCGGGCGGCTACCCGAACGCACCGGGCATGCCTCCGGCGGGGTACGCGAGCAACGAGGAGAAGACCTGGGCGCTCATCGCCCACTTCGGCGGCGCGGCCGGGATGTTCCTCGGCGGCGGCGTGCTCGGCTGGGTCGCCCCGCTGGTCGCCCTGCTCGCCAAGGGGAACCAATCCCCGACGGTCCGCGCGCACTCGGTCGCGGCGCTCAACTTCCAGCTGTTGTGGTCCATCATCGGGTTGGTCGGGTACGCGACCGTGTGCATAGTCATCGGCTTCGTGCCGCTGGTGCTCGCGTACGTCGTCGGGATCGTGTTCGGGATCATCGCTGGGGTGAAGGCGAACGACGGCCAGCTCTACCGCTACCCGATGACCGTCAACATGATCAGGTAGTCAGGGCAGCAGGTCGCGGACCACGGCGTCCGCGAGCAGGCGGCCGCGCAGGGTCAATACCGCGCGGCCGTCGGCGTACCCGGCGGGCGCCAGGAGCCCGCCGTCGAGTGCCCGGCGCGCGCCGGCCTGCCCGGGGCCGTCGAGTGCCGTCAGCGGCAACCCCTCGGCCAGCCGCAGGCGCAGCATGACCTCCTCGGTGTGCCGGTCGGCCGGCGTGAGCACCTCCCGCGCGTGTCCGGGCGACACGCCGCTGGCGAGCCGGCCGGCGTACGCGCTCGGGTGCTTGACGTTCCACCACCGCACGCCCCCCACGTGGCCGTGCGCCCCGGGGCCGAGGCCCCACCAGTCACCGCCCGTCCAGTACAGCAGGTTGTGCCGGCAGCGGGCGCCGGCCGACCGCGCCCAGTTCGACACCTCGTACCAGGACAGGCCGGCTGCCGACAGCGCGGCCTCCGCGGCCAGGTAGCGGTCCGCGGCGACGTCGTCGGAGGGGTACGGCAGTTCGCCCCGGCGGATGCGGGCCGCGAGCCGGGTGCCGTCCTCGACGATCAAGGAGTATGCGCTGACGTGGTCCACGCCGGCCCCGACCGCCGCGGCCAGCGAGGCGGCGAAGTCCTCGGCCCGCTCCCCCGGCGTACCGTAGATCAAATCCAGGTTGACGTGGTCGAAGCCGGCGTCCCGGGCCTCGTTCGCGGCGGCGGTCGCCCGCCCTGGGGTGTGCCGCCGGTCCAGGACGGCGAGCACGTGCGCGGCCGCGGACTGCATGCCCAGGGAGATCCGGGTGAACCCGCCGGCTCGCAGCGCCTTGAGCGACCGCGGGTCGATTGACTCGGGATTGGCCTCGGTGGTGACCTCGGCGTTCGCGGCGAGCCCCCATGTGGCGTCGATGCCGTCGAGGATCCGCGCCAGATCGTCCGGTGGGAGCAGGGTCGGCGTGCCGCCGCCGAAGAAGACCGTGTCGACGCGGGCCGGCGGCGCGTCGGCGAGCACGCGGGCGGCCAGCGCGAGCTCGCCGAGTACGACGTCGCCGTACCCGTCCCGGCTCGCCCCGCCGCCCAGCTCGTCGGCGGTGTAGGTGTTGAAGTCGCAGTACCCGCACCGGCTGGCGCAGAACGGCACGTGGACGTACACGCCGAAGCCACGCGACCCGACCGCGGCGAGGGCGCCGTCGGGTAGCGCGCCGTCCGCGGGAACCGGATCACCGGATGGGAGTACGCCGACCATGCCCTCTAGTCTGCCGGCATGAGTTCAGCCGACTCCCTGCTCGTCCGGGTATCGACCGGCCGCGGCGTGGCCACGCTCACGCTGGACAGTCCGCACAACCGCAACGCGCTCTCCACGCCGCTGATGACCCAGCTGCTGCGTGCGCTGGAGGCGGCCGTCGCCGACCCGGCGGTACGCGTGATCGTGCTGTCGCACACCGGACCGACCTTCAGCTCCGGGGCGGACCTGAAGGAGACCGCCGACGCGTACGCATCCGGGAGGCTGCCCGCCGCGATGCTGGGCGACGTGCTCGCGGCGCTGTGGGAGTGCCCCAAGCCGGTCGTTGCCCGGGTGGCCGGGCCGGCCCGCGCGGGTGGGCTGGGGTTGATCGCGGCGGCCGACATCGCGATCTGCGCGGAGGACGCCACGTTCGCGTTCACCGAGGTGCGGCTCGGCGTGATCCCCGCGGTGATCTCGTCCACCGTGCTGCGCCGGCTCGGTCCGCGAGCCGCCGCGGAGCTCTACCTGACCGGGGACGTCTTCGACGGCCGGCGCGCCGCACAGGTCGGCCTGGTCTCGGCGGCGGCACCGCGGGACGCGCTGGACGAGACGGTGGCGGCCTACTGCGACGCCCTGGTCCGCGGTGCGCCGGGTGCGCTGGCCGGCGCGAAGGAGCTGCTTCGTCGGACACCCGCGGCTACGTTCCGTGACGACGTGGCCGCTCTCTCCGAGCTGTCCGTCGGCTACTTCCTCTCCGACGAAGGCCGCGAGGGCGTTCGCGCCTATCGCGAGAAGCGGGCCGCCGCCTGGGTACCGCGCGACTGACCGAACCGTACGAACGTACTGGACTATCCGGCGTACGCTATGGCCACGACTGGCCTGGGGGTGACGGTGCGTATCCGGACGGTGGCGGCGGTGGTCGTGGCGCTGGCCGCGCTCGCCGCCCTCGGCGTCTACGTTGCGGGTCGTCATTGGACCGGACGACTGCCGTTGCCGCGCGCCGGCAAGGAGTGCACGGTGCAGGCCGACGGCCGGGTCACCCTCGACTCGAGCCAAATGGCGAACGCGGCCACCATCGCCGCGGTCGGCATCCGGCGGGGCGTGCCCGAGCGCGGCATCGCAGTGGCCCTGTCCGCCGCGCTGCAGGAATCCAAGCTGGAGAATCTGACCGGTGGCGACCGGGACTCGGTCGGGTTGTTCCAGCAACGACCGAGCCAGGGGTGGGGCACCCCCGAGCAGCTGCGCGACCCGCGGTACTCCGCCGGCCGCTTCTACGGCGCGTTGCTCAGGGTGCGCGGCTGGGAGCACATGCGGGTCACGGAGGCCGCGCAGGCGGTGCAGCGGTCCGCGTATCCCGAGGCGTACGAGCGGTGGGCCGACGAGTCGCGGGTGCTCGCGATGGCATTGGCCGGGCGCGTGACCGGCGCCGTGGCGTGCACGGTCATCGGCGAGCCCGCGCTGCGCGGCGCCGCCGCGGCTAGTGCGTTGAGCGAGGGCCTGCTGCTCGACTGGGGCGCTATTCCGTCCGCCGACGTGCTGCGCTTGGCCATGTCCGTCGCCGACTCCGGCGCCGGCTGGCGGTACGCCCACTGGCTCGTCGCGCACGCCACCGACCGCGGGGTGGCGCGGGTGCGGTTCGCGGGCCTGGAGTGGACCGCGAGCGAGGGCGTGTGGGCGCCGATCAGCACGGAGCGATCGACCGGCGGCGGCCAGGTCGTAGCCGAGGTGTTCGGCGAGCGCTGACGCGACCCGCGGCCAGGCCGCGGCGCGGTCAGCCCTTGACGGCGCCGGCGACCAGGCCGGCGACCATCCGACGCTGGACCAGCAGGAAGAACGCGACCACCGGCAGGGTCAGCAGCGTCGAGAACGCCATGATGGCGCCCCACGCCGTGTCGTCCCGGCCGAAGAAGAACCGCATCGCGACCGGCAGCGTGTACCGGTGCTCGTCGTTGATGAACGTGAGCGCGAACATGAACTCGTTCCACGCCGTGATGAACGAGAAGGTGCTGGTCGCCACCAGCCCGGGCGCGACGAGCGGGAGCAGGATGCGGCGGAAGATCTGCGCCCGGTTCGCGCCGTCGATCGCGGCCGCCTCCTCCAGCTCCGCCGGCACCGCAGCGACGAACCCGCGGAGCATCCAGATCGCGAACGGCAGCGACAGGCCGAGGTACGTCAGGATCAGGCTGGCCAGCGTGTCGTACAGCCCCAGTCGCTGGATCATCAGGAACAGCGGGATCACGAGCGCCTCGAGCGGCAGCATCTGCACGACGAGCAGCATCACCAGGAAGCTCGTGCGGAAGCGGAACCGGAACCGGCCGACCGCGATCGCCGCGAGCAGCGCGACGAGGCCGCCGATCAGCACGGTGCTGACCGCGACGACCGCGCTGTTGCGGAAGAAGTCGAGAAAGCCCACGCCCGGAACGACGTCGTCGCCGAACAGCCGGCGGTAGTGCTCGAGGGTCGGCGCGTGCGGCAGCGGCCCCGGCCTCCCGGCGAAGATCTCGCGGTTGGGCTTGAGCGAGGTGGAGACCATCCAGAACACCGGGAACGCGGCGACGAGCGCGACCAGCAGACCGGCGCCGTTGAGCAGCCACCGCCGCGCGCGCTTCCTGCCGCGCCTCATCGCTGGTCCTCCCGGCGCAGCATCATCCACACGTACCCCCCGGTGACGGTGAGCAGGATCGCAGTGAGCACCACCGCGATCGCCGACCCGACGCCGTACTTGGGCGGGATCAGAAACGCCTCCGCGTACGAGTACGCCGAGAGCATGAACGTCGGACGGTCCTGGATGCCGCCGGCGAGCACGTAGTACTGGGTGAACACGCGGAAGTCCCAGATTGTGGAGAGCACGATGAGGATGCCGAACACCGGCCGCAGCAGCGGGAAGGTGATCCGCCAGAACACCCGCCACGGGCCGGCGCCGTCGACCTCGGCGACCTCGCCGAGATCGCTGGGCACACTTTTCAGCCCCGCGAGCACGCTGACCGCGACGAACGGGAACGAATGCCAGACGACGACGAGCGTGAGGATGGCGAAGAACAGCAGCGGTTGGTTGAACCAGCCGTACCCGGTCCAGTCGGTGCGGCCGAACAGCGCGCCGGACAGCCGGTCGGGTAGCGCGTTGAATGCCCACGTCGCCAGGCCGCTCGTGTCGTCGAAGAGCCAGCGCCAGACGATGGAGCCGGTGACGGCCGGGGTCGCCCAGGCCAACATGATCGCGCTCCCGACGAACCCCGCCATCCTCTGGGTCAGCCGGTGCAGCAGCAGCCCGACGAGCGTACCCAGCACCATCGTCAACCCGACGTTGGCCAGCGCGAACACCACCGTGTTGCGTAGCACCCGCCAGAAGAACGGGTCCTCGAGGATCAGGCGGTAGTTCGCGAGGCTCGCCCACGGCCACGGCTGCTCGCCCCGGATCTGGCGCGCGCTGCGCAGGTCATGCAGCGACATCCAGAGCACCTGACCGAGCGGCCACAGCAGCAGCACGCCGATGATCGCGAGGCTCGGCGCCAGCAGCCAGTACGGGAGGCGGTCGACCCGACGACGACGTCGGCGCGCGGGGGCATCCCGGGCGCCGGCGACGTCTGCGTTCGACTCGACGAGGGTGGTACTCATCGCGAGTTCAGGATCGATTCCATCTCCGTCGCGGCCTCCGCGACGGCCTGGTCGACCGTCTTCTGCCCCTTCATGACCGAACTGTTCATCGTCTGGGTCAGGGTCTTGTTCCGGCTAACCTCGATCCACTTCGGAGTCACGGGGGTCATCCTGGCGTTCTGCATCGCGGCGGCGAACGTTGACATGATCCTGTCGCTCGAGTAGTCGGTGGCCAGCTGGTCCTTGTGGACCGGGAAGAACTTGAGGCTGTCCGCGAATTTCTTGTCGTTCTTCTTGCTCAGCAGCACCTGCATGTAGTCCCAGGCGAGCTGCTGTCGCTTGCTGTCTTTCCAGATGGCGATGTCGGAACCGCCGGCGAACACCGGCGCGGGCTGGCCGCTCGGGCCCGGGATCGGGAAGGTGCCCCATTTCTGCGCGAGATCCGGATTGTCCTTGAGCATCGCGCCCTGCTGCCAACTCCCGGCGAACGCCATGGCGGCCTTGCCGGTCGCAAACTGCGTACGCGCGTCGACCTCATTCCAGGCGGCCGCGGCCGGCGGTGCGACCTTGTCCACCGTCACCAGCTCGGTCCAGAACCGCACGGCCTTCTTCGCGGCGGGCGTGTTGTAGCCGGACGTCCACGTGTCCCCGTTCCTGGTGGCAATCTCGGCGCCCGCCGACCACAGGATCGAGTAGAACGGCAGCTCGGAGTTGCCCGGCAGCGCGATGCCGTATGTGCCGGGCTTGGCGGCCTGCAGCCTCTTCGCCGCGTCCACCAGCTCCTGCCAGCTCGTCGGAACCTTGATGCCGAGTTCGCTGAACCAGTCCGCGCGGTAGAACACTGCCCGGACGCCGGCGTACCACGGCACGCCGTACTGCCTGCCGTCGAGCCGAGCGTTCTTGACCAGCTCTGGGAGGATGTCCTCGCCCTCGCTCCAGCCGGCGAACCTGGTCGTGAGGTCGGCCAGCGCGTCCTGGCCCGCCCAACCTTGCGTCTCGGTGTTGCCGAGCTCGGTGACGTCCGGTCCCGCGCCGCCGGTGAGCGCGGCCTGGAACTTCTGCGGCGCCTCGAGCCAGGGAATGTACTGCACCTGCACGTCGGTGTCGGGGTGCCTGGTCCGGAACTCGGCCTCCACCTCGTCCATGAATTGCTTCTGCGCGTCCGGACCGTCGCCCATCATCCACACGACCAACTTGCTGGTGTCCGGTTTGCCGGCCGAGCCGTCGGACCCGCCGCACCCGGACAGGATCGACACCGAGACGAGCACGGCCGTGGGCAGCGCCAGCCATCTCCGACCTCTCACGACTGTCTCCCTAGGCGCATTCGGCATAAACCTTCCACGCGGAACGATAGTTGGTAAATTTCCTTTACAACAGAGGTGCTAGTACTGACACACATTAGGGGCACCCGAGCGAATCCTCGGGTGCCCCTAATGCCACGCCGGGATGAACCGGCAGCGCCGGCGGCTAGGTTATGGTGCGCCGGCGGCCCGCCAGACCCACCGTCAGGGCGACGCCGATGGCCGCCAGCACGACCTGGATGAAGAACTCCGTCCAGTCGAACCCTGACGTGTCGGCGACGCCGAGGGCCCGCGCGAACACGGTGCCGAGCAGCGCCGCCCCGATACCGATCAGCATGGTCAGCCAGATCGGAATGGACTGCCGGCCCGGCACCACGAGCCGGCCCAGCGCACCGATGACGAGACCAACGATGATCGCCGAAATGATGCCGGTTACGGTCACGATCCCCTCCTTCTCCGGGGGTTCTTGGGGTGCCTCGTAATTTCCCGGCGCTTCGATGCCCCAAACCGTGACCGTCACCGTCGCGGGCCGGCTGCCTTCCCGTCCCCGGCGTCCGAGGTAGACAGTGCGGCGATGAACGCCTCCTGCGGCACCTCGACCCGGCCGACCATCTTCATCCGCCGCTTGCCCTCCTTCTGCTTCTCCAGCAGCTTGCGCTTGCGGGTGATGTCGCCGCCGTAGCACTTGGCGAGGACGTCTTTCCGCATCGCGCGAATGGTCTCGCGGGCGATGACGCGGTTGCCGATCGCCGCCTGGATCGGCACCTCGAACTGCTGCCGCGGGATCAGCGACCGAAGCTTCGCGGCGATCGTTACGCCGTAGTTGTACGCCTTGTCCTTCTGGACGATCGCGCTGAAGGCATCCACCGGCTCGCCGTGCAGCAGGATGTCGACCTTCACGAGCTCCGCGGGCTGCTCGCCGGAGGGCTCGTAATCCAGGCTCGCGTACCCCCTTGTCCGGCTCTTCAGCTGGTCGAAGAAGTCGTAAATGATCTCGCCGAGCGGCAGGGTGTACCGCAACTCCACCCGGTCGCTGGACAGGTAGTCCATGCCCCGCATGGTGCCGCGCCGGCCCTGGCAGAGCTCCATCACGGCGCCCACGTAGTCGTTCGGCGTCAGCAGCGTCGCGCGTACCACGGGCTCGTAGACCTCCGCGACCTTGCCGGTCGGGAACTCGCTCGGGTTGGTCACGATTTGTTCGGTGCCGTCCTCCATGATCACTCGGTACACCACGTTCGGCGCCGTCGAGATGAGGTCGAGGTCGGCCTCGCGCTCGAGGCGCTCCCGGATGATCTCCAGATGGAGCAGTCCGAGGAAGCCGCACCGGAAGCCGAAGCCGAGCGCGGCGCTGGTCTCCGGCTCATAGCTGAGCGCGGCGTCGTTGAGCTTCAGCTTGTCCAGAGCGTCGCGCAGGTCCGGGTAGTCCGAGCCGTCGATCGGGTACAGGCCCGAATAGACCATCGGCTTGGGGTCCTTGTAGCCGCCGAGGCGCTCTTTTGCCGGCCGGGCGTTGATGGTGACCGTGTCGCCCACCCTGGACTGCCGCACGTCCTTCACGCCGGTCATCAGGTAGCCGACCTCGCCGACGCCGAGGGCCCCGGCCTTCTTCGGTTCGGGCGAGATCACGCCGAGCTCGAGCAGCTCGTGGGCCGCGCCGGTCGACATCATCTTGATGCGGTCGCGCGCCTCGATCCGGCCGTCGATGACCCGCACGTAGGTGACCACCCCGCGGTAGACGTCGTACACGGAATCGAAAATCATGGCGCGGGCCGGGGCGGCGGCGTCACCGGTCGGGGCCGGGAACTGGCGGACGATCTCGTCGAGCAGGTGCGACACGCCCTCGCCGGTCTTGCCGGAGACGCGCAGGCAGTCGTCGGGGTCGCCGCCGATCAGGTGGGCCAGCTCCTCGGCGTACTTGTCCGGCTGGGCGGCCGGCAGGTCAATCTTGTTGAGCACCGGGATCACGTGCAGGTCGTTCTCCAGGGCGAGGTACAGGTTCGCGAGCGTCTGCGCCTCGATGCCCTGGGCGGCGTCGACGAGCAGGACCGCGCCCTCACCGGCGGCCAGGCTGCGCGACACCTCGTACGTGAAATCGACGTGTCCCGGGGTGTCGATCATGTTGAGGACGACCCGCTCACCCGCATTGGCGCCCTCGCGAACCGTCCACGGCATTCGGACCGCCTGGCTCTTGATCGTGATGCCGCGCTCGCGCTCGATGTCCATCCGGTCGAGGTACTGCGCCCGCATCTGCCGCGGGTCCACTACGCCGGTGAGCTGCAGCATCCGATCGGCCAGGGTCGACTTGCCATGGTCGATGTGGGCGATGATGCAGAAGTTCCGGATGAGACCGGGGTCGGTCGCGCCGGGGTCGAGCGTCGCAGGCACGGTTGTCCGTTCTGGAGTCATGGTCTGGTGCGTCGATGACTGTGTCGTCGTCAATGATCCCATGCGCCGGTGGGCGCACCGTCGAGCCGCCGCTGGTGGGCGTTTTGGCCGAGCACCATCCCGCCTGGTAACCTGACACGTCGCACCTGGTCGATGGCCTGTGCCCGTACGCAGTCCGGCCGGTGTGGCCCAGCAATCAAACCCGAGCTACCAGGACGAGGCTGTCGCGTGGCGAACATCAAGTCCCAGATCAAGCGCAACCGGCAGAACGAGAAGCGCCGGATGCGCAACAAGTCGGTCAAGTCGGCGCTGAAGACCGCCATCCGCAAGTTCCACGCGGCGTCCGCGACCGGCGACGCCGAGGCGGCCGGCGTGCTCATGCAGGAGGCCTCCCGCAAGCTGGACAAGGCCGTCAGCAAGGGCGTGATCCACAAAAACCAGGCTGCGAACCGCAAGTCGGCCATCGCCAAGCGCCTCAACTCGCTGTCCGCCTGACACCCTGGGCACTTGCCCCCGCTTGCCCCGCTTGCCCCGCTTGCCCCGTCGATCATGGGCTTATCGTCGTTAGTTGATCTCTCGACCACGACAATAACGCGCCTTGATCGGCGGGCTTTTGCTTGATCGACGGGATGCTCCGCCGCACGGGCGAAGGGACGCCGGGCGCAGGGACGCCGGGCGGAGGCAGGTGCCGGGCCCGGGCTACTCGTAGCGCGCGGTGCCCGACTGGCGGGCCCGCTGGCTCGGCGATTCCGGAGACTCGCCGTGATCGGCCCGCTGACGGCCGCCGTGGCCATGGACCTGTTCCGCCGGGTGCGCGTTGAGCGCCGGCACCGCCGACCGGAGCGGATCGCCCGTGGCGAACGCACCGCGCACGGCGAAAGCGCCGCGCCCGGCGAAGGCCGCTGGCACCGCGGCCCGGCCGATCGCCCTCGCGCGCCGGTCGCGCATGACCTCCGTACGGGCCTGACTGGGCGTACGCGCGACCGACCGCTGCACCGCCCCGGCGACGACGTCGTTGATCTTGACCATGGTGGCCACCGACAGCGGCAGAACGACCACTCCCCACAAGGTCACCAGCTCGGCGAGCGAGAGCAGCAGCGCGAACGCGATCGTCCCTTCGAAGAAGAGGAAGCACATCAGCCCGGAAGGGTTCAGGTATCGCAGACCGAGTACCCGGGCGTAGAGCGGGCGGCGTCTCGCCTCCGCTATGGCGACGCCGGCAGGACGGGACACGACCGGTCCGGTCATCGGCCGCCACCCACTTGCCGTGCCGCGGCGACCGCGAAGATCGCGCGCTCCAGGGCGTACCCGCGGTCGTCCGCGCCGCCCTTCACCTCGGCGTTGCAAGCGGCCGCGGCCAGCATCGCTTCGACCAGGCCCTCCGGGGTCCAGCCCCGCGCCTGTCGCTGCGCGCGCTCGACCTTCCACGCGGGCAGGCCAAGACCGCCCGCGAGTTGGTACGCATTGCCGCGCCCGGCCGCGGCCACCCGCGCCACGGTCCGGACGCCGTCGGCGAGCGCATCCGCGATCGGCACGGGGTCGACGCCGACGTGCAGGGCCCACCGCAGCGCCTCCAAGGCCCCCGGCACGTCGCCGACCATCGCCGCATCGGCGACGGTGAAGCCACTCACCTCCGCCCGACCCCGGTAGTAACGAGCCACTGTGTCGGCGTCGATGCGCCCGTCGGTATCCGCGATCAGCTGCGAGCACGCCGAGGCCAGCTCGCGCAGGTCGTTGCCGACGGCGACGAGCAGCGCCTCTGCCGCGTCCTCGGTGCACTTGCCGCCGAGCCGGTGCACCTCGGCGCGGACGAACTCGACCCGGTCGCGGTGCCGGGTCAGCCGCGCCGCGGACACCACCGTCGCTCCCGCTGCCCGCAGGCCGTCCGCGAGCGCCTTCCCCTTGGCCCCGCCGGCGTGCGTGACCACGAGGCTCACCTCCGGGTCGGGCGCCTCGGCGTACGCCAGGAACGCCGCGACGAGGTCCTTGCGGGCGTCCTGCCCGGACCGCACGACGAGGACGCGCCGCCCCCCGAACAGCGACGGGCTGAGCATCTCGGCCATCTCGGCCGGCGTCAGCGCCCCGGCCTCGTATTCGCGGACGTCGGCCGCCGGGTCCGCCACCCGAGCCGCGTCAACGGCGTGTGCGACGGCGCGCACGACGAGCAGGTCCTCGTCGCCGAGCACGAGCACGACGGGAGCGGGGGGAGCCGGCGTCACGCCGCCATACTTCCACGCGCCCCCGACGGGCTGGGGGACGCCGGCTCGTTCGGACACGTCGTCCGAGGCGGGCTGCGTCATCGTCACGGCGGGTGGCCACCGGGCCCGTATCCACGCGCCGCCACGGCCAGTCGGCCTCCGGTCCACGCCGCCGCCAGGTCACCATCGCGGTCGGTGCGCAACACGCGCGCGCCATCGCGGGCCAGCTTGCCGAGGACCGACGCGTTCGGATGCCCGTACAGATTGTGGACACCCACCGACACCATCGCGATGGCCGGGTCGACCGCGTCGAGGAACGCTGGCTCCTGGTACGCGGAGCCGTGGTGGGCCACCTTGAGCACGGCGGCACGGAGCCCACTGGGCCCGACCCGGTCCAACAGCCCTTGCTGCTCCTCGTTCTCCGCGTCGCCGGCCAGCAGGAGATCGATCCCGCGCTGGCGGACGCGCAGCACGAGCGAGTTGTTGTTCGGATCGGATCGCGTCCCGACGATCGGCCGGGGCGGACCGATCACCGTGAGGGTCAGCCCGCCGAGGGTGTCGCTCCAGCCGACCGGAGCCACACCTAATGGAATCCGCCGTGCGGCTGCGGCTCGGGCCACCGACTCCTGGCCGGCGACGGGCTCCGGCCACGCCGTGGTGACGATGGCGGCGACGCCGCGGCCGCGCAATACCCCGTCGATGCCGCCGACGTGGTCGGCGTGGAAATGCGTGACCACCAACAGCGGCACGGTGCGCACGCCCAACCGCCGCAGGCAGCCGTCGATCGGTCCCGGGTCGGGACCCGCGTCGACCACGACGGCGGCGCCGGGCACGGTCGGCAGCACGACGGCGTCGCCCTGCCCCACCGAGCACACGACCATCAGCCAGCCGGCGGGCGGCCAGCCGCCCGCCACCAGCCCCACCGGCAGCGCGCCGACGACGGCGGCCACCGCGACGACGGCGGCCAGCCGTCGAACATGCCGGCGGCGCGCCGCCACCAGAAAGGCGACGGTGACGCCGGCCAGCAGGAGCGCCCCGGCCCACCCGCCGAGCCACGGCAGCGTCCCACCCGGCAGCCGTGCACCGTGGCCAGCCACCGCCACCAGCCAGGCGGCCGGCCAACCGGCCAGCCAGGCAGCGAACTGCGCGCCCGCCGGCCACACCGGCGACACCACCGCCGCCACGACGCCCAGCACCGTCGCCGGGGCGATCGCGGGCACCGCCAGTAGGTTCGCCGGGACGGCTACCAGGCTGACCGTGCCGGACAGTCCGGCTATCACCGGGGCGCACGCGAGCTGTGCGGCGGCCGGGATCGCCAGCGCCTCGGCGACACCCGCCGGTACCCCACGGGCGCGCAACGCGTCCCGCCAACGCGGCGCGATCAGCAGCAGGCCGCCGGTCGCCAGCACCGACAGCGCGAACCCCGGATCGCCGGCCAGCTCCGGGTCGACCACGACGAGAACCACGATCGCGGCGCACAGCCCGGGCACCGCGGCCCGCGGCCGGCCCGACGCCAACGCGACAACCCCCAGCGCACCCATCGCTGCCGCGCGCAACACGCTCGGCGATGGCCGAGCGAGCACGACGAACCCGGCGAGGGCCACGGCACACACCGTCGCGGTCAGCCGCGGGCCAGCCCTGATCCCCCGCGCCAGAAGCAGCACGCAGCCGATCACGATCGCCACGTTGGCGCCCGAGACGGCGACGAGGTGGGTCATACCGGTCGCCCGAAAGTCGTCGGCGACGGCGGGATCGAGCCGGCTGGTATCGCCGACCACAAGCCCCGGGAGCAGCCCACCGGGCCGGTCGGGCAGCGGCGCGCACGCGCGCTGCAGCCCGGCGCGCAGGGTTCCGGCCGCTCGCTGCACCCATGGTGCCTCGCCCACGCGCCGCGGTGGCTGGCTGGTCGACAAGGCGGCCGCCCGCAGGTCGCCGCGCTGGGGCGGCAGGAGGCGGCCGGCAGCGATGACGCGCTGTCCCGGCAGTAGGCCCCGCCAGGCTTCGTTCGTGGCCAGCACGACCACGCTGGCGGCGAGCCGGATCTCGGTGGTGCCCGCGACGCCGTCAACGGTTAACCGGCGCACATCGGCCACGACGAGCCAGCGCGGGCGAACACCCGGCATGAGTTGTGGGTCATCGCGCACCACCAGCTCGGCCACCACTGCGGCGCGGCCGCGGGCGAGGCCCGCCAGCGGTTCGGCGTCACGCACCGAGGTGCGCGCGGCCGTGGCCGTGGCTCCGCACACGACTCCGAGCAGCACCGCGACCGCGACCCACCCCCACGCGAGCGGACGTCCGCCCGCGTGGCTAACGGTCGCCGCGGCCACGCCCGCCGCAACGGCGGCCACACCGGCGACGACAACGGTGGTACGCGCGGAGAGCGACAGCGCACCAAACGCGGCGAGCCAGGTGCCGAGCGCCGCCCCGGCCAGCCGCAGGTCGGGGAGGTCGCGCCGCGTCGAGGACCACGCACCCGGCATGCCGAGCACGCTACGAAGCGGCCTACCTCGGCCGCACTCGGTCGCCGGCGTACCTGTGGATGAGCCCGTCGACTGTGGACAGCGCCCCGATCACGCGGCCGCCTGGTATGCAGATCGTCCTTCGGGTACGCCACCGTTGTCCGCGGCGGAGGCCGGCGTCGCGACCGCCGGTCTCGTCGTGGACCTGGAACAGAGCCGACCGCGGGCCTCAGACCGTCACGAGATCTTTGAGCTGCTCGTAGCGGGCGTCGCCGATGCCGTCGACCTGGCGCAACTCGGCGACCGAGCGGAACGCGCCGTGCTGAGCGCGGTGGTCGAGGATCCGCTGGGCGAGCACGGGCCCGACGCCGGGCAGCGAATCCAGCTGCGCGAGCGTCGCGGTGTTCAGGTTGACCTTCTCGCCCGCGCCCACCGTGCCACCCGAGCCGCCCGGCCCGCCGCCGCTGTCGGGTGCGCCGGGCGGCGGGGTGACCCCGACGACGATCAGTTCGCCGTCGGCGACGAGGCGGGCCAGGTTCAGGAACGCGACGTCGGTGCCGGGCAGCACTCCCCCGGCCGCGGTCAGCGCGTCGGCGACCCGGGCCCCAGCCGGCAGGCGCACCAGCCCTGGCCGTCGGACCCGGCCGGCGACCGCGACGATGATCTCGCCGGATGCGGCGACGGACGCGGGCGCAGACGGCGTGTCTAGCGGCGGCGACGCAACAGGTTCCGCCCTCGGCCGCGCTCGCCACGCCAGCACCGCGGCGAGGAGCACGACGAGCGCCGCGACCACGGCCAGCACCCGTACCCCGCGCCGACCCGGGTCAAAGGCACTCGCGGCGAAGGCACCAGCACCCGACCAACCGTGGCTCTCGTCGGCGATCGGAGCCGCCGACCCCGCGGGTATCGGCGCTTTTTCGACGAGGTGGCGCAGCCGTCGGCGGACCGCTGCCTGCTCTTCCTCCCCCTCGCGCACGGCGAAACGGTAGCCGGCCCGCGGCCGCCCAGACGGATCTCTCACCCTCCGTTGTGGACAGACCGCCGATCTGTGCACAACCGCCTGATCAAGCCACGGTGTGCTATTGCGCACCGAGGTCCAGCCGCCGCACGGTCCGACGCTATGCGCGCCGATGCACCACGACCGCGGCCATGCCGGGCCCCACGTGCGCGGCGACCGCCGCGCCGAGCTCCGTGATGGAGCGCTCCCGGATCCGGTCGCCAAGCAGCGAGGCGAGCCGATCCAGCAGGGCTTCGGCGCGTTCGGGTGCGTCAAGGTGGTGCACGGCTATGTCCACGTCGCCAGCCCCGGCCGCCTCGACCGCGAGGTCGACCAGCCGCGCCAGCGCCCGACTGGCGGTGCGGACCTTGTCGCGCAGGACGATCGCGCCGTCCGCGACGTGCAGAATCGGCTTGACCGACAGCGCCGTGCCGACCAGCGCCGACGCCGCGCCGATCCGGCCACCACGGCGCAGGAACTCGAGCGTGTCCACGTAGAAGAACGTGTTCGTACGCTCCACGGCGGTCAGCGCGGCCTCGCGTACGGACGCCAGATCCCCGCCCGCCGCGGCGGCCGCGGCGGCCGCTAGCACCGGGAAGCCCAGGCCCATCCCGGTCGATCGCGAGTCCACCACCGCCACTCCGTCGCCCACCTCGGCCGCCGCCAGGGCGGCCGCCTCGCCGGTGCCGGAGAGCGCGCCGGAGATGTGCACCGAGAGCACGCCCGTGGCACCCCCATCGAACAACCGCCGGTAGGCGGCGGCGAACTCGGCGGGGGACGGCCGCGAGGTGGTCACCGAGTGCCGGCGGGCGCCCAGCGCCCGGGCGACGTCGGCGGGCGTCACGTCCCGGCCCTCGAGGCCCTCCACGCCGTTGACGATGACCGATAGCGCAACCACCGTAATCCGGCTCGCCTCGACCAGGTCGGCGGGCAGGTACGCGGTGGAGTCGGTGACGACCGCGACGGACATGCGGGCACCGTAACGGATTCCCGATCGCGGGACACGCGGCGCCCGTGGTCAGGCCGCCCCCGCGGCGTCTGCGGCCGAACTCTGACGGAGTTGGGCAGGAAGACGGCGCGCGGTCGTGTCCCTGGGGTGGTGTAAATGACAACGGACGTAGGTTCCTTTCGAGACCGCCAAGTCGTCGACAGGAAGGACTACGCCCGTGTCTCGTCGAGTATCGCCCAGCGAGCAGATCCGTGCGCAGATCGATGCC
>DASXRQ010000226.1:0-58537 GCA_036506495.1 Micromonosporaceae bacterium | reverse complement strand
TAGCGACGGCGAGCTCGTTCTGCTCGGCGATCAGGACCGGTCACGTTGGAACACCGAGCAGATCGCCGACGGACGCGCCGAGCTCGACCGGGCGCTCGCCCTGGGCGGCCGCGGGCCCTATGTCCTGCAGGCCGCCATCGCCTCGTTGCACGCCGCGGCGCCGTGCGACTGGACGCAGATCGCGGCGCTGTACGGCGAGCTCACCCGCCTGACCCGCTCACCCGTCGTGGAGCTGAACCGGGCCATCGCCATCGCCGAGACCGAAGGCCCCGAGGCCGGCCTGCGCATCGTCGACGGACTTGGTCTCGACGACTTCCGCTACCTGCACTCGGTCAGGGCGGAGCTCTTGAAGCGCCTCGGGCGGACCGACGAGGCGCGTGACGCCTATCGACGTGCGAGGAAACTCACCGACGACGGTGCCGAACGGCGGTTCCTCGAACGCCGGCTAACGGAGCTGGCAGCCGCCACAGGCCCGGGTTAGTCGTCGTTCTGGAGCCTTCTCGGGACCCGCGGTGTCATGTGTCAACCGGCCCGCCGATCCTCGGAGGCAGGTGATAGGGATCAGAGCGCGTTGCCGAACGTGTCGCACGCCTTCGGGTTGCCCGTGTCGTGCCCCTGGCTGAACCAGTGCTGCCGTTGCGCCGAGGTGCCGTGCGTGAACTGCGACTCGTCGATCTGGCCGCCGGACTTCTTCTGGATGGCGTCGTCGCCGACGGCCGCGGCCGCGTCCAGGCCCTCCTTGATGTCCTGGTCGGTGATGCTGGTGAAGATCGGATCGCCCTGCATGTCCGCCGTCTCGGTCGCGTGCTTGGCCCAGACGCCGGCGAAGCAGTCGGCTTGTAGCTCCAGCATCACGGAGTACCGGTTGGTGTTGCCCGGGTCGCGCTGCTGGGCGCGGCGTACCTGCGCCTCGATGCCGAGCAGGGTCTGCACGTGATGCCCGTACTCGTGGGCGAGCACGTACGGCTGGGCGAACTCGCCGGCCGCGCCCAGCCGGGAGGCGAGCAGGTCATAGAAGCTCAGGTCGATGTAGACCTTCTGGTCGGGCGGGCAGTAGAACGGCCCGACGCCGGCGTCGGCCGAGCCGCAGCCGGTCTCCACGGCGCCGGAGAAGAACGTCGTCTTGGCCTGCCGATACGGTGTGCCGAACGTCTGCGGCAGCGCGTTCTGCCAGTAGTTCTGGATGGAGTTGACGTACAGCGCGTTCCGGCAGTCGCGTTCCTGGAACCGGTTCGGGTTGCTCTTGTCGCAGTTCAGCTGCGTATCGCCGCCGCCGCCGTCGGTGAGCTGGTTGACGCCGAATCCGCCACCGACCAGCGCCAGCAGGATCGTGACGATCAGTCCGATCCAGCCGCCTCGGCCGCTCGGCAGCGGGATCGGTACGCCCCCGCCGCGGAACCCGCCACCGCCACCGCCGCGCTTGTCTTCGACCTGACTCGTGTCAACGTCCGCTCTTTCGTTGATCTCCACGATGGCCTCGTCCGTTTTTGTCCTAGATGCGCCCGGCGGGGCGCGACGTCCTCTGCGATACCCGTGGATCTTGCACCCTAATCCGCTGAAGGCGGTGACGCGCGCCCGCTACACTCGACGGGTGCTGCTCTGCGAAGGCTGACGGCTTCGCGCCGACGGACCGACGGTCCGCCGGCGGTTTCGTGCGCCCGAGACAGCCTTCGATTCCGAGAGCGAGTTCCTTTCCATGATCACTGCCACCGGCCTGGAGTTGCGCGCCGGAGCGCGCATCCTGCTCGGCGACACCACGCTGCGGGTTCAGCCCGGCGACCGGATCGGCCTCGTCGGCCGCAATGGCGCCGGGAAGACGACCACGCTGAAGGTCCTGGCCGGCGAGAGCCTGCCGTACGCCGGCCGCGTCGACCGCCGCGGTGCGGTCGGCTACCTGCCGCAGGACCCGCGCACGGGCGACCTCGAGGTCACCGCGCGCGACCGCGTGCTCTCCGCCCGCGGCCTGGACGCCCTGCTCGCGGACCTGAAGCGGGTCGAGACGCAGCTCGCCGACGACCCTACCGATTCGCTCGTACGCCGGTACGGGGCGCTCGAGGACCGGTTCGCAAGCCTCGGCGGGTACGCCGCGGAGGCCGAGGCGGCCCGGATCTGTGCCAACCTCGGGCTGCCCGACCGCGTGCTGGCGCAGCCGATCGGCACCCTCTCCGGCGGTCAGCGGCGGCGCATCGAGCTCGCCCGGATCCTGTTCCGGGACGCGGCCGAGAACGGCGGCGGCACGCTGTTGTTGGACGAGCCGACGAATCACCTGGACGCCGACTCGATCAGCTGGCTGCGGGGCTTCCTGGCGGCGCACCGCGGCGGACTGATCGTTATAAGCCACGACGCGGGACTCCTCGAGGCGGCCGTCAACAAGGTGTGGTACCTCGACGCGAACCGATCGGTCGTCGACGTCTACAACGTCGGCTGGACGACGTACCTGGAGCAGCGCGAGACCGACGAGCGCCGACGCCGCCGCGAGCGCGCCAACGCCGAGAAGAAGGCCGGCGCGCTGATGGCGCAGGCGGACAAGATGCGAGCCAAGGCGACGAAGGCGGTGGCCGCGCAGAACATGGCCCGCCGGGCCGAGAGGCTGCTGTCGGGCCTTGAGTCCGAGCGGGCCGCAGACAGGGTCGCCAAGGTGCGTTTCCCCACCCCCGCGCCGTGCGGGCGTACCCCGCTGACCGCGTCGGGACTGTCCAAATCGTACGGTTCTCTGGAGGTCTTTTGCGACATCGACGTCGCCGTCGACCGTGGGTCGAGGGTGGCCATTCTCGGACTGAACGGTGCCGGCAAGACGACGCTGTTGCGCATCCTCGCCGGCGTACTCGAGCCGGACACGGGCGAGGTGCGCTCGGGGCACGGTCTGCGGGTGGGGTACTACGCGCAGGAGCACGAGACGTTGGACGTCACGCGGTCGGTGCTCGACCACCTGCGTGGCGCCGCGCCGGACCAGACCGACGGCGAGCTGCGCAGAATCCTGGGTGCGTTCCTGTTCTCCGGCGACGACGTGCTGAAACCCGCCAGCGTGCTCTCCGGTGGCGAGAAGACCCGGCTGGCGCTGGCGACGCTCGTCTGCTCGGGCGCGAACGTGTTGCTGCTCGACGAGCCGACCAACAACCTCGACCCCGTCAGCCGCGAGCAGGTACTCGACGCGATCGCGCGCTACTCCGGCGCGATCGTGCTCGTCACCCACGACCCGGGCGCGGTCCAGGCGCTGAAGCCGGACCGGGCGGTCCTGCTGCCGGACGGCGACGAGGATGCCTGGAGCGACGACCTGCTCGAGCTCGTCGAGCTGGCCTGAGGCCCGCTCGTCCGCCTTCCCGACTCCGTCACATTAGGGGTGTCGTCGGCCGGCCAAGCGCCCACCTCTGACGGAGTTTGGCCGGGGTGGCGGTCAGCGGGCGGTCGCCAGCACCGCCTCGATGACGACTGCGGTGGCCGCACCGACCCCGACGAGCAGCAGCGGCGTTGGCACGGGCGGTCCGGCCTGTCGCTGCGGCGCGACGGCCGCCACGGTGAGCCAGGGAAAGAACGTGAGCCACGCGTCCTCGACCCCGCCGCGGGCGAAACCGGCGGCGACGGAGAAAAGGACCGCGGCGCCGGCACCCACCAGGAACGGCCAGCCGGGCGTGTTACGCGTCTTGCGCAGGCTCGCGTACAGCGGCGGTCCCGCCGCGAGCGCCAGCGCCACGAGGCTGATGCCGGCCCACCACACCGCGGACCGGTGTGGCCCGATGCGGACCGCGAAGTCGGCGTGCGCGGCGCTGAGCCCGTCCACCCAGCCGAAGCCGAGCAGCTCCACACCGGCGACCGGGAGCAGCACGCCGATCCCGGTCAGCACGTTGAGCGCCGCCCGCCGCCGCGCGAAGTAGAGGCAGACGACGGACAGCCCCAGCCAGGGCACGGCGTACGAAAACATCGCGGCAACGCCGAGGAGCACGCCGCTGGTCATTGCCCAGCCGGCAGCGCGCAGCCCGGTTCGGCGGTGGTCGCTGGCCCGCACACCGGCCGCGACCATGGCCGCGCCCAGCGTCGCGACGACGGCGTCCATTCCGCCGGCCAGCCATACCGCGTACGGGGCCAGAGTCAGCACCGGCAGGAAGCGCCGGGCCTCGTCCTCGCCGCAGACCCCGCGTACGGCCGAGAGCACCAGCGGTGCGAGCAGCGCGGCCACCGCGGTGACCAGCAACCCGAGCGCGACGTGGTTGGTGACGCCGAGCCGCTGCAACCCCCACAGCAGCAGCGCGGGCCCCGGCGGATGGCCCCGCGTCGCCAGCGCCTGCAGGCTCGCGTGTGCGGCGAACGTCCGAAGGTACCGTAGCGGGTCGCCGCCCACGTCATCGACGTCGATGAGGCGGTTGTCCTCCGTGGTCAGGCCGCGGGTCAGTCCGGCGGCGCCGTCGACGAGGGCCAACGCCACCGCCCAGGCGAAGAGGGCGAGGCAACCCACCGCGGAGACCGCCGGCCACGGCAGTCGGTCCAGCCGCCGCCGCGCGGCCAACGCCAACCCCACAGCGGCGACCGCCGGCGCCAGCACCGTGCCGGGCACGAGCCGCAGTTGGTACGCCCCGAGAAACGGCGCGCCGGCCGTGCCGAGGCGAGCGTCGCCGCGAACCGCGAGCCACGTGAACACGAGCCCGGCGGCCACGAACACGGCCCAACCAAGGAGGTCGCGGCGTTCGGATCGCCGCGCCGACCCGGGCTCATCAGTGGTCACGGCGCACCACGGTATCGGGTTGGTGACAACACGATGCGTGTCGGTTGGCGCGGACTTGATATCTAGCGCATGATCGTCGGAGGCGGTCTAATAGGTGGGACCGCATCGAACCGCACAGTCTGGGACGTGAGGAATCAACATGGCAGCCACCGGCACAGCCACCAGTACTGAGAAGGGTCGCAGGATCGTCGGGGCCGAGCGCCAGACACTCGCCAAGGATCTGGTCAAGCGGTACACCAACGGCGAGAGCATCCGAGCCCTGGCGTCGTCCACGGGCCGCTCGTACGGGTTCGTCCACCGCGTGCTGACCGAGTCCGGCGTGCAGCTGCGTCAGCGGGGCGGTGCCCGCCGCCGCAAGAAGGCGTGAACCGCGAAGCCGCGCACGCCCCGCACCTGTTCAGTCGGCTCCACCCGTGACCGCGCCGGGTGTACGGCTGTACCGCGACGGGCCGGTCGCGACGGTCACGTTGGACCGGCCCGACGTTCTCAACGCTCAACACATTGCGATGTGGACGGAGCTCCGCCGGATCGGGCGGGAGCTGCCGGGCGATGTCCGGGTGGCCGTGGTCCGGGGCGAGGGCCGGGCCTTCTCCGCCGGAATCGACCTCGCGGAGACGCGCGGTCCGGCGTTCGCCCGCCTCGTCCAGCTGGCCCCCGAGGAGTGCGCGGCACAGATTTCGCAGTACCAGGAGGCGTTCTCCTGGCTGCGCCGCCCGGATCTGGTCACCGTCGCCGCCGTGCAGGGCCACGCGATCGGTGCCGGCTTCCAGTTGGCGCTCGCCTGTGACGTCCGTGTGCTGGCCGACGATGCCCAGCTCTCGATGGCCGAGGTGACCCTTGGCCTGGTGCCGGATCTGGGCGGCACGAAGCGTCTGGTCGAACTCGTCGGGTACGCCCGGGCGCTCGAGCTGTGCGTGACCGGCCGGCGGGTCGGTGCCGCCGAGGCCGACCGCATCGGGCTGGCGAACGTCGTCGTGCCGCGGCCGGAGCTGGACCCCGCCGTGGCCGACCTGACCGCCGCGGTGCTCGCCGGCCCGCGGGACGCGGTGATCGAGATCAAGGCGCTCCTGGCCGGCGCGGCCGGCCGGTCGTACGCCGAGCAGGAGGCCGCCGAGCGTGAGGCACAGACGCGCCGCCTGCGTGACCTGGCCGGCGCGGGGGAGTAGCACGGGCAGTGTCGTTCGCCCTGAGCGTAAGGACCGCCCGGGAAGATGCCTGTTACCTGAACAGTTGTCATACCCGTCGGCCAGACTGGGCCCGACGTAGGGTTGGCGCGGAGGTGACCGGGTGACTCACCCCATGGGCGGCGCGGGCATGGCCGGCTGGGGCATGCTGCGGTCCCTGCGCAATCGGGACGAGGTGGACGAGCACCGGCTGTCCCGTGGGACCGCCCGCCGGGTCCTCGCGTTCGCCCGCCCCTTCCGCGGCGCGATCGCCATCTTCCTGGTCGCGGTCGTGGCCTCGGCCATCATCGGGGTGGCCACGCCGGTCCTCGCCGGCCGGGTCGTCACCGCGATCACCGGTGGCAAGGCGGACGCCGGCGCCACGGTCGTCCGGCTGGCGCTGTTCATCGCCGCGCTGGCCGTCGTCGATGCGCTGCTGTCGCTGGCCCAGCGGTGGTACTCCGCGCGCATCGGCGAGGGCATCATCCTCCACCTTCGGACTCAGGTGTACGACCACGTACAGCGCATGCCGCTGCAGTTCTTCACCCGCACCCAGACCGGGGCGCTGGTCAGCCGGCTCAACAACGACGTGCTGGGGGCGCAGCGGGCGTTCACGACCACGCTGTCCGGCGTGGTCAGCAACGTCATCCAGCTCGCACTGACCGCCGGCGTCATGTTCGCGCTGTCCTGGCAGATCACCGTGTTGTCGCTGATCCTGCTGCCCGCCTTCATCGTGCCGGCGCGTCGGGTCGGCCGGCGGCTGGCCGAGATCACCCGGGAGGCGTACAACCTCGACGCGCAGATGAACGCGACGATGACCGAGCGCTTCGGGGTTGCCGGCGCACTGCTGGTCAAGCTGTTCGGGCGGCCAGACGAGGAGGCGCGCCGCTTCGGCGATCGGGCGCGGCGCGTCCGCGACATCGGCATCGAGCAGGCGATGTACTCCCGGACGTTCTTCGTGGCGATGCTGCTCGTCGCGTCGCTGGCGCAGGCGCTCACGTACGGCCTGGGCGGGTGGCTCGCGGTGCACGGCCGGCTCAGTCCGGGCGATGTCGTGGCGCTCGCGCTGCTGCTGACCCGGCTCTACGGGCCGCTGACGGCGCTGTCCAACGTTCGGGTCGACGTGATGAGCGCGCTGGTGTCGTTCGACCGAGTGTTTGAGGTGCTCGACCTGACGCCGGCCATCGCCGAGAGGCCGGGCGCGGTGCCGATCCCGCGGGGCTCTGGGCGCATCGAGTTCCGGGATGTGCGCTTTCGCTACCCGACCGCAGCCGAGGTGTCGCTGGCCTCACTCGAGGACGTGGCGACGCTCGACCGGACGGCCTCGGAGCCCGTGCTGCGCGGTGTGTCCTTTGTGGTCGAGCCGGGCCAGATGGTGGCGCTCGTCGGCCCGTCCGGCGCGGGCAAGTCCACGCTGTCGATGCTGCTCTCGCGGGTCTACGACGTTACCGACGGCGCGGTGCTCGTCGGTGACGTCGACGTGCGCGACGCCACGCTAGCGTCGCTGCGCGACACGATCGGCGTGGTCACGCAGGATTCGCACCTGTTCCACGAGACGATCGCCGAGAACCTGCGGTACGCCAAGCCGGACGCCACCGACGAGGAGCTGTGGGAGGCGCTGGCCGGGGCGCAGGTCGCCGACCTGGTCCGGTCCATCCCCGACGGGCTCGATACCGTCGTGGGCGAGCGCGGCTACCGGTTCTCCGGCGGCGAGAAGCAGCGCATCGCGATCGCCCGGCTGCTCCTCAAGGCGCCTTCGATCGTCATTCTCGACGAGGCGACCGCGCACCTCGATTCCGAGTCCGAGGCGGCGGTGCAGCGGGCCCTCTCGGTCGCGCTGACCGGCCGCACGGCCCTGGTCATCGCACACCGCCTGTCGACCGTGCGCGACGCCGACCTGATCGTCGTGCTGGACCGTGGCAAGATCGTTGAGCGGGGCACGCATTACGAGCTCGTCGCGGTGGGTGGCCTCTACGCCGAGCTGTACCGGACCCAGTTCGCGGTCGCCGAGTCGCCGGTCCCGTTCACTGGGGAGGCCGAGCCCGAGGTGGTCATGGTGCCGCGCGACTATCGCGAAGGCGAGTGACCGCGCGGCGTTCCAGCCTCACCCGACGGCCGCCGCCCGCAGCTCGGCGAACGCCGCGGCGAGCGTGTCGGGCGTGTGGTGCGCGTTGAGCCCGCTCGGGTTCGGCAACACCCAGACTCGGACGCTCGCGAGCCGCTCCGGCTGTCGGCCGAGCGACGCCTCCGGCCGTTCGAACGCGATGCGGTACGCGGTGACGCCGACGACCGCCACCCAGACGGGTTCGTAGCGGTTCACCTTCGCGGCCAGCGCCGGCGCCCCCGCCCGGAGCTCGTCCACGGTGAGTTCGTCCGCGCGGGCGGTCGCGCGGTCGACGAGGTTGGTCACGCCGAGGCCCCGGTCAAGCAGCTCGGCCTGCTCCGAGGGGTGCAGTTGACGGTCGGTGAAACCGGCCTGGTGCAGCGCTCGCCAGAACCTGTTGCCCGGGCGCGCGAAGTGGTGGCCCGTCGCGGCCGAGTACAGCCCTGGGTTGATGCCGCAGAACAGCACGGTCAGGCCGGGCGCGATGACGTCCGGGATGGTGCGGCCAGCGGCGGCCGACAGCTCCGCCCGCGTGGGTCGCGTCGGCGCCACGTCGAGCACCCCATCCGCGGCTTCGTGCGCCGGTCCGTCACCCACGCTGCAACTCTGTCAGAGTCGGGGGTTGGAGCGCGGCCGAGGGCCCAACTCCGTCAGAGTCGGGCGTGGAGCGCCGGCCGAGGGCCCAACTCTGACGGACTTGCGCGCGCGGCGAGCCCGCGATGCGGCCCGGGTCTGTCAAAGCGAGCGCACGGCGCCGCCGTCGACCGGGATCGACAGACCGGTGAGGTAACTGGCCGCGGGCGAGAGCAGGAACGCGGCAACCCGCCCGAACTCGGCCGGGTCGCCGAGCCGCCGCATGGGGATCGCGGCCTCGGCGTCCGCCTGCGCCCGCGCGGCGTCGCCGGTCGCCGCGAACAGCTCCCGGTTGCGGTCGGTGAGGATGCGGTGCGGCAGGAGGCTGACGACGCGGATGCCGTGCGGGGCGTACTCGTCGGCCATGTCCTTCGCGACGCCGGCGAGCCCCGGACGCAGGCCGTTGGAGATGCCCAGCTCGGCGATCGGGCTGCGGGCCGAGCTCGACAGGACGAGCCCGATCGCGCCACCGCGGTCGAGGGCACCGGCGACCGTACGCGCGGCGCGCACGGCACCGAGAAACACGGTCTCGAACGCGGCCCGCCACTGGTCGTCGCTCACGCGCGCGGCGGTGCCGCGGGGCGGGCCACCGACCGAGATGAGCGCCCCGTCGAGCCGACCGAACGCCTCGGTCGCGGTGTGGACGAGACGGTCGGCGGTGCCCGGGTCCGCGAGGTCCGCGGCGACGCCCAGGGCCCGCTCCTCGCCGCCCAGCTTCTGCACCGCCTCTGCCACATGCCCCGGGTCGCGTGCGGAGATGACGACGCGTGCACCGTCCGCGACGAGACACTCGGCGGTCGCGTACCCGAGCCCCCGGGAGGCACCGGTCAACACGTAGACCCGATCGGCAAGTCCGAGATCCATGCCGCCGATCCTGCCGCACGACGGTCGCGCCCGCACGAGGCGAGGAGGCGGGGAGGCGCGCATACGCCGTGCGGGCGGCTACCCTGGGCGCCGCACCGCCTCCTCGACCAGGTCGAGCACCGGCCCCAGGTCGTCGGCGGGCCGTCCCATGGCGAGATGCAGGACGAGCCCGTCGTACGCGAGCTCCAGGAACTGCGCGAGCACGTCGAGCGGCACGTCGTCGCGCAGGACGCCGGCCTCGCGCTGCCGCCGGAGCCGCTCCCGGGTCGCCGCGGCGATCGCGTCCGACCGGGCGGCCCACCGCTTGGCGAAGTCCGGGTCGGTACGCAGCCGCCGGGACACCTCGAGCTGGCTGCCCAGCCAGCCGGCGGTCTCCGGTGAGTCCCGCCGGGCCAGCAGGTCACGCATCACCTGCACGAGACCGTTGCGCGTGACCGTCTCCACCATCGCGGCCGCATCGTCCTCGGCCACCGCGAGGAACAGCGAGTCCTTGTCGCGGAAGTGATGGAAGATGGCGCCGCGGGACAGCCCGGTCTCCTCCTCCAGGCGGCGGACCGTGGCGCCCTCGTACCCGTGCCGGGCGAACACGGCCCGCGCGGCGGCCAGGATCTCCCGGCGACGTGCATCGAGCTGGTCCTGACTCACCCTGGGCACAAGTCGATCGTGACAGGTGTGGTGGTGCGATGCAATCCGTACGTACGGTTCAGGATGGCCGCGGGCCGACCAGCAGCGCCTGCGCGCCGCGGCCGATCCGACCCTCCTCGTCGTACAGCTCGGTCTCGGCGAGCCCGACGCCGGTGTCGCTGAGCGTGGATGACGCGCGCAGGCACAGCCACTCGCCGGCCGGCTCCCGGTGCAGGTGGACGGTCAACTCGGTGTTGATGAACCACCAGCGACCGACGTCGAGCATCTGGCTCAGGCCGTTGCCGGAGTCGGCGAGCAGCATCAATCGCTGCGGGCCGGTCGGTTCCTCCCCGGCGACCAGCGGCATCCGCTGCCGCGCCCAGGCCGTCGCCGGTCCGGGCCGTTCGAAGTGGCCCTCCGCGAACCGCCACTCGATGGCTTCCAGGTAGCCGACCCGCCAATGTGGGACGGTGAAGCGGGCCGGCGCCTCCGGGCGCGGCGGGGGCGGCGGCGCGTCGGCGACCGCGTCGTCCGGAAGGTCGAGCTTGGCCAGCCGCACCCGCCAGGCGCGCGCCCGCAGCACCGGCCGACCGCCCGCAGCCAGCTCGGCCTCGACGAGCTCGACGGACCGCCCCGGCCGTGCCACCGCCGCACTCACCACGACCTCCCCGACGGGTACGCCGCTGAGGATCTCCACGGTGATCCGGGCGAGCTGGGTCGGCCCCTCGATCGACGATGGTGTCGCCTCGATCGCCCTGGTCACCAGGGCGCTCGGCGGACCGGCGTGTTGCAGGCGACCGTCCCACGGTCCCACCGTGTGCGGGGTCGCGAGGTAGCCACCGGGGGAGGCGGCGGGCTGGAAGAACGCGTCCGTCACGACCGCCATTGTGCTGGCAGGATGGCGGCGTGGTCGACACGCGAGCCGTACCCCTGCCCGAGCAGCCGCTCGTGGTGGCCGCCGTGCAGGCGAGCCCGGCGCCCGGCGACGTGTCCGGCAACGCCTCGGCGGGCTCCCGCTGGGCGACCGAGGCGGCGGACCGCGGCGCGACCGTGGTCGTGCTGCCGGAGCTGTTTCTCTCGGCGTACCACCCGCCAAGCCTGCGTGCGGACCCGCACGGGACCCACGTGGCCGCGGACGACGCCGCGCGGGTCGCCGACCCGCGGCTCGACCCGCTGCGCGCGGTGGCCGGCGACCGGCGGATCGTGATCGTCGTCGGCGCCGCCGTCCGGCACGCGGACGGCCGGCGAACCTGCTCCTCGCTGGTGGTCGACCGGACTGGCGCGGTCACCGTCGGGTACGACAAGCAGCACCTGTGGGGGCCAGACGAGAACGCCTTGTTCGCGCCCGGTGAGCGCGGGGCGACACTGACCGTCGACGGCTGGCGGCTTGGTCTCGGGGTCTGCTACGACGGGTGCTTTCCGGAGCATGCCCGCGCGGCGGCCGGCGACGCCGCGCACGGCTACCTGTGCCCGAGCGGGTACCTGGTCGGCTCGGCGCACCGTCGCGACCTGTACTACGCGGCGCGCGCACTCGACAACACGATGTACGTCGCGTTCGCGAACTCCGTGGGCGGCACCGAGCACTGGCGGTTCAACGGCGGCGCGGCGATCTACGACCCGGAGGGACGGGCGCTGGCGCGCGGTGCCGACGAGGGCGAGTCCGTGGTGGTCGCGACGCTGGAACCGGCCGAGCTGGCGCGCGTGCGGTCCGCGCACAGCATGCTCATCGACCGTCGTGCGGACCTCGGTGGCCGGCGCGCTGCACTGATCGGCTGACCGGCGATTCGACCGGTCGGCCATGTTCCGGACCCTTTTGTGAGAGCCCGCAGTCACGTAGGGTGCCGGCGTGCCGTTGTTGCTCCTCGATCTCGACAACACGCTGCTGGATCGTGCGGGCTCGTTTCGCGCGTGGGCCGAGGGCTACCTGGCGTACATCGGGGCGCCCGCCGAGGATCTTGACTGGCTACTTTCCGTAGACGCCGACGGGCTCACCGACCGGTGGGACCTCGCCGACGCCATCCGCGAGCGCTATCTGCTCCGCACACCCTCCATCGACCTGGTCGATACGCTGCGCGAGGGAGTGCTCGAGGGGCTGAGGCTGGACCCCCTCGTCGCGTGCGCCCTGCGGATCGCCGACGACGCGGGCTGGGTCCCGGTGATCGTCACGAACGGCACGACCTTTCAGCAGGACGCCAAGATCCGCCGGACCGGACTCGATCGGTTCGTCGCCGATTGGGTGATCTCGGAGGAGGTCGGGGTCAGCAAGCCCAACCCGCGCATTTTCGAGCTTGCGGCGCGACGCGTACACATGCGTCTGAACGGCGGATGGGTCGTCGGAGACAGCCCCGAGGCGGACATCGGCGGCGCCGCCGCGGTGGGCCTGCCGAGCGTGTGGCTGCATCGCGGCCGGAGCTGGGTCGAACCGCGGTTCGCGCCGACCCGGAGCGCCGACGGCCTCATACCGGCCGTCGCCGCCGTGCTACACGGCGGCTGACTCGCGCCGTCGTCCTCCCTCTCGTCGATCTAGGGCGGATTCTGGTGATCGGAGATCGACTAACCAGAATTCGCCCTAGATCGACGAGAGAGTGGCGGCGTGGGTCGAGCGGGGCGGAAATCCTGTTGCGGCCGCCCGCCCGAGCCCGGAACACTCGTCAGCGCCACGCCGGGATCTCTCCGGCCGGTCGGAAGGAGGTCGTGATGCCTGCGTTCGTTCGGCACGTCACCCTGCCTTCTTCCGATTCGACCAAGGGATTCCCCGAATGCGTGAGTACGATGATCTTCGCGCGGCGCCGTCACGCCGCAACCGTCGCTTCGACGACGACCCATTTATCCTGAAGCGCCGCCGGCACGAGCCGCCGGTCGACATCGATCCCGGGCCCGACCCGGACGGCCCCGCCGAGGGCGACCGGTGGTCGACCTGGGACGCGTCGGCCGCGGGTGAGCGCGGCCCCTTCCCGTACCCGGACTGGTTGGTCACGGAGCTCGCCGCGGTCGACACCGAGCTCGGCGTGTTGAAAACGGGCAAGGAGGCCGACGTCCACCTGATACGCCGAGCGGTACCCGGCACCGACCGCGCGTGCCTGCTGGCCGCCAAGCGCTACCGCGACGCCGGGCACCGGTTGTTCCACCGCGACGCAGGCTACCTCGAGGGCCGGCGCACCCGGCGATCCCGCGAGAACCGGGCGATGGCCAACCGCACCGCGTTCGGCAAACAGATCATCGCCGGGCAGTGGGCGTACGCCGAGTTCAGGGCGCTCTGCCGGCTCTGGGCGCTGGGCGTCGAGCTCGGTGCCGTCGCGGTGCCCTACCCGGTGCAGCTGCTGGGGACCGAGGTGCTGCTGGAGTTCGTCGGCGATGCGGAGGCCGGGCAGGCGGCGCCGCGGCTGGCGCAACTTCGCCCGGGTCCGGCCGAGCTTGCGGACTTGTGGCGCCAGCTCGTCGACGCGTTGGTCGTGCTGGCCCGTGCCGGTCTCGCGCACGGCGACCTGTCACCGTACAACCTGCTGGTCCACGACGGTCGGCTCGTCCTGATCGACCTGCCGCAGGTGGTCGACGTGGTGGCGAACCCGCAGGGCTCCGACTTCCTGGCCCGGGACGTACGCAACGTCAGCGACTGGTTCGCCGCCCGCGGTCTGTCCGATGTGGACGCCAACGCGCTGACCAGAGACCTTCTGCTCGAGGCCGGGCTGCGGTGAGGCCGGGCTGCCGTGAGGCCCGGCGGCGGTTGGCCGCTACTGCAGGTAGCCCTCGACTTCGCCCTTGGGTCGGGCCTCCTCGGCGTCCGGGTCGTTGCCGAACTCGCGCGCGGCCCGGCGGCGGCGAAGGAGGTCCCAGCACTGGTCGAGGGCCTCCTCGACCTCGCGGAGCCGCGCACCCTCCTCGTCCGCGGAGATCTTGCCCCGTCCCATGCTTGTCCGCAGGTCGCGCTCCTCGTCGACGAGCTCGTTGATCCGCTGCAGCACCGACTTGTCGTCCATGCCTAGAGGCTAGCGGCGGAGCCGCGCGTGTTCGGGCACCCCCCGCACGCCGGTGAACGTGGACTCAGTCGCCCAACATCTTGCGCAGCACGTACTGCAGGATGCCGCCGTGCCGGTAGTAGTCCGCCTCACCGGGCGTGTCGATGCGTACCACCGCGTCGAACTCGACACCGGTGTCGGTGTTGACCCGGACGGTGCGGGGCGTACGGCCCTCGTTGAGCTCGGTCACTCCGGTGATCGTGAACGTCTCGGTACCGTCAAGGCCGAGCGAGTTGGCGGTCTCGTCGGCCGGGTACTGCAGCGGCAGCACGCCCATTCCGATCAGGTTGGAGCGGTGGATCCGCTCGAACGACTCGGCGATGACGGTGCGTGCGCCGAGCAGTGCCGTTCCCTTGGCCGCCCAGTCGCGGGATGAGCCGGAGCCGTACTCCTTGCCGGCCAGAATCACCAACGGAACGCCGGACTCGGCGTACCGCTGCGCGGCGTCGTAGATCGTGGTCTGCTCGCCGGTCAGATGGTCGACCGTGAAGCCGCCCTCGACGCCCGGCACCAGCTGGTTGCGCAGCCGGATGTTGGCGAACGTCCCTCGGATCATGACCTCGTGGTTGCCGCGACGCGAGCCGTACGAATTGAAATCCTTGCGCGCGATCCCGTGCTCGGCAAGGTAGCGACCGGCGGGTGAGTCCGGCTTGATCGAGCCGGCCGGCGAGATGTGGTCCGTGGTGACCGAGTCGCCGAGCTTGGCCAGCACCCGAGCGCCCGCGATGTCCTCGACCGGACGCGGGTCGCGGGCCATGCCCTCGAAGTACGGAGGCTTGCGCACATAGGTCGACTCGGCGTCCCAGGCGAACGTGTCGCCGGTGGGGGTGGGCAGCGAGGTCCAGCGGTCGTCGCCGGCGAACACGTCCGAGTAGCTCTGCCCGAACTGTGCCGGCGCGATCGCCGAGGCCATCACGTCGTTGATCTCCTGTGCGGTCGGCCAGATCTCGCGCAGGAACACCGGCCCGCCGTCCACGCCGCTGCCGAGCGGCTCGTTGGCCAGGTCGATGTCCATCGTGCCCGCCAAGGCGTACGCCACGACGAGTGGCGGCGACGCGAGGTAGTTCATCTTCACGTCCGGGTTGATCCGGCCCTCGAAGTTGCGGTTGCCGGACAGCACGCTCACCACGGCCAGGTCCTCCGTGTTGACGGCCTCGGAGATCTCGTCCGCCAGCGGACCGGAGTTGCCGATGCACGTGGTGCAGCCATACCCGACCAGGTGGAAACCGAGCTTCTCGAGGTACGGGGTGAGGCCCGCCCGCTCGTAGTAGTCCATGACCACCTTGGAGCCCGGCGCGAGCGTGGTCTTGACCCACGGCTTGCTGGCCAGACCGCGATCGACCGCGTTGCGGGCCAGCAGGGCGGCACCGAGCATGACCTGCGGGTTCGAGGTGTTCGTGCACGACGTGATCGCCGCGATGACGACGGCGCCGTGGTCCAGCTCGTACTCCGACCCGTCCGCGGCCACCACCCGGGTCGGCCGGCTGGGGCGGCCGTTCGCCCCGGCCGCGGCCGAGACGAGGTCGTGCGGCGCGTCGGCCGGGTCGTCGGCGTGCCCGATCGCCGGGGAGTCGCTGGCCGGGAACGACTCGGCGCCGGCCTCGTCGGCCGGGCCGTCGACGCCCTCGTGCGGCATCGCGTACTCCTTCAACGCGGCTCGGAACAGCGTCTTCGCGTTCCCGAGTGGCACCCGGTCCTGTGGGCGGCGCGGTCCGGCCAGCGAGGGCTCCACCGTGGACAGTTCCAGCTCGAGCGTGTCGGAGTAGGTCGCCTCGTCGGCCGGGTCGTGCCAGAGACCCTGCGCCTTCGCGTACGCCTCGACGAGCGCGACCTGGCGCGGGTCGCGGCCGGTCAGCTGGAGGTACTTGACGGTCTCCTCGTCGATGGGGAAGATCGCGACGGTCGAACCGTACTCGGGCGACATGTTGCCGATCGTGGCCCGGTTCGCCAGCGGAACCGCGGCCACGCCGGGACCGTAGAACTCGACGAACTTGCCGACGACGCCGTGCTTGCGCAACATCTCAGTGATCATTAGCACTAGGTCGGTGGCGGTGGCGCCCTCCGGCAGCTCGCCGTGCAGCCTGAAGCCGACCACCTTGGGGATGAGCATCGAGACCGGCTGGCCGAGCATGGCCGCCTCGGCCTCGATGCCGCCGACGCCCCAGCCGAGCACGCCCAGGCCGTTGACCATCGTGGTGTGCGAGTCGGTGCCCACGAGCGTGTCCGGGTACGCCTGGCCGTTGCGCTCCATGACCGTGCGGGCGAGGTACTCGATGTTGACCTGGTGAACGATGCCGGTGCCGGGCGGGACGACCTTGAGCTCGTTGAAGGCGGTCTGCCCCCAGCGGAGGAACTGGTAACGCTCCTTGTTGCGCTCGTACTCCAGCTCCACATTGCGGGCGAACGCGTCCTCGCGGCCGAACAGGTCGGCGATCACCGAGTGGTCGATGACCAGCTCGGCCGGCGCCAGCGGATTGACCTTCGTCGCGTCGCCGCCGAGCTCACGCACCGCCTCGCGCATGGTGGCAAGGTCGACGATGCATGGAACGCCGGTGAAGTCCTGCATGAGTACCCGGGCGGGGGTGAACTGGATCTCCACGCTCGGCTCGGCGGTCGGCTCCCAGGCTCCGAGTGCCCGGATGTGGTCGGCGGTGATGTTCACGCCGTCCTCGGTGCGCAGCAGGTTCTCGAGGAGGATCTTGAGGCTGTACGGCAGGCGTTCGTGGCCCGCCACGGTGTCGATGCGGAAAATCTCGTAGCTCGCGTCCGCGACGCGCAGTTCGCTCTTCGCGCCGAAGGTGTCGAGGCTGGCCACGTCCCACTCCCAACTTTGCCGTGCCGGGAGAACTCGACAGTTCCCCACGCAGTCTTTCGTATGCGGCGGCGACCCGCCCGGATACGGCGACGCCGAGCGTCCCGACGCCTGCCCAAACCGTACGTCCGTCTTGCTATTGACGCAACCAGTACCCACGGTCTGAGATGCCTGCGAGTCTAGAATGCATGCATGACTCAAATCACCTGGCGTGCTCCCGACGAGCTTGTCGACCGTCTTCGGCAGGTCGCGGCCCGCGAGGGTCGGAGCCTCAATGACTACCTCACCCGGCTCGCACAAGCGGCGACGGATCCGGCGTACGCCGCGTCTGACGTCGATCGCCTTCGCGAGCGACTGGCCAGGGCAGGCCTTCTCGCACCGAGCGGCCGCGAACGCCGGCGCCCCGATCGCCGGGAGGTCGAGCGGGCTCGGCGAGAGGCGGGATCGGGAACCACACTGTCCGAACTGGTCGCGGACGGGCGTCGGTGACGGCGATTGTGTTCGCCGACTCCTCGGCGCTCGTCAAGCTGTACGCGGACGAACCGGGCGCCGATGCGGTCAGGGCCATCGAACTGCTCGCCGTGTCACAGCTGGCCCGCGTCGAGGTGCCCGCGGCGATTTGGCGCAAGCATCGCATCGGGGAGCTGTCCGCCGATGCGGCAGCCGTTCTGACGTCGGCATTCGAGGCAGACTACTTCGGCGACGGCGAAGCGCCCGCCCGATTCACCGTTGTCCGGCTGGCAGAGGACATCCTCGAGCGCGCGGCCAGGCTTGTCGGCGTGCACGGGCTGCGCGCGTATGACGGCGTACAGCTGGCAACCGCGACGGCCGTGATGGCCAGCCTCGCCGGCGAGCCGGTTGGCTTCGCGGGGTACGACAAGACGCTGTGCTCGGCAGCGGCCGCGGAGGGCCTCGTCCTGCAGGGTGAATGGAGCCCGACACCCTGATCGTTGCGGTGCGTCAAGCGCCGGGTGCCCAGATCTCGAGATTCGCGAACGAGACGCGGTACGGCGGGGTGTCGGCCAGCGACCGCTGCAGGATGCCGAGCGCGACTTTGCCCTCCGCGTACGCGTCGGAGAACGCTGTGTCGACCTGAACTCCGTTCCGATAGAACCGGAACGTGTCGCCCTCGGCGGCGACGCCCACCCGGACCGGGGTCTTCAGTGGGATCGCGAGCGGCATCGTACGCCGTATCTTCACGCCCCCGCGGTTGTGCGTCACGAAGGCGTACCCCTCTTCGCAGACCCGCAGCGCGAACCCGGCGCTGCCGTTGAACCGGAACCACATCGCCGCGCAGTTGCCCGGCTCGAGCAGAGTGACATCGACGTACGCCGCGAAGTCGGTGTACTCGTCCGCCAGGCCCGGGCACTTGTACACCGTCTGTCGGACATTCACGGTGACCGTGAGGTCGGGCTCGAAGGCGCAGGTCGCGTTGAATCTCGGCTCGGCCGTCGGGTGCCAGCCGTATGGCCGGTCGAGCCGATCCCGCCATACGAGCTGCGCGTTGACGGGCGCACCGGCCGGCGCCGTGGCGTTCGGCGACCCCGTCGGGCCGCCACCGGGAGAGAACGCCTCGGGCAGCCCGACGACGCCCGACGCCACGCTCGCGAACACGAGGCCCACGGCGACGAGCGCGGCCGCGGCGAGGCCGAGCGGGCGCCAGCGGCCACGGCGGAGCGGCCCGAACTTTATGGTCGGTGCCGCGGCCGTCGCGGGCCGGCTGGTCGCGGTCTCCGGCTCCGCGCCCACCCCGGCGGTCGCCCGCGACCCGGACGAGCCCGACCGTGCGGGCGCGGAGCCGGACGAGCCTGACCGTGCGGGCGCGGAGCCGGACGGAGCCGGGGCGGTCGCGGTGAGGTCGATCGGGCGCGCCGGGCCTACGGCGAGCAGCCGGTCGAGCAGCTCGCGCGCGGTCGGTCGGTCGGCCGGCTCCTTGGCCAGCGCCTCTTCGAGCAGTTCGCGCAGCGGCCCGGTCAACCCCTCCAGGTCCGGGGGCTGGGTCATGATGCGCAGCGCCACCAGCGGCGCCGTGTCGACGCCGAAGGGGACCCGGCCGGTGCCGGCGTACGCGACGACCGCACCCCACGAGAACACGTCCGCCGCCGGGGTGAGCGCGTTCGCGGACGCCGGGCCGAACCGCTCTGGCGCCATGTAACCGACCGTGCCCATGATCTGGTCCGTGCGCGTGTGTCCGCCACTGCCCTCGAGGGCGCGGGCGATGCCGAAATCGATGACCTTCGGGCTGCCCGGTGCCAGCAGCACGTTGCTCGGCTTGAGGTCGCGGTGGATGACCCCGGCGCCGTGGATGGCGGTCAGCGCGGTGGCCACCCCGATCGCCAGGCCGTGCAGGTTTCCCGGTGTGAACCTGCCGCGGTCGCGGATCGCGTCGGCCAGGCTGGGGCCGTCGACGTACTCGACGACCAGGTACGGCGGCTCGTGGTCCGGGTCGGCGTCGAGCACCTCGGCGGTGCAGAACGGCGGCACCTGCCGGGCCCGGGCGACCTCGCTGCGGAACCGCCGCCGGAAGTCCGGGTCGTCGGCGACGTCGGCGCGGATCACCTTGATCGCGACGAGCGGCCCGGTCGGCGCCGCCGCCAGGTAGACCACGCCCATGCCGCCCTCGCCCAGCCGGCGCAGCAGCCGATACTCGCCGAGCCGACGTGGATCGGAAGCCCGCAGCGGCTGCGCCAGAGTGGCGTCGTCGCCCGTCATCCCGTCCGTCACCCCAACCCCCGCGTCCGCCCGCCAGGATGCCACCTGAGGACCCGCCACGAAATCCCCTTCGCGGCGCGCGGACACGCGTGGCGGGCAGCGGGGAGATCGACATTCAGGGTACGGTGATCCACGAAAGTCGACTGCGCACCGGGAGGGGATCGATGAGAGCAACCTATGTTTGGCTGTCTCGGCTCATCGCGCTCGGCGTGGTGCTCCAGGCCGCGTTCATCGCGTTCGGCACGTTCGACGTCTTCAGGACGGTGGACGACGGCAAGGCGTTCACCGGTGAGTACGACGACTACAACGCCGGGCAGGCGCTACACAGCATCTTCGGCACGTTCATCATTCCGCTGCTCGCCCTCATACTGTTGATCATTTCGTTCTTCGCCCGGATCCCCGGCGGAGTCCGGTTCGCCGCGATCGTGTTCGGGCTCGTCGTCGTGCAGTTCCTGTTGGCGTTGCTGTCGTTCGCCACGCCGTGGGTCGGCCTCCTGCACGGGATCAACGCGTTCGCCCTGGCCGCCGTTGCCGGGTTCGCCGGCCGGCAGGCCACCCGGGCACCAACAACGGCGCCGAGCACGCCGGGCGCGTCGGGCGCATCGGACGCGGAGGCGACCGCCGCGTCATGACCGAAGCACGTCGCTGGTGGACGCGGCGGCGGATCGGCCTCGCCGTCGCGATCGCGGCGACGGTCGCCATCGTGGGCACGCTCGGCTATTTCTGGTACGCGAGCCTCGTGCCCGCGACGTACTCCGTGATGGACATGGGGTTCGTGGACGCCGGGGGCGGCCCGGGCGGAGGCGCGCACAACCACGGTGGCACGAGCGTCTCCGACCTGAAGGGGCCGGAGGGCACACCGGCCGTGGCGGTGACGCTGACCGCGCGGAGCCAGTCATTCGCCCTCGCCAGTGGCGAGAAGGTACGCGGCTTCACGCTGAACAACTCCTCGCCCGGCCCGACGATCCAGCTGACCGAGGGCGACCTGCTCGAGGTCACCCTCGTGAACGAATCCGTTGACGAGGGGATCACGCTGCACTGGCACGGTGTCGACGTGCCCAACGCCGAGGACGGCGTCCCCGGGGTCACCCAGGACGCGGTGCCCAAGCGGGGTCGGTACGTCTACCGGTTCCGGGCCGAGCATCCCGGCACGTACTGGTACCACTCCCACCAGGTCTCACACGACCAGGTGAAGGGAGGACTGTTCGGAGCGCTCGTGATCCTGCCGAAGACCGCGCCGCAACCCGCGGCGACGGCGGCGACGGACCTCGTCGCGCCGGTGCACACCTATGAGGGTCGGCGCACGATCGCCGGCCGCACCGGCGTCCAGCGGGTGGACGCCTCGCCGGGGTCGCAGGTCCGGGTGCGGTTCGTCGACACGGACAGCGGGACGATCCGCGTGTCGGTGACCGGCGCGCCGTATCGGCTCGTCGCGATCGACGCGCGCGACGTGCACGGTCCGACGGACGTGACCGACCGTGCGGTCCGGATAGCCGCCGGCGGTCGGTCCGACCTCGCGATCACCACGCCGCCCGACGGCAGCGCGGTGCGCCTCGACGTCGGCGCCGGCGCCGCGCTGGTCATCGGTCGGGCCGGCGCCGCGGCGCCCCCGGCCCGGGACCTTGACGCCACCCTCGACCCACTGGCGTACGGCTCACCGGCCCCGATCGGGTTCGCGACGGACTCGCCGGATCGGCGCTTCGAGATGCGCCTCGGCCGTCGGGCGGCCTTCCTCGACGGTCGGCCGGGGCTCTGGTGGACGATCAACGGCAAGCTCTTCCCCGATGTGCCGATGTACGTCGTGCGGGAGGGCGACATCGTGCTCATGACGATCAGCAACTCGTCCGGCCAGGTGCACCCCATGCACCTGCACGGACACCACGCGGTGGTGCTGTCCCGCAACGGAACTGCGGCGTCCGGCAGTCCGTGGTGGACCGACTCGCTCGACGTGGACGACGGCGACACTTACGTCATCGCGTTCCGCGCCGAGAATCCCGGCATCTGGATGGACCATTGCCACAACCTGCCGCACGCGGCGGACGGCATGGTCACCCACCTCGCGTACGAGGGCGTGACGACCCCGTACGTGGTCGGCGGCCGCAGCGACAACGAGCCCGAGTAGGCCCGGACGCCGCGGCCGACCTGAGATACTGGCTCGTGGCTTTCACCGACGGCGAGCCTGTCAGCTCATCCGGTGCCGCGTCCCCCGCCTGGCTGCTCGTGCACTACCAGCGTGGCGACGCGGCGTACGACGACTGGGGCCTCTACACCTGGGGCGGCATTGACGCGGATTGGTCCACGGACTGGCCGGCGGGGCTGCCGTTCGCGGGCATCGATTCGTACGGTCGGTTCGCGTGGGTGCGGCTGCGCCCGGGTGCCCGCAACGTCGGCTTCATCGTGGTGGACAAGAGTGGCGTCCCGGATGTGGCCGCCGACCGGTTCGTCGACCTGGGCGCAGCGCGGGAGGTCTGGCTCAGGCAGGGCGACCCGACCATCTACCGCTCACAGGCGGCCGCGACCGGCCAGGTGATCGTCCACTACGGACGGCCCGACGGTGGGTACGCCGGCTGGGGCCTGCAGCTGTGGGGTGACGGACTGGCCCCCGGGGTGGGCACGGACTGGTCGAGCCCGCGGCCCGCGGACGGCATCGACGAATACGGGGCGTACTGGAACGTGTCACTGGCCGATCCCACGAAGGTGGTGCGCTTCGTCGTCCACCACGGTGACGACAAGGATCCGGGCGCGGATCAGTCGGTCGACCCGACGTTCTCCGGTGACGCCTGGGTGCGTTCGGGCGAGAGCACCGTACATCCGACCCGGGCCGCCGCCGAGCACGCCGCGGTCCTGCACTACCGCCGGACCGACGGCGACTACGCCGGCTGGGGCCTGGAGCTGTGGGACGGACCCGCGGGCCGGACCGAATGGACCAGCCCGATGCTACCTAGCGCGCGTGACACGTACGGGCTCGTGTTCCGGGTGCGACTGTCCGACAGCCCTACCGGGCTGAGCTACATCGTGCACCGCGGTGACACCAAGGACCTGCCCGAGGACCAGCGGCTGGAGTTCGCGACCGGCGGGCACGAGGTATGGATCCAGGCGGGCGTCCGCGGCTACCTGCGCCGGACGCCGCCGACCAGCACCCGCGACGTGGACATCGTCATGTCGAAGGCGCACTGGATCGACCGCGCGACGATCGCCTGGCAGACCGGCCCGACCGATGGGAAGGTGTACGACCTGGTCGTCGCCTCCGAGGGCGGACTGTCGGTCGTGGACGATGAACTGGCCGGCCCGTACGAGAGCATCCGGCTGGAACCGCAGCACGACGGTCTCACCGAGGCGCAGCGGGACCGGTTGCCGCACCTCTCGGCGTACCAGAGCTTCCGCCTGTCCACCGACGACCTCGGCCGGATCGCGGCGGCCCTGCGCGGCCAGCTCGTCGTCACCGAGCGGGACCACATGGGGCACCTGCTGTCGGCCACCGGCGTGCAGATCCCCGCCGTGCTCGACGACGTGTACGCCGCGGCGACGCACGTCCGCCTCGGCCCGACGTTCGAGGCGGGCCGGCCGTCGCTGGCCGTCTGGGCGCCGACCGCGCACGACGTGGCTCTGGAGCTGTTCGACACTCCGGCGGACGCGGCGACGACGGTGGCCATGCGACGCGACGCGGACACCGGCGTGTGGCGGGCGGCGGGACCGTCGCAGTGGCGCGGCAGGTACTACCGCTACCGCGTCACCGCATGGCAGCCGGCGGCGCAGGGGGTGGTCACTGCGTCGGTCACCGACCCGTACTCCGTGTCGCTGGCCGCGGACTCGACGCACAGTCAGATCGTCGACCTGTCCGACAAGGCGTACGCCCCCCGCCGCTGGGCACGGCTGCACAAGCCGCCCGCGGTGCCGACCGTGCGTACGCACATCCAGGAGGTCTCCGTCCGCGACTTCTCCATCGCCGACACCACGGTGCCGGCCGCCGAGCGCGGCACGTACCTCGCGTTCACCCACCCCGACGCCGCCGGCATGTCACACCTGCGATCGCTCGCCCGCGCGGGCGTCACCCACCTGCACGTGCTGCCGGCGTTCGACTTTGCGACGATCCCCGAGCGGCGCTCGGACCAGGCAGTGCCCGACTGCGACCTGGCATCGCTGCCACCGGACTCGTCGGCGCAGCAGGAGTGCGTCGAGGCCGTGGTGGACACCGACGGCTACAACTGGGGCTACGACCCGCTGCACTACACCGTGCCGGAGGGCGGATACGCGACCGACCCGGACGGCCTCGCCCGCATACGCCAGTTCCGGCAGATGGTCGCCGGAGTCAACCGCGCGGGCCTGCGCCTGGTGATGGACGTCGTCTTCAACCACACCGCGGCGTCCGGGATCGACCGGCACTCGGTGCTCGACCAGATCGTGCCCGGCTACTACCACCGCCTGCTGTTGGACGGCACGGTCGCGACCTCCACCTGCTGCGCCAACACGGCGCCCGAGCACGCGATGATGGGCAAGCTTGTCGTGGACTCGGTGGTCACCTGGGCCAGTCAGTACAAGGTGGACGGTTTCCGGTTCGACCTGATGGGGCACCATCCAAAGGAGAACATTCTCGCGGTCCGCCATGCCCTGGACCGGCTGACGGTCGCGCGGGACGGCGTGGACGGCATGTCCATCCTGCTGTACGGCGAGGGTTGGAACTTCGGGGAGGTCGCCGGCGACGCGCGGTTCGTCCAAGCGACCCAGGCGAACATGGCGGGCACCGGCATCGGCACGTTCAACGACCGGCTGCGCGACGCGGTCCGCGGCGGCGGCTCGTTCGACGCGAACCCACGCCGGCAGGGCTTCGCGTCGGGTCTGCTCACGGATCCGAACGGCGACCCGATCAACGGCTCGACCGACGACCAGCGCGCCCGGTTGCTCCATCAACAGGACCTGATCAAGGTCGGCCTGGTGGGCAACCTGGCCGGTTATGGATTCGTCGACTCGTCGGGCGCCGCGGTCACCGGGGCGCAGGTCGACTACAACGGTTCACCCGCCGGGTACACCGACGCTCCGGGCGAGGCGGTCACCTACGTCGACGCCCATGACAACGAGATCCTGTACGACGCCCTGGCGTACAAGCTGCCAGCCGGCACGAGCGCCGTTGACCGGGCACGCATGCAGGTGCTCGCGCTGTCCATTGTGGTGTTGGGGCAGGGCGTCGGGTTCGTCACCGCCGGCTCCGAGCGGCTGCGGTCGAAGTCGTTGGACCGGAACTCCTTCAACTCTGGGGACTGGTTCAACCAGATCCGGTGGAACTGCGCGGATGGCAACGGGTTCCGCGCGGGCCTACCCAGGGCCGCGGACAACGAGGCTCGCTGGCCGTACGCCAAGCCGTTGCTCGCCGACCCGGCGCTGGTGCCGCCCTGCGAGGCCATCAACCTCGCAAACACGCGGTACGCCGAACTGTTGCGGGTGCGGGCCAGCTCGCCGGTCTTCGCCCTCGGTGCCGCGTCGGAAATCCAGAAGCGAGTGTCCTTTCCCCTCTCCGGCCCGGACGAGGCGCCCGGGGTCATCGCGATGACGATGGAAGGGCGGGGGATCGACCACCGCTGGCGGTCGGTGACCGTCGTGTTCAACGCCACGAAGGGCGTCGCCACACAGACGGTAGCGGCGATGCGCGGCGCCGACGTGGCGTTGCACCCGGTGCTGGCGCGGTCGGTCGACCCGGCCGTGCGGGCGGCCTCGTTCGACGCGGCGACCGGCACGTTCAGCGTCCCTGGTCGGACGGTCGCGGCGTTCGTGGAGAGGTGACGCCCGCGTGTGCCGCGCGTCTCGATCGACGCAAAAGTCCCTGATCGACGGCACTGTGGCAAGCTCGGGTGCGTGGACAGGAATGGGGTAGCGGCCTGGATCGGCGACTACGAGCGGGTCTGGCGCACGCCGGGAACGGACACGCTGGCCGAGATCTTCACAGACGACGCGTACTACCTGCAGGGTCCTTACCGGGAGCCCGTGGTCGGGCTGCCGCAGATCGCGCGGATGTGGGAGGCGGAGCGGGACGGCCCGGATGAGGTGTTCCGCATGAGCAGCGAGGTGGTCGCGGTGGACGGGGACACGGCGGTCGCGCGGGCGCAGGTGTGGTACGGCGAGCCGGTCACCGACGAGTGGCGCGACCTGTGGATCATGCGGTTCGAATCGGACGGCCGGTGTCGCTACTTCGAGGAGTGGCCGATCCCACCGTCCCGCTAGCCGGCCCGACCCGCGCCACTCGCACGCGGCGCAGTCGGACATCCGACGGTGGTTAGCCGGGTAGGCGCGGCCCGGCCTCGCGCTGCGCGGCCAGCCAGGCCTCGACCTCGTCCGCGCCGCGCGGCAGCCCGGCGGAGAGGTTCACGGCGCCGTTCGCGGTGACCAGCACGTCGTCCTCGATGCGGACGCCGATGCCGCGCAGCTCGGCCGGAACCAGCTCGTCCTCGGGCTGGAAGTACAGGCCGGGTTCGACGGTGAGCACGTATCCCTCGCCGAGGGTGCCGTCCCGGTACTTCTCCTTACGCGCATGGGCGCAGTCATGCACGTCGATGCCGAGCATGTGGCCGAAGCTGTGCAGCGTCCAGCGGCGGTACACAGTGGACTCTTTGTCCATTGCCTCGTCGACGCCGACCGGCAGGACGCCGAGGTCGGCCAGCCCCTCCGCCAGCACCCGCATGCATGTCCGGTGCACGTCGGAGTACTTCACGCCGGGGCTGATGAAGTCCATGCCGGCCTGCTGCGAGCGCAGGACGATCTCGTACACCTGCCGCTGCAGCGGGGAGAACGTGCCGGAGACCGGCACGGTGCGGGTCACGTCGGCCGTGTACAGGTGCCGGTTTTCCACGCCCATGTCCATGAGCAGCAGCTCACCCGGCGTCGTGCGGCCGTCGTTGCGGATCCAGTGCAGGATCGTGCCGTGCGCGCCGGCGCCGACGATCGAGCTGTAACCACGGTCGTTGCCGTCGTGCCGGGCGCGAAGTGCGAACACACCCTCGAGGAGCCGCTCGGAGACCGCGCGGTCGGCGGGCAGGATCCGGGCAACGTCCTCGAAGCCGCGCACGGTGGCGTCGATGGCGTCCTGCAGCTGGGCGATCTCCCACTCGTCCTTGACGAGCTTCGCCTCCGAGACGGCCGCGGCCAGCTCGCGGTCGCGGGCCCCGGCCTCCTCCTTGTCGTACGCGCGAACCGCGGCGTCCACCTCGGCGTCGATGCCGCGAAGGACCCGGGTGCGCCGGGGGCCGAGGTCGGCCAGCGCGTCCGCGAGATCGGTCAGCGGGGCGGTTTCCAGGCCCAGCTCGGTGGCCTTCTCGGCCAGGGTGCGCCGGCGACCGACCCACAGTTCACCGTCGCGGCTGCGGAAGAACTCGTCGGTCTGCTTGGACGAGCGCGGCCGCGTGTAGAGCGTGGCCTCGTGCCCGGAGCCGGTCGGTCGCATCACGAGCACGCTGCCGGCGTCGTGGTCGCCGGTCAGGTAGACGAAGTCACTGCCGGGCCGGAACGGGTAGTCTGTGTCATTTGCGCGTACTTTGTCCGTGCCCGTCGGGATCACCAGCGTCTCGCCGGGGAACGCTGCGGAGAGCGCGGCCCGTCGCTTGGAGTAGTTGGGCACCTCCGGCCTCGGGGTGACCTCCAGCGCGTCGTCGCGCCAGCCGGTGCGCATGAACGCCAGCAGCTTTTCCGGGAAGTCCGGGTCGTGTGCCTCGGTCTTGGCGGCCTCGTCCGCCTGCGTACCCGTTCGCTGCTTGTCGGCCATGACGCGCGCTCCTCCCGGATGACTGCCGACCTTGACCGTACCTCGTGAAAGGATGTCGGCCATGTGCGGACTGCTCGCCTTCTTCAGCTCCCGCGGTGACGCCGGCGCGCACCGGAACTCGCTCGCCGAGGCGCTCGAGTGCCTGCACCACCGCGGCCCGGACGACACCGGCGTGGAGCTCGTCGGGGAGGACGGTATCTTCGCCCACAAGCGGCTGTCGATCATCGACGTGGCGTTGAGCCACGAGCCGCTGCCGTACGCCGACGGCCGGTACCTGATCACCTTCAACGGCGAGATCTACAACTACCTGGAGCTGCGCGAGGAGCTGGCCCGTGATTACGGCGCCACGTTCGCCACGGCCGGCGACGGCGAGGCGATCGTCGCCGGGTACCACTACTGGGGCGAGGACGTCGTGCGGCGGCTGCGCGGCATGTTCGCGTTCGTGATCTGGGACCGGCAGGAGCGGCGGGCGTTCGGGGCCCGCGACCCGTTCGGGATCAAGCCGTTGCACTACCTGGAGACCACGGACGGCGTCTACCTGGCGTCGGAGAAGAAGGCGCTGCTGCCGTTCGCACCCGCCGCCCGTGCCGGAGACGCCGGCGTCGACGCGGCGAATCTGTCCCACTACCTGACGCTCCAATATGTGCCCGAGCCGCGCACCCTGCACAAGGGCATCGCCCGGATCGGCTCGGGCGAGTGCCTGACCTGGACGCCCGGCGGCGGGACCCGGACGCGGCGGTGGTACCGCCCGGCGTTTCGACCGACGCCGACCGACGACCCGCAGAAGCTGTACGACCGGATCCGCGAGACGCTGCGGGAGAGCGTGCGCATGCACATGCGGGCCGACGTCCCGGTCGGCGCGTTCCTGTCCAGCGGCATCGACTCGACCGCCATGGTGGCCCTGTCCCGGGAGTTCAACCCGAACATCCTGACGTTCACGGTCGGCTACGACGTGCAGGGGTACTCGGAGATCGAGGTGGCGCAGGAGTCCGCCCGGCACCTCGACGTCACGACGATCCCGACGAAGATCGGGCCCGAGGACATGATGGCCGCCCTGCCCAAGATCGTCTGGCACCTGGACGATCCGGTCGCGGACCCCGCCCTCGTACCGCTCTACTTCGTCGCGAAGAAGGCCGCGGAGCACGTGACCGTCGTGCTCTCCGGCGAGGGCGCGGACGAGTTCTTCGGCGGGTACACCATCTACCGGGAACCGCTCTCGCTGGCCCACGTGCAGAGCCTGCCGAACCCCATGCAGACGGGACTGCGGGTGATGTCGAAGGTCATCCCGCAGGGGGTGAAGGGCAAGAGCTTCCTGGAGCGTGGGACCACTCGGATCGAGGCGCGCTACTACGGCAACGCCCGGATGTTCACGGAGGACCAGAAGCAGAAGCTGCTGCGACGGTACGACCCGTCCGTGCGCTACACCGACGTGACCGCGCCGGTGTACGCCGAGTGCACCGACCTCGACGACGTCACCAGGATGCAGTACGTCGATCTCTACACCTGGCTGCGCGGCGACATCCTCGTCAAGGCGGACCGGATGTCGATGGCGCACTCCCTGGAGCTGCGGGTGCCATTCCTCGACAAGGAGGTCTTCGACGTGGCGGCGACCATCCCGGTCGAGCTGAAGCTGCCGCCGCGCTCCGATGCCACGAAGTACGCGTTGCGCCGCGCGCTGGACGGCGTCGTGCCGCCGGCCATCGTGAACCGCCGCAAGCTCGGCTTCCCGACGCCGACCCGGGTGTGGCTGCGCACCGAGATGTACGAGTGGGCCCGCGACATCCTCGCCAATTCCGGCGCCGGGGATCTGCTGGACCTCTCGTACGCCGTGCGGCTGCTCGAGGAGCACCGCCGCGAGGACGCCGACCACTCCCGCAAGGTGTGGACCGTGCTCGTCTTCTGCATCTGGCACGCCATCTTCGTCGAGGGCTCGCTCGACCCTGGCATCGAGCGCAACCCATCGGCGTTGCTCACCAAGCCCGTGGTCGGCTCGATGGTGAGCTGAGCAGCCACAGTTAGTGGAAGCGGCGCAGGCTCGCGAGCCGTGACCCGGTGGGCGGTGGCGCGGCGGACTCGCCGTCCGCTGGGGCGTGGACCGCCGCCGCCCTCCTCGCGAGGTTCAACGCGAGCTCGACGCCCTCCGGCGTGCCGACGTCGACCACCACCCAGTCCGACGACGGTGCCCGGCGGCGGACGGGGCCGTCGTCGCCGGCGAACAGTCCCGTCGTGGCCCGGATCTCGGCGCGGGTTAGCCGGACGCCGAGCGCACCGGGCCCCTCGAAGTGGGCGATCTCCTTGCCGTTGACCCAGTAGCCGTCGTCATCGGAGAACATCGACGGACTCTCCACCACACCGTCGACCGCGGCGAGAGCGTCCCGCAGCGGACGGTCATCCATCTCGTGTGCCGTGCTCATGCCCGCGAGTGTTCCGCGCGCGTACGACCCTTTCCCACCCCGCTTGTGCGTCCGCGACCGCCTCTCTATCGCAACTTCGTCGAAGTCGGGCGATCGGCCGCGCCTAACGGCCCAACTTCGACGAAGTTGGGTGAGAGGCCGGCGCGGCCGGCGGACGCCGAGCGTCAGGTGCGGCCCGCGAGCTCGGCGTACCCGCGGCGGATCGCGGGCAGCGCGACCGCGGCCCCGAACGGCGCCTTCGCGGCGACCGCCTCGACCGGCGCGCCGTCGTAGTGGCCGTCGCGGATCAGCCACGCCAGCGCCGTGAGGTCCTCGTGCTGGCCGCGTACGAACGCCTCGTCGACGAGCGCGCCGTGTCCGGGCACCACCACCGTCCCGGGCCCGATCAAGCGACACAGCGCGGCGACGCTCTCCGGCCACTCCAGCGGGTACGCGTCACCGAACGTCGGCGGCCCGCCCTGCTCGATCAGATCGCCGGCGACGACCACGTCGGCGTCCGGGACCAGCACGACCAGGTCGCCGGCGGTGTGCCCCCGTCCGAGGTGGCGCAGAACCACGCTCCGGCCACCGACCGCCAGCTCGGCCACCATGTGCACGGTCGACGTCGGCGGCAGCACCCGCACCTCCGCCAGCCCGACGGCCAGGTCCGGATTGATGGGCAGCCACTCCTCGTACCACTCGCGTTGCAGCGCGGCCGCGCGCTGCCGCAGCTCCGCCGCGGCCTCCTCGTGCCCCCAGATCGGGCGGGCCCCATCGCCGGCGAGGGTCGCGTTGCCGAAGCAATGGTCGAAGTGATGGTGCGTGTTGACGATCGTCCACGGGTGCGAGGCGACGGCCCGCGCCGCGTCGGCCAACTCCGCCGCTTGCGCCGCGGTGGACAGCGTGTCCACCAGCACCGACTCGCCGTCGCCGACGACCAGTGTCACGTTCACGTCGAGCACCGGGTAGCGCAGGACGTGTACGCCGTCGGCGACCTCCGCGAATCGGACCGTCAATCGAACGCCCTCTCCACGAACCGATGGCGGTCGACGACCACCCGCTCGATCCGACCCTCAGCGACCACCCGGGCTCCCTCGGTGACCGTGACCTCGAACAGCAGGCGGCGACCGTCCACCTTGGCCAGTTGGGCCTTCGCGGCGACGGTGCGCCCGACGGCCGTCGGCGCCCGGTGGTCGAGCTCGACGCGGGTCCCCACCGTGGTGGTACCCGGGGTGAGGCGGGGCGCGGTCGCGGCCACCGTGGCCGCCTCGGCGAGGGCGAGCACTCGCGGCGTCCCGAGCACCGGGACGTCGCCTGAGCCCACCGCCTGGGCGGTGTCCGCGTCCGTCACGGTCAGCTCCACCCGCGCGGACAAGCCCGGGGTCAGGCCGGTGGCCGGCTGCTGCTCCATGACGAGAAGCGTATGCGGTCGGATACCGTCTTCACCATGACGGCCCCGACCGCGAACGACGGGTTCGCGCAGGTCGCCGCGTGGCTCGCCGAGTCCCGGCGGACCGTGGCGTTGACCGGCGCCGGCATCTCCACGGACTCGGGCATCCCCGACTTCCGCGGTCCCAACGGCGTTTGGACCAGGGATCCCGCCGCGGCGGCGCTCTTCACGATCGACAACTACATCCGCGATCCTGCCGTACGCCGGCGGGCGTGGCTCGCCCGACGCGACAACCCGGCCTGGACGGCCCGGCCCAACCCGGGCCATCTGGCGCTCGTGGACCTGGAACGAGGCGGCCGGCTGGACGCCATCGTCACGCAGAACATCGACGAGCTGCACCAACGGGCGGGCAGCGACCCGGACCGGGTGATCGAGCTGCACGGGACGATGTACCAGGTGATCTGCCTCGACTGCGGCGACCGCGCTCCCATGGCCCGCGCGCTCGAGCGGGTCGCGGCCGGCGAAGAGGATCCCGCGTGCCTGCGGTGCGGCGGCATCCTCAAGTCCGCGACGATCTCGTTCGGGCAGCGCCTCGACGAGACCACGCTGCGGCGGGCCGTTAGCCACGTCGCCGAATGCGATCTGCTCCTCGCCATCGGCACCTCGCTGCAGGTGCACCCGGCCGCCGGGCTGGTGGACCTTGCGCTGGGCGCCGGCGCCCGCGTGGTGATCGTCAATGCGGAACGAACCCCGTACGACCGGGACGCGCACGCCGTGCTGCGCGCGCCGATCGGCGAGGCGCTGCCCGCCCTCGTCCGGTCGTTGTCCGTGAAAACCGATCAACGCAGCGATCACGGCAGCGGCAGGTAGACGCCGCGGGAGAACACGCCCTCACGCAGCTCCAGCCGCTTCGGCGCGGCACCGGCCGGCGTCGGGAAGACGAGCGTCGCGACGAGCCGCTGCCCGGGACCGATCGGGTCCTTGAAGACGTCCGCGCCGCCGTTGGCGGTGGCGCTCGCGGCCGGGTCGGCGCCGACCCACGCGGAATCCGAGGTGTAGAGGCGCTGCAGCTGAGCAGCCCACGACTGGGGCATACCGCTGATGTTCCGCAGCGCCACGACCGCGTTGCAGGTCCGCGCGTCCGCGCCGGTGCAGTCGAGCCGGTACACCGTGAACTGCACCCCGCCGTCCGCGGTCGGCACACCGCGCTCGAGCGCCCGATGCTGGCCGGTCCAGCCGCCGCCATTGACCCCGCGCGAGCCGGCACCGCCCGCGCCGGTCACCCTCGGCGCCAGCACGGCGACCGCCACCACCAGCGGCGCCACGAGCGCGAGCACGGCGAGCAGCAACACCACCCAGGCGTACGGCTCGCGGGTTCGCTGCGTCGGATGATTGTGCCGCCACCGCCGGTGCACGACCCGGATGACACCGATCGCCAGCGCTCCGATCAGGGCGTACGACAGGATCTGCCGCCACGGCCAGGCGGCCACGACGCCCCGTCGGGGCGTCGGGCGCGGGACGGCCTCGCAGTCGAGCACGCGCGTCGTGGCCACGTCGGCGACGCACGCCGTGCCGACCCCCGAACGTCGCTCGGTGGTGGTGGTGGCGATCGAGTGCAGGTCGCGCCCGTCGCCGGCCGGAACGGTCAACCACCACACGACGGTGTCGCCACTGGCTCGGCCGCGGTCGCTGGCGGTGAGCACTCGCGCGTCGGACGGCACTTCGAGCGTGACCGCGACGTCGATCGGATCAGCGGTGCCGTTTTCGACGCGGAGCGCATACGACGTGTGGGCGTAGTCGGCCGGATCGGTGGCGGCCCGGAGTCGGACGGACACGGCTTCCGTCGCGGCCGCGGGTGTGGCGCCTATCACGGCCGCGAGGAGCGCGGCGGCGCCCGACACCGCCGTGGCTACCACACCCCGCCAGGTTGTCACGGTCCACTCGCCCCATACCGACGCTAACCGGACCGAAACGAACGGGCTCGCCTTTGCCAGATTTCTGTATGCCTCCGGCCACGCTGACGGCGTTCCAGGTTCGGCCCCGGATGGGCACCGTTAACCTGGACGCACGATGACCGAACGCTCCGGGGCGCCCCCGACGGGCACAGTTGACCTTGGCGCCGAGTCGCAGGAACACGATCCGCGGCCCGGCGACGTCTCGAATCCTCCGGCGCCCGTCCCCGCTGTCCTGCCGTGGTGGCGGCACCGGCCCGCCGCGATGACGCTGTGGGGGGCAGCGTTCGCGCTGGGTTGGCTCGTCGTCGGACTGCCGACCGACCCGCTGTACGCCTTCGTTTGGCTGTGGACCGCGACGATCGCGTGGCGCGCCGAGCTTGGTTGGCGTACGCATTTGGGCTTCGCTCGCGACTGGGCACCGGTGGTCGCGCTGCTGATCGGCTACAACCTGTCCCGCGGCTTCGCCGACAACGGCCAGACACCGCATGTGCTGGAGCTGATCGTCGCCGACCGGGTGCTGTTCGGGTGGGCCACCGCCGGCGAGGTGCCGACCGTGTGGCTGCAGGAGCGGCTGTACAACCCGGCCACCGTCCACTGGTGGGACGTGGTCGTCAGCTGGGTCTACTTCTCCCACTTCGTCGTGGCCCTGGCCGTCGCCGTCGTGCTGTGGGTGCGCTCGCGGCCGCGCTGGGCGGCGTTCATGCGGCGCTGGTTCTTCCTGTCCGCGCTCGGCCTCCTCACCTACTTCGCCTACCCGGCCGCCCCGCCGTGGTGGGCCAGCGTGCAGGGGATGCTCGGCGACGTCGCGCGGATCTCCACCCGCGGCTGGAAGGCAGTCGGCATGCACGGAGCCGGCAACGTCCTCAACGCGGGGCAGATCGCCTCGAACCCGGTCGCGGCCATGCCGTCGCTGCACTCCGCGTTCGCGCTGTTCGTCGTGCTGTTCTTTCTCGGCTCGGTACGCATGCGGTGGTGGCCGCTGCTGTTGGCGTACCCCCTGGCGATGACGTTCACGCTCGTGTACTCCGGCGAACACTACATGATCGACGTGCTCGTCGGTTGGGCGTACGTCGGCTTGACCTTCCTCGTCGTCGGCGTTGCCGAGCGTTGGTGGGCGGCGCGTCGGGCCCGCCAAGCCCACGAGGTCGATCAAGATCGTCACAGCCTCGCACAGACCGGGGTGTCCTGAGCCGGGGACACCCCAACCCGGACGAGGATGCGATGACCTTGGACACGGCCCGCCCGCCGCGGGCTGGGTCAGCCGCTCTCGCGGGCCGCCCGGGCGCGGTCGGTCAACTCGGCCGCCATCGCCCATGCCTCACCGACGTCGCGCTCGTGGGCGACGGCGCGCAGGCCACCGGCGGTGTCCGCGTGCACGGTGGCCAGCCGGAGCCACCGCTGGATCGGACCCTGCACGACCCGGACGCTCTGGATCCGGGCGAACGGGACGATCACCAGCTCTCGGGTGACCAGCCCGTCGGTCACGGCGAACACCCGGTCGGTCAGGCCGGCGCCGAGCACCCCCCGGCGCAGCGGGGCCAGCCAGCGGGCCCGGGCTGGCGGCACGGTGAGGCCGAGCGACAGCAGGTCGACGCCCGGCAGCACCTGGGGCACGATCCGGCGCGCCGTCTCGAGGTCCCCAACCGGCAGTAGCCGATCGGAGCGGCCGGCCCGTTCGCGCTGCTGCTCGGCGGCGTATCCGGCGATGTCCATCCGGCAACGCAGCCACCCCTTCGGGCGCCACAACAGCGGCCAGGTCACGCCGATCGCCTGCACCCGGTTCGGCGGTACGGTCTGGCTTCGGGTCTCCAGCAGACCGTGCCGCACCCACAGGCCGGCGTCGTCGCGGGACAGCCGGAAGTTCCAGTCCTGCAGGACCCGGCGTGCGGGCTGCAGGATCACGCCGAAGATCGCGGTGATCGTGCTGGCGATGCCGATGAAGGTCAACGAGCCCTCGAACGCGAGCTGCACCACCACGAACGCCAACGCGACCGGTACGAACCAGACCTGCGGCGTCAGCAGCTGACCGAAGAACACGTCCTCGTTCCGCACGGCGTGGATCAACCGGGCCGCGCCGATCGTGGGCGCGGCCGGTGTCGACACCGCGGGCGAACGCCCGGAGAGCGCGAGCAGGCGTTCGCGGAGAGCGCCGGCGTCGGCGACGGTGAGGAAGGCCAGCGGCGCCTCCGCCTTCGACCCGCCGACCACCTCGAGCCGCAGCTCCGCGAGACCGGCGAGCCGGGCGAGCACCGGCCGCACCACCTCGACCGCCTGTAGTCGCTCCAGCGGGATCGCCCGGGTACGCCGCGAGAGCACGCCCTCGTACACCCGCAGCTCGCGCCCGACCACGTGGTAGCCGGTCATGAGCCAGCTCACCACGGAGTACAGCACGGCGCCGACCAGCAGCACGACGACGAGGGCTGCCCATCGCCACAGCCCCAGCTGCCCGAGCCCCTGCCACGAGATGGCCACGACCATGACGACCAGCAGGCGGGTACCGTGCAGCAGCGGGCTCAGCGGGTGCAGCCGCTGCCGCGGCTCGAGCGCGCCAGCCGGAGACGATCCGGCCGTCGGCCCCGCGCCCGCCTCCGTGGCCCGCTCGCTCACTGCCTCGCCCCGATCCGGCCGCAACCTTGCCCAGTTTGGGCGATCACGACGTGCCGGACACGGCAACCTGGGCGAGGTTGCGATGACCTTGAGGCGACGGCCGCCGCGCTTGCCTCGCTCACAGGCCCTCCGCGCGGTCCTCGCCGAGCGCGGTGAGGCGGTCGCGCAGCCGCGCGGCCTCGGTCGGCTCGAGCCCGGGCACCCGCGCGTCGCTGGCGGCCGCGGCGGTGTGCAGCTGCACGGTGGCGAGCGTGAACGCGCGCTCGAGCGGGCCGGCCGTGACGTCGACGAACTGCATCCGGGCGTACGGGACGATCGACAGGCGGCGGATAAGCAGCCCGTGGCGTACGAGCAGATCCCGCTCGCGCTCGGCGTACCCCCACGCGCGCACGGCGCGCACGACGGTGATCGCGCGCAGGATCCCGACGACCGCGACGGCGATCGCGGCGATCGCGGCGATCGCGCTGTCGAGTAGCCACCACGTCACCAGGCAGCCGATGAGAAGCGCGGCGAGCAAGCCGCCGATCTCGATCAGCTCGACCCACACCAGTCTCGGGGAGACCCGGCGCCACTCGACCGTGTCCGGCCACGGCTCGAGCGGGCTCAGGCGGTCCGGGGCGGCCGGCGGTTCCGCGGGGGCGGCGGGCATGGTCACGCCATCGAGCCTATGCGATCACTCAAGCGGCGTTACGTCGCGGAGGAAACCGCGCACGTTGAGGAAGGTCGACAGCCACTCCCTGTGCTCATCGCAGGCGAGCCAGGTCTTGCGGCGGTCGGGCGTGTGCAGCTTGGGGTTGTTCCACAGGAGAGCCCACCGCGCGGGCGCACGGCAGCCCTTCGCCGAGCAGACCCGAACCGCCTCGATCACCCGGGCGAGTCTACGGCGGGCAGAAATAAGCGCCGGGCGGCCACGGGGGAAGCCGCCCGGCGTCGGAGCAAATCGTACCCACCTGTCCGCCCCCCGTGTCTACCCCCGTCGAGTACGCCCGTTTGGCCGGATCCTGAAAGAGCGCGTACGCATTCGCCAAATGGGCGAGTCGTGTAAGGCTTGGTGGGTCGTATGACTCGATTCGCGGACGAGAGATCGTTGTGGAGGAGCCGGTGGCCGAGCCGACCACGCCCCAGAAACCCGAACCGAACCCCGACGTCGAGCCGGGCGACGGCGACCCGACCCCCACGACGACTCCCGCCGAGGATGCGACGCTGGTCGAGCGCGCGTTGTTTGAGGTCAAGCGGGTGATCGTCGGCCAGGACAGGTTGATCGAGCGGATGTTCGTCGCGTTGCTCTCGCGCGGCCACTGCCTGCTCGAGGGCGTGCCCGGCGTGGCGAAGACGCTCGCCGTCGAGACTCTCGCGAAGGTCGTCGGCGGCACGTTCGCCCGCATCCAGTTCACGCCCGACCTGGTCCCGGCCGACATCGTCGGCACCCGCATCTACCGCGCGTCGCGCGAGAAGTTCGATGTGGAGCTCGGTCCGGTGTTCGTCAACTTCCTGCTCGCCGACGAGATCAACCGGGCACCGGCGAAGGTGCAGTCGGCACTGCTGGAAGTCATGGCCGAGCAGCACGTGTCGATCGGCGGCGTGACGCACCGCGTGCCGGAGCCGTTCCTGGTGATGGCCACCCAGAACCCTATCGAGCAGGAGGGCGTCTACCCGCTGCCCGAGGCGCAACGGGACCGGTTCCTCCTCAAGATCATCGTCCCGTACCCGACGGACGTCGAGGAACGCGAAATCGTCTACCGGATGGGCGTCAACCCGCCCGAGCCGTCGCCGGTCTTCACCCCTGCCCAGACGATCTCGTTGCAGCACAAGGCGGACCTGGTGTTCGTCCACAACGCGCTGGTGGATTACGCGGTGCGGCTGGTGCTGGCCACCCGCTCGCCGGCCGAGTACGGCATGACCGACGTCGCCCAGCTGATCCAGTACGGGGCGAGCCCACGAGCTTCTTTGGGGATCGTGCGGGCGACCCGGGCGCTCGCGCTCCTGCGTGGACGCGACTACGCGCTGCCCCAGGACATGCAGGACATCGCGCCGGACATCCTCAGACACCGGCTCGTCCTGAGCTACGACGCCCTCGCCGACGACATTCCCGCCGACGAAATCGTGGGCCGGGTGTTGGCGAGGGTACCGCTGCCCACGGTCGCACCGCGGCAGAGCGCGATGCCCGGGCCGGCGGTGCCGCAGCCGGCCGGACAGGCCGCGGCCTCGGCTTGGCCGGCGACGCGGCCGCTCGGGCCGTACCCCGGATTGCCCGAGCGGGCGGGATGACGATGTCCCCCCCGGGCACGGACAGCACGGCCGGCCGCGCCGAGGCGGTGCTCACCCGGCTGCAGCTGCTCGTGACGCGTAAGTTGGACGGCCTCCTGCAGGGTGACTACCTCGGCTTGCTGACCGGGCCGGGCAGCGAGCCGGGCGAGTCGCGGGAGTACCGACCCGGCGACGACGTGCGCCGGATGGACTGGCCGGTGACCGCCCGGACCACGGTGCCGCACGTGCGGCAGACCGTCACCGACCGGGAGCTGGAGACGTGGCTGGCGGTGGACCTGTCCGCGAGCGTGGACTTCGGCACGGCGCGCATGCTCAAGCGGGACCTCGTGATCGCGGCATCGGCCGCGATCGCGCACCTGACGGTGCGCGGCGGCAACCGGATCGGCGCGGTCGTGGGCACGGGCGGCGGCACCGGGGCGGCCGCGGGGCGCCGGCTGCGGCTACCCGCCCGGCCCGGACACAAGGAGGCCCAGGGCCTGCTGCGCGCGATCGCGAAGACGGAGGTACGCCCCGGCCGTGCCGATCTCGGCGCGCTCGTGGACATGCTCAATCGGCCGCCCCGCCGGCGCGGCATGGCGGTCGTGATCTCCGACTTCCTCGCGCCCACCGCTCAATGGGAGCGGCCGGTGCGCAAGCTCGCGGTCCGGCACGACGTGCTCGGCATCGAGGTGGTCGACCCGCGCGAACTCGAGTTGCCGGACGTCGGCGTGCTGGACGTCGTGGATCCGGAGACCGGGCAGGCGCACGAGGTGCAGACCGCCGATCCGAGGCTGCGCAGGGCGTACGCCGAGGCGGCCGCCGCACAGCGCGCCGACATCGCCACCGCGCTGCGCCGAGCCGGGGCGGCGCATTTGCGACTGCGTACGGATTCGGATTGGGTTCTGGACATCGTCCGGTTCGTCGCCGCGCAACGGCACGCCCGCACCAGGGGGACCACCAGATGATCCGATTCCTGCAACCCTGGTGGCTGCTGGCGCTCGTTCCGGTGCTGCTGGTGGCGGCGGCGTACGTGTGGCGGCAGCTGCACCGCCGGGCGTACGCGGTCCGCTTCACCAACGTCGATCTGCTGCGTACGCTCGCGCCCAGGGGCCTCGGGTGGCGGCGGCACGCCGCGGCCGGTGCGTTCCTGCTCAGCCTGGCGGCGCTCAGCGCGGCGATGGCGCGACCGGCCGTGGATGCCAAGGAGCCGCTGGAGCGGGCCACGGTCATGCTGGCGATCGACGTGTCGCTGTCGATGGAGTCCGGCGACGTCGCGCCGAGCCGGATCGAGGCCGCTCAGGTGGCCGCGAAGCAGTTCGTGGAGCAGCTGCCGCCGACGTTCAACCTCGGGCTGGTGGCATTCGCGAAGAGCGCGAACGTGCTCGTCTCGCCGTCCAAGGACCGCGAGGCGGTGACGCAGGCGATCGACGGGCTGCAGCTCGCCGAGGCGACCGCGACCGGGGAAGCGGTCTTCACCTGCCTGGAGGCGATCCGGGCCGTGCCCGCCGATGGTGCGCAGGGCCCGCCGCCGGCCCGCATCGTGTTGCTCTCCGACGGCTACCGGACATCGGGTCGGTCGATCGAGGAGGCGGCGGCCGCCGCGGCCGCCGCGAACGTTCCGGTGTCCACGATCGCGTTCGGCACCGACTCGGGAGTCGTGGACATCGGGGGGCAGGTGCAGCGCGTGCCCGTGGACCGGCTCTCGCTCGCACAGCTCGCGGAGAGCACCCGGGGGTTCTTCTACGAGGCGGCGAGCGAATCCGAGCTGAAGAAGGTGTACGAGGACATGGGCAGCTCGATCGGCCATCGGATCAAGCCACGGGAGATTACGCAGTGGTACGCGGGCGTGGCTCTGCTGTTCGCCCTCGGCGCGGCCGGCATGAGTCTACTGTGGACGTCTCGATTGCCGTAGTCGGTCTGCGGCCGGTCAGGCCGTGCCGCTGACGAGCATGAAGACGACCACGATCCAGACCGCGGCGAGCGTGAAGCCAAGCTGAGCGGCGTAGCGGTTCATCGGCGGCTCCGGTGCGACTGGTCGGTGTGGGTAAGGCACAGACTCAGTCGTGGCCGGGCGGGACTCCCAGGTCGGCGCGCGCCGTGCGACCGCACCTTGGCGGCGAGGCGGCAGGACGGCTGGGAGCGGGACCGGATCAGCGCGGGTCAGCGCGGCTGAACCGTGGCCCGGCCACGACTGGGAGGATCGCTATCTCGCACAGCGATCACCTCCGTCGGTCGAGCCGGGTCAAACACCACGGGCATCGTACTCCTGGGACGCCGGTTGGCCGCAGGTGGCCGACCGGCCCGAGGCGCATCGCCCTACCGGGCCGGCCGGCGCCCCCGGCGGCATTACCCTGCGTCAGCGGTCGCGGCGTCGTCGACGCGGCCGAGCGCCACCAGCGCCACCGCGTGCAGCGTGCTACTGCCAGGCACGAGATAGCCGTCGTGTCCGGCGGCCCCCGCCGTGGGGAGCGGGCGGGCGCCGAAACCGGGAGTGCCCGGCCGGGTGCCGTGCCCGAGCCCGAGCACGCGTACGCCGGGGATCCGCCGGATCCAGTCGGTCGGCGCCTCGGCCGCCCAGACGCGGGCCTGGGTGTGCAGGTCGCGGGCCTGGTGCACACCCATGCCGGGAGCGCCGAGCGCGACCAGGTCGGTGACCCGGCGGTCCAGCCTGGGTGCGGCGAGCCCGATCACCACCGCACCGTAGCTGTGGCCCACCAACGTGATAGACGTGGCCGGGCGCTCCGCCGCGATCCGTGCCACGAAATGGATCAGCGCGACGGCACCGGCCCGGGCCCGGTCCTCCTGCGCGGCCTCCAGCCCGACCACGTCCGGCGGGTCGTAGCCGAGCCAGGCGACCACGGCGACCCGAGCCGCCGGGTCCGTCGCGTGGATCTCGGCGAGCACGGCGCGGGCCTGCACGGCCGGGGCACGCCGCGCCACCCCGCCCAACCCGCGGTCGAAGTTCGCGAGCGTGGCGGCCACCCCGGGAACCAGCACGACGGTCCGGTCCGCCTGGGCGAGATCGCCGACGACCTCGATGGCGTACCCGCCGCCGTGCGGATCGCGGAGCAGGAACCGTCGTCCGTCCGCCATCGGGGCCGCCAGCGGCGCCCGGGCCGCGATCTCGGGTGGTGGGGCGGCCGGTGCCCCGCTCGGGAACAGCAGGCCGACCCCGAGCAGCGCGCCCGCGCCGGCATGGATAACTCGTGTGAACACTCGGTCCTCCTCGATCGGCTCGTCCGATCGGAAGGTTGCCGAGCCGGCCTACGCCGTGGCATCGGACCGCGGCGGGGTCTCGGGGATGCTACCGGAGGACTATTCGCCGGCCGCGACCAACCCTGACTCGTACGCGATGACCACGGCCTGGGCGCGGTCGCGCAGTCCCAGCTTGCCGAGCACCCGGCCGACGTGGGTCTTGACGGTCTGCTCAGCCACCACGAGGTCGGCCGCGATCTCGGCATTCGAGCGGCCGCGCGCGATGAGCCGCAGCACCTCCGTCTCCCGCGGGGTGAGGGCGGCCAGCGAGACCGGCCGTGGCCGGTCGTGCCCCGGCCGGGCGGCGAACTCGGCGATCAGCCGCCGGGTCACCGACGGCGCCAGCAGCGCGTCCCCGGAGGCGACCACCCGCACGGCGTGGACCAGATCGGCGCCCGGCGCGTCCTTCAGCAGGAAGCCGCTCGCCCCGGCGCGCAGCGCCTCGTACACGTAGTCGTCCAGGTCGAACGTGGTCAGGATCAGCACGCGTGGCCGGGTGACCTTCCCGCCGACCAGCCGAGCGCGACGGCGAACAGCACGATCAGCGTGGCGAGAATCTGCACGGGATTCCACGGCCAGGCTTCGGTCGCCAGCCGACCGGCGACGCCGGCGAACAGGGCGAGGTACGCGAGCCGCCAGGCCCACAGCGGCCAGCGCCAGGCGAGGGCGGCCGGGATCACGGACGCCGCACCCAGCGGTAAGGCCCAGAGCCAGCCCAGGTCGCGGGTTTCGCGCAGGTACTGGGTCGCCGCGGCGACCAGTCCGACCGCGGCGAGCACCGTGACGGTCGGGAGCAGCGCGAACAACCACCGCCGACCGAGCGTGAACGGCCTGGCCGGGGGCAGCTCGGGCCCGGCCACCGCCCGAAGGAGACCACCGAGCACGCTCGTCACCACCCGCAGGCTACGGCGGGTCGGTGCCCCTCGTCGTGCCACCACGGCGCGATTTTCGCGTCGGTCCGTGGTATGACCCGGGTTAGCGATTACCCGGTGGTAGCGCCTAGTCTTCGTGCGCGGCATCCAATTGTGATCGAGGGGGCACGCGTGGCTCGTACCGTGCTGGTGACCGGCGGCAACCGGGGTATCGGCCTGGCGATCGCGCAGGCGTTCGCCAAGCAGGGCGACCGCGTGGCGATCACCCACCGCGGGTCGGGTGCCCCGGCCGGCCTCTACGGGGTGGCGTGCGACGTCACCGGCCCGGACACGGTGGACGCGGCCTTCACCGAGGTCGAGGCCGAGCTGGGTCCGGTCGAGGTGCTCGTGGCCAACGCCGGCATCACGGACGACACGCTGCTCATGCGGATGTCCGAGGAGCAGTTCACCCGGGTCCTGGACACGAACCTGACCGGCGCCTGGCGGTGCGCGCGGCGGGCGGCCACGAAGATGGTCCGTGGCCGGTTCGGCCGGATGATCTTCCTATCGTCCGTCGTCGGCCTGTACGGCGGCGCCGGACAGGTCAACTACGCGGCGAGCAAGGCCGGGCTGGTCGGCATGGCGCGATCGATCACCCGCGAACTGGGCACCCGCAACGTGACCGCCAACGTGGTGGCGCCGGGCTTCATCGACACCGACATGACGGCCGCCCTGCCGGAGGACCGCAAGGCGGAGTACCTGAAGGCGATCCCGGCCGGCCGATTCGGCTCCGCCGAGGAGGTCGCCGGCGTCGTCACCTGGCTCGCGAGCGACGCCGCGGCGTACATCTCCGGCGCCGTCATCCCGGTCGACGGCGGCCTCGGCATGGGCCACTGAGCAGTCGACCCTCGAGTGAGGAGTGCACACCGTGGCAGGGTTCCTGGCCGGCAAACGGCTGCTCGTCACCGGCGTCATCACCGACCAGTCGATCGCGTTCTCGGTCGCGAAGCTCGCCCAGGAGAACGGCGCGACGGTGGTGTTGACCGGCTTCGGGCGGCTCTCCCTGGTCGAACGGATAGCCAAGCGGCTGCCGGCCGAGGCTCCGGTGATCGAGCTGGACGTGACAAACGACGAGCATCTCACCGGCCTCGCGGACCGGGTCCGCGAACACGTGGACGGCCTGGACGGTGTGGTCCACTCGATCGGCTTCGCGCCGCCGACCGCGTTGGGCGGCGGGTTCCTCGACACGCCGTGGCAGGACGTCGCCACCGCCGTGCACGTCTCGACGTACTCCTACAAGTCGCTCGCGATGGCCGCACTGCCGCTGATGGGGCCGGGCGGGGCGATCGTCGGCCTGACGTTCGACGCCACGGTGGCCTGGCCGGTGTATGACTGGATGGGCGTGGCCAAGGCCGGCCTCGAGTCGACCTCCCGGTACCTCGCCCGCTACCTCGGCCCGAAAGGGATCCGCAGCAACCTCGTCTCGGCCGGCCCGTTGCGCACGATGGCCGCCAGGTCCATCCCCGGATTCGAGGCGTTCGAGGACGAGTGGGTCAAACGGGCGCCGCTGGGATGGAACCTCACCGACCAGGAACCCGCCGCGCGGGCGTGCCTGGCCCTGCTCTCCGACTGGTTCCCGGCGACGACCGGTGAGATCGTCCACGTCGACGGGGGGTACCACGCGATCGGCGCCTGACGGCCGGCAGTATTACCCGCGTGACGTACGACGCGCTGGTGCTGGTGTCGTTCGGCGGGCCCGAACACCCGGACGACGTGCTGCCGTTCCTGCAGAACGTCACGCGCGGGCGCAACGTGCCTCCGGATCGACTGGCCGAGGTGGCCGAGCACTACCTGCACTTCGGCGGGGTGTCACCGATCAACGAGCAGACCCGCGCGCTACTGGCCGCGGTCCGCGCCGACCTCGCCGCGTACGGCGTCGACCTGCCGGTGTATTGGGGCAACCGGAACTGGCACCCGATGCTCGCCGACACGGTGGCGGCCATGCGCGACGACGGCGTACGCCGCGCGCTCGCGTTCGTCACTAGCGCGTACGGCGGCTACTCGTCGTGCCGGCAGTACCTGGAGGACATCGCGGCGGCCCGGGCGGCGGTCGGAACAGAAGCGCCGGTCATCGACAAGCTGCGCCACTTCCACGACCACCCGGGCTTCGTCGCCGCGCACGCGGACGCCCTGCGCGTCGCGCTGTCCACACTGGACTCCAATCGCAGGTCGACGACCCGCGTGGTCTTCACCGCGCACTCGATCCCGGTGTCGATGGCCGAAACCGCCGGCCCGGACGGCGGCCGGTATACGGCCCAGCTGCGGGAGACCGCCGGGCTCGTCGCCGGCGCGGCGGCGCCGGATCTGCCATGGGACCTGGTCTGGCAGAGTCGCTCGGGTCCGGCGTACGTGCCGTGGCTGGAGCCGGACATCAACGACCACCTGGCCGCGCTGGCGGACGCCGGCACGACGGACGTCGCCGTCGGTCCGATCGGGTTCGTCTCCGACCACCTGGAGGTGGTATGGGACCTCGACACCGAGGCGGCGGCGACGGCGAAGAGGCTGGGCCTCGGCTTCGCCCGGGCGGCCACGCCGGGCGGGGACCCGCGGTTCGTGGCGATGGTCCGCGAGCTGGTCGCCGAGCGGACCGAGGGCGTACCGCGCCGCCGGCTCGGTACGCTGCCGGTCTGGGATACCTGCCCGGGCCACTGTTGCGCGCCGGCGCGGCGTCCATAGGTCGCTACCCTGGGGGGACGATGTCCGAGCGCAAGCCCATCGAGTGCTGGCTGACCGATATGGACGGTGTGCTGGTCCACGAGGGCCAGCCGATTCCCGGCGCACCCGAGTTCCTCAACCGGTTGCGTACCTCGGGAAAACCCTTCCTCGTGCTGACCAACAACTCCATGTACACGCCGCGCGACCTGCACGCCCGCCTCACCCGGATGGGATTCGACGTTCCGGAGTCGGCGATCTGGACCTCGGCGCTGGCCACCGCGCAGTTCCTGTCCGACCAGCGGCCCGGCGGCACGGCGTACGTGATCGGCGAGGCCGGGCTGACGACGGCGCTGCATGCGGTCGGCTACGTGCTGGCCGACTTTGAACCGGACTACGTGGTGCTGGGGGAGACCCGGACCTACAGCTTCTCCGCGATCACCCACGCGATCCGCTTCATCAACGCGGGCGCCCGGTTCATCTGCACGAACCCGGACGCGACCGGGCCGTCCAGCGAGGGAGCGTTGCCCGCGGCCGGCTCGGTGGCGGCGATGATCTCCAAGGCGACCGGCGTCGAGCCGTACTTCGTGGGCAAGCCCAACCCGATGATGATGCGGTCCGCCCTGAACACGATCGCGGCGCACTCGGAGAGCACCGCGATGATCGGCGACCGGATGGACACCGACGTGCTGTGCGGTCTGGAGGCCGGGCTGGAGACGATCCTCGTGCTCACCGGGATCAGCACGCGGTCCGATGTGGACCGTTACCCGTACCGGCCGTCCCGCGTAATGGACTCGGTGGCGGATCTGATCGACGAGGTCTGACGTCAGTCGTCGATGGACAGCGGGGCATTGCAGGCGGCGACCAGCGCACGCCGGCAGGCCGTGGTCAGCGGCCGCAGCGCCGCGTCCCGCTGTTGTGCCTCGTACCCGTTGACCGCGCCACCCGGCGCGGCGTGCTCGGCGAGCGCGAGCACCCGGTCGAGGACTGCGGCGCGTGCGTACAGCCGGCGGGCCCGCGGCGCGAAGCCCGGGGGCAGGTCTGTGCCGTCGGGTCGCCGGACGGCGGCGAGAGCGCCGGCGAGCTCGGGCCGCCACTGGGCGATGTCCAGCCGGGTCAGCTGCGCGGTGGCCTCGGACAGGGCCGTGGACAGATCGGCCTCGGCCTCCGCGGCGCCGGGTTCGCCGAATCCGGCGGCGCCGCGCGCCGGATCGACCTCCGGCAAGGCGTACGCCCGCCAGAGCACCGTCGAGAACGTCATCCCCGAGCCGGAGGTGTGCTGGCGCTGCTCGGGCACCAGGCCGAGCGCCCCGGCGACGACCGCCTCGCCGGCGACGAGCGCCGCACCGGCGAACGGGCCGGGGCCGGGCAGGCCGCGCGGATCACCGGGCGCCGGCAGCACCAGCCGGATCTGGTCCGGGTGGGTGCGCGCGAACGTCGGCAGAGCCTCCCGCAGCGACACCTCCGACCAGGTGCCGGGGAGGTCGGCGGCCAGGTGCTCCTCGTCGGCGGCGATCTGGTCGGCGATCTCGTCGTACGGCACCAGACCCGCGCGCCATGCGCGCACCCAGGCCACAAACCGGGGTGACCGGCGCGTCGCCAGCGTACTCGCGCCCGCTGCTGGGGACATGCACGCAAGCGTACGTGCTGCCCCGCGAGCCTGTCTCGGGCCCGCGCATCGCGGCGCCCCGATCGGCGGGTGCCGCCGCTGTCAGTCGGGATCCCGGCGGAACACGAACGTCGCGATGTCCAGCGCCACCGGGGTGCCGGCCGCATCGCGCTGTACCGTCATCGTTTCGCCGTCGTTGAAGCCGGTGTGGCATCGCCAGCGGTCGGAGCTCTCCCGCGTGAACAACCAGCTGTCGGTGTCCTGGCTACCGACCGACGAGAGCACGAGGCTGGTGGCTTCGGCGTCCCAGGACGCCTCCATCTCGAGGCCCATCCACCACCACCGCCCGCACAGGGGTGCGACCTCCGGTGGCGGCGGGGGCCCGGCGCGCCACGGCGTCGGCGTCGGGGCCGGCTCGCTGTCGAGGACCGCGGTCAGCAGCGTCAGCCCGAGCTCCGCGATCGACAGCTCGCGCAGGTTGTACGCGTTGGCGAACGCCACGACGCCCGTGCGGCTCGGCCGGTGGGTCATCAGCACGGCGAGATACCCAGGCATCGAGCCGGTGTGGCCGGCGTACACCCGCTCGCCGCGCCGCCACAGCTGCACGCCGAGCCCATGACCTCGGGTCCACGCCTCGGGATCGGCGATGACCGCGGGCGTACACATCTCGGTGACGGTGGCCGGTGCGAGCACGGCCGGCGTCGGATCGGCCAGGAACGCGGCCCAGGCGGCCAGGTCCGCCACGGTCGACCACAGCTGCCCGGCCGGCGCCATCGCCCGTGCGTCGTGGCGCGGCTCCTCCCGCAGGGTTCCGTGCCAGGGGTGAACCACGTAGCCGCGGGCGAACGGCCCCGCCGGCTGGTACGTCGTCCGGCGCATTCCGAGCGGTTCGAGCAGCCGCGTGCCGAGCAGGGTCGGCCAGCTGTCACCGGTGAGGCGTTGCAGCACGGCGCCGAGCAGCCCGTACGCCAGGTTGGAGTAGTGGTAGACCCGGCCCTGCGGATGCACGAGCTGGTTCGGCGCGAGCGCGGCGAGGAACGTCGCGACGTCGGCGCCGGCCGACCGCTCCCACCACTCGCCGTCCGGCTCGCGCTGCAGGCCGGCGACGTGGCTGAGCAGCTGGCGCAGCGTCAGGCCGCCCGCCGGCGTACCCGGAAGGTGCCGCTCGAGCGGGTCGTCCAGGGCGAGCCGGCCCTCGTCGCGCAGCTGCGTCACGAGCGCCGCGGTCATCGTCTTGGAGATCGAGCCGATGCGGTACTGGGTGTCGGCGTCGGCGGCGGGTGGGTCGCCCGCCCCGGCGAGGTGCGCCAGCGCGCCGTCACGTACGACGGCGGCGACCAACGAGGGCGCACGCCCGGCGGCCTGGGTAGCGGCGACGATCTCGTCGATCCGACGGCCGGTCTGGGGGAGCAGGGACACGTCCGGTCTCCTTCGGGTCTCCGTCGTGGCGGGTGGACCGGGGCACGCTAACCGGTCACGGTGGCTCCCGCGACGACTTAACAGCGGAATGCCCGATTTCGTCGGTCGCGGCGGTGTGCGTGATCGTGCCACGATCGTGGTGTGGACGCCGTTATATGGATCGTGCTCGCGGTGGCGCTCGTGGTCGCGGAGATCTTCACGGGTACGTTCGTCTTGATCATGCTCGGTGCCGGCGCGCTCGCCGCGGCGCTCGCTGCCGCCATCGGGGCGTCCGTGCCAGTTCAGGTGGTCGCGTTCGCGGTCGTGTCCGCGTTGTCGCTGATCGCCGTGCGGCCGGTCATCCGACGCCATGCCCTCCGTTCCTCGCCCGAGGGCTCGCCCCTCGGGCTCGAGGCCATCGAAGGTTCGTCCGGGCTCGTGCTGGAGCAGGTCGACGCCGACCACGGTCTGGTCAAGATCGAAGGTGAGATGTGGACCGCCCGGTCCTATGACGCCACGCAGACAATCGAACCCGGACAACGGGTTCGGGTGATAGAGGTCAAGGGCGCCACCGCAATGGTCTGGCGTGACGAGTTGACCAATCCCAATATTCCTGCCAGTGGAGGCGAATAATCCGTGAGCCCAGGTGACGTAGTCGTTCTAGTCGTGGTCTTGGCGCTCGTCCTGACGCTGATGATCACTCTGTTTCGTTCGGTGCGCATCGTGCCGCAGCAGCGGAACGACGTCGTGGAGCGGCTCGGTCGATACCAGCGCACCCTCAAGCCCGGCCTGAACCTGCTCGTTCCGTTCGTCGAGGCCGTGCGTACCAAGGTGGACCTGCGCGAGCAGGTGGTCAGCTTCCCACCGCAGCCGGTGATCACGTCCGACAACCTGGTCGTGTCCATCGACACCGTGCTGTACTTCAAGGTCGTTGATCCGGTGAAGGCCACCTACGAGATCGCCAACTTCCTGCAGGGCATCGAGCAGCTGACGGTCACCACGCTGCGGAACGTCATCGGCTCGCTCGACCTCGAGAAGACCCTGACAAGCCGCGAGGAGATCAACCGTCACCTGTCCCTGGTGCTCGACGAGACGACCGGCCGGTGGGGCGTGAAGGTGACCCGTGTCGAGATCAAGGCGATCGAGCCGCCGCCGAGCATCCGCGACTCCATGGAGAAGCAGATGCGGGCCGAGCGGGACCGCCGCGCGGCGATCCTCAACGCGGAGGGCGTCAAGCAGTCGCAGATCCTCACCGCGGAGGGCGACAAGCAGGGGGCGGTGCTGCGCGCCGACGGTGAGCGGCAGGCGCGGATCCTGCAGGCCGAGGGGCAGGCGAAGGCGATCCGTACGGTCTTTGACGCGATCCACACCGCCAACCCCGACTCGAAGGTGATGGCGTACCAGTACCTGCAGTCGCTGCCGCAGATCGCGGCCGGTGCGGCCAACAAGGTGTGGATCGTCCCGGTCGAGCTGACCAAGCTGCTGGAGGGCATCGGCGGGGCACTCGGCGGCTCGCTCACCGGCGAGCCGGCGACGGAGCGCCCGGCCGCCGATCGCGACAGCGTCGTGCCCGAGGTGGAGGCGGAGGCGGCCGAGGTCGCCAAGGCCGCCGCCGAGGCGGCGCGCGAGGTCCAGGAGCAGGTCGCCAAGGCGGAGGCCCAGGTCTCCGGCGGGCCGCCCGGGCTGCCCGCGGGCGAGCCCGTGCCGGCGTCGAGCGTACTCGACCAGGCGTCGCCCGACCGCGAGCGGGAGCGCGCCTAACCGGTGTAAATTCCACGAAACGGACCGCGACCGCTCCCGGCGCCTGCCACCATCTGTGTCTGGTCACCGCCGGTGACCCAGGTGTCGGGGCCGCACCGCGCCCCGCTCGGCGTGGAAGGCGGCCGGCATGTCGTACGCGGCGAGAAATCCCGGATCCGGTGCGGCGCGCCCCGCCCACGTCCGGCGCGGCACGCTGGACGACGGCCTCGCGGTTGTCGACGGTCCGACGCCGGCCGATGGCCCGGCCGGCCCGGCGAGCGTCGCGGCCTGGGTCCCGTCGGCACGTCGCGTCGCCCGCCTCGCGGTCTGGGCGCTGCCCGCGTACGCCGCGGTGTACGGCGCCGCGACGCTCGGCTCCGATGCCGCCGGGCCGACGTACCTGCGGGCCGACGACGCGGTCGACGTGGTCATCGGGATCATCTCGGGTTGGCTCGGGCTCGTCGCGGCGGTCGCGCTGGTGGCGCTCCTCGCGCCCGTCCGTGGCCACAGGTACGCGTTCGCCGGCCTTGCCTCGGTCCTCGCGGGAGCCGCCGTGCTGCTGCCAATCGCCGGCGTGTCCGCCGACTCACCCACGATCGGCTCGTCGGTGCGCCTCCTGCAGTGGACGGCACTGGCACTCGTCGGCCTCGGCTGGCTGCTGCTCGGCTGCGCGGTGGCCCGCTCCGGGCTGTTCAACCGCGTCGATGGCGTACTGCTGATGCTCGCGGGCCCGCTCCTCCTTGCCGGCGCGGCCTCGTTTGGTCCACTTCAGACGGTGGGCGCACTGCTGTTGCTCGCCGCGGGCATGGGCATCGCCTGGACGGCCGACCGCGTGGCCCTGGCACCACCGGCACGCGCGGCCGCAACCGCCTGATCGACCGCGACCGCCGCCGACGCGGCATGCTGGCGCGGTGGAGCCGATAACCGACCCGGACGACGAGCGGATCGCCGACTACCGGGCGCTGACGGACGTCGAGCTACGGACGCGATGGGAACCGCCGCACGGGCTGTTCATCGCCGAGGGCGAGCTGGTGCTGCGCCGGGCGTTGCGCGCCGGGTACCCGCCGCGTTCCTTCCTGCTCGACGAGAAGCGGGTGGATCAGCTCGCGGACCTCGCCGGGACGGGCGCGCCGATGTACTTGGCCAGCCAGGACGTGCTCGAGCGGGCGACCGGCTTCCACGTGCACCGCGGCGTCCTCGCCTCGTTCCGCCGGCGCTCGCTGCCCGCCGCCGCGGACGTGCTCGCGGCCGCCCGCCGAGTGGCGATCCTCGAGGATGTCAACAACCACACCAACCTCGGGGCGGTATTCCGTGGCGCGGCCGCGCTCGGTATGGACGCCGTGCTCCTGTCCCCGTCGTGCGCCGACCCGCTGTACCGGCGCAGCGTCCGGGTCAGCATGGGCGAGGTGTTCGCCGTGCCGTACGCAACGCTGGAGCCATGGCCGGCCGCCCTCGCCGCGGTGCGCCACGCCGGTTTCACCCTGCTGGCGCTGACCCCGGCCGCGGATGCGGTGCCGATCCAGCGGCTCGACCGGTCCGCCCGGGCCCGGCCCGCGGTGCTCCTGGGCGCCGAAGGCTCTGGCCTGTCCCGCTCCGCGCTCCAGGCGAGCGACCAGCGGGTCCGCATTCCGATGCGTCGCGGTGTCGACTCGCTCAACGTGGCGGCCGCCGCCGCGGTGGCGTTCTGGGAGCTCGGCCGCCCGGATTGATCGGCGCGGTGCGGGCCATGATCGGCGCGGTGCGGGCCATGATCGGCGCGGGCGGGGGCGCTACCGTTACGCCGTGTTCCCGACCGTCCGCGAGGTGCTCGCCCTGGACTCGGTGCGCCACGGCGCGCCGCGGGTCGTGGCCGGCGAGGTCGGGCTGGACCGCCCGGTCCGCTGGGTACACGTCGCCGAGGTCCCGGACATCGCCTCGCTGCTGCGCGGCGGCGAGCTCGTGCTGACCACCGGCATCGGACTGCCCGCCGACGACGCCGGCCTCCGGGCGTTCATCAACGACCTCGCCGACGTCGGCGTCTCCGGCGTCGTCGTCGAGCTCGGCCGCCGGTACGCCGGCAGCGTGCCCCGGGTCATGGTGGCGGCCGCGCAGCGGCGGGGGCTGCCCCTCGTGGAGCTGCGGCGGCCCACCCCGTTCGTCCGGATCACCGAGGCGGTCCACGCCCTGATCGTCGACGCCCAGCTCACCGAGCTCCGGGCCACCGAGGAGATCCACCAGCGGTTCACCGAGCTGTCCGTCGAGGGTGCGGAGCCGGCCGAGGTCGTCCAGCAGGTGGCCGAACTGGCCGGCTGCCCCGTGATCCTGGAGAACCTATCGCGGCAGGTGCTCGCGTACGACCCGGCCGGCGACAGCGCCGAAATCCTCCTGGACGGGTGGGAGCAGCACTCTCGCCGGATCGAACCGGATCCGCGGTCGGGGGTTGGGGGACGGCGGACGCAAACAGACGCCAGGCCGCACACGGGCCGGACGGCGTACGACGCCGACGCCGGCTGGCTGGTCACGACCGTCGGTGCCCGTGGCCAGGACTGGGGTCGACTGCTGCTGCGCTGGCCGCCGGGCGGGGAGGCGCCCGGATCCGCCCAGCCCGCGCCGCCGACCCGACTGACGATCCTGTTGGAGCGTGCCGCGTCGACGCTGGCCCTCGGCCGGCTGATCAGACGGGACGCCGAGGGTCTCGAGCGGCAGATCCACCGCACGCTCCTGACCGCGCTGCTCGACCACACCCGCCCCGTCGACGAGGTGGCCCTGCGGGCGCGGGCGTTGGGCGTACCGCTGGATCGCCGGCACCTGGTCGGCGTCGTCGTGCGGCACCGGCAGGACGAGCCCGACGCGGAACACCTGCGCGACCTCGCCGAGGCGGTCAGCCAGGCGCTGCGCGAAGCCACGGTGACCGGGCTGGCCAGCGCGCTCGACGAGCAGTCGGTGGGCGCGCTGTTCGCGCTGCGCGGGGAGGCGGACGAGGAGGGCGCCCTGTCCGCGTTCGCGACGGCCCTTCGACGCGTACGCCTGGACGAGCGGGCCGCCGCCAACGGCCGCCCCGGCCCCGGTGCGGTGATCGTGGCCGCCGGCTCCGGCGTGGACACCCTGCGCGAGGCGCGTCGATCGCTGGTCGAGGCGCGCCAGGTCGCCGAGGCGGCCCGCCACGACCGCCGCGACGTGGCGGTGTTCCGGCTCCCGCACGTCGGGCTGGCCGGGCTCCTGCACTTGCTGCGGGACGAGCCGCGTGTCCAGACGTTCGTCGAGCGGGAGCTCGGGGCGCTGCTCGCGTACGACGCCAAGCACCCACGTGAACAGCTGCTGGGCACACTGCGGGCGTACCTCGAGAATGGCCGCAACAAATCGGCGGCGGCCTCCGCGGCCCACCTGTCCCGGCCGGCGTTCTACGAGCGGCTGTCCCGCATCGGCCGGGTGCTCGACGTCGACCTCGACTCGGTCGACGCCTGCGTTTCGCTCCACGTCGCGCTGCTCGCGCTGGACGCGATCCGCGACGCCTGACGGTGTGTAAGGTCCCGCCGCCCTCGGCCTGTCACGGTGGCCGTTGCCAGCCGGGTCGTGGGGTGGAAACGTGCGGCGTATGACCGACGACCTGTTGGCCCGGCACCGGGCCGTGCTGCCCTCCTGGATCAATCCGCTGTACGCCGAGCCGATCGAGATCGTGTCGGGCAAGGGCGCGCGGGTCACCGACGCGGCTGGGCGCACGTATCTCGACTTCTTCGGCGGGGTGCTGACCACGATGATCGGCTACGACGTCGCCGAGATACGCGAGGCAGTCGAGCGGCAGCTCGCCACCGGCGTGGCGCACACGTCGACGCTGTACCTCATCCGCAACCAGGTCGTCCTGGCCGAGAAGATCGCCCGGGTGTCGGGGATCCCGGACGCCAAGGTGTTCCTCGCGAACTCCGGCACCGAGGCGAACGAGACCGCCCTGTTGCTCGCGACGCAGTACCGGCGCAGCAACCAGATCCTCGCGGTGCGCAACAGCTATCACGGCCGGACGTTCGCGGCGATGGGTATCACCGGCAACCGCGGCTGGTCGGCGTCCAGCCTGACCCCGGTGAACGTCAGCTACCTGCACTCCGGGGACCGGCTCCGGGGTGTGTTCGCGGGGCTGTCGGACGCGGAGTACATCGCCCGCGCCGTGGTGGACCTGCGTGAGGTGCTCGCGACGCAGACCGCCGGGGATGTCGCCTGCCTGATCGCGGAGCCGATCCAGGGAGTTGGCGGCTTCGTGCACCCGCCGAATGGCTTCTTCGGCGCGGTCAACCAGGTGCTGGACGAGCACGGCATCCTGTGGGTCTCGGACGAGGTGCAGACCGGCTGGGGCCGCACCGGCGACCACTTCTGGGGCTGGCAGGCGCACGGCGCCACGCCGGACATCGTCACGTTCGCCAAGGGGATCGGCAACGGGTTCGCGCTCGGCGGCGTCATCGCTCGGGCCGATGTGATGGACTGCCTGAGCGCGATCTCCTTCAACACGTTCGGCGGCAACCCGATCGCGACGGCGGCCGGCGCGGCCGTTCTCGACTACGTGCTCGACCATGGCGTGCAGGGCAACGCCGCGCGGGTCGGTGCGATCCTCCACCGCGGGCTGGCCGCCGCCGCGCAGCGTTGGCCGATGGTGGCGGACGTACGCGGCAAGGGCCTCATGGTCGCGTTCGAGCTCGTCCGCCCGCATACCGTCGAGCCGGACCCGGCGGCCGCGGCGCGGGTGCTCGAGGCGTGCAAGGCGGGCGGGCTGCTCGTCGGCAAGGGCGGCCTGTACGGCAACGTGATCCGGATGGGACCGCCGCTCACGTTGACGGAGGCGGAGGCGGCCGAGGGTCTGGCCATTCTGGAGGGTGCGATCGGGGAAGCCTCGCGATGACCGCGACGGTGACGCCGCGGGCGAGGTGCCTCACCGACTTCGTCGAAGTCGGTGTGTTGTGGCCGCCGAATACGCCAACTTCGACGAAGTTGCGGGGCGAGCCACGGCGCTGGCGGTGGGGTCGACTGCATGCGTTGTCCACAGGGCCACACACAGGGCTTTCGCCGGCCGGGCGCTTTCTGCAGGCTCGTCGGCATGCCGCCGTACTCACGACGACCTAGAGACCTCGAATGGCAGGTATTCCGGGGATCGGACGCGATCCATTCTGGACTGCTCACTGCCGATCAGTTGCGCACGGGTGCTTGGCGCCGCATCAGGCGCGACGTGTACGCCGATGCGCGCCTCGAACTCGACCATGAGCTTGCCTGTCGGGCTGCCTGGCTGACTCTCCCGCCAGACTCGGTGATCGCGGGCCCGTCCGCGGCATTCATCGACGGCGTCGAGCACGCGGCCGAGTTCGGACATGACGTGCACGTCATCCGCCCGGCGAAGGCGTCGAAGTACCGACAGCAACGCGTTCGGTTTCATGCCACCGACCTTTCGGCCACCGAGACCGTCGCGGCTGGCGGCCTCGTGCGGACCTCACCGCCGCGCACCGCCTGGGATATCGCACAATGGCTCGACGTCATCGCCGCGGTCGCCGTCGTCGACGGACTCCTCGCCGCACGGCTGGTCAACCCGGGTCAGCTCACCGGTCTGATCACCGAGCGACGCGGCCTGCGTGGCGTACGCCGGGCGGCGAGGGCGTTCGATCTCGCCGATGGCGGGGCGCAGTCCCGTCCCGAGTCGACCTTGCGCGTTCGGTTTGTGCTTGCCGGCCTGCCCCGTCCCGTGACGCAGCACCCGGTCCGCCTGCGGAACGGTCGAGTGGTGCATCCGGACATCGCGTGGCCGGCGTACCGGGTGGGCGTCGAGTACGACGGAACCTGGCACCGGGAGGACGATCAGTTCCATCTCGACCGGAAGCGCCTCAACCAGCTGATCGGTGCCGGGTGGAAGGTCCTGCACGTGACTAGTCGGCGCCTCAACCACGATTTTCCGGGCATCCTTCGTGAAGTGACCGACGCACTGCGAGAGGGCGGCTGGCGAGCCTGACGCCATCTCGATGTCCGCTCCACAACTTCGTCGAAGTTGGCGTTTCGCGCCCGCCGAATACCCCAACTTCGACGAAGTTGGGAAGGGGGAGGCACGGCGGGCCGCAAGCGGGGGTCAGGGCAACAGAGCGCGGTGCAGGTCCGCGGCGGCCGCGGCGTCGACGTCGGAGAGGGTACACGCGGCGAGCCATGCGGCGGCCGCGGCGCCGTCCTTGGCGACCGAACGCGACGCCGCCGGCCACCGGGCGGCAAGCTCGGCGGAGACCGCGGTGGCCAACGGCGTCCCCACCGTCAGCAGTCCCCCGGCGAGGACGATCGGAGAGTCCGCGCCCGGAGCGCGGACCACCCCGACCGTGTGCACCAAGTGGCTGGCCGCCCGGTCGAGGATGCCGACGGCGGCCGGCTCGCGCTCGGCGTACCCCGAAATGACCAGGGGCGCGAGCGCCGCGAGTTCGACCGGTGGGCCGGCGGTGGCCCGCTGCACGAGGGCGTCGACGGTGTCCCGCGGCCGGTCCGCGACCGCCGCGGTGTCCAGCAGGAACCGAATCACCGCCCGGGTGAGTACGTCCGGTGACCGCGCGGCGTCGAGTGTGGCGAGGGCATGCCGCACAGCCTCGCGGCCGATCCAGAAACCCGAACCCGCGTCGCCGAGCAGCCAGCCGTGCCCGTCGGCGATCCGGTCGAGCCGGTGCCCGCGCACGGACGCCGCGATCGCGCCGGTGCCGGCGATCAGCACGGTGCCGGCGGCGGCGGCCGTGCCTGCGGCGAACGCCACCAGCGCGTCGCCCACGACCTCGTAGGGGCAGGCCAACCCCGCGTCGCGCCACGCGGCGTCAACGGCCGCGCGGCTCGCCGGGTCGGCCAGCAGCCGCCCGGCGCCGGCGAGTCCGATGACGCCGGCACGTACCCGAGTCGGATCCACCGCGGCGAGCGCGCCGCGCAGTGCGATCGCGATCTGCTCGCCCGCCCGCGCGCCACCGTGCGAGGTCGGGTTGCCGCCCGCGGCGCGTCCGACGCCAAGGCACGACCCGTCGAGGGTGGCGATCAGGGCCCGGGTCGACGTGCCGCCGACATCCATCCCGATCATGCACAGATCAGACATGTAGCTGCGAACCGCCCGGGCGAGGTGTGGGGAAGGTGGCAACCATGCTGGTCGGCAGCGGTACGCCGAGCAACCCCTGGCAAGGTGTCGTCGCCGCCGGGAGGTAACAGTTTGAAAACTTCTCCCATCCTCTTGACAAGGCGGGCCCCGCAGTAAGAACTTTTACCACAAACAGTTAACACTCCTTCCCGAAAAGGTGGCCTTCGAATGACGGACTTCGAGGTGGAGACGGGCGGCACCGGTGCCGCCGTCGTCGAGCCCTCGTTGGGCCCTCGGAGGCCGGCCGAGACGGGTGGATCGGTTCCGCCACCGTCGGACGGGGTACTGGCCCGCGTGCGGGCCCGCCTGCCCGAGTTCACCGGGGCGCTCGCACGCGTGGCGGAGCAGGTGCTCGCGGATCCGGTCGCGGCCGCCCGCGCGACGATCGTGGAACTGGCCGAGCGTAGCGGCACCTCGCCGGCGACGGTGACCCGGTTCTGCCGCGCGCTCGGGTTCGAGGGTTACGCCGACCTTCGGCTGGGCATCGCGGGCGAGACCGGCGCCGCGGCCCGCACGGCGGGCTGGACCGTCGACATCGGCCGCGAGATCCAGCCGACCGATCCACTGGACCGGGTGCTCGGCCAGATCATGGCGGCCGATACCCGCTCGATGCATGACACGGCTACGCTGCTCGACCTGACCGAGGTCGAGCAGGCGGCCGAGGCGATCACCCGGGCCACCCGGGTGGATATCTACGGTGCGAGCGGGAGCGCGTTGGTCGGCGAGGAGATGCAGTTCAGCCTGCACCGCATCGGCGTACCCGCGTGGGCGTGGACCGATCTCCACAATGGACTGGCGAGCGCCGCACTGCTGCGGGCCGGCGACGTGGCCCTCGGCATCTCGCACAGCGGGCAGACCCGGGAGACGATCGAGATGATCGCCGAGGCAGGCAGCCACGGCGCCACCACGGTCGCGTTGACGAGCTTCCCGCGTTCGCCGCTCGCCGAGCTCGCCGACATCACGCTGCTCACCGCCACGCAGGCGACGACCTTCCGGCCGGACGCGCTGTCCGCCCGGCATCCGCAGCTGGTAGTGCTGGACCTGCTCTACATCGCGGTCGCGCAGCGCACGCACGATCGCGCGCACGCGGCGTTCCAACGCACGGCCCGCGCCGTCGACGGCCACAAGGCGGCGAAGGAGGTGCGGGCGTGATCGGGATGCGGGCGTACGCCGACGCGGTGCGCCCGGTGATCGACAAGGTTCTCGACACCGCGCGGGACGGCGTGGCGGCCGCCGCCGAGATCGTCGCCTCGTCGCTTCGGGACGACGGCGTGCTGCAGGCATTCGGGGCGGGCCATTCCGAGGCGTTCGCGATGGAGCTCGTCGGCCGGGCCGGCGGTCTGGTCCCGACCCACAGGCTCTCGCTGCGCGACATCGTCCTGTTCGGCGACGCCGACCCCACGATCCTCGACGATCCCTTGCTCGAGCGCGACCCCGGCGTCGCGCATCTGATCTACACGCTCGCGGCGCCGCGGCCGCGGGATGTGTTTGTGGTGGCCTCGCACTCCGGCATCAACGGTTCCGTCGTGGAGCTCGCGAAGCTTGTCACCGAGCGGGGTCACCGCCTGATCGCGGTCACCTCGGTAGAGCACACGGCCCGGGCCGTACCACGGCATCCATCCGGCCGCCGGCTCGCCGACTTCGCCGACGTCGTGCTGGACAACGGCGCGCCGTACGGCGACGCACTGCTGCCGCTCGACGGCGGCGGCGCGGTTTGCGCGGTCTCGTCGGTCACGGCTGCGCTGCTTGCGCAGATGCTGACCGCCGAGGTCGTACGACGGTTCCACGAGGCGGGAGAGGTCGCTCCGGTGTACCTCTCCGCGAACGTCCCCGGTGGGGACGAGCACAACAATGCCCTCGAGTCGCGGTACGCCGGGCGGATCCGGCGG
>DASXRQ010000225.1:0-2312 GCA_036506495.1 Micromonosporaceae bacterium | reverse complement strand
GGCGTCGCCGTCTTCGCCCAAGACATGGCGATCCGCCGGTACGCCGAACACGGGCACAACATCGTGCACTGGAGCGAGTTCGACCGCGGCGGCCACTTCGCCGCGCTCGAAGCCCCGGACCTGTACGTCGGCGATGTGCGAACCTTCTTCCGCACCATGCGCTGACCCGTCGGCTCAGGGAGCGACACGTCCGGCACAGCGGCTCGCCGCCCGGGCGCTCAGCGCCGCCCGCGTTCTGTCCGCCCGATCCGTGCCGCTCGCGACGATCGCCTCTTCCTTCCGAGAGAAGTAGCTGTTTGAAGTTCGGGTCGACACCGCCAACTCGGCAGCGATGGCCTCGACCCGCACCTGGTCCGGTCCACGCTCGACGGTGAAGGGCAACACCGACCCCTCCTGCGACGAGGTCGCCAGTTCCCTTGAGCAGAGCGAAAAAACCGTGTCAGTGGCGGGTGCGGTGCCGCGTATCGACGGCCCATATATCGACGCCGACCCCGTGCCGAAACCTCGCCGGTGATAATCTGCCGCGTGGCCCGACACTCAGTGCCCGGACACGCACGTCTGAACATGTGACCTATCGGCAGTCATCCGAAGTGGAGAGTCCCATGATCAAAGGAAAGATCGTTCGCATCATCGTGCTGGTCGCCGGCGCGACCGGGCTACTCGCCCTGTTCGAGACCGCCGCGCACGCCGGCACCAACCTGAACCACTGCGAGCCGTTGCAGCGCGTCTAGCGCCACGAGTCGGCTATCCGGTGCGGACGCCGTCCGTTTGTATGTTGATGCGCCTTGATCTGTCCACACTACGTACGCGGCACCGGCTCGGCCGGGCACGTCTGCGGTTGCGGTTGGCCCGGTACTGGCAGGCCAACGGAGATCTCGACGAAGCGGCCCGCCACGCCCGCCGGGCCCTACGGCTGCTGCACGGAAGTCCGGTGGAGCTGACCGGCGAGGTCACGCTCACTGTCGCGGAAATCGAGCGCGACCGTTGCGAGTACGCCAGCAGCCATGCCCGCCTGGCCAAGATGGTGGACCAACTCGACAACCTGCCGCCCGCCAGCCCGGCCGGGCGGCTCCTCCTGGCACGAGCCCTGACCGGCCTGGGTGACGCACACCGCAGATCCGGACGGTACCCCCAGGCCACCCAGACGTTGCAGCGGGCGTGCCGGCTGCTGGAGGACGCGGTAGCGGCGCAGCCGGACCTGCTTGCCGCCGCGCTGACCACACTGGCCATCACCAACAAAGAGGCCGGCGAGTTCGCGCGGGCGCAACAGCTCTACACGCAGGTCGAACAGATCCGGGCAGAGGCCGGCGCCAGCGACGGGCAGCTCGCCGACCTGCACCACAACCTGGCCGGACTGGCCTACGCACGGCAGCTGTACCCGCAGGCCGAACGGCACGCGCGCCAAGCGGTGTCGCTGCGCCACGCGGCCGGCGCGAACGCTGCCACTCAGGCCGCCGACAGGGCCGTGCTCGCGGCGGCGCTGGCCGCTCTGCACAAGTTCGACGAGGCCCGCCTCCAGCTCGACCAGGCCTTAGCCGCCTGCAAGGCCTCCAGCCCAAGGCGTCGCTTCGATGTCGCCGTCCAGCTACACAACATGGCCGCGCTCGACCAGGCGTGCGGGCATCCCCAGCGCTCCGAGCAGCTCTACCGCCAAGCACTCGCGATCAAGGAAGACCTGCTCGGTCCCGACCACCCCGAGGTCGCCCTCCTCGCCAACAACCTCGGCACGCTGCTGCAGCAGCAACATCGCGCCGCTGAAGCGGCGGACCTGTTCCGCCGAGCCCTCGCCATCGCCGAACACAGCTACCCGCCGGGCCATCCGACAACCACCGGCATCCTTGGCAACCTCGAGGCACTCGCGCAGCTTTCCTCGGCCGACGTCGCACGCCGTTCCGGGTCCGACGGTTCGCGGCCGTGATGACCCGGGAGTTCTCGACGGTCGCGGCGCCGGCCCTGTCCCTCCTGCCCAAGCGCCACCGACGCGTGCCTTGAGTGGACGATGCCGCCCAGCTGTGGGGCCTGGCGCGAGTCGACCCGGACGATGAACCGTTCGCTGCACGAACGTCGTGCGGGCCGTCGGCAGTCAAGTGCTGCACTTGACGAGAGTGGTCGGGCAGCGTGATGGCCGCTGGCTCGCCGCCCCTCGATGGTGTTCAGGAGGAGCCGGACCATCGGCGGCGATCCGAGTTGGCGCACCTAGTCTGAATGACAGCATGGATGGGAGGAGTCGTCGTGAAAGTTCTCTATGTCGCCGAGGCGACCGCGACGGGCGGGCGCGAGGGGCGGGTGCGCTCGTCGGACGGCGCGCTGAC
>DASXRQ010000224.1:0-62560 GCA_036506495.1 Micromonosporaceae bacterium | reverse complement strand
CCCGCGCTTCCACGCGCGCCGGCGGCTGCTCGTCGCGATCGGCCTGATCATCGTCGGTCTCGGGCTGGTCGTCTACGGCACAGTGATCCAGCAGCCGTTGCTGGCCGTCGCCGGCTTCGTCGCGATGCTCGCCGCCGCCGCCTTCGGCATCCAGTCCCACCGACGCGCACACGCCCCCGAGCTGCACATCGCCGGCGGGCAGACTTCGCGGCGCACCCGGCAGCGACGCCTATCGATCATCGATCGGCTCGAAGAGCGCTGGCGCCAGCGGCCCGAAGGCCATCGCTAACCTGAGCTGGCTGGCCCTCGCTCCGCTCGGGCGGGCTCACGCCTCTTCGCGCGCTGTCTTCGGCTGCGGGCGACGACGGCTTCGCCGCGTCGTCCTCGCCTCCAGACACCGCGCGGCGTGAAGCCTGGGCTGGCTGGCCCTCGCTCCGCTCGGGCGGGCTCACGCCTCTTCGCGCGCTGTCTTCGGCTGCGGGCGACGACGGCTTCGCCGCGTCGTCCTCGCCTTCAGACACCGCGCGGCGTGAGCCGCCGCAACCTTGCAGAGGTTGGCCTGTCGCGGACTCCCGATCAGGCCAACCTGTGCAAGGTTGCGGTGATCTTGGCGACGGGCGCTAGCGCATTCGGGCCGCCAGGAGGCGGCGCGGGCTGAGCCGGAGAAGGGCCTCCCGCCAGCTGACGATCGCGGCCGCGACCGAGGTCGAGCGGTCCTCGATAGACGCCCGCCAGCGGAAGAGCACCGACCGCGGCATCAGGACGGCCGCGAGCCGGGTGCGCCGACTGGCCCGGTCCGCGAGCGCCCGGCGAACCGCGCGCAAGGCACCGACTAGCTCGGCGACGAACAGCGGCGTGCGGGCGTACCGCGCGCGCTCTTCGGCGTACCCAAGCAGGCGGACACTCTCGGCGGCCTTGCCGGTCAGCCGCTCCTCGGCGGCGAGCCGCTCCGCGGTGGAGCGCGGTGTCTCGGCCGGGTCGACCCGGACGCGGAAGTCGACGAGGGTGTCGACCAACTCGTCCCACGCGGCGTGCGCGTCCCGGCGGGCCATGTCGGCCGCCGCATCGGCGACCACCACGCGCACCTCGCCGGGCAACGGATCTTCGGCCATGGCTGCCTCGACGCGCGCGCCCGGATCCGCGCTCGTGGCCGCGCGCCGCCGCCGACGCGCGAGCACGCGGACCACGGCCGGCATGGTCAGCAGGGTCAGGATCACGAGGGTTCCGGCCAGCGCCCACCACGGCCAGTTCGTCGCGCTCGGCCGGATGCCGAGGCCGCCCGGGTTGGCGGCGTTCGGATCCTCCGGACCCCGGCGGCTGGGATCCTGCGGTCCATTGACGCCGGGCTCGGCGGTGCTGCCCGGCAGCGGCCCGCTCGGGTTGATCTCCTCCGGCGGCGTGCCGGGTGGCAGCGCCCACGCCACGGGCGCCGAGCCGACCACGCCGGCCGGGGGCGTCGCGTCGAAGGGGACCCAGCCGAAGCCGGCGAAGTAGACCTCGGTCCACGCGTGCAGGTTCCGGTTGGTCAGCGTGTACGCGTTCTCCGAGCTCGACGTTCCCCGAGTGAAGCCGAAGGCGACCCGGGCCGGGATGCCCGCGGCCCGCACGAGCCAGGCCATCGCCGCCGCGTACTGCTCGCAGAACCCGCGCTTTTTCTGAAGGAAGTTGACGATGGCCTGCGCGCTGGTGCCCGGCTGGGTCTGCAGGCTGTAGGTGAAACCGTTCTCCAGCGAGAAGTAGTCGAAGATCGCCCGGACCCGGTCGTACTGGTTGGTCTTGCCGTTGGTCAGCCGCTCGACGAGCTCGTCGACCTCCCGCACGCCCGACGCGCCCAGCGCGAACCGCCGGTTGGGGTCGTCGGGTGGCAGGCTGGGAGCCGACCGCAGCGCGTCGACCGAGTACTCGGACCGTACGAACTGGAACGAGTAGGTCCTGTTCTTCGACCGCGAGCGCCCCGAGAAGATCGATGTCGTGTTCGGGTCATAAAACCAGGACGAGTCCAGCTTCTCGGTGCGGACCGGTTCGGCGTAAACCGGCAGGTATGGCATGTCGAAGTCGCGGGTGATCTTGATGGTGGCTCGGTGCTCCCGGTACACGACGTCGTTGCGCGCGTTCTCGCGGGGGTCGGGAAGGCCGCGGGTGACCGCACGGCCGCTCGGCGCCCGATTCCGGAAGCCCCGTGGGTTGATCTCGTCGGCCACCCCGAGGCGCAGGTAGTAGGGGTTCGGGTCGTCGGTGGAGACCGTCGCCAGGACCTGCGTCGTGTTCTGGTTGAGGCGACCGCTGAGCTCGGCGAACAAGTCGACCGAGCGGGTGCCGCCGCCCCGGCTGCCGTCGCCCAGCCCGTTGCCTGAGCCGTTGCCGCCGACCCGGTCGATCAGCCCGCCGGTCATACCCGGGATCGCGAGCGGCACGACGATCGCGATCAGCACGCCGACCAGCGCCAGTCGCCGGCCCGCTGCCGCCAGCGGAGACGGCTCCCACACGTCAACGTCCCGCCCGTCGCCGGTGAACCTCCGGCCGAACTTGCGGACCCGGTCGACCCGGTCGGCGACCAGCAGCCACAGGAAGCCCGCGGCGCCGATGATGAACGGCAGCGGGTTGACCGCGTCCGCGAGAACCGCGACCGGTACCGAGTAGATCGCGAGCATCGGCAGGCCGGCCAGCGCGGGGCGGCGCAGTGACACGGTGACGACGTCCACGATGATGGCCACCGCGCCCACGCCGAGCACCGTGACGAACAGCAGGCCGTCACGGTCGGGCACTGGTACGCCGTACGCGCGCATGTCCTCGGCCGCCTGCCGCGTCAGCAGACCGAAGTGTTCGAAGGTCTCGCGGCTGGGAATGATGCCGAGGATCTCGTGATGGCTCGGGAAGATCAGTGTCACCGCGACCAGCAGCGTGGCGCACATCGCGAGCACTTGCACCCAGAGCGCCGCGCGGACCGACCGGGTCAGGATGGCCACGCCGACGATCAGGCCGACCGTGAGAATGCACTGGAAAAGCCAGGTCCACTGGTCGAAGACCGCCGAGAGCGGTATCGCGGCCATCAGCGTGGCGGTGCCGGCGATGACGCTCAGGTAACGCCTGCTTGTCATGCCGGGCCCCCGCGGAGTCGTGAGCGAAGCGAGCGATGTCGTGGCGTGCTCATCGCACCCCTCCGGCGACGGTCTCGGCGAGCGCGGCCCGCCACGCGAACCCCTGGGAGCCGCGGGCCGCTTGCGGCCACAGCATGGGCATTTTGGCGCCGTGCGCCACGCTGATCACCCGCCAGCCGCCGCGCATGAGCGCCAGCGCGGCCGCCCCGTGCGCCCGGTCGGCCTCGGCACGGCTCTCGTCGGACAGGTTGAGCCAGGTGGAGCTGTCGATCAAGAAGGCTATGCACGTGGCCCTGTTGCTCCGGAGCCCCGCCAGCAGTTCGGCCTCGGTCGTGTCGAGGGCGCCGAGCAACGAGATCACGAGCCCCCCGTCGGACCGCTGCCGCACCTGTTCGATCAGGCGGCCGATGTCGCTGCGCTGACTGAGCCGAACGTCCGCGAGCTGGTCCAGGATGTCGCCATCCCCGCTCGTCTCCGTCGCGTCGACGTCGATGGGCGTGTCGGCGCCCTGGTACTGAGCACCGCCGGCCGCGACCAGACGCAACTTGTAGCCGGCCTCGCGCAGGTGCACGGCGATGCTGGCCACGGCCGAGACCGCCCATTCGAAGCTGGCCGTGGGTCCCTCGCCGCGGTGCGCGTACAACCGGGTGTCGAGGACGACGGTGGCCCGGCTCTCCCACGGCTGCTCCTCGCGCCGGACCATCAGCTCGCCGACCCGGGCCGTCGAGCGCCAGTGCACCCGGCGCAGGTCGTCCCCGTCCCGGTACTCCCGGGTCGCCGCGTCATCCTCACCGTGCACGGCCACGGACCGTGCCCGGCTGTCACCGGTGCCCGCGTACTCCCCGGCGAGCCGGACCCGGGGAAGCGGCGTGATCTGCGGGATGACGGTCAGCTTGTCGACGCTCGGAAAGGACCGGGTCAGCTCGCACAGGCCGAACGGATCGGTCAACCGGACCGCCAGCGGCCCGACCTCGTACCGCCCCCGCACGTCCGCGCGGACCGTGTACGCCACCGAGCTGGCCTGCTGTGCCGCTAGCCGCTCGAGCACGACGCGTGGCCGGCTGCCCAGGGCGTACGGGAGCCGGTCCTCGAGCAGCAGCGTGCCGGTGGGCAGCCGGGACATGTTCTGCAGGCGCAGCATCACCCGGGAGTTCGCCCCGACCGGCACCCGGCGCGGGTCCAGCGATCGGCCGCAGGCGAGCTTGTACCGGCTGCGCCCGACGTAGGCGGCGGCCAGCAGTGGGAGGACGGCGAGCAGGACGGCGACCCGCAGCAGATCCTTCTCGCCCAGGATGAGGGCGGAGAGCGCCGCCGCTGCCGCCGCCGCGAGAAATGAGCGACCGCGCGTGGTCAGCCCGCGAAGCGCCTCGCGCACGCTTATCGCCTCCGCGGCTCGTACTGCGACCTTCCGTCCCCGCTGCTCGGCCTGGTGTCGTACGGCGACCGCCGCTCGTGGGGCAGCGGCAGGCGGTGGACCAGGTCGGCGAGGATCGCGTCGGTGGTCCGGCGGGCCAGCTGCGCGTCCGCCGTCGGGATGATCCGGTGGGCCAGCACCGGCACCGCCAGGGTCTGCAGGTCATCCGGGAGCACGTAGTCGCGCCCCTCGAGCGCCGCGACCGCCCGGGCGGTACGCAGCAGGTGCAGCGTGGCCCGCGGGGAGGCGCCCAGCCGCAGGTCGGGGGATTCGCGGGTGGCGGTGACGAGGTTGACCGCGTACTGCTTGATCGCGTCGGCGACGTGCACCTCGCGGACCGTGGCGATCAACCGGCGGACGGCCGCCGCGTCCGACACCGGCCGCAACGCGTACAGCGGGTCCTGCGCGCCGTGCACGTCGAGCATCTCGAGCTCGGCGCCCGCGTCCGGGTAGCCCATCGCGATCCGCGCGGTGAACCGGTCGCGTTGCGCCTCCGGCAGCGGGTAGGTGCCCTCCATCTCGATGGGGTTCTGGGTCGCGATGACCATGAACGGCACCTGGAGCTCGTACGTGGTGCCGTCGACCGTGACCTGGTGCTCCTCCATACACTCCAGGAGCGCCGACTGAGTCTTCGGCGAGGCCCTGTTGATCTCGTCGCCAACGACCAGGTTGGCGAAGACGGCCCCCGGCTTGAACTCGAAGTCGTGGTTCTCCTGGTTGTAGACGCTGACGCCGGTCACGTCGCTGGGCAGGAGGTCGGGGGTGAACTGGATCCGGCGGACCGAGCAGTCGATGGACCGGGCGAGTGCCTTGGCGAGCTTGGTCTTCCCGACCCCCGGCACGTCCTCGATCAAGAGGTGGCCCTCGGCCAGGAGCACGGCGAGCGCCAGCCGGACGGTCGCGGTCTTGCCCTCGATGACCTCTTCGATGTTGGCCACAATGGCTTCGGTCAGGGCTTGAAACTCGCTTCCCGGCAGTGATTCGCCGAGCTCGCTCCCTTTGTGCTGAGTTGTCACAGGGCCTCCTCCTCATCCTGCCAGGTCCGTCCACTAAGAGTCGCTGGACGGCCCCAAAGGTTCGCGACCGGGCGAGGTGTCTCCCCACCCGTCCGACGAGCCTCCCATCAGGCTAACCGGGCCCGACACATTCGCCGAGTTGGTCAGGTCCAAGGCCCACCATTCGCGATACGCCGGCCGCCGCGCGCCGCAGCCGCCGTCCGCAGCCGCCGATCCGGGGGTACGCCGGGAGCCAGCGGGTCGCCCCGACACGGTCCACAGTCGACCGAGGAGCCCATCTGGCGACTTCGACGAAGTTGCGCCGCGAATGGGTCGGCTGAGAGGGTTATCGGCATCCCTCAGACGCAGGAGGCGACGCCGTGACGGAGGTGATCTCGTACCGGCCGAGGGCCGACGAGCTGTCCTACACGTTCGGCGGTCGCGGGCCGGTCGCCCGGCTGCGCCCGGGCGACGTGCTCGAGGTGTACACCGAGGACTGCTTCGGCGGGGCGGTGCGCGGCGTCGACGACCTGCCCTCGCAGGTCTGCGTCTTCCCGTACCTCAACCCCGTGAGCGGGCCGTTCGCCGTCGAGGGAGCCGAGCCCGGGGACACCCTGGCCTTGCATTTCGCGTCCATCACGCCGGCCCGGGACTGGGCCGTCTCCTCCACGTTCCCGCACTTCGGCGCCCTGACCAGCACCCACACGACGGCGACGCTGCAGCCGCCACTGGAGGAGCGGGTCTGGGTGTACGAAGTGGACCGCGCGGCCGGCACGGCCCGTTACGCCGCCCGCAAGTCGGGTTTCACGGTCGACCTGCCGCTCGAGCCGATGCACGGCACGGTCGGCGTGGCGCCGGCCGCCTTCGAGTCGCGCATGACGATCGTCCCGGACGCCCACGGCGGCAACATGGACACGCCCGAGCTGCGGGCCGGTACGACGCTCTATCTCGGCGTCAACGTCGAGGGCGGGCTGTTCGCGTTGGGCGACGGGCACTGCCGGCAGGGGCACGGCGAGGTGACCGGGGTGGCGATCGAGGCGGCGATGAACACGGTCGTCGCGGTCGACCTCATCAAGGGGATAAGCACGCCGTGGCCGCGGCTCGAGACCGACGGGCACCTGATGTCCACCGGATCCGCCCGGCCGCTCGAGGACGCGTACCGGATCAGCCAGCACGACCTCGTTACGTGGGTCGCGGACCTCGCCGCGCTCGACCACCTCGACGCGTACCAGCTCGTCGGGCAGGCGGGCGAGGCGCCGGTCGGCAACGTGTGCGACCCGAACTACACGATGGTGGCGAAGGTGGCCAAGGCGTATCTCCCCCCGTTGTCGGTGTATGACGGCGCACACGCACGGCTGGCGGGGCTCGCCGCGGTGTACCGCTGAATCGGTGCGGCGGTGCGCGGGCGTCCGCGCTACACTGCCGGCATGACCGGGGCCGTCCTGCTCCTTAGCGAGCCGTGCTGACGCGATGACGAGCGACAGCACGGCGACCCCTCCTGCGTGAGGGGTTTTTTCATGCCCTGGAGTGATCACAGACCCCGGACCAGACGAGCGAGGTGGCGACGATGACCGAGGCGGCCGAGACCGCGGTGGATATCCCGCGCTTCCGGTACACCGCCGCGATGGCGAACGAGATCGAGCCCCGCTGGCAGGACTATTGGGAGGAGCGCGGGACGTTCCGGGCGCCGAACCCGGTCGGGCCGCTCAGCGACCCCGACCACCCCCGCGCCGGCGCGCCGAAGCTGTACGTCATGGACATGTTCCCGTACCCGTCCGGGGCGGGGCTGCACGTCGGACACCCGCTGGGCTACATCGGCACCGACTGCTATACCCGGTACCTGCGGATGGCCGGCCGCAACGTGCTGCACCCCATGGGCTTCGACGCGTTCGGCCTGCCGGCCGAGCAGTACGCCGTGCAGACCGGCCAGCACCCTCGCAAGACCACCGAGGAGAACGTCGAGCGGTACCGGGGGCAGCTGCGCCGGCTGGGCCTGGCGTACGACGACCGCCGCTCGGTGGCCACCACCGACCTGTCGTTCTACCGGTGGACCCAGTGGATCTTCCTGCAGATCTTCAACTCGTGGTACGACGCGGACCGGCGCACGGCCCGGCCGATCGACGAACTGATCGCGGAGTTCGAGTCGGGGGCCCGCCGGACGCCCGACGGGCGCCCGTGGGCGGAACTGTCCCCGGTCGAACGACGCACGGTCGTGGACGGGCACCGGCTGGCGTACGTCTCCGACGCCCCGGTCAACTGGTGTCCCGGCCTGGGCACCGTGCTGGCCAACGAGGAGGTCACCGCCGACGGCCGATCGGACCGCGGCAACTTCCCGGTGTTCAAGCGCAACCTGCGGCAGTGGATGATGCGGATCACCGCGTACGCCGACCGGCTGCTGGAGGACCTGGACGTCCTGGACTGGCCCGAGCGGATCAAGCTGATGCAGCGCAACTGGATAGGCCGGTCCACCGGGGCGCTCATCGACTTCCCGACGGATGTCGGCCCGATCCGGGTGTTCACCACCCGCCCGGACACGGTGTTCGGCGCGACCTACATGGTGCTGGCGCCGGAGCACCCGATCGTGGACGCGCTGGTCGCCCCCGCCGACGGCTCCGGCGACGGTAGCGCTTGGCCGGACGGGGCGCTGCCGGCGTGGACCGGCGGGCATGCCACCCCGGCCGAGGCGGTTGCCGCGTACCGCAAGCAGGCGGCGGCCAAGACGGACGTGGAGCGGCAGGCGGAGTCGCGCGAGAAGACCGGCGTGTTCGTCGGGGCGTACGCGACGAACCCGGCCAACGGCGCCCGCATCCCGATCTTCGTGGCCGACTATGTCCTGGCCGGCTACGGCACTGGCGCGATCATGGCCGTGCCCGGACAGGACGAGCGGGACTGGGAGTTCGCCGAGGCCTTCGACCTGCCGATCGTGCGCACGGTCCGGCCACCGGACGACTTCGACGGCAAGGCGTACCTGGGCGAGGGTCCGGCGATCAGCTCCGGGTTCCTGGACGGGCTGGGCGTGGACGATGCCAAGCGGACGATCATCGAGTGGCTGGAGGCGAACGGACACGGCGCGGGCGCGGTGACCTACCGCCTGCGCGACTGGCTGTTCAGCCGGCAGCGCTACTGGGGCGAGCCGTTCCCGATCCTGTACGACGAGACGGGCCTGCCGGTGGCGCTGCCCGACTCGATGCTGCCGCTGGAGCTGCCCGACGTCGCCGACTTCTCACCGAAGACGTACGACCCGGATGACGCGGCCTCCGAGCCCGAGACGCCCCTGTCCCGGGCGACGGAGTGGGTCGAGGTGGAGCTGGACCTGGGGGACGGGCAGGGCCCGCGGCGCTTCACGCGCGAGACCAACGTGATGCCGCAGTGGGCCGGCTCGTGCTGGTACGAGCTGCGCTACCTGGACCCCACGAACGAGGAATCCTTTGTGGACCCCGAGAACGAGCGGTACTGGATGGGTCCACAGTGGAACGGCGACTCCGGAGGCGTCGATCTGTACGTCGGCGGCGCCGAGCACGCCGTACTGCACCTGCTGTACTCCCGGTTCTGGCACAAGGTGCTGTACGACCTGGGGTACATCTCCTCGTTCGAGCCGTTCCGCAAGCTGTTCAACCAGGGCTACATCCAGGCGTACGCCTTCGTCGACGAGCGCGGCTCGTACGTCCCCGCCGAGGAGGTGATCGAGCGGGACGGCCGCTACTTCTTCGGTGCCAGACCGGTCCAGCGCGAGTACGGCAAGATGGGCAAGTCGCTGAAGAACGTCGTGACGCCCGACGACATGTGCGCCGCCTACGGGGCGGACACGTTCCGGGTCTACGAGATGTCCATGGGTCCGCTGGACGTGTCCCGACCGTGGGAGACCCGTGCGGTCGTCGGCTCGTACCGGTTCCTGCAACGCCTGTGGCGGGCCATCGTGGACGAGGAGACGGGACGCCTACGGGTGGTCGACGAGGCGGTCGACGAGCCGACCCGGCGGCTGCTGCACCGGACCATCGCCGGGGTCCGGGAGGACATGGACGCGATGCGGTTCAACACCGCGATCGCCAAGCTGATCGAGTTGGTCAACGGGCTGACCCGGCTGGCGGCGACGCCACGCGAGGTGGCCGAGCCGCTGGTGCTGATGGTCGCGCCGTTCGCACCGCACATCGGTGAGGAGTTGTGGCGCCGGCTGGGCCACGAGGACACGCTGGCGTACGCGGACTTCCCGGTCGCCGACCGGGCCCTGCTGGTCGAGGAGTCGGTGACCTACCCGGTGCAGGTCAACGGCAAGGTCCGCGCGCGGGTGGAGGTCCCCGCCGGAGCCGACGAGGATCTGGTACGCGAGGCGGCCCTGGGCGCGGTCGCCGAGCACCTGGCCGGCCGGGTACCACGCAAGGTGATCGTCGTACCCGGCCGGACGGTGAGCGTAGTCGTGTGAGCTGCTGGCATCGTCACAACCTTGCTCAGGTTGCCGTGTCCGGGGGCGCGTAAGGCCCCAACCTCTGCAAGGTTGCGATGACGTCAGGCGGGGCGGGTCGCGGCGAGCCGCTCGGCCCGCAGCCGGTCGGACCAGGTGTCGTCCAGCGCCGGTAGGGCGTCCACGCCAATCGCCCACCGCAGCAGCAGGTCGGCCAGGGCCGGATTGCGAGACAGGGCCGGGCCATGGGAATACGTGCCGAGCACCTTGCCGCGCCAGGCGCCCTCGGTCTGGCCGTCGTTGCCGACGCCGACGCTGACGCGGGCCAGTGGCCAGACCCCAGGGCCGAGGTGGGTCCGTCCGCCGTGGTTCTCGAAACCGGTCAGCGGCGGTAGCCCGAGTCGCGGGTCGACGTCCCCGCCGAGCTCGCCGACGGCGCGAGACGGCCCACGGTCCGAGTCGAGGTCGAGCAGGCCGAGCCCGGCGTACTCGGCGCCCTTGGCGAAGAACGAACCGCCGAGCAGCTGGTAGCCGGCGCACACCGCGAGCACGACGGCGCCGCGCTCGACCGCGCGGTGCAGCGCGCCGTCCGCGATCAGCCGCTGCGCGGCCAGGGCCTGGGGCCCATCCTCGCCACCGCCGATCAGGTAGATGTCCGCCGTGTCCGGTAGGACCTGGTCCGAACGGACCTCGATCGGCTCGACGGCGTACCCGCGCAGCGCGGCCCGCCGGGCCAGGATCAGCAGGTTGCCGCGGTCGCCGTACGTCGACAGCAGATCGGGGTAGATCCACACGATCCGCAGCGCACTGTCTGCGCGGTCAGAGGACACGGTCCAACTCCGCTCGGATGTCCTGGAACGCCGTGTAGTTGGCGATGACCTCGAGCCGGCCGGCCGGAACCGCGGCGACGGCGTCGGCGAACGTGCGTACGTGCCGGAACGGCACCTCGTTGACCTCCAGCCGGACCGCGAGGTCGTACGCGCGGTCGCCGGTGATGAGCACGTCGCGTCCGCGCAGCGGTGCGAAGTCCACGTCGAACAGCCAGGAGGTGTCCAGCCCGTCGGGGTCCCTCGCGTTGATCGCGAGCAGCGTGGGCGCCTCGTCGGCCATGTCGAACGCCTCGAGCCAGCTCGCCGGGTTCTTGGCGAGCAGCAGCCGGATGGTGCGCCCGTCGCGGATCACCTGGGCGTACCGGCCGGCCACCGAGGACACCTCGGCAAGCCGGGGGATCGCGTCGTCCGGGCGTGCGCCGAAGTCGGCCGCCACCGCCAGGGCGGTCGCCGCGTTGCCCAGGTTGATCTGGCCGGGGAGCTGCAGCTTGACGACGTGCGCCACGCCGTCCGGGTCGATGACGGTGTCGCCGTCCGCGATGGTCCACTGTGGATCGGGCCGACGCAGCCCACAACCGGTGCACCACCAGTCGCCGGCCTCGCGCTCGATGTGCGAGCCGCACTCGGGACACACCCAGGAGTCGTCGTGCCAGCGCTGCCCGGCGCTGAACCACGTGATGCGGGTGCCGGCGCTGGCCGCCCAGGCGACCATCGGGTCGTCGGCGTTCGCCACGACGTGGACACTCGGGTGGCCGGCGATTGCCTGTCGCCACATGCCCGCCATCATCGCCACCTCCTTCGCCCGATCGAGCTGGTCGCGGCTCAGGTTGAGCAGCGCGACCACCCGCGGGTTGGTGGCCGCGAGCACCTGGGCGAGGTAGTGCTCGTCGACCTCGAGCACCGCGTACGGCGTCGCGCCCGCCTTGGCCAGCGCCGAGGTGTGCCCGGTGGGCATGTTGGCACCGAACGAGTTCGTCGCGACCGGGCCGACCACGCCGACCGCGGCGGTGGTCAGCCGGGTCGTGGTGGTCTTGCCGTTGGTTCCGGACACGAGCGCGACCTGCCGGCCGGCGGCGAGGTGGGCGAGCAGGCCGGGGTCGATCTTCAGACCGATCCAGCCACCGATGACCGATCCGTCGCCGCGGCCGGCCGCGCGGGACAGCGCGGCGGCGGTCCGCGACACCGAGCTGGCGACCTTTGCGCGCAGCGGTAGCTTCCCGTCCGTCACGAGGCGAGGGTACCGGAGCCCTTCCGCCCCACTTCCCTCCACGAGGTCGCGACGCGTCGACCCCTCCGCCCGGGATCACGACAACAAGCCCATGATCGACAAGGCCTGAGAGGCTGCGTCACTCTTTTGGGTGGTTCGTCCGGTCGCGCGGTGGGTGTCGGAAAGCGGACCGCGAGGCCTCTCACCTGGTACTCCACTCCACACCACGGCGGTGAGCTGCGCGTTTGCGCCGCCATCGCGTGGCCGGGCGGGTCCGGTTCGGTTGCGGGTGGAGGGAAGTGGAGTACAGTGGGGCCCAGTGGCGGGGCAGGGAGCCGCGAGGGGGTGACGCCGATGTTTCTCGGCACCCACACCCCGCGCCTCGATGACAAGGGCCGGCTGATTCTCCCCGCGAAGTTCCGAGATGAGCTGGCGGGCGGTGTCGTGATCACCAAAGGGCAGGAGCGCTGTCTCTACGTCTTCCCGACGCCGGAGTTCCAACGCATCGCGGATCAGCTACATGAACAGCCGATGACCCACAAGGCGGCCCGGGCCTACAGCCGGGTGTTCTTCGCCAGCGCGCACGACGAGGCGCCCGACAAGCAGGGCAGGGTGACCATCCCTGGTCACCTCCGCGACTACGCCGGGTTGGATCGGGACCTCGTCGTGATCGGGGCGAGCAGCCGAGTGGAGATTTGGGACAAGCAAGCCTGGGACACCTACCTCGCGGAGAGCGAAGACGACTTCGCCGACATCGAGGAGGGGGTGCTGCCCGGCGGACTGTAGGCGTGGGTACGCCGCGGTGGTTCCCGCGAAGACCGCCTCGGCGCCGGCCCCGCCGCCGTACCGCGAGATCTCCAGCCGCTCGCGCTCCTGACGCCTCTTCCCCGGCGCCAGGCGCGGACCCCACCCGGGGTACCAGAGCGGATGGGGATCTGGCGGTACGGCCCGGCGAGGCCACGAGCTATAGGCGTCGAGGGGGTCGACATGGCGCAGCCACGAGGCACGCACGTGCCGGTGCTCCTGGGGCGCTGCCTCGAGCTGCTCGCGCCCGCCCTCGACGCCCCCGCCCGGTCCGGCCGCGACGCGGTCTACCTGGATGCGACGCTCGGCCTGGGCGGCCACGCCGAGGCGGTGCTGGCCGCGCATCCCCGGCTCGTGCTCGTCGGGCTCGACCGCGACCCGGAGGCGCTCGCCCGCGCCCGGGACCGGCTCTCCGCGTACGCCGAGCGCACCCACCTCGTGCACACCGTCTTCGACGAGCTGCCCGACGTGCTCGACCGGCTCGATCTCGACCACCTGGACGGCGCGCTGTTCGACCTCGGCGTCTCGTCGCTGCAGCTCGACGCCGCGGACCGGGGCTTCGCCTACGCCCAGGACGCACCGCTGGACATGCGGATGGACCAGACCACGGGTGTGACCGCGGAGGAAGTCGTCAACGGGTTCAGCGTCGCCGAGCTGGCGCGGGTGCTCCGGACCTACGGCGAGGAGAAGTTCGCCGGCCGCATCGCCTCCGCGATCGTCAGGGAGCGGGCGCGGCGCCGGATCACGTCGTCGGCACGGCTGGCCGAGCTGGTCCGGGAGGCGGTCCCGGCGCCGGCCCGGCGCACCGGCGGCCACCCGGCCAAGCGCACGTTCCAGGCGCTGCGCATCGAGGTCAACGGGGAGCTGGCGGCGCTCGAGGCGGCGTTGCCGGAGGCGCTCGACAGGCTCGCTGTCGGCGGCCGCGTGGTGGTGCTCTCCTACCACTCACTGGAGGACCGGATGACCAAGCAGGCGCTCGCCGCACGGGCGCACAGCACCGCACCGGTGGACCTGCCGGTCGAGCCGCCGGGCACCGGACCGACCCTGCGGCTGCTGACCCGCGGCGCGGAGCTGCCCAGCCAGGAGGAGGTCGCCGCGAATCCGCGGGCCGCCTCGGTCCGGCTGCGCGCCGCGGAACGCATCGACCCGGCCGACCCGAACCGCGGGGCGCACCGCGAGCGCCGTCCGCGTCGGGTCCGGCCGTTGCACCAACCCGGCGCGCTGCGCCGGCCAGGCCCGCCCAACGGCGGACCGCGGTGGCGAGAGTCCACATCGGACGACGACGGGGAGGGGAGGAGCGGAACATGAGCGTTGGCACCGTACGCGCGCCGCGGTCGGGGGGCCGGACCACGGCGACGCGGACACCGGAGTACCGCACGCACGGCAGCACGGCGCTGCAGCCGGAGCCGAGGCTGACCACGTCGACCGAGCGGCCGGCCACCGAGCCCGCGCGGCTGCGGGTCGCGCCGCCGGCGCCGGTGACGGTGCCGCACGCGCCGTTCGTGCTGTTGGTCCTCATCGTGGTCGTCGGCGGGGTGCTCGGCATCCTGCTGGTCAACACGAAGATCAACGAGAACGCGATCCGGCTGCAGCGGCTGCAGCAGCAGCAGGCCGGGCTCGACCTGCGCGAACAGCGGCTCAGGCAGCAGATCGCCGAGTATGAGTCCCCCGGCAACCTGGCCGCGCATGCGCGCGAGCTGGGTCTCGTGCCGGCCGGAACACCGGCGTTCATCCGGCTGCCGGACGGCCGTGTGATCGGCGTGCCGCAGCCCGCCGACGGCCAGCCGAGCATCACCAGCCAGCAGGGGCAGGGCCGGTAGACCATGCCGCGGTCCGCGGAGCCACCGCGGCGTCAGCCGCGCCGAGGAGACGAGCCTGTTCGGCGCGGTTCGGCGCGGGCGGTGGCCGGCGGGTCCGACGGCCGGTCGGGTCGCAGCTCGATTTCCGACGCACGGGCGTACACCCCGCGGGCGCGGACGGTCCGCGAGGCGCCGGAGCTGCGGGACCGACGCGGGGCGGGTGCAGATCCGTTCCGGCCCGCGCTCCAGGTGCTCAAGGGCGGCGGTACGCCGGGCCGCCCGGCCGTGCCGCGCCGGGCCGCACCGCGTACCCGTGAGGCGGCGGAGCCGCGGACGGCGACGACGCCGCGGCGCCGGCCCACCGCGAACCGCGCGCCGGGGTCGGGTCGAGGACCGGCGCGCGCGACACCCACCCGGACGCCGCGGCCCGCCCGACCGGCCCGGCCGCCCAGGCTCGCCGACGGCCCACGCCGGCTTCGGCTCGGCACCCTGCTGGCGGTCAGCCTGTTCGCCGTGATCGGCATCCGGCTCGTTGCGCTGCAGGTCACCGACGCGCCGGCGTACGCCGCCGAGGGCCTGGCCGACCGGCTCGCCACGGTCGCCCTGCCGGCCGCGCGCGGCACCATATACGACCGCAACGGCGCGGTGCTCGCCCATAGCGTGGAGGCGCGGTACGTCTACTCCGACCCCAGCCGGGTGGTCGATCCGGACACGACCGCCGAGGCGCTCTCGCCGTTGCTCGGGATCGCGAAGTCGAAGCTGGTCCCGCGGCTGGTCAAGCAGAACCGGCCGGACGGTCTACCGTCGCAGTTCGAATGGCTGGCGCGCGGGGTGAGCGTGGAGACCGCCAACTCGATCATGGCGCTGAACCTTCCCGGCATCGGGGTCCGCCGCGACGAGCGCCGCGAGGTCCCGGGCCACGACCTGGCCGCGAACCTGATCGGGTTCGTCGGCGAGGACATGTCCGGCCTGGAGGGCATCGAGGCGCGCTACGACGACATCCTGCGCGGGGTGAACGGCGAGCTGACCTATGAGCGCGGGCAGGGTGAGCTGGCGGCCGGGATCCCGGGCGGGTACCGCCGGGAGACGCCCGCGCAGCCGGGCACGTCGCTGCGACTGACGATCGACCGCGACCTGCAGTATGAGGTGCAACGGATCCTGACCGCCCGCATGCACGAGTGCCAGGCGATCTTCGGCGCCGCGGTCGTGCTCGACGTGCACACCGGTGAGGTGCTCGCCCAGGCGAGCTACCCGACCTACGACGCGGCCGACTGGAGCAAGGCGCCGCCGACCGAACGGGCGGACGCGGCGACTTCGATCGTCGTGGATCCGGGCTCGGTGCACAAGCCGCTCGTGCTGGCCGCCGCCCTGCAGCAGGGCAAGATCAGGCCGGACTCGACCGTGACGGTCGCGCCGACGATCCGCAAGGGCGACACGACGTTCTCCGACACCCACCCGTTCGCGGCCGGGACGAAGATCACCCTGCCGGCGCTGCTCGCGTACTCGTCGAACGTCGGCACGATCAAGCTCGCGGACCTGGTGGGGGCCGACCAGGTGTACGCGTACCAGCGCAAGTTCGGGCTCGGCGAGCCTACCGGGGTCGGCGTGCCGGGGGAGTCGTCCGGCCTCGTACAGCCCCCGCAGAACTGGAGCGGCTCGTCGTACGGGTCGATCCCGATCGGGCACGGCGTCGCGGTAACCCCGATCCAGATGGCGGCCGCGTTCGCCGCGATCGCCAATGACGGGAAGTGGGTCCAGCCGCACCTGGTCGGCGGGACCATCGCCGCGGACGGCACCCAGAGTCCGGCGCCGGCGGCCGCGACCCGGCGGGTGCTCAGCCCGGAGAACGCCCGCACGCTGCGGACGATCATGGAGGCCGTGACCACCGTCGAGGGGGCCACCGGCACGCGCGCCGCGATCCCGGGCTACCGCGTCGCGGGCAAGACGGGGACCGGCGAGCGCGTGGTCAACGGGAAGTACATCGCAGGCGAGGTCGCGTCGTTCGTCGGCATGGCGCCGGCCGACAACCCGCGGTACGTGATCGCGGTCTTCGCGCACACTCCCGCCGGAACCGGGGGAGTGGTCGCCGGCCCGGCATTTCGCGACATGATGGAGTTCGCCCTACGGCACTACCGAGTGCCACCCACGGGCACCAAACCACCAAAATTCGTTCTTCAGCCGTGAATGCTCCGACTCATCCATGCGATCGGGGGCGCAGCGTCTGCGGCCGGCGCGACGGGACCGGGTAGGGTCTAGCGCCGTGCCTGGCAATCCGCGTCCCCGGACGGTGACCCCGTGCCCGCTGGCCGGCCTCGCCGCGCTGACCGGCGGCAGGCTCAGGGCCGATGCGGCTGGGCCGGTCGCCGTCACCGGGGTGACGCACGCCAGCGCCGAGGTACGCCCCGGCGACCTGTACGCGGCGCTGCCCGGCGCCCGCCGGCACGGCGCCGCGTTCGTGGCGGAGGCGGCCGCGGCCGGTGCGGTGGCCGTGCTGACCGATCCCGCCGGTGCGCCGGCCGCCGCCGAGGCGGGCCTGCCCGCGCTGGAGGTGCCCGACCCGCGGGCGGTGCTCGGCGACGTCGCCTCCGCGGTGTACGGCGACCCCAGCGCGTCGCTGACAATCATCGGGATCACTGGGACGGCGGGGAAGACGTCCACCGCGTACCTGGTCGAGTCCGGCCTGCGCGCGGCCGGCCGGGTGACCGGACTGATCGGGACCGTGGAGACCCGACTCGGCCACCTGGTCGTCGACAGCATCCGCACGACACCCGAGGCGACCGACCTGCACGCGATGTTCGGCGCGGCACTCGAACGCGGTGTCGGCTCGATCGTCATGGAGGTGTCCAGCCACGCCCTGGCGATGGGCCGGGTCGGCGGCGTACGGTTCGCGGTCAGCGGCTGGACCAACTTCGGCCTCGACCACCTCGACTTCCACGGCGACGCCGACGACTACTTCGCCGCCAAGGCCCGGCTGTTCGACGGGCGCAGCCGGGTCGAGGTCCTCAATCTCGACGACCCGGCGCTCGCCCCACTGCTCCGCCCGGACACGGTCACCTACTCCGCGACCGGTAACCCGAACGCCACCTGGCGGGCCGCGGACATCGACGGCCAGGGGTACCAGCAGACGTTCACGCTCGTCGGACCGGATGGGCTGCGGCTGTCGGCCCTGGTGACCCTGCCCGGCCGGCACAACGTGGCCAACGCGCTGCTCGCGATCGCCATGCTCGCCGCCGTCGGGGTGGACCCAAAGGTGGCCGTCGAGGGCGTCGCCGCGTGCCCCGGAGTGCCGGGACGGCTGGAACGGGTCGCCGCGCCGGGCCCGGTGCTCGGCGTCGTCGACTACGCGCACAAGCCGGACGCGATCGTCGCCGCGCTCTCCGCCCTGCGCGAGGTCGCGGAGGCCCGCGGTGGGAGGCTCATCTGCGTGATCGGCGCCGGTGGCGACCGCGACCGGGGCAAGCGCGCGCCCATGGGTGCCGCCGCCGCGCGCGGCGCCGATCTGGTGATCGTCACCGACGACAACCCGCGCACCGAGGATGACGCGGCCATCCGCGCGCAGGTGAGCCGGGGCGCGGTCGGCGCCGCGACCCGCGCCGAGCTCGCCGAGATCGGCGGGCGCCGCGCCGCGATCGCCGAGGCGGTCAGCCGGGCCGGTCCGGGCGACGTGATCGCCCTGCTGGGCAAGGGCCACGAGCGCGGTCAGGAGGTCGGTGCCGAGGTGCTGCCGTTCGACGACCGGGTCGAGCTGGCGGCGGCGCTTGTCAGCCGGTTCGGCGACGAGGGAGCGACCGGATGATCGCGATGTCGCTGGCCGAGGTGGCCGCGGCGGTCGGCGGCCGGCTATCCGGCGCGGACCCGGGGGTCCGGGTGACCGGCGCGGTGGAGTTCGACTCCCGCACGGTCGGCCCGGGCGGGCTGTTCGTGGCGTTGCCGGGCGAGCGCGCGGATGGTCACGACTTCGCGGCCGCCGCGATCGAGGCCGGCGCGGTCGCCGTGCTCGGCACGCGTGCGGTCGTCGGCGTCCCGATGGTGGTCGTCGACGACGCGCTGGCCGCGCTCGGCCGACTGGCGAGGGCGGTGGTCGATCGGCTGCCCGCGCTGACGGTCATCGGGTTGACCGGGTCGTCCGGCAAGACCACCACCAAGGACCTGATCGGCCAGCTGGTCGCGCGGCTCGGCCCGACGGTCGCCCCGGTGGGCACGTTCAACAACGAGCTCGGCCACCCGCACACCGTCCTCCGGGCGGACGAGACCACCCGGTTTCTCGTGCTCGAGCTGGGCGCCCGCGGACCCGGGCACGTGCGGTACCTCTGCGAGGTCGCCCCGCCGCGCATCGGCGTGGTCATCAACGTCGGCGTCGCGCACGTTGGCGAGTTCGGCTCGGTCGACGCGATCGCCGCCGCGAAGGGCGAACTGGTCGAGGCGCTGCCGCCGGCCGGCGTGGCCGTGCTCAATGCCGACGACCCGCGGGTACGCGCGATGGCCGGTCGCACCCGCGCCCGGGTGGTGCTCGTCGGCGAGAGCTCGGACGCAGACGTACGGGCGGTGGACGTGGCGCTCGACGAGCGCGGGCGGGCGGCGTACACCCTCGTGACGCCCGCCGGGACGGCGCGGGTGCGGCTGGGCGTGTCGGGCGCGCATCAGGTGGGCAACACGCTGGCCGCGGCCGCGGTCGCGCTGGAGGTCGGCGCCCCCCTGCCCGACGTCGCCGCGGCTCTCGGCGAGCTCCGGCTGCTCTCGACCCGGCGGATGGACGTGTTCGACCGCGCCGACGGCGTCACCGTCATCGACGACTCGTACAACGCGAACCCGGCCTCGACCGCCGCCGCGTTGCGCGCCCTCGCCAAAATCGGCGGCGGACGGCGGACCATCGCGGTGCTCGGCTACCTCGCCGAGCTCGGGGCGTTCGAGCGGGCGGGCCACGAAGAGGTCGGCCGGCTCGCCGCGACCCTCGGCGTGGACCGCCTCGTGGTGGTCGGCGAGGCGGCCGCACCTATTCACGAGGGTGCCGTCGCCGTGTCGAGTTGGGGAGGAGAGTCGGTGCTGGTGACCGATCAGAGCGGGGCGATCGCGGCGCTCTTCGATGAGCTGCGCCCCGGCGATGTGGTGCTGGTGAAGGGCTCCCGGTACCGCACCTGGGAGGTGGCCGACGCGCTGCGTGCGGAGAACGGCCGGGTTCCCGCCCGAGCGGCGAAACGGCCATCGGACCCCGCCCGTGACGGCGCCGCATGAGGGCGGTCATCGTCGCGGCGGCGGTCGCATTCCTCGTCTCCCTGTTCGGCACCCCGTTGGCGATCAGGGCGTTCACCCGGCTGAAGGCCGGCCAGCCCATCCGGTCCGACGGCCCGCAGATGCACATGGTCAAGCGCGGCACTCCGACCATGGGCGGCGTCGTGTTCATCGTCGCCACGGTGATCGCGTACGTCGCCGGTCACCTCGCGCTGACCACGCTGCCGGAGCAGCAGATCGCCCAGGCCCGGCCGACGAGAACCGCGCTGGTGCTGCTCGGGCTGTTCGTGTTCTGTGGCGCGGTCGGCTTCCTCGACGACTTCCTGAAGGTACGCAGGCGCAACAGCCTCGGCCTGAACAAGCGCGGCAAGCTGGTGGGTCAGCTGCTGGTCGGCGCCGCGTTCGGCACGATCGCCCTGTACTTCCCCAGCTCGAACCAGCAGACGGTCGGCAGCACCCACCTGTCGTTCATAAAGGACATCGACTGGCTGAACCTCGGCAAGGTCGGGGCCGTCGTGCTGTTCATCGTCGTGGTTCTCGCCGCCAGCAACGGGGTCAACCTCACCGATGGGCTGGACGGGCTGGCCACCGGCACGTCGGTGATGGTCCTCGCGGCGTACGGGCTGATCGGATTCTGGCAGTACCGGCACTGGTGCGCCGACCTCGACTACGCCAAGCCCGGCGTCTACTGCTATGTGGTCCGGGACCCGCTGGAGATCGCGCTGATCGCCGGGGCCGCCGCGGGCGCCTGCGTCGGCTTCCTGTGGTGGAACGCGTCCCCGGCGCGAATTTTCATGGGTGACACCGGCGCCCTCGGGCTCGGCGGGCTGATCGGCGGGATGGCGATGGCCAGCCGCACGATCCTCCTCCTGCCGATCATCGGCGGGCTCTTCGTGATCATCACGATGTCGGTGATCATCCAGGTCATCTCGTTCCGGACCACGGGTAAACGGGTGTTCCGGATGTCGCCGCTGCAACATCACTTCGAGCTGGCCGGCTGGAGTGAGATCAACATCGTGATCCGGTTCTGGATCGTGGCCGGCATCGGGGTGGCTATCGGCCTCGGCCTGTTCTACAGCGACTTCCTGGCGGCGACAACGTAATGACCGCGAGCGCCGCCGGGAACGCGAGCGCCGCCGAGCACGCGAGCGCCGCCGGGAACGCGAGCGCCGCGGCGTCGTCTGGAGCCCGAGGAGGACGCGCGCAGCGTCGTCCCCCGCAGGGCGAAGACGGCGCCCTGCGGCGGCGCGAGCCGCCCGAGCGGAGCGAGGGCAAGCCGGCTCTGCGCGAGCCGCCCGAGCGGAGCGAGGGCCGGCAGCTCAGCGAGGGCCAGCATCTCAGCATTGTCGTTGCGGGTGCGGCGATTGCCGGCGCGGCGAGCGCCCGGGCCCTGTTGCGGCTCGGCGCCGACGTCACGGTCGTCGATCGGGTCGCCTCGGCCCGGACCGACGAGCTGGCGGCCGCCGGCGCGCGCATCGTCATCGCCGAGGCGCCGTCGGCGACGCTGCTCGACGGCGTCACCGAGCTGATCGTCTCGCCGGGCTTCCCGCCGCACCACCCGTTCGCGGTCGCCGCCGTCGCCGCCGGGCTGGAGGTCTACAGCGAACCGGAGCTGGCCTGGCGGCTGCGCGGCCCGCACGCGCCGCCGTGGCTCGCGGTCACCGGCACGAACGGCAAGACCACGACGACCACCATGCTCGCCGCGATGCTGTCGGCGGCCGGGCTGCGCACCGCGGCCGTCGGCAACATCGGCGTACCGCTGGTCGAGCTGGACCCGGCGGCGTACGACGTGCTCGCCGTGGAGCTGTCCAGCCAGCAGCTGTACTGGTCGTCCACGATGGCCCCGGAGGAGGGGGCGATCCTGAACTACGCCGATGACCACCTCGACTGGCACGGCGGCTTCGAGGCGTACGCGTCGGCGAAGACGGCCATCTGGCGGGCCCCGGACGGCATCGCGGTCGGCAACGCGGATGACCCAAGGGTCGCGGCGGACCTGGCGCGGGCCGCCGGCCGCCGGGTCTCCTTCACGCTCGGTGAGCCGGCCGCCGGACAGCTCGGCATCGTCGATGGTGTCCTGGTCGACCGGGCCTTCGGTGACGGGGTCGAGCTGGCCCCGGCGGCCGGGATCCAGCCGCCGGGGGCGCACAACGTGGCGAACGCGCTGGCCGCGGCGGCGCTCGCGCGCGGGTACGGCGTGCCGGCCGCCGCGGTCCGCGACGGGCTGTCCGGCTATGCGCCCGAGCCGCACCGCAACGAGTACGTCGCGACCGTCGCGGGCGTGTCCTATGTGGACGATAGCAAGGCGACGAACCCGCACGCGGCACTCGCCTCGCTCGGCGCGTACCCCCGGGTGGTGTGGGTGGCCGGTGGCCAGCTGAAGGGCGTCGACGTGGGTCCGCTGGTCGCGGCGGTGGCCGATCGGCTGGCCGGCGCGGTCCTGCTAGGCGTCGACCGCGCCCAGGTGGCCCAGGCGCTCGCGCGACACGCCCCGCGCCTGCCGGTCGTCCAGGTCGACAGCACCGATGATGGGGCGATGGCGGAGGTGGTGCGCGCCGCTGCCCGGCTTGCCCGGCCGGGCGACACCGTGCTGCTCGCGCCCGCCGCGGCCTCACGCGACATGTACACCGACTACGCGCGCCGGGGTGACGCGTTCGCGGCGGCGGTGCGCGCGCTCGCGGCGGAAGGATGACCGCGGACAGCGGCACCGCCAGGTCGGCGGTCGCCGCGCTGCGCGGCCTGCTGCAGCGTCCGCTCGCCTCGTATTACCTGCTGATCTCCAGCGCCGGCCTGCTGCTCGTGATTGGGCTGACGATGGTGTTCTCCGCGACGAGCGTGAAGGCGTACGCCACCGATGGCAGCGCCTTCACGATGATCGCGAAGCAGGCGGTGTTCGCGGTCATCGGGCTGGGCGCGTTCTGGTTCTGCCAGCGCCTGCCCGCGCGGACGTACCGGGCGCTCGGGTTGCCCGCGCTCGGTGTCGCGGTGCTGCTGCTGAGCGTGCTCGACCTGCTCGTCCTGCTGGATGCCGCCGGAGCGATCTCCAGCCCGCGCATCGGGCCGGTCGCCGCGAACCTCCTCTGGCTCTACATTGGCCCGATCCAGGTGCAGCCCTCGGAGCTGGCCAAGCTCGGCCTGGTGCTGTGGGGGGCCGACCTGCTCACCCGCAAGGGTGCGGCGCTCGGCTGGTGGCGTGAGCTGGCCACGCCGCTGTTCCCGGTGCTCGGGGTGCTGTTCGTGATCGTCGGCTACAACGACCTCGGCACGATGCTGTGCCTGCTGGCGATCGTGGTCGGGCTGCTGTGGGCGGCCGGGGTGCGGCTGCGGGTCTTCGGCGGGCTGGCCGCGCTCGGGCTCGCCGGCGTCGGGCTGTTGATCGCGATGGCTGGCGGCGGTGCGGACGACGGGAACTACCGGCTGCGCCGGCTCGCCGCGTTCGTCAACCCGCCGGCGCGCTGCGACCAGGCCGACTGCTACCAGGCCCTGCAGGGACGGTACGCGATCGCCGACGGCGGCTGGTTCGGGGTCGGTCTCGGCAAGGGCAGCCTGAAGTGGGACTGGCTGCCCAACGCACACAACGACTTCATCTTCGCGGTGATCGCCGAGGAGCTCGGGGTGGTCGGCTGCCTGGTGGTGCTCGCGTTGTTCGCCGTGCTCGCGTACACCGGCCTGCGCATCGCCCGGCGCGTCGATCACCCGTTCCGTCGGCTGGCCGCGGCCGGCGCCGTTACCTGGCTGGTCAGCCAGGCCGTCATCAACATCGGCGGCGTGGTCGGGCTGCTGCCGATCACCGGGCTTCCGTTGCCGTTCATCTCCGACGGCGGCAGCGCGCTCGTGGTGACCCTCGCCGCGGTCGGCATGCTCGCGTCGTTCGCCCGGGCCGAGCCGGACGCGGCCCGTGCGCTGCACGCCCGCCCGCCCGCCCGCTGGATACGACTACTCTGGGCGCCGTTGCCGCCGCTGCCGGCCGAGCCGGAGCGCCAGGCGAAGCGAAGGGTAGGAGTGTGATGGACCAGCTGCGGTCGGTGCTGCTCGCCGGCGGGGGGACCGGGGGCCACGTCTACCCGCTGCTCGCCTTCGCCGACTGCCTGCGCCGGCACAACCCCGCCGTGCGGGTCACCTGCGTCGGTACGCCGCGCGGGTTGGAGAACCAGCTGATCCCGGCGCACGGGTACGACCTGCGGCACATCCCGGCGCACCAGCTGCCCCGATCGGTGAACGTCGACCTGTTCCGCACGCCGGACAGGATGTGGCGGGCGGCCCGCGCCGCGGGCAAGGTGATCAACGAGGTCGAGGCCCAGGTTGTGGTCGGCTTCGGCGGGTACGTGGCAGTTCCCGCGTACCTGGCCGCGTGGCGCCGCGAGCTCCCTCTCGTGATCCACGAGATCAACGTGCCGCCGGGCGTCGCGAACCGGCTCGGCATGAAGCTCACCAAGCGCGTGGCGGTCGGCTTCCCGCACCAGATCGCGGCGTCGGACGCGCTCAAGCACGCGCGGATCGTCGGCGTACCCCTGCGGCGGTCGATCACGACGCTGGACCGGGCCGCTCGGCGCGCGGAGGCGAGGGCACACCTCGGGCTGCGCCCGGATCTGCCGGTGCTGTTCGTGTTCGGGGCGTCCCAGGGCGCCCGGTCCATCAATCTCGCCATGGCGGCCGCGGCGAAGGCCGTCACCGCCGCCGGCGTCCAGGTGCTCCATGTCATGGGCGCCCGTAATGAACCCGTCGAGATCCCGCCGGACCTGCCGGTGCCGTACGTCACCCTGCCGTACCTGGAGCAGATGGAACTCGGGTACGCCGCGGCCGACCTGGCGCTGTGCCGAGGCGGCGCGATGACCTGCGCGGAGACCGCGGCGCTCGGGCTGCCGGCGGTCTACGTGCCGTACCCGCACAGCAACCAGGAGCAGCGCCGCAACGCGCGGCCGATCGTCGACTCCGGCGGCGGGCTGATGGTCGACGACGCCGACCTGAGCCCGGACTGGATCGATCAGCACGTCGTCCCGCTCGCGCGCGATCCCCAGCGGCTCGCCGCGATGGGTGCGGCGGCCGCGGCGTACGGCCGCCGGGACGGCGACGAGGCGCTGCGCGAGTTCGTGCTCGAGGCGGTGGCGTGGTGGTGAGGGGGACTCGATGAACGTCGCGGAGCTCAGCCCGGCGGGGCGGCTGACGGCCGAGGAGCTCGGCACCGTACACCTGATCGGGGTGGGCGGAGTCGGGATGAGCGCGCTCGCGCGACTGCTGCTGACCCGCGGCATCCGCGTCTCGGGCAGCGAGCTGCGCGACTGGCCGGCGCTGGCCGGGTTGCGGGCGCTCGGCGGGACCGTCCACATGAGCCACGAACCGTCCAACCTGGACGGTGTGGACACCGTCGTCTACTCCACGGCTATCCCGCGGGACCACCTGGAGTTAGTCGAGGCGCGCCGGCGCGGCCTGCGCGTGCTGCACCGCTCGGAGGCGCTGGCCGCGGCGATGACCGGCCGGCGCACGATCGCGGTCGCCGGCACCCACGGCAAGACGACGACGACCTCGATGGTCACGCTGATCCTCCAGCACGCCGGCCTGGATCCGTCGTTCGTGATCGGCGGCGAGATCTCCGAGGTCGGCTCCAACGCCCACCACGGCAGCGGCCAGTACTTCGTCGCCGAAGCGGACGAGAGCGACCGGTCGTTCCTGCTGTACCGGCCGTACGTATCGATCATCACGAACATAGAGGCCGACCATCTCAACACGTACGGCGACCTGAACACGCTCGAGGAGGCGTTCGCGGATTTCGCGCGGCTCACCGAGCCGGACGGGTTTGTGGTGCTGTGCGCCGACGACCCCGGCACCCAGCGGCTCGCCGCCGCCCTGGCGACCGGTGGCCGGGCGGTCTACACGTACGGCGAGTCCGCCGGTGCGCACCTGCGCCTGTCGGAGATCACGTCGACGGTGCACGGTGCCCGTTACCTCGCGGAGATCGATGGCGCGCGGCTCGGCGAGGTCACGATGCCGGTGCCGGGCAAGCACCTCGCCCTCAACAGCGCGGCCGCCGTGCTCGCCGCGATCCGGCTCGGCGTGCCGCCCGAGTCGGTGCTCGAGGCACTGGCCTCATTCCCGGGCGTACGCCGGCGGTTCGAGCTCAAGGGGATGGTCGGTGGGGTGCGGGTGTACGACGAGTACGCCTACCACCCGACGTCGATGACGGCGGCCCTGCGCACCCTGCGCGAGGTGGCCGCGGGCGGCCGCCTGGTCGTCCTGTTCCAGCCGTATCGGATGTACCGCACGCGCGACCTGCAGGCGGAGATAGCCGAGGCTCTGGCGATCGCCGACGAGGCGGTCGTGCTCGAGGTCTTCGGCCCGGGCGAGGTACGCCAACCCGGCGAGGGCGGCGTCGCGCTCACCGCCGCGATCCCGCTGCCGGAGGACCGCAAGGTGTTCGTGCCCTCCTGGTCCGACGCGCCGTCCGAGGTCGCGGCGCGGGCCCGAGAGGGCGACGTGGTCGTCACGATGGGCGCGCCCCCGATCTCGTTGATGGGCGACGAGCTGCTCGCCGCGCTGACCGAGCGGGCCGAGGCCGAGGGCGGCTACGTGGGGCGGCACGGGCACCCGGGCGCCCCGGCGAAACCGGACGCCGCGGCGGAATGACCCCGCCGGGCGGTGTCGGCCGTGGCGGCCCCGGTGGGGCGCGCCGGTGGCGACTCGTCCGCGCGCGCACCAACGCCGTGCCCTCCTCCGTGCGCCGGTTCACGCGCCGGACGCGACGCCGCCGGGTGCGCGCCGCACTGCCGTGGACCGTCGCCGCGACCGCGCTGGCGCTCGGCGGCATCGGCGCCTGGGTCGCGTACGGCACGTCGTTCCTCGGCGTGCGAGACGTCCGGGTGACCGGCACCGCGATCCTGTCCCCACTCGAGGTCGAGCGGGCGGCGGCGGTGCCGGTGGGAACGCCGCTGGCCCGGGTGGACCTCGGCGCCGTGCGGGCCCGAGTCGCCGCCCTCGCGCCGGTCGGGTCGGTCGAGGTGCGCCGGGACTGGCCCGACGCGATCGTGGTGGCCATCGTCGAGCGCACCCCGGCGATCGCCGTGCCGCGGGACAAGCACTTCGTGCTCGTCGACCCACACGGCGTGGCGTACGAGACCGTCACGCACCGCCCGGCGGACGTGCCGCTGGTCCGGCTCGCGGCGGCGCCCGGGCCGGCCGAGCCGACGACCCGCGCGGCGTTGCAGGTGCTGCACGCGCTGACCGCCGAGCTACGCGGCCAGCTCGTCTCGATCGTGGTGGACGGGCCGGCCCGCATCCGGCTGGAGCTGCGGGAGGGCCGTCAGGTCGTCTGGGGCGACGCGACGGAGAGCGGCACCAAGGCACGGGTCGCGACCGCGCTGCTCGCCCGCGAGGGCGACACGATCGACGTGAGTGCCCCGGATGTGGTCACGATCCGCTGACGCCTCGGTCCAGGTTTGGTCGGTGCGGGTCCGCGAAGCGGTCGATCGCGGCGAGGAGGACCTCGGACATGCCGTGATGGCCGGCTCCGTGGCCGGCCTCGTCGACGAGCACCAGCTCGCCGTCCGGCCACGCCCGCGCTATCTCCCACGCGTTGTCGGGCGGGCTGCTGATGTCGAGCCGGCCGTGGACCAGCACGCCGGGTACGCCCGTGAGCCTGCCCGCCTCGCGTACCAGCACGCCCTCGTCGAGCCACGCGGCGTTCGACCAGTAGTGGGTAACCAGGCGCGCGAAGACCATCCGGAACGTCGGATCCTCGTACCGCGGGTCGGGCCGGTGACCGGGCACCGTGGCCACGTGCGCGCCCTCCCAGTCGCACCAGTCCCGCGCTGCCTTCTCGCGAACCGCGGGGTCAGGGTCGCGCAGCAGCCGGGCGTACGCCGAGGCGAGGTTGCCGTCGCGGTCGGCGGCCGGTACGCCATCGCGGAACCGCGTCCATTCGGCGGGGAAGATCCGGCCCATGTCACGGGTGACCCATTCGACATCCCGGCGGCTGGTGGTCGTGACGCTGAAGAGGACGAGGGCGGCGACGCGGTCGGGGTGCCGCTCGGCGTACGCCAGGCCGAGGGTCGAACCCCATGACCCGCCGAACACCAGCCAGCGCTCGACGCGGAGATGCCGGCGGAGGAGCTCGACGTCGGCGAGCAGGTGGTGGGTCGTGTTGGTGGCAAGGTCGACGGCCGGATCGCCCGCGTTCGGCGTGCTCCGGCCGCAGCCGCGCTGGTCGAACAGCACGACGCGGTACGCCTCGGGATCGAAATAGGACAGCCAACCCGGCGTGCAGCCCGAACCCGGCCCGCCGTGGAAGACCACGGCGGGCGTGCCGCGCGGGTTGCCACAGGTCTTCCAGTACACGCGCTGCCCGTCGCCGACGTCGAGCATGCCGCGCTCGTACGGCTCGGTCTCCGGGTACGGGCGCGGCGACACGCCGCCGGGGTCCTTGGCTGGCACGAGACAGCACCTTACGTTGCCAACAGGGCAGTGGTTGACATCGCTCCAAGTCTCCAGTAGAGGGTGAGGGTTTCGCCCCTCGCCCTCGTGCGCAACAAGAGCAGCACGCGTCACGGCCGAGACCGACGCCGCGAGTGCACGACGGAAGGAAGGCTGCCGGATGACACCTCCGCACAACTACCTCGCGGTGATCAAGGTCGTCGGGATCGGCGGCGGCGGCGTCAACGCCGTCAACCGCATGATCGAGGTCGGGCTCAAGGGCGTGGAGTTCATCGCCATCAACACCGACGCGCAGGCACTGCTGATGAGCGACGCCGACGTCAAGCTCGACGTTGGCCGCGAGCTGACCCGCGGGCTCGGCGCGGGTGCGAACCCGGACGTGGGCAGGAACGCCGCCGAGGACCACCGGGACGAGATCGAAGAGGTTCTCAAGGGCGCGGACATGGTGTTCGTGACGTGCGGCGAGGGCGGCGGTACGGGGACCGGCGGGGCGCCGGTGGTGTCCCAGATCTCCCGCAAGCTGGGCGCGTTGACCATCGGCGTCGTGACCCGGCCGTTCTCGTTCGAGGGCAAACGGCGTCAGGTTCAGGCCGAGGCCGGCATCGAGGAGCTGCGCAACCAGTGCGACACGCTCATCGTGATCCCCAACGACCGGCTGCTGGCTCTCGGCGACCGCGGTATCAGCATGATGGACGCGTTCCGGCAGGCCGACCAGGTGCTGCTCTCCGGCGTCCAGGGCATCACCGACCTGATCACAACGCCAGGCCTGATCAACCTGGACTTCGCGGACGTGAAAAGCGTCATGAACGGTGCCGGCAGCGCGCTCATGGGCATCGGCAGCGCCCGCGGGGACAACCGGGCCGTCGAGGCGGCCGAGCGGGCGATCTCCAGCCCCCTGCTGGAGCAGAGCATGGACGGCGCCCGCGGCGTGCTGCTGTCCATCGCGGGCGGCTCCGACCTCGGCCTGTTCGAGATCAACGACGCGGCACAGCAGGTGACCGACGCGGCCCACCCGGACGCCAACATCATCTTCGGCGCCGTGATCGACGACGCGCTCGGCGACGAGGTACGGGTGACCGTCATCGCCGCCGGGTTCGACGGCGGGACTCCCGCGTACAAGCCGGCCGATCCGTCGCGCACGTCCGCACAGCAGCCACCCACCGCGATGGGAGGGATGCCGACCTCACCGGCACCCGTGTCGCCACCCAGTCAGGCGGGGCGCAAGGTCCTGTTCGACGATGTGGACGTGCCGGATTTTCTCAAGAACGGATCGTGACCCAGGACAATCAGCGACGGCGCGCCGAGCTCGCTCGGGGGCTCGCGGCGACTCGGGAGCGGATCGCCGCGGCCTGTGCGGCGGCCGGGCGGAGCCCGGCGGAGGTCGCGCTCGTCGCGGTGACCAAGACCTACCCGGCGACCGACGTCGTCCTCCTCGCCGACCTCGGCGTGGCCGACATCGGGGAGAACCGGGACCAGGAGGCCGCGCCGAAGGCGGCCGAGGTGGCCGCGGCCGGCGTCACGGTGCGCTGGCACTTCGTGGGTCAGCTGCAGCGCAACAAGTGCCGGTCCGTCGTCCGGTACGCGGACGTCGTGCACTCGGTCGACAGCGTGCGGTTGGCCCGTACCCTCGCGGACGCCGCGGCGCGGCTGCGTGACCGGCCGCTCGACGTGCTGGTCCAGGTCAGCATCGACGGCGACGAGCGTCGCGGTGGGGCGCTAGCGACCGGCTCCGGCGGCACGCTGACTCCGCAGCTGGCGGCCGACCGGAGCCTGGCCGCGACCGCCGACGCGGTCGCGGCCGGCTCGGCGCTGCGCCTTCGCGGGGTGATGGCGGTGGCGCCGCTCGCCTGGCGGCCGGAGGACGCGTTCGCCCGGTTGGCGGAGATCGCGGCCGACCTGCGGGCCGAGCATCCGAAGGCCGTGGCGGTGTCCGCCGGGATGAGCGCCGACCTGGACGCCGCGATCCGGTACGGCGCGACACATGTGCGGATCGGCAGCGCGTTGCTCGGAAAGCGGCCGAGGGTGGGGTAGCCTGACGGCCGGCGCCAAACTACATCATTGTTGTTTGAGCTGCCGACCGGGCGTCTGGCGGCGGAGCGCTCGGAGCCCGCGCGCGTGGTGGCGCCACGCGCACGGGGCAAGACCGCACGGCGGACGGAGGGGGTCGGCGATGAGTGCACTGCGTAAGGCGGGGGTGTGGCTCGGCCTGGTCGAGGACGAGGACGACCGCGCCTACGACGACCGCGACCGGACCTACGGCAAGACCTCATACCGCGACGGCTATCGCGGCCGGTACGGCGGCGAGTTCGCCGACGACGAGGAGGTGGATGTCGAGGAGGCGGCCGCCGGGCGCGCCCGCGCGGAGCGGACCGCCAGGATCGAGGCCGCCCGCGCCGAGCGGGCCAGCGTGCGCTCGATCACCCGCCCCGCGTCGCCGGAGCCGGCATCCTCGGTGGTGTACGCCACCCGCGAGAACCTCGCGCTGGCGCCACAGGTCCAGTTGCGGGAACGGGCCGTGGTCGCCGACGACGGGCAGCGCTACCAAATCACGACGCTGCACCCGACGACGTACCGCGAGGCGCGGACCATCGGGGAGCACTTCCGCGACGGCGTACCCGTGATTATCAACCTCACCGAAATGGAGGAGGCGGATGCCCGCCGACTGGTCGATTTCGCGGCCGGATTGGCGTTCGGACTGCGGGGTACGATCGAGCGCGTGACCAACCGGGTGTTCCTGCTCTCACCGGCCAACGTCCAGGTCACCGCGGAGGACAAGGCCAGGATCGCCGAGGGCGGGTTCTTCGACCAGAGCTAGCCCGACCGCGAGGGGCCGCACCGGAGTGTTGTCAAATTTTTTCCAGGCCGTCTATCTCCTGCTTTACGTCTTTTTCCTGGCGTTGCTTGCGAGATTTGTCCTGGGTTGGGTACTGGCCTACGGCCGACGGTGGCAGCCCGGCAGGGGGGCCGCAGCCACATTGGAGTCGGTGTGGAGCGTCACTGATCCGCCCCTCAAGGCGTTGAGGCGAGTGATCCCACCACTGCGAATTGGTACCGTGAGCATCGACCTGGCCTCCCTTGTGCTGCTGGTTATCCTGTTCGTGCTGATGGAACTCGTGGTACGGCGGTTGTTCTGAGGGGCAAGGCCCGACGACCAGCGCGCCACGCGGCCGCAACTGACCCGAGGAGTTTCGATGCCGCTGACCCCGGCAGACGTCCACAACGTCGCCTTCAAGAAGCCCCCGATCGGCAAGCGGGGGTACGACGAGGAGGAGGTCGACGCCTTCCTCGATGAGGTGGAGCGCGAGCTCGCCCGTCTGATCGAAGAGAACAACGAGCTGCGTGCTCAGGTGGAGCGCGGTGGCCGGGGCGGTGCGCCCGTCGGCCCCGGCGCCGACCCCCGCCTGGCCGCGGAGCTCAACGACCTCAAGGCGCAGCTCGACCGCACACAGCGCGACAAGGCCGCGGCCGACCAGGCCGCGCGCGCGATGCAGGCCGAACTGGAGCAGATCCGTGCCCAGGGCGGCCCGGTCGTCAGCGGCGACGGCGAGCAGCAGGCACTCCGCGTCCTGATGATGGCCCAGCGCACGGCCGACGACCACGTGTCCGACGCCCGCCGCGAGGCCGACAAGCTGCTGTCGGACGCGCGGTCGAAGGCGGAGGAGGTCACCCGCGAGGCGCGGGCCAAGGCCGACGCCCTCGAGCGCGACGCTCGGCAGCGCCACCAAGAGGCCATGGGCGGGCTGGACGCCAAGCGCAGCGCACTGCAGAAGCACATCGAGGAGCTGAAGCAGTTCGAGCGCGAGTACCGGACCCGGCTCAAGGCATACCTGGAGAGCCAGCTGCGCGACCTGGACGGGCGCGGGCAGGGCCTGGAGGCGGAGATGACCCGGGCGGAGAGCGTCCGGTCCGTCAGCGGCGGCGGCGGTGCCGGTGGGCTCGCGGCCGCGGGCGCGTACGGGGGCGGCAACCGGGACTCGGCACGCTGACTGCGTAGGTGGCGGCCACCGTGATCGTCGGAAGTCTGCTGCTCATCCTCGTCGCCGTCGCGCTGCTCGTGGCCGGGCTGGCGAAGGGGTCGAGCGGCATGCTGATCAGTTCGATCGCGGCCAGCCTGCTGGCCGCGATCGCGTTGGTCGTCGGGGCGCGCCAGGCGGCCGCCGCCCGCGCGGGCGGGGCGTACCTCGGTCCGCCGGACGACGAGCCCGTGCGCGTCGGCGACTTCGGCGCGACCGCGGCCGCCGCGGAGCCGGACGATGGTGTCATCGACGACTACGTCGACGATCGCGTCGAGACCATGCCGCCGGCCGAGCCCGCACCGACCACGCCGGTGCAGGCGCAGGGCGACCTCGCCGACGACAACTACGACGATTACGACGACGGCTACGACGAGGACGAGGACCCGCCGGATGAGCCGGCGGCGCAGTACGTCTCGCCGGACGTCGCCGCGCGGGTCGCCGGGCTGTCGATCGAGGTCTTCGTGATCGATGGTCGGCCGCGCTACCACCTCGCTAGCTGCGTTCACCTGCTCGACCGGGTCAGCGAGCCGCTTCCGGTGGCCGAGGCCGTCGAGCTCGGGTTCTCGCCATGCAGCCTCTGCGAGCCGGACAGCGCCTTGCTCGCCGGCGCCCGCGGGGGCTGATCCGCGCGCACCTGCCCCACCCGGCACAATGGGGCATGGCCGCGCAGGAAACGTCGCTCACTGTGCCCGTCCGGGTGAAGCCGGGCGTGTCGCGCGCCTCCGTCGGCGGTCGGCACGACGGACCGCTCGGTCCGGCCCTGATCGTCGCGGTTAACGCGCCCGCGGTCGACGGCCGAGCCACCGAGGCGGCCCGGCGCGCGCTGGCCCGGGCGCTCGACGTCCGCCCCGCGAGCGTGACGCTGCGGTCGGGCGGCGCGAGCCGGGACAAGCTCTTCCAGGTCGCGGATCCGCCGGACGGGCTCGCCGGCCGCCTGCGGGATCTGCGCGACCACCCGCCAGCCCGTCCGAGACCTGTCCCACCGGCATGACCGCGGGGCTGGACATCGCGCTGCTGGTGGGCGCGGCGGTGCTGCTCGTCGCCGTGGCCGCGGTCCGCCTGTCCAGCCGGCTGGGCCTGCCCAGCCTCCTCGTCTACCTGCTGCTCGGGATCGCCATCGGCGAGTCCGGGCTGGGTATCCAGTTCGAGGACGTCGACCTGACCCGGTCCCTCGGTTTCTGCGCGCTGATCGTGATCATCGCCGAGGGCGGCCTGACGGCGCGGTGGTCGACCCTGCGGCCGGTGCTGGGCGTCTCGGCGACGCTCGCCACGGTCGGCGTACTGATCAGCTCCGTCGTCGTCGGCATCGTCGCCCATCTCGCGCTCGGTCTCGAATGGCGGCTGGCTCTGCTGTACGGCGCCGTGCTGTCGTCGACCGACGCCGCGGCCGTCTTCTCCACGCTGCGCCGCCTCCGGCTGCCGCCCCGGTTGGTCGCCACGCTGGAGGCCGAGTCGGGCATGAACGACGCGCCCGCGGTGCTGCTCGTCATACTGCTGTCCACGTCGTCGTTCGGCGGACACCCCTGGTGGTACGAGGTCGGTCTGGTGGCGTACGAGCTCGCCATCGGCGCGGGCGTCGGGTACGTCGTTGGGGTCGCCGGACGCTGGACGTTGCGCCGGGCGGCGCTGCCGTCGGCTGGCCTGTATCCGATCGCCGCGGTCGGGCTGACGGTCCTCGCGTACGCAGCCGGCGCCGTGCTGCACGCCTCGGGCTTCATCGCCGTATACGTCGCCGGGGTGGTGCTCGGCAACGCCCGGCTCGCACACCGGCAGGCGATCCTCGGGTTCGCCGACGGGCTCGCCTGGGTCGCGCAGATCGGGCTGTTCGTTCTGCTTGGCCTGCTCGCCTCCCCGGGACGGCTCGATTCGGCCGTGCTGCCGGCGATCCTCGTGGGGCTCGTGCTCGTGTTCCTGGCCCGCCCGCTCGCCGTCGCCGCGTCGGCGACACCGTTCCGCGTCGGGCCGCGCGATCAGGCGTTCCTGTCCTGGGCCGGCCTGCGCGGTGCGGTGCCGATCGTGCTCGCGACGATCCCGCTGTCCCGGGGCGTCCCGGGAGCGACGGGCCTGTTCGACGCGGTGTTCGTGCTGGTCGTCGTCTTCACGCTGGTGCAGGGCGGCACGCTCGCGCCGGTCGCCCGCAAGCTCGGGGTGATCGCCCCGGCGGAGGCCACCGAACTGTGGGTGGACACCGCGCCGCTCGAGCGGATGCGGGCGGACCTCCTTCAGCTCGAGGTCCCGCCCGGGTCGAAGCTCGCCGGCGTACACCTGGACGAGCTGAGGCTGCCGGTCGGCGCGTCCGTGACCCTCGTCCTGCGCGACGGCAAGGGCTTCGTGCCGCAGTCCGATACCCGACTGAAGGTAGGGGACAGTCTGTTGATCGTGGCCACCGCGCAGGTCCGGGACGCCGCTGAGCGCCGCCTCCGGGCCGTCAGCCGCCGGGGACGGCTCGCCCGCTGGATGAATGAATACGGCGAGGACCGGGACAAATAGCATGGTATGGTCAATTTCGCCGAGGCAGGCGTGTTGGCCGGCCGGTATTGGGTAATAACGGTGCGGCATGTTGTCGGGCGTCTTGACGTTCCGTATCCTTGCCAGCCTCCGGAGTGCGCGGCGCCCCGCCGCGCGCCGTTTTTGCATGTGGGGGACGTCATGGCCGAGCGTGCGAACACCGCGCCGGCGAAGCGCGCGACGAAGGCGGCGCCGTCGGCGGCGAAGGCCGGAACCCGGACCGCGGCGAAGGGCACCTCGACCTCTGCGGCGAAGAGGGTCGAGTCAGCCAAGAAGGCGGACGCGGGCACGAGAGCCGCCGCCAAGAAGAACACACCCGCCAAGTCGACCGCGAAGGGCGCCACCGCCAGCAAGAAGGCCGCCACCCCGAAGAGCACGTCGAAGACGACGACGGCCGCGAGCGGCAAGAAGGCCACGGTCACGGCTGCCTCCGCGAAGGCGCCCGCGAAGAGGGTCACCTCGCGCGCGTCCGCCTCAGCGGCGCCGAAGGGTGCGGCGGGATCGACGTCTCCCGCCAAGAAGACCACCGGTCGGCGGTCCTCGAGCGCCGCCCAGGCGAAGGCGCGGAAGGCGGCGAGCCCGACTAAGGCGTCACCCGCGACGCGGTCCGCGGCGAAGGCGACGGCAGCACCGGCAAAGGCTCCGGCAAAGGCCCCGGCGAGGAAGGCGGCGCCCGCCAAGGCGTCCGCCGCGAAGACGACCGCGAGCAAGGCGGCCCCGAAGCGGCCGGTCGACACGGCTCCCGTCAAGAAGGCCGCGGCTCGCGCGGCCACCCCAGCGAGGGCGGCGTCGGGCACCAAGCCGACGGCCGCCAGGTCCCCCGCGACCGCCCGGACCGAGGTCGGGGCCGCGGGCGGGCTCGACGCGGCGGCGCCGTCGAGCGCCGGTGCGACGACCACCGCGACGGTCGCGCCTCCGGGTCGGGCCGTCCCGCGGGCATCGCGGCGGACCGGCGCGGCGCCCGCGATTCCCGTCCAGGCACCGCCGATCGCCGCGGGGTCCGCGGCCAAGGGAGCGACGATGGCGAAGCCAGCCGACACCAAGACCGCAACCAGCCGAGCCACGAAGGCGCCGGCGAAGACCACCCGTAGCGCGGCCGAGACCGAAAAGATCCGCGCGGCGCTCGCGGCCCGGCGCGACGAGCTGCGCAGGGAGTACAGCACCACGCTGAGCGAGATCAACGAGCTCCAGCGCGACCGGCTGACCGACTCCGCCGGCGACGACCAGGCGGACACGGGCACGAAGACGTTCGAGCGTGAGCAGGAGATTTCCCTCGCCAACAGCATCCTTGAGCGGATCACCCAGGTCGAGCGCGCCCTGGAGCGGCTGGACGACGGCAGCTACGGCTGGTGTGAGCGGTGCGGCAACCCGATCCCGGTGGAGCGCCTGGCCGCGTTCCCGTCCGCCACACTGTGTGTCTCGTGCAAGCAGTTGGAGGAGCGCCGCTAGGGGTGGACGAGCGGATCATCCACGACGGCCCGGCCCCAGTGGCCGAGAGCGATGAAACGGCCCCGGCGGAGGTGACGGAGGCCCCGCCCGCCGATGCCAGCCCGGCACGAGCACGCAACCCGCGCGCCATCGCCGTGCTGGCGGCCGCGGCCGTCATCGTCGTGCTCGGAGATCTGGCGACCAAGCAACTGGCGCTTTCCAACCTCGCCGGTCGCGAACCGGTGCGGCTGCTCGGCGGCGCCGTCTATCTGAGCCTGACCCGCAATAGCGGCGCCGCGTTCAGCCTCGGCAGTGACTACACGTTCGTGTTTCCGGTGATCGCTACCGGTGTCGTCGCGTGGATCGCGTGGATGGCGCTACGCCTCCGGTCGGTGCCGTGGGGGCTGGCGCTCGGCCTTGTCCTCGGCGGCGCGCTCGGCAACCTCATCGACCGGATCTTCCGGGCCCCCGGCGTGGGCGTGGGTCACGTGGTGGACATGATCAGCGTCTTCGCGCCGTACGGCGATGCGTTTCCGGTCTTCAATCTGGCCGACTCCGCGCTCGTCGTCGGCGTGAGCCTGGCGGTCCTGCTCGAGCTCACCGGCCGGCGGCGCGACGGCACCCGCGTGACCCTGGAGCGGGGCGCCAAGCGGTGACGTCTGGCGTCGAGCAGATCCGCCCGGCGGGCGACCGGCGGGCGCTCCCGGTCCCGGACGGTCTCGACGGCACACGGCTCGACCAGGCAATCTCCCGGATCTTCGGGTTGTCCCGCGCCGCCGCCGCGGCGATCGTCGAGGCCGGCGACGCGCTGGTCGACGGTGTCGCGCGCCCGAAGTCGGAGAAGGTGGCCGCGGGCGCGTGGCTCGAGGTGGTGCTGCCCACCCCGCCGGGACCGCCGGCCGTGACGGCGCAGGCCGTGCCCGGCCTGGAGATCGTCTACAGCGACGACGACATCGTGGTGGTCGACAAGCCGGTCGGCGTCGCCGCGCACCCCAGCCCGGGATGGACCGGGCCGACCGTGATTGGCGGGCTCGCCGCGATCGGCCAGACCATCGCGACCAGCGGCGCCGCCGAACGCCAGGGCGTCGTGCACCGGCTCGACGTCGGGACGACCGGACTCATGGTCGTTGCGAAGAGCGAGCGGGCGTACGCCGTGCTCAAGCGGGCGTTCAAGGCGCGCTCGGTACACAAGGGCTACCACGCCGTCGTCCAAGGCCACCTCGACCCGCTGCGCGGCACGATCGACGCACCGATCGACCGCCATCCGACACACGACTACCGATGGGCGGTCGTCTCGGGCGGCAGGCCCAGCGTCACGCACTACGACACACTGGAGGCGTTCCCGGCGGCCAGCCTCGTCGACGTCCGCCTGGAGACCGGGCGTACCCATCAGATCCGGGTGCACTTCTCCGCCCTGCGGCACCCATGTGTGGGCGACCTCACATACGGCGCCGATCCGACCCTCGCGGCGCGGCTCCACCTTGACCGACAGTGGCTGCATGCGCGGGAACTCACTTTTCTGCATCCGACGACGGGGGAGGAGGTCACCTTCGTGAGCGACTACCCTGACGACCTGGCGTACGCCCTCGCGAAGCTGCGCGAGGCTGTCTGACCAACGGAGGCGGGGTGTTCGCGGCGTGGACGCCGGCGGAGCTGGAGGCGCGGGGCCCGGGCGCGTGCGCGAGTTGCTCTGGCGACTGGACCAGCGCGTGCTGCCGCCGCTGGTCCGTGCCGTGGCGCGGCTCGGCCGCGGACCAACGCGGCCGCACCTCATCTCCGGCGCCGCGCTCATGTCCGTCACCGCCATCCTGGTCGCCGCGGTGTGGGCCACCGGCCAGGCCGTGAACCCCGCCGCGCCGACGGTCGGTGCGGTGGTCACTGTCGGTGTCGTGGACGGTCAGTCCATCCCGGGGTACCTCGAAACCAGCCGCACCGAGCTGTCCCGGCTGGTCGCCGCGCCACCGACGGCCAACCCGGGCGGCGAGACGTACGCACTCGTCGCGCTCACCGCGTACCTTCGGCCCGAGTCGCTCACCGAGGTCCTCGGCGACGTCGCGGTGTCCGCCGTGTACGCGCGTGTGCCGATCCGGCAGGCCCAGACCTCGCTCGAGCGAATCTCGGCATACCGCATCCCGGACGACGTCGTCGCGGGCATGCGGAGCGTGGCGGGCGAGAAGGACAGCGAGGCGGCCGACTACCGCGACCGGGCCGGCAAGCTCACCGGCGACGACGGCCAGGACCGCGTGCTCCGCTCGGTGTACGACAGCGGTGCCCGGACCGCCGAGGCCGAGGCCCGGGCCTACCGGGCCGGGTGCGCCTGCGTGTACGCGGCCGTGGTGCGCGCGACGCCCGCGGCCCTCGAGCGGACGGCGCACCGCCGCGAGGTCCGCACGGTCGATCCAGCGCCGGAGGTACGCCAGCCGGATGGCGCGGTGTTCCGACCGCCGCTGCCGGAGCAGGTGGACGTCGTGCGCCCGCCGGCCGACGCCACGCTGGATCCGACCGTGGCGCCATCGGCGGACGCCGCCACGGCGTCGCCGGAGCCACCCGCGAACAGCGCGCCGACCGGCGAACCGTCCCCGGCCAGCGCCTCGCCGGCCGCGCCCTCGTCGGAGCCGACACCCGAGCCAACCGCCTCGCCTGTCGCGCCAACCCCCTCGGCGACCACCGGGCCATGACCGATGCGGTGGCGTAGCCTGCCTTGGTAAAACGAGGCGGGACGGTGGGCGCTGGGAGGGCGAGCGTGGAGGGCACCGAGACCGGCTGGGGCCGGCCTGCGGAACCGGCGCCCCGCTGGCGTACGCTGCTCGACCGCGCCCTCCTCGGCGGCCGGACGGGGGAGAACCCGCAGATCGGCGGTGTCCACATCGCCGGCCCTCGCACCGCGGGCGGGCTCGACCCGGCGCTCGACTACTCCGGCCGGATCGAGTGGCGGCCGGCGCAGAGCAACGGAGCCGCGACCGACCGTGCCATCTCGGTGCTCCGGGGCGAGCTCGGCACGCCGCGGGTGATCGCGTTCGCCAACCCGAAGGGCGGCGTGCACAAGACAACCGCCACCGTGCTCGCCGCGGCCACGGTCGGCGGCGTGCGCGGCCGCGGCGTGATCGCCTGGGACGACAACGAGCTGCGCGGCACGCTGGGCCTGCGCGCCGGCAGTGCCCGGCACGCCCGGACGATCCGGCACCTCGTCGCGGATCTCGCCGAGATCGAAGCGTCCTACGGCCTCGAACTGACCGACCGGCTCGACGACTACCTGCGGCACGCCTCGGACGGCTCGTACGACGTGCTGGCCGGCGAGGAGAATCCACACTTCGCCCAGCGCCTCGACCAACACACGGTCCGCCGGGTGCTCGAGCTGCTGCGGCGTACGCACGACGTGATCTGCGTCGACACCGGCAACAACGTCGAGAGCGCCAACTGGCAGACCGTGCTGCAGGCGGCGGACCAACTGGTGATCACAACGCTGCCGCGCGAGGACGCCGCGTTCACCGCGGACTGGATGCTCGACCTGCTGCGCGACGTGGGCCTCGGCCAGCTCGTCGCGGAGGCGGTCACCCTGCTGTCGTGCGCCACCCCGGGGAACTCGCCGCTGCTGGACGACCTCAGCGCCCACTTCGCGTCACGGACCAGGGCGGTCGTCGTCGTCCCGTACGACGGTGCGTTGGAGACCGGCTCATCGATCGAATACGGATCGCTCCACCCCGAGACCCGACGCGCCTGGCTGCGCGCGGCGGCCGTCATGTTGGAGCCTTGGGTGCCCGTGTCGTCCGCGCATCGTGTCGGGCCCCCGGACTAGGCTCGGTCCCCTGGGCGACGGGAAGGGGGCCGGGGTGTCCGACTCGTTCGTGCATCTCCATGTGCACACCGAGTACTCGATGCTCGACGGCGCCGCCCGCCTCGGGGAACTGGTCGCGGAGACCGCCCGGCTCGGCATGCCCGCGTTGGCGATCACCGACCACGGCAACCTGTTCGGGGCGTACGACTTCTACAAGCGGGCCACCGCCGCGGGCATCAAGCCCGTCATCGGCCTCGAGAGCTATGTCACGCCGGGCACGTCGCGGTTCGAGCGAACCCGCGTTCGCTGGGCCGAGGGCGGCGAAAACGACGTGTCCGGCGGCGGGGCGTACACCCACCTGACGCTGCTGGCCGCGGACGCCGCGGGCGTGCGCAACCTGTTCCGGCTGGCGTCCGCGTCGAGCGTCGAGGGGTATTTCTACAAGCCGCGCGCGGACCGCGAGCTCCTCCAGCGGTACGCCACGGGCCTAATCGCGACGACCGGGTGCCCCTCCGGCGAGGTCCAGACCTGGCTGCGGATCGGCGACTTCGAGCGGGCCTGCGCGTCGGCGGCCGAGCTCCGCGACATCTTCGGCCCGGAGAACTTCTACCTCGAGCTGATGGACCACGGCATCGAGGTGCAGTTCCGGGTCCGGGAGGACCTGCTGCGGCTCGGCAAGCGGCTGGGCCTCCGGGCGGTCGCGACGAACGACCTGCACTACACGTACGACCGGGACGTCGACGCGCATGAGGTGCTCCTGTGCGTGCAATCCGGCTCGACCCTGGCCGATCCGAAACGGCTGAAGTTTGACGCGCGCGACCTCTACCTCAAATCCGCCGCCGAGATGCGCAAGCTGTGGGACGCCGAGGTGCCCGGCGCCTGCGACGCCACCCTGGAGATCGCCGAGCGGGTCGGCGACTACTCCTCGGTGTTCGCCGCGCGCAGCCTGATGCCGCAGTTCCCGGTGCCTGCCGGCGAGACCGAGGAGTCCTGGCTGCGCAGGGAGGTCCGCCGCGGGCTGGCGCGGAGGTTCCCGGGCGGCGCGCCCGAGGGCCACCTGAGGCAGGCCGAGTACGAGCTCGACGTGATCTGCCAGATGGGTTTCCCGGGCTACTTCCTCGTCGTCGCGGACCTCTGCGAGTACGCCCGCCGCGAGGGCATCCGGGTCGGCCCGGGCCGGGGGTCCGCCGCCGGTGCGGTCATCGCGTACGCCCTCGGCATCACGGAGCTGGATCCGATCCAGCACGGCCTGCTGTTCGAACGGTTCCTCAACCCGGACCGGGTGTCGATGCCGGACATCGACATGGACTTCGACGAGCGCCGACGTGGCGACATGATCCGGTACGCCACCGAGCGGTACGGCGAGGAGCGGGTCGCGCAGATCATCACGTACGGCACGATCAAGGCGAAGGCGGCGGTCAAGGACGCGGCACGGGTCCTCGGCTATCCGTTCGCCCTCGGCGACAAGATCACCAAAGCGATGCCGCCTTCGGTGATGGGCAAGGACGTCCCGCTTTCGGGCATCTTCGACCCGGGCCACCCGCGCTACCCCGAGGCGATGGAGTTCCGGCAGCTGTACGAGGCCGAGCCGGACGTACGCAAGGTGGTCGACACCGCGAAGGGCCTGGAGGGGCTCAAGCGGCAGTGGGGAGTGCATGCCGCCGGCGTGATCCTGTCCCGCGAACCGCTGGCCGACGTGCTGCCGATCCAGAAGCGCGAGCAGGACGGCGCGATCATCACGCAGTGGGACATGGGCGCCTGCGAGTCCATGGGGCTGCTGAAGATGGACTTCCTCGGCCTGCGAAACCTGACGATCATGGACGACTGCCTCGAGTCGATCGCCGACAACCGCGGGCTCACCGTCGCGCTCGAGGAGCTGCCACTCGACGACAAGGCGACGTACGAGCTGCTGTCCCGCGGCGACACGCTCGGGGTGTTCCAGTTCGACGGCGGGCCGATGCGGGCGCTGCTGCGCTCGATGGCGCCGGACACCTTCGCGGACATCTCCGCGGTCGGCGCGCTGTACCGGCCCGGTCCGATGGGCGCCAACGCTCACATCGAGTATGCGGACCGGAAGAACGGCCGCAGGCCCGTCGTGCCGATCCACCCCGAGCTCGCGGAGCCGCTCGCCGAGATCCTGGGCGACACCTACGGCCTGATCGTCTACCAGGAGCAGGTCATGGCGATCGCGCAGAAGGTCGCCGGGTATTCGCTCGGCAAGGCGGACCTGCTCCGCCGTGCCATGGGCAAGAAGAAGAAGGAGATCCTCGACAAGGAGTTCGAGCCGTTCGCCGCCGGCATGCGGGCCAACGGGTACTCCGACAACGCGATCAAGACACTCTGGGACATCCTCGTCCCGTTCTCGGACTACGCGTTCAACAAGGCGCACAGCGCGGCGTACGGGATCGTCTCGTACTGGACGGCGTACCTGAAGGCCAACTACCGGGCCGAGTACATGGCCGCGCTGCTGACCAGCGTCGGCGACGACAAGGACCGGTCGGCGGTGTACCTGGCGGAGTGCCGCCGCATGGGCATCAGGGTGCTGCCGCCGGACGTCAACGCCTCCAATGCCCGGTTCAGCGCGGTCGGTGAGGACGTCCGGTTCGGCCTCGCCGCGGTGCGCAACGTCGGCGCGAACGTGGTCGAGGCGATCATGCGATGCCGGAAGGAGAAGGGGGCGTACGCCGACTTCTACGACTTCCTCCGCAAGGTCGACGCGGTCGTGTGCAACAAGAAGACCGTCGAGTCTCTGATCAAGGCGGGCGCGTTCGACTCGCTCGGGCACACCCGCCGCGGCCTCCTCGCCGTGCACGCCGACGCGATCGACTCGTTCCTGGAGGTCAAGCGGAACGAGGCCATCGGCCAGTACGACCTTTTTGGCTCATTCGGGCCGGACTCGCCGACCGCGGGTGCCGCCATCGAGGTCACCCCGCCAATCCCGACGGCCGAGTGGGACAAGGGCGACCTGCTCGCCTTCGAGCGCGAGATGCTCGGCCTCTACGTCTCCGATCACCCGCTGCTCGGGGTCGAGCACGTGCTGGCGGCGGCCGCCGACATGTCGATCGCGACGCTCGCCGAGGAGGGCGCGGTCCCCGACGGGCAGGTCGTGAACCTGGCCGGCATCCTGTCCGGCGTGCAGCGTCGGATCACCAAGCAGGGGCGGCCCTGGGCCTCGGCCACACTGGAGGATCTGGCCGGCGCCGTCGAGGTGCTGTTCTTCCCGAACACCTACGAGCTGGTCGGCCAGTCCATTGCCGAGGACGCGATCGTCATGGTGCGCGGGCGGGTCGACCGCCGCGACGACCAGCCACGGCTGATGGCCATGGACCTTTCCCTGCCCGACCTCAGCACGCCGGCCGACGTCAGGCCCATCGTGCTCACCCTGCCGCCGTCCCGCTGCACCCCGCAGCTGATCGAGCGGCTCCGCGAGGTGCTGGCGAGCCACCCCGGCGCGGCCGAGGTGCACCTCAACTTGACCAACGGGTCGAAGACCACGCTGCTCCGGCTCGGCCCACTGCGGGTCGCTCCCACGACGGCACTGATGGCCGACCTCAAGGCGCTGCTCGGCCCGGGCGCGGTGGTCGGCTAGGTCCTCTGAGAGGATCCACGGATGCCTGTCATCGGACGCCGGCTGGTGGTGGCCGGGGCGATTGTGCTGGCGGTGGGCTCGGCGGGCGCGCCGTTCGGCCTGCTGTGGGCGGCCGTCGCGCCCGACGTGCCGGTGAGCATCACGGACAGCGGACCGATGCTCGGCGACCCGGCCCCCGAGCAGTTCGTCGCGGCCGACGGCTGGTTCACGCTGCTGGGCCTCGGCGTCGGCGCGCTCGCGGCGGCCGCGGCCTGGGCGCTCGCCCGCCGTACGCGGGGTCCGGTCGGACTGGTGGCCGTCGCGCTCGGCGCGGCCGTCGCCGGCTTGATCGCCTGGCAGATCGGCCGGCACGTCGGGCTCGCCGAGTACCACCGGCTGCTCGACCACGCGGCCGCGGGCCAGACCCTTGGCAAGCCCGGCGACCTGCGCGGCGCCGAGGTTCGGTGGTGGCCGCCGGCCCTGCGGGGCGACGTCCTCGTGCCCGCGTTCGCGGCCGCCGGTGCATACACCCTGCTGGCCGGCTGGTCGCGCCACCCCTCGCTGCGGCCGCCACGGCCGGTCGACACGCCCGAGCCGCCACAGATCAGTTGGGGCTCACCGGCACCGCCACGTCCGACAGCGGCACCGGCACCGCCCGCACCCGGCGCAGCAGCGCCGCCTCCCGACTGAGCAGGCGCAGCTCGGTCCGGAGCCGGGTCGCGGTGTCCTCGGCGGCGAGCAGTTTCTGCCGGTCGGCCACCGTCAGCGCCGCGGTCGCGGCCACCAGGTGCGACAGGACGGTCGGGTCGTCCGGGAGCTGCTCACCGATCTCCTGCACCTCCGTGCGCAGCAGGGCCAGGTACTGCTGGAACAGCGCGAGCACGCGCGGCGCGAGCAGATCCGCGGCGGTGTCGTCGCCGGTCGGCTCCGGCAACCACTCGACCTCGGCTGTCAGGTACGGCGCCTCGTCGGGATCAACGCTCGCGATCCGGAACCGCCGCCGACCGACCGTGACGATGTCGAACCGGCCGTCCGGGTGCTCCGTCACCTGGCGCACCTCGGCCGTGCAGCCGATATCGTGCAGCGTCACGGGTGCGGCGGCCGCCGGTGTGAAGTCGCCGTCCGGGCTCGCGACCTTCACCTCCCAGCCGGTCAGGATGGCCACGACGCCGAACTCCCGCGGCCTGTCGTCCGGCAACGCGACCAGGTCCCGGACCAGCTCGCGGTAGCGCTCCTCGAAGATGTGCAGCGGCAGCACGAGGCCGGGGAACAGCACCGTCCCCAACGGGAACAGCGGCAACCGCGCGGGCATTTGTCGAGCCTAACTGGAGTCTCATGGACTGGACCGCCGCGTGCGGCGCACGGGCGGCCGGGTCGCCCCGCCTAGACTCGGACGGGTGCTGACCCGGATTGACCTGCGTGGCACGCGACCAAGCGGGAACCTGCTGCCCCGGGCGCGGTTGGACGTGTCGGCGGCGGCCGAGCAGATCCGCCCGCTCGTCGAGGCCGTCCGCGACCACGGGTTCGCGGCGATCCGGGACGCGACGGAGCGCTTCGACGGCGTACGCCTTGGCGCGCTTCGCGTACCGCCGCGGGCCCTCGCGGCGGCCGAGCGGGCGCTGGACCGCGACGTGCGGGCGGCGCTGCTGGAGGCGATCGCGCGCGTCCGGCGGGTCCACGCGGACCAGCGGCGCGCCGACGTCACCACCGAGGTCGTGCCCGGCGGCACCGTCACCGAACGCCGGGTGCCGGTCGGTCGCGTCGGACTCTACGTGCCCGGCGGGCTTGCGGCCTATCCGTCCACAGTGGTCATGAACGTGGTTCCCGCGCAGGTCGCCGGCGTTGAGTCGCTCGCAGTCGCCAGCCCGCCCCGGCGGGAGAGCGGCCTGCCCGACGCCCACGTGCTGGCCGCGTGCGCGCTGCTCGGCGTCGACGAGGTGTACGCCGTGGGCGGGGCCCAGGCGATCGCGATGCTGGGCTACGGCAGCGACGGCGCGAACGAGGCCGACCTATGCCCACCGGTTGACCTGATCACCGGCCCGGGCAACGTATGGGTGACCGCCGCGAAGCGGCTGCTGCGCGATGTGGTGGGCATCGACGCCGAGGCCGGTCCGACCGAGATCGCGATCCTGGCCGACGACACAGCGGACCCGGTCCACGTCGCCGCCGACCTGATCAGCCAGGCCGAGCACGACCCGCTCGCGGCGAGCGTGCTCGTCACCCCGTCGGAGGCGCTGGTCGCGGCCGTCGAGGCGGAGCTGGTCCGCCAGGTGGCGGCCACCAAGCACGTCGAGCGGATCACCGACGCGCTCGGCGGCCAACAGTCCGGCGCGGTGTTGGTGGACGACCTCGACGCCGGGCTGCGGGTCGTCGACGCGTACGCGCCGGAGCACCTGGAGATCCAGGCCGCCGACCCGCGGTCGCTGGCGCTGCGGGTCCGCAACGCCGGCGCGGTTTTCATCGGGGCGTACGCGCCGGTGTCCCTCGGTGACTACTGCGCCGGCTCCAACCACGTGCTGCCCACCAACGGCTGCGCCCGGCACTCGTCGGGCCTGTCGGTGCAGTCGTTCCTGCGCGGCATCCACCTGGTCGAGTACGACGAGGCCGCCCTGCGCGAGGCCGCGCACCACGTGGTCGCGCTCGCGAACGCCGAGGACTTGCCGGCGCACGGCCAGGCCGTCCGGGCGCGGTTTCAGTGACCGCGCTCGCCCACCGGCTGGCCGGGCTGCCGCTCCGGGACGACCTGCGCGGCATGGCGCCGTACGGCGCGCCGCAGCTCGACGTCCCGGTGCGGCTGAACACCAACGAGAACTCGTATCCGGTGCCGGACGAGGTCGTTGAGGCGATCGGCAAGGCGGTCGGGGAGCAGCTACGCGATCTCAACCGCTACCCGGACCGGGACGCGGTCGCGCTGCGTGCCGACCTGGCCGACTACCTCGGGCACGGGCTGACGGCCGGCCACGTGTGGGCCGCCAACGGGTCCAATGAGGTGCAGCAGCAGCTGCTGCAGGTGTTCGGCGGGCCGGGTCGTACCGCGCTGGGCTTCGCGCCCTCGTACTCGATGCACCCGCTGCTCGCGCTGGCCACCGGCACGCGGTGGGTCGACGGTCGCCGGGCCGGCGACTTCACGCTGCCCGCCGACCGCGCCGTGGAGCAGGTGAGCCGGCACGCGCCGGACGTGGTGTTCGTCTGTTCGCCTAACAACCCCACCGGCACCGCGCTCGACCTCGGCGTGCTCGCCGCGGTGCTCGCGGTCGCGCCGGGCATGGTGGTGGTGGACGAGGCGTACGCGGAGTTCGCCCGGCCCGGCACGCCGAGCGCGCTCGCCCTGCTGCCCGACCATCCACGGCTGGTCGTGACCCGCACGATGAGCAAGGCGTTCGGGTTCGCCGGCGGGCGCCTCGGCTACCTCGCCGCCGACCCGGCGGTCGTGGACGCCGTCCAGCTCGTGCGGCTGCCGTACCACCTCTCGGCCCTGACCCAGGCGGCCGCCCGCGCGGCGCTTGCCCACCGCGGTGCCCTGCTCGCGACCGTCGAGGCCATCAAGGCGCAGCGCGACCGAATCGTCGTCGAGCTGCGCCGGCGCGGGTATGCGGTCGCGGACAGCGACGCGAACTTCGTGCTGTTCGGCGAGTTCGCCGACCAGCGCGCGACGTGGCGTACGCTGCTGGACCGCGGCGTACTGGTCCGCGACGTCGGCGTACCGGGCTGGCTGCGGGTCACCGCCGGCACGCCGGACGAGACCGACGCCTTCCTGGGGGCACTGTGAGCGAGCCTGGGGCCACCATGACGAGATCGGCGCGCATCGAGCGCGGCACGGCCGAGACGAAGGTCGTCGTCGAGCTCGACCTGGATGGTGCGGGCGCCGCCGACGTGGCCACCGGCATCGGGTTCTTCGACCACATGCTCGCGCAGATCGCCCGGCACGCCGGGTTCGACCTGACCGTGCACACGGTCGGCGACCTCGACGTCGACGCGCATCATACGATCGAGGACACCACGCTCGCGCTCGGCACGGCGCTGGACGAGGCCCTCGGCGACAAGGCCGGCATCCGGCGGTACGGCGGCGCCCTGATCCCGCTCGACGAGGTGCTCGTGCAGGCGGCCGTCGACCTGTCCGGCCGGGCCTACGTAGTGCACGACGAGCCACCTCTCGCGCCGTACATCGGACCGAGCTACCCCACGAGCATGACGCGCCACGTGTGGGAGTCGTTCGGTCAGGCGGCCCGGATCACGCTGCACGTCTCGGTGCTGCGCGCGGCCAGTCGCGGAGCCGTGCCGGACGCGCACCACGTGGTGGAGGCTCAGTTCAAGGCCGTGGCCCGCGCCCTGCGTGAGGCGGTCGCCATCGACCCGCGGGCCGCCGGCATACCGTCCACCAAGGGAGTGTTGTGAGTGGGTACCCTGCTGCCGATCGCGCTGATGGCCCTCGCCGGCGTGCTGCTCGGCGGCGCCTGGTCGATGTACCGGCAGGGGGCGCCACGCGGGTCCGTCGGCCTGCTCGCCGCGCTCGCCGTGCTCGCCCTCGTCGGCGGCGTGCTTTGGCTCCTCCCCGGCGACGCCTGATGGCGCTGGACACCTGATGGTGCCCGAGGTGGTGGTGCTCGACCACGGCTCGGGCAACCTGCGCTCCGCCGAGCGGGCGCTGGCGCGGGCGGGAGCCGCCGTGACCGTCACCTCGGATCTGGCCGCCGCGGCGGCCGCGGACGGGCTCGTCGTGCCGGGCGTCGGCGCGTACGCCGCCTGCATGGCCGGCATCGAGCGTCTGGGCGCCGGCCCGGTGATCGCCGCACGCATCGCATCCGGTCGGCCGGTGCTCGGTATCTGCGTGGGCATGCAGATCCTGTTCGAGTACGGCGACGAGCACGGCATCGTGACCAAGGGACTCGGACTGCTGCCCGGCGGCGTGACCCGGCTCGCCGCGCGGCGGGTGCCGCACATGGGCTGGAATACCGTCGACGCGCCGGCCGGGTCGGCGCTGTTCGCCGCGCTGCCGGTGGGGACCCGGTTCTACTTCGTCCACTCGTACGCGGCCGCGGCCGCCGGCGCGCTCGCCGAGGCGGGCGCGATGGTGACCACCGCCGAGCACGACGCCCCGTTCGTCGCCGCGGTCGAGCACGGCCCGCTGTCGGCCACCCAGTTCCATCCCGAGAAGTCCGGCGACGCGGGTGCGACCCTGCTGCGAACCTGGGTGTGTGCGCTGTGAGCCTGGAACTGCTGCCCGCGGTCGACGTCGCGAGCGGCCGGGCGGTCCGGCTCGTGCGGGGGGCGGCCGGAAGCGAGACCGCGTACGGCGACCCACTGGAGGCCGCGCTGGACTGGCAGCGCGGAGGCGCGCCGTGGGTACACCTGGTCGACCTCGACGCCGCGTTCGGTCGCGGCTCGAACGCCGGGCTGCTGGCCGACGTGGTGCGCCGGCTCGAGGTGCGGGTCGAGCTGTCCGGCGGCATCCGCGACGACGAGTCGCTGCGCGCCGCGCTGGCCACGGGCGCGGCGCGGGTCAACATCGGCACCGCCGCCCTCGAGGATCCGCTCTGGTGCGACCGGGTCGTCGGCGAGCTCGGCGACCGCGTGGCGGTAGCGCTCGACGTGCGCGGGCGTACGCTCGCCGCTCGTGGCTGGACCCGGGACGGCGGTGACCTGCGCGACGTGCTGGAGCGGCTGAACAAGGCGGGCTGCTGTCGGTACGTGGTCACCGACATCCGCCGCGACGGCACGATGACCGGGCCCAACCTCGACCTGCTGCGTGATGTGTGCGCCCACACGGACGCACCCGTCATCGCGTCCGGCGGAGTGTCCACACTGGAAGACCTGCGCGCGTTGGCCGCGCTGGAGCCGGCGGGCGTGGAAGGCGTGATCGTCGGCAAGGCGCTGTACGCCGGTGCGTTCACGGTGCCGGAGGCTCTGGGCGCCCTTCGAGAGGCGGGGCGACGCACATGACGATCCGGCGCGAGGGCTCCGATGGGCCGTGGGAGCGGGCGTACGGCTACTCCCGCGTGGTCCAGGCCGGTCCGTGGGTGCTCAGCGCCGGCTGCACCGCGACCGTCAACGGCGTCATCGACCCGGTCGGCGACCCGTTCGGGCAGACGGTCCGGGCGTTCGGGATCGCGCTCGACGCGCTGGCGAAGTTCGGCGCCTCGATTGGGGACGTCGTGCGTACGCGGATGTATGTGGTCGACGCCGGAGACGCCGACGCGGTCGGCCGCGCGCACGGCGAGGTGTTCGGCGACGTCCGTCCGGTGTCCACGCTCGTCGTGGTGGCCGGGCTTCTGCATCCCGATCACCTCGTCGAGGTCGAGGTGGAGGCGTACCGGCCGTGACCGTCGCCGTGCGCGTGATCTGCTGCCTGGACGTCGACGGTGGCCGCGTCGTCAAGGGCGTCAACTTCGCGAACCTGCGCGACGCCGGCGATCCGGTGGAGCTGGCCGCGGCGTACGACGCGGACGGCGCCGACGAGTTGACGTTCCTGGACGTGACCGCGTCGTCCGAGGACCGAGCGACGATGCTCGACATCGTGCGACGAACCGCCGAGTCGGTGTTCATCCCGCTCACCGTGGGCGGTGGTGTCCGATCGGCGTCCGATGTGGACAGGCTGCTCCGGGCCGGAGCGGACAAGGTCGGCGTCAACACCGCGGCGATCGCCCGCCCGGAGCTGATTGGGGAGATCGCCGACCGCTTCGGTCGCCAGGTGCTGGTGCTCTCCGTCGACGCCCGTCGCGCCGGCGGGACGGCCAGCGGGTTCGAGGTGACCACGCACGGTGGCCGCCGCGGCACCGGTGTCGACGCGGTCGGGTGGGCTCGCCGGGCAACGGACCTGGGCGCCGGCGAGATCCTGCTCAACTCGATGGACGCCGACGGCACGAAGGAGGGCTTCGACCTGGAGCTCATCGGCGCGGTCCGGGCCGCGGTGGACATCCCGCTGATCGCCAGCGGCGGGGCCGGCGAGGTCGGGCACTTCGCCCCGGCGGTTACCGCCGGCGCCGACGCGGTGCTAGCCGCGAGCGTGTTCCACTTCGGCGAGCTTCGGGTCGGGGAGGTCAAGGCGGCGCTCCGCGCCGCCGGCCATCCGGTCCGGTAGCGCTGCCGTGGCCACGGTGAACAGCGGGATGAACACGTGTGCCAGTGGGCCGATGCTCACCGCGTACACCACGGTGCCCACGCCGACGGTGCCGCCGAGCAGCCATCCGACGGCCAGCACGGTCACCTCGATGACGGTCCGGACCAGCCGGATCGACCGGCCCGGCCGCAGCGCGACATAGCCGGTCATCAGCCCGTCCCGCGGACCGGGCCCGAGCCGCGCACCGATGTATAGGCCGGTGGCGACGCCGTTGAGCAGGACGCCGCCCACCAGGTACGCCACGCGTGCCGGCATCGGGTGCACGGTCGGCAGGACGGCGAGCGCGGCGTCGACAGCGAGCCCGATGACGATCACGTTGCTCACGGTCCCGACGCCCGGGCGTTGCCGTAGCGGGATCCACAGCAGCAACACGGCCGCGCCGACGATGATCGTGATGACACCGATGGAGAGACCGGCGCGCCGGGCGAGGCCCTGGTGGAACACGTCCCAGGGGTCGAGGCCGAGGCCCGATTCGATCATCAGTGCCATGCTGACGCCGTACGCCACGAGACCGACGTAGAGTTGGCCCAGGCGCCGCGCAATGTTGCCAATCATCGCCATGCGTGCCACTCTGAATGCCAATCGGGCGCGCTCGGAAGAGCCAATCTGGGGGTGGTGGCCTTGACCAGCACCGTCCGCGGGGCACAGCTGGCCCGCCTACTTGGCCATTGGCATGCCTTGCCCGGCGGCCGGCGCAGTCCGGACTACGCGGCGCTGGCCGGCGCGATCCGGAGCCTGCTGGCGGACGGGCGGCTGCCGCTCGGCGTACGCCTGCCGGCCGAGCGGGAGCTGGCCGAGGCGCTGACGGTAAGTCGGACCACGGTCTCCGCCGCGTACCGGCTGCTGCGGGAGTCGGGCCACCTGACCAGCCGCCGCGGCGCGGGAAGCTGGACCACCCTGCCGGCCGGCCACCGGGTGGCCAGCTCCGGACTCTGGACGCCGCAGGACGACCTGGACATGATCGACCTCGGCTGCGCGGCCCTCGCGGCGCCAGCCGAACTCGCCGACGCAGCCCGCGCGGCGGTCGACGACCTGGCGCGCTACCTGGGCGGCGCCGGCTACCACCCCACCGGCCTCTCGGAGCTGCGGGCGGCGGTCGCCGACGGGTTCGTGCGGCGGGGCCTGCCGACCAGCGCCGAGCAGATCATGATCACTAGCGGCACACAACACGCACTCGACCTCGTGCTGCGCCTGATGGTGCCGGCCGGCGCCGGTGTGCTCGTCGAGACCCCGACCTATCCGAACGCGCTCGCCGCGCTCTCCGCCCGCCGGGCCCGGGTCGCCACGCACGGCCTGGACACCACCGACGGGGCGGGATGGGACGGCGAGCTGCTGCTCGGCTCGCTGCGGCAGAGCCGGCCGCGACTGGCGTACCTGATTCCCGAGTTCCAGAACCCCACCGGCCACCTGATGCCCGCCGAGCTGCGTGAACGGCTGCCGGCCGCGGCACACGCCAGCGGCACCGACCTCGTCGTCGACGAGTCGTTCGTCGACCTCGCGATCGACGGTGTCGTGGTGCCCGCACCGGTCGCGTCGTTCGACCGGCACTCCCGGGTGGTCTCGATCGGCGGGATGAGCAAGCCGTTCTGGGGCGGCATCCGCATCGGGTGGGTGCGCGCCTCGGCGCCGGTGGTGCAGAGGCTCGCGGCGACCCGCGTCGGCGTCGACATGGCGAGTCCGGTGCTCGACCAGCTCGTGGCCGTGCGGCTGCTGACGCAGGCGGACACGATCGTCAAGGCACGCCGTGCGCAGCTCGCGGCTCAGCGCGATGCACTGGTCGCCGCACTGTTCGCGGAGCTGCCGGAGTGGCGGGTTCGGGTGCCGTCGGGCGGCGTGTCGCTGTGGGCCGAACTCGACGGGCCGGTGTCCAGCGCGCTGTCCCGCGCCGCCGAGGAGCTCGGCGTGCGGCTCGCGCCCGGGCCGCGGTTCGGCCTCGACGGCACGTTGGAGCGCTTCATCCGGCTGCCGTTCACGCTTCCCGAGGCGGACCTGGTCGAGGCGGTCCACCGCATCGCGGCGGTCCGTTACGACCTGGAGCGCGCCGGTCGTCCACGGTGGACGACGCCTGCGGTGATCGCGTAGGCGCTAGAGCTCGGCCACCGTCCCGGCGTACATCTTGTCGATCTCCTCCGCGAAGTTCGCCTCGACGCCCCGACGCTTGATCTTCATCGACGGCGTCATCTCACCGTCCTCGATCGTTAGGTCCCGCCGCAGGATCGTGAACTTCTTGATGGTCTCCCACCGGTTGAGCTTGGCGTTCAGCTCCTTGACGTAGCCGTCGACCATCGCCTCCGCCTCCGGCGAGGCGACGATCTCGTCGTACGGCCGGCCCTCAAGCGGGCCGCCGGCGGCCCAACCGACGATGCCGTCCGGGTCGAGCGTGACGAGCATCGTGCAGTAGTTGCGCGCCTGCCCGATGACGATGGCCTGCGACGTGTACGGGCACAGCGCCTTGAACATGCCCTCGATGTGCGACGGCGCGATGTACTTGCCGCCCGACGTCTTGACGAGGTCCTTCTTCCGGTCGGTGATGCGCAGGTAACCGTCGCCGTCCAGCTCGCCGATGTCACCGGTGCGGAACCAGCCGTCCTCGGTGAAGGCCGCGGCGGTCTCCTCGGGCAAGTTGTGGTAGCCGCGCATCACCGGTACGCCCCGGACCAGAATCTCGCCGTCGGAGTCGACGCGGCACTCGAGGTCGCCGAGGCGTTGGCCCACGGTACCGATCTTCAGGAGGCCCGGCCGGTTCACGAAATTGCCGGCGCTGGTCTCGGTCAGCCCGTACCCCTCCATGATGGGCAGTCCCGCCGCGGCAAAGAACGCGGCGATCTCCTCCGACAGCGGTGCCGCGCCGGACACCAGGACCCGGATCCGTCCGCCGAGGCGGGCCTGGAGCTTGCCGAACACGAGGCGGTTCGCAAGCGCGTACCTGATCGACAGCCAGGCCGGGACCGGCCTGCCCGCCTGCTCCAGCGCTACCTTCCGCCGGCCGACCCGCACCGCCCACGCGAAGATCTTCGCGTGGACGCCACCGGCGTCCTTCGCGGTGGTTACCGCGCGGTTGTAGACCTTCTCGAACACCCTCGGGGCGGCGCACATCAGGGTCGGTCGGATGACCGCCAGGTTCTCGACGAGCTTGTCGACCCGACCGTCCACATAGGTCGGAAGGCCGACGTGCATGAGTCCGCAGAGCAGGGTCTTGCCGAACGAATGGGACAGCGGCAGCCAAAGGTACTGCAGATCCTCGGGCTTGAGCAGGCCCATGTCCGCCTGCGCGACCGCCTCCCAGCACCAGCCCGCGTGCAGCAGCTCGACGCCCTTGGGCCGGCCGGTCGTGCCCGAGGTGTAGATGAGCGTGGCGAGGTGATCCGGCCGGATCGTCTCGGCGATCCTCTCGATCATGTCCGGTTCGGCGTCGAGCGCGGCCGCACCCTGCCCCTCCAGGTCGGCGAGGGTCAGCTGCGGAGGAGTCGCCGCGGGGTCCGCCGGGCCGTCGATGAGGACGATGTGCGTCAGGCCCGGCAGGATCGCTCCGGTGACCTTGGCGGCCTGCGCCGGGTTCTCCGCGATGAGCACCTTCGAGCCGGAGTCGCCGACGATGTAGGCCGCGTCCTCCGGCTCGGTCGTCGGGTAGACCGTGGTCGTCGCCCCGCCGGCACACATGATCGCGAGGTCGGCGATGACCCACTCCAGCCGCGTGTTGGCCAGGATCGCGACCCGGTCTTCGGACCCCACGCCGAGCCCGCGCAGGCCGGCCGCCAGCGCCCGGGCCTGCGCGGCCACCTGCGCCCAGGTCCGCCACACCGGCCCCGAGTCGTCCGGCGCCGGGCTGGCGAACGCGTGGCGGTCGGGGGTGGCCGCGATGCGCTTGAGGAACATGTCCGGGATCGACCGGTACGGGACGTCAAGAGCCACGGGACGAGCCTCCAGGAAGTGACCGGCGTCACCTCACGCCGGCGTTACCCGAGGGTAGCCGCTGGTCCAGCGGACCGGTAGGTCACCGGATGCCCAGGCGAGCGGTGCGCAGCCGGTCGGCGAGCGCCGCCGGCGCGTCGACCTGGACCCGGGCCACCCGTTGCCGCCCGGTCAGGAACATGAGCAGCTCGCCGGGCGCGCCCACCAGGCGTACCGGCGGACCGCCCGCGCCGACGTGCACCTCGCCGTACCCCGGTGATTGGATCACGACGCTGGCCGGCAGCCGGCGCAGCCCAAGTCCGGCCACGCGCGACACCTGTCCCCAGAGCGCCTCCTGGTGTCCGCGGCCCAGCTCGCGCGGCCGCCAGCCGGGCTGGGCCCGCCGCACGTCCTCGTGGTGCACGAAGTATTCGAGAGTGTTGAAGGCCGGGTCGAGGACGGGGTTGCTGACCGGGCTCCACCACGGCGCCCGGCGCAGCCTGGCCACCAGCTCCGGGAACGGCGTCCGCGCGAGGCGGTCCCGCACCCGGTCACCCCATTTGCGTAGCGGCCGGACCGCGATGCCGGCCGCCGCGTCCGGCCGGCGGTCGCGTACCACCAGGTGGGCCGCGAGATCCCGGGTCGTCCAGCCGGCGCACAGCGTGGGTTCGTCCGGGCCGAGCGCGAGCAGCAGGTCGGCGAGCGCCCGGCGCTCGGCCTGCGCGTACCGGGACATGTTGCGATGGTAAGGATGAGTGGACCGACGAACCAGTTACGACGTGCGGGGAGATCGTGACAAATAGAACGAGCCGGGACGTGTTGGTGCGTGGCCTACGGGTGTTGGGCCACGCGATCCGTGAACAGCCGCGCATCTTCACCGTCGCGGTCGTCGGCAGTGTGCTCTTCGGCGGGCTCACGATCGCCAGTGCGTACGTGTTCGGCGTCGTCATCGGCGACATCGCGATCCCCGCGATCCAGCGCGGACGCGTCGACACCGGACTGCTCGCCCTCGCTGCCGCCACGCTGCTCGGGGTCAGCCTGGTCAAGGTGGTCGGCATTTTCGGCCGCCGGCTCGGGGCGGGGTACATGCAGTTCAGGCTGCAGGCCGACTACCGGCGCCGGGTCACCCGCAAGTATCTGGAGCTGCCGCTCGCGTGGCACCATCGGCACGCAACGGGCACTCTGCTGTCCAACGCGAACTCCGACGTCGAGGCCGCCTGGTTCCCGATCGCGCCGCTGCCGTTCGCGGTCGGCACGGTGGTCATGCTGCTCACCGCGATCGTCGCGCTGTTCGCCACGGACTGGGTGCTGGCCCTGGTCGGCGTCACCGTGTTCCCGGCCCTGTTCGTGCTCAACGTGGTGTACTCCCGGCGGATGGCACCGCGGCAGGCCACGGCCCAGCGGCTGCGCGCCGAGGTGAGCGCGATCGCCCACGAGAGCTTCGACGGCGCCCTCGTCGTCAAGACGATGGGCCGGGAGGCGGACGAGACCACCCGGTTCGGGGCGAAGGCCGCGGAGCTGCGCGACGCCCTGATCGCGGTCGGCCGGCTGCGCGGGTTCTTCGACCCGATGCTCGAGACGCTGCCCAGCCTCGGCACCCTCGCGGTGCTCCTGGCCGGCGCCTGGCGGCTGGGTCAGGGCGCGGTCGAGGTCCGGGAGGTCGTCAGCGTCGCGTTCCTGTTCACCCTTCTCGCGTTCCCGGTGCGGGCCATCGGCTGGGTGCTTGCCGAGCTGCCGCGCAGCGTCGCCGGCTGGGACCGCATCCAGCACGTGCTGACCGCGACGGGCGAGATGGCGTACGGCCTGGTCGCGCCCGACCGTACCCACGCACCGGCCGAGTTGCGCTTCGATAACGTCACCTTCGGATACGAGACGGCCTTCGGCGACCGCGGACCGGCCGTGCTCCACGACGTCTCGTTCACCGTGCCGGCCGGCCGCACGGTCGCCCTGGTCGGCCCGACCGGGTCGGGCAAGTCGACGGTCGCCTCGCTCGCCGCCCGACTCGTCGACCCGCGCGCCGGCGAGGTTTCGATCGACGGCGTCGACGTCCGTACGCTCGACGCGTCCGCACTCGCGGCGGCGGTCGCCCTCGTGCCGCAGGTGCCGTTCGTCTTCGACGACACCGTGCGGGCCAACGTCACCCTGGACCGGCCGGACTCGGCCGACGCGGAGGCGTGGGCGGCGCTGCGGCTGGCGCAGGCCGACGGCTTCATCGCGCGGTTGCCCGATGGGCTCGACACCGAGGTCGGTGAGCGCGGCACCTCGTTGTCCGGCGGGCAGCGGCAGCGGCTCACGCTTGCGCGGGCGCTCGCCGGCCGGCCGCGGCTGCTCGTTCTCGACGACGCGACGAGCGCGGTCGACCCGCGGGTGGAGGCCGCCATCCTGTCCGCGCTGCGCAGCAACGGGGGAGCGCCGCGGGCGTCGATCCTCGTCGTGGCGTACCGGCGGGCCACGATCGCGCTCGCCGACGAGGTGGTCTACCTCGAACACGGCCGCGTGGTCGGGCGCGGCACGCACACCGACCTGGTGGCCACCGTGCCGGGATACGCCAACCTCGTCACCGCGTACGAGCGGGCCGAGGCGGAGCGGCAGCGGGAGCACGCGTACGACGAGCTGGCTCTATGAACACGCAGGTGATCCCCGAGCACCCCGAGACGACGTGGCGCACGCTGCGGCGCGGGCTCGCGCTCTCCCCGGAACTGCGGGCGGGGCTCGCCGGCACGCTGGCCCTTGCCCTCGTCGCGATGTCCGGCCGTGTCGCGGTGCCCGTCGCGGTGCAGCAGGGCATCGACCGTGGCCTGCAGCGCGCCGACGGCCCGAACCTGGGCGTGATCTTCGTGGTCGTCGCGGTCACCGCCGTGATCCTCGCGTTCACCACGGCCTGCGGCTACCTGATGATGCGTCGGCTGTTCACGGTCAGCGAGACCGCGCTCGCCGGCGTGCGCACCCGCACGTTCCGGCACGTGCACGACCTGTCGATGCTGCACCAGCAGGCCGAACGCCGCGGGTCGCTGGTCTCCCGGGTCACCAGCGACGTCGACCAGATCACCCAGTTCCTGCAGTGGGGCGGCGTGATCCTGCTCATCAGCACCGGCCAGGTCGTCGTCACCACGTTGGTCATGGCCGTCTACTCGTGGCAGCTGACGCTGGTCGTGTACGCCGCGTTCGTGCCGGCCGTCCTCGTGATCCGGGCGTTCCAGCGGCGCCTCGGGGCCGCGTACGGCGAGGTGCGCCGACGGATGGGCACGCTGCTCGCCGTCGTGGCGGAGAGCGTGGTCGGAGCGTCGGTGATCCGCGCATACGGGATCTCCGGCCGCACGGCCCGCCGGCTCGACGCCGCCATCGACGACCACCAGCGCGCCCAACGCCGGGCCATGCGCACGAGCGTCATCGGCTTCTCCACCGGGGAGATCGCCGCCGGCCTGGCGCTCGCGGCGGTCGTGGTGCTCGGTATCCGCCTCGGCGTCGCCGGCACGATCGAGATCGGGCAGCTGACCGCGTTCCTGCTGCTGGTCACGTTGTTCATCCAGCCGGTGCAGATCGCGACCGAGGTGCTCAACGAGGCGCAGAACGCGATCGCGGGCTGGCGCCGGGTGCTCGACGTGCTGGACGTGGCGCCGGACGTGGCGGACCCTGGCGAGAACGGCGTGGACCTGCCGACCGGACCGCTCGACGTCCGGTTCGCCGACGTGTTCTTCGCGTACCCCGGGGGTCCCGATGTGTTGTCCGATGTGGACCTCGAGATCCCGGCGAAGACCCGGGTGGCGGTTGTGGGCGAGACGGGCAGCGGTAAGACCACGTTCGCGAAGCTGCTCACCCGGCTCATGGACCCGAGCCGCGGGCGGGTGCTGCTCTCCGGCGTACCGCTGGACAAGGTGCGGTTCGCGTCGCTGCGCTCGCGCGTGGTGATGGTGCCGCAGGACGGGTTCCTGTTCGACGCCTCGGTGGGCGACAACGTGCGCTTCGGGCGACCGTCCATTTCGGACGACGACCTGATTCTCGCGTTCGCGGAGCTGGGCCTCGGTGACTGGCTGGACGGACTGGCCGACGGCCTCGACACGCCGGTGGGCGAGCGTGGCGAGGCGCTGTCCGTGGGGGAGCGGCAGCTGGTGGCGCTGGCCCGGGCGTACGTGGCCGACCCAGACCTGCTCGTGCTCGATGAGGCTACGAGCGCGGTCGACCCGGCAACCGAGGTACGCCTGCAACGCACGCTCGACGCGGTGACCCGCGGCCGCACCACGATCGCGATCGCGCACCGGCTGTCGACGGCCCAGGCCGCGGACGAGGTCATCGTCGTGGACGGTGGCCGGATCGTTCAGCGCGGCACCCACGAGGAGCTGGTGCGGGAGCCCGATTCGGTGTACGCCCTGCTGTACGCCTCCTGGTTGGAGCAGACCCGCTAGCGCTCGAACACGGCCAGGCGCATCCGGCCGGTGTCGGGGCGGCGGCGGTCGGGGTCGGGCAGCGCCCGGAGCCGTTCGATGGCCGGCGCCACCACCGCGGACCAGGTCGCGTCGTCGACGTCCCAGAGCCACGACCACAGGCGCTGCTCGAGGCCGGCGGCCGCCTGGTTCGGGCTGTCGCCGGCCTTGTTCCAGGCGGCAGTGAGCCGGTCGGCGACCAGGCGAAGACCGGCCGCGCCGGCCGCCGAATCGACGGCGGCCGGGGTGTCGAACCGCGCCTCGCGCAGTGGCGCCAACCCGGCGGTGGCCGCCTCGAGGTCATCGTCGTCCCGTATGGGTACGCCGTGCGCCACGAGCAGCCGGCCGCCGGGGCGCAGCACCCGCGCCGCCTCGGCCACCGCGCGGACGGTGTCGCCGATGGCGTGGAGGGCCGCCACGAACACGACGTTGTCGACCGCACCGCCGGCCATCGGTAGCGCCAGCGCGTCCGCACGCACCACCCGGTTCCCGATGCGGTCGCGGGCGCGGGCGAGCATCGCCAGGGAGAGGTCGACGCCGCACACGGCGTACCCCTGCTCGAGCAGCGCCTTCGCGACGAGCGCGGTGCCGACGCCGATCTCGAGGACGGACCCGGGCACCAGCCAGGGCACCAGGCCCTCGGCCGTGTGGCGGCCGCGGTCCTCGCCGCCGCGCGTCTCGTCGTAGCGGTCGGCGATGCGGTCGAAGGAAATCGATGCGGCCACGGCCGCTAGCTTAGATCGCCCGTGACGTACCGCTGAATCGTCGGTGCGACCGCCGCGACCACGACGTCCGGCGGCGCGGACGCGAGCGGCTCAATCTTCAGCACGTACCTAACCATCGCCAGACCGGCGACCTGGGAGGCGACGAGCGAGGCACGCAGCGGCGCCTCGCGCGGGTTCATGTCGAGCTGCTTCATCACCCGGCGCAGGATCTGGGTGGTGAGGAACTCCCGCATGAGGCGTGCGGTCCAGTCATGGCTCAGCGCCGAGCGCATGAGTGCGACGCCGGCGGCACCGGCCGGGGAGTCCCAGATGGACAGCATCGTGCGCACCAACCGCTCACCGACCTCTTCCTTGCCGCCGGCGACGACGCGCGGCAGGACCTCCCGTGGGTCGATCGGTGCGCCGACGACGTCCATGAACAGCTGTTCCTTGGTGCCGAAGTAGTGGTGGACCAGCGCCGGGTCGACCCCGGCGCCGGTCGCGATGGAGCGAATTGAGGCCCCGTCGTACCCGCGATCGGCGAACGCGTTCCGTGCCGCGGTCAGGATCGCCTCGCGGGTGTCCGGGTTGCCGGGCCGCCGCCCGGTGCGTCGCGCCACGCGTACCCCTAGGCTGTGCGGCGCCGCAGCGTGGCCGCGGCCAGGACCAGCGCGAGCAGCACCGCCCCCAGCACGATGGCCAGGTCGCGCCACATCGTCGTCGTGGGGTCGGGGAACCGGCCCACCTGTTGGAGAGCCTCGACCGAGTACGACAACGGCAGGACGTCGCTGATCGCCTGCAACCAGCCGGCCATCTGCCCGCGGGCGACGAACAGTCCGCACAGCAGGATCTGCGGAAGCGCGACGACGGGCATGAACTGCACAGCCTGGAACTCGGTGCGCGCGAAGGCGCTGCACAACAGGCCGAGGGCGACACCGAGCACCGCGTTCGAGACCGCGATGAGGATGACCAGCCAGATGCTGCCCGCGGTGTCGAGGTCGAGCAGCCAGTGTGCCAGCGCGGACGCCACGGTCGCCTGGATCGCGGCGACGACGCCGAACGCGATGCCGTACCCGAAGAGCAGGTCCAGCTTGCCTACCGGCGTGGTGAACAAGCGCTCCAGCGTGCCGGTCGTGCGCTCGCGCAGCATCGCGATGCTCGTCACGAGGAACATGATGATGAACGGGAAGAGGCCCAGCATGATGAGGGCGACGCCGTCGAAAACCCGCTCCTGGTGCTCGAACATGAAGTAGAGCAGGGTCAGCAACAGGATCGGCACGAACAGCATCAGCGCGATCGTGCGCCGGTCGTGTCGCAGTTGCTGGAGGATCCGGCGGATGGTGCTGCCGAGGATGTGTACGGACATCAGTTGGTCACCCCCGTCTTCTCCCGGTCCCTGATCAGCCGCAGGAACGCCTCGTCCAGGTCGTTGGTGCTGGCCGCGGCCTTCACGGCGGCCGGCGCGTCGTCGGCGATGAGGTAACCGTCGCGGATCAGCAGCAGCCGATCGCAGCGGTTCGCCTCGTCCATCACATGGCTGGACACCAGCAGCGTGACGCCGTCGGCGGCCAGCTGGCGGAACCGTGTCCACAGCTCATCGCGGAGCACCGGGTCCTGCCCGACGGTCGGCTCGTCCAGCACCAGCAGTTCGGGCTTGCTCACCAGCGCGCAGGCCAGCGAGGCCCGGCTGTGCTGGCCGCCGGACAGCGTGCTGATGAGCTGGTGTGCGGCGTCGGCCAGGCCGACCGTCGCGATCGCCTCGTCCGCGTCCTTGGCCCCCAGGCCGTACAGCGAGGCGAAGTAGCGCGTGTTCTCCCGGACCGTGAGGTCGGCGTACACGCTGGGGTCCTGGGTCAGGTAGCCGATCCGGTGGCGTAGGCCCGCCGAGCCGGCCGGCTCGCCCAGCACGGTGACCGTGCCGGACCGAATGATCTGCACGCCGACCACGGCGCGCATCAGCGTCGTCTTGCCGCTCCCGCTCGGACCGAGCAGGCCGGTGACGCTGCCGCGGGGGATCGTGGCCGTGAAGCCGTGCAAGACCTCCCGCTTGCCGCGGTCGACGACGAGGTCCCGGACCTCGATACCGGAGTCCATGCGAGTCCCTCCCTGAAATTCAACGCTCGATGAACTCAACGCTAGATGAGTTTCTTCCGGGACGCAACCCTGCGGTGGTGACCGGTACGCGCCGGGCGGCATGCGCGCCGTCGGCCTCTAGACCCTGGGCGAGTCTGCCTGGCCAGTCCGATTGCGGACAGCCTCGTTGACGGCCCTCGGCATGCCGGGTGGGCCACGTCGCCATGACGGCGATCGTGGGACTCGTCCACCGTGGCACGGTGTATCTCGGTGGGGACAGCGCTGGGGTGTCTGGACTAGATCTGGCCGTGCGAGCGGACACCAAGGTCTTCCGCAGCGGCCGGTATCTGCTCGGCTTCACGACATCCTTCCGGATGGGCCAGCTGATCCGGTACTCGCTGGAGCCGCCGCCGCCCCGCGGCGACCTAGACCGGTTCATGGCGACGAGGTTCATCGACGCGGTCCGGGACTGCCTGAAGGCCGGCGGTTGGGCCAAGAAAGAGAACGAACGGGAGGAGGGCGGCACGTTCCTGGTCGGTGTGCGAGGTCAGCTGTTCACCGTTTATGACGACTATCAGGTCGGCCGGGCCGCCGACGGGTACGCGGCGGTTGGCTGCGGCGATCAGGTGGCGCTTGGCGCGCTGTACGCGACCGCGGACACCGGTCTTAAGCCGCGGCGTCGCGTAAAGCTCGCACTCGCCGCAGCCGAGCGGTTCAGTGCGGGCGTCCGTGGGCCGTTCGTGTGTTTGTCCATCGGCAGGTAGGCATGCGCGCCGCGCGCTGGCCGGGTGGTCACGGGTGGCCACCCGGTCAGAACGGTGGTTGGTCGTCGTCCGCCGGCGGACGGGTGGTTGGCGGCGTTG
>DASXRQ010000223.1:0-1671 GCA_036506495.1 Micromonosporaceae bacterium | reverse complement strand
CGGGACACCGTCCCGGTGCGGTCGATGTCGGCGCGGATGATCACCGAATGCATCCCGCCCGGGACCGGGTCTGCGGGTGATGGCGACTGTGCGAAGCCGACGTCGGCGAATCCCCGCCGGTACTCACAAAGGTGCTGGCGGCGGCGTACGATCTCTGGTCGCCGACGTCGGTGGGCGGATCGCGTGGTTCGCCTTACACAGTAGGGAGAGGCCGTGTTCGAAGGACGCATGTTCGTGGCCGAACGAAGCAGGTATTGGTGGGTCGCCCTCCTGGTGGGGATCGCATGGCTGGTAATCGCTTGGATCGTGCTCCGCGCGGACATCACGTCGCTGACCACGGTGGGCATATTGCTGGGTGCGCTGTTCATCGCGGCGGGCGTCAGCGAGGTTGCCGCGGGATCGGTGATGGGCGGCGGTTGGATGGTGCTGCATTACATCATCGCCGGTATCTTTCTGCTCGGCGGCCTGTGGGCATTCATCCGCCCGGTCAACACCTTTTTCGCGCTCGTCTCCGTCCTCGGGTTGGTGCTGCTGCTGCAGGGCGCGTTCGAGATCGTTCGTGGGGTGTCCTCCCGGGGCGAAAATCCGTGGTGGTGGTTCGGCCTCGTGGCCGGCATTCTGTTGATCCTGCTCGCATTCTGGGTGTCCGGGTCCGACCGCGTGTTCAACCTCCAGGCCCGCACTTATCTGGTCCTGTTCTGGGTCGGCCTGGCGGCGCTGATTCGGGGTATCACGACGATCGTCCTCGCGTTCACGATCCGGAATGCCGGTCGCGCCGTGGCGGCCGCCTGAGCACGTCGACGGCGTGACTAACGCGACTTCGACCACGCATGAACACGAAGGGGGGCGGAACGCCGGCGGTCGGGCGCCCTCGGGTTCACTGTGACGGTGGATCGTCAACGGCTCAGCAGCATCGCGCACTCCCACCACCCGATCGCGGCCCCGATCGTCGGTGTCAACGTCAACCGGATCCTCCGTCGAGCGGACCGGCAACCGGCGGCACGCATTCTCGACCTCGGCTGCGGGGAGGCAGCGTGGGCGATGCAGGCCCTCGCGCACTACCCCGACGGCCACGCGGACGGCGTCGACGTCAGCCGGCACGCCCTCGACCGTGCCGCGACCGCCGCGGCCGAGCGTGGCCTCGCCGAGCGGCTGACGCTGCACGAGCGCGACGCCCGGACCTACGTGCCGGACGGCGACTACGACCTGGTGCTGTGCGTCGGGTCGACGCACGCGTTCGGCGGATTCGCGGAGACGCTGGAGCAGGCCGGCCGGCACGTGCGTCCCGACGGCATCCTGCTGGTCGGCGAGGGTTTCTGGCAGGTCCCGCCGCCTCCCGAGGCGCTGGCCGCGCTCGACGCGGCACCGGAGGATTTCACCGACCTCGCCAGCCTGGTCGACGTCGCTGAGCGGGCCGGTTGGACGCCGGTGTACGCCCACGTCAGCGACGCCGCCGAGTGGGACAACTATGAATGGTCGTGGACCGGCTCGCTGACCGAGTGGGCGCTCGACAATCCCGGCCACCCCGATGCCGCCGAGGCGCTCACCCTCGCCCGCGAGCACCGCGACCAGTGGCTACGCGGGTACCGCGACGTGTTGGGCTTCGTGACGCTGGTGCTGCGCCGTATCTGATCGTCGGCTCGCCCTCCGGCGCGACACCGACGTGCCCGG
>DASXRQ010000222.1:0-31869 GCA_036506495.1 Micromonosporaceae bacterium | reverse complement strand
TCGTACTCAGCGCATGCACGAATGGAAGAGCGGATCGTACTGGCCTGACGGTGATGTAGCACGTGTCGCGTCTAGAACAAGCCAGGCACTCGCCGAGCCCGACCGGCCAGCCACGACCTTGGAGTTGCTCGACGAGGTGGGGCCGCAGTTCCGAAATGTCGTCTACCGTATCGCCGGCACGATCCCGAAGCTGGGGAGTGTCCGCGGGACCACATACCGTCGTGGCGGGCGTGACGTCGTGAGGTTCGTGCCTGAATACTCACGTCATCTGCTCTATGAAGCGTTGCACGACCTCGTCGCCTCGCCGGGTCGGTCGAGCCAACGGCGCGCCTTCGACGAGCGGCCGGTCACCACCGCCGAGATCGCGGCGTCGCTTCATGTATACGGAAAGTCCGGGGTGTGGACCAATCACGCAGTTCCGGTATGCGGGCCCCTCAGCTATCCCGAGCAGGACCTTCCGATCGCCCCGTACACGTTCGGTGCATGGCTGGGTGATGGCACCACGGGCAGTGCACAGCTCACCTGCTCCGACCAGGAGATTCTGGACCAGATTTGCCACGACGGGTATCTCGCGACGAAGCACCCGGGCAGTCGGATCCGTTACACGATCTCGAAACGCCCCGAACGCTATCGACGCATCCGCGATGCTGTGACGCTGGCGGCTCAAGGCGTCGCCCTGGTGCGAGCGGCGGGGCATCTTGGAGTCGGCGTTTCGGCCGTGGCTCGGGCGGCGGCGGGCATGTTCCCCGTCGGCCGGGTCGCGGACATCGTTCCGTCGACCCCTCCGCGAGAGCGCTACCTGACCATGCGGGAGATGTTCCGCCAGGTCGGCGACAAGCACATACCGAGGGTCTACCTCCAGGCGTCGGAGCAACAGCGTCGAGCGTTGCTCGCGGGGCTCTTGGACACCGATGGCTCGGTCTCTAAGAGCGGAACCGTGGAGTTCGCCGTCACCAACGAGGCCCTGGCCAGGGGCGCTTTGGAGCTGATCATCGGCCTCGGCTACAAGGCGAGGCTGCGAAAGAAATCGGTCAAGGGCCGCGACGAGCGCTCCTCCACGCGTTACACGATTCGATTTACGCCCACGGACAAGGTGTTCCGGCTGACGCGAAAGCTGGCGCGGCAGGTGACGAGCGCCCGGAAGACCACCTCCGAACGCTTTATCGTCGACGTGCGTCCGATCTCTTCGGTGCCCGTCCGTTGCATCGAGGTCGATAGCCTCAGCCACCTCTATTTGGCCAGCCGCGCGTGTATTCCGACGCACAACTCGAGTTGCCTGAACACGCTGCTCGTATCGATACTCACCCGGGCCACGCCGGACGAGGTGCGGCTGTTGCTCATCGACCCCAAGCGCGTGGAGCTGACCGGTTACGAGGGGATCCCGCACCTGGTCACCCCCATCGTCACCAACCCCAAGAGGGCCTCCGACGCGTTGGACTGGGTCGTCCGCGAGATGGACATCCGCTACGACGACCTGGCCGCCGCCGGCGTGCGGCACATTGACGACTACAACCGCAAGGTACGCGCGGGTCAGATCAAGCCACCGCCCGGCAGCGAGCGGGTGATCCGGCCGTACCCCTATCTGCTGGTGATCGTCGACGAGCTGGCCGACCTGATGATGGTGGCGCCGCGCGACGTGGAGGACGCGGTCGTCCGCATCACCCAGCTGGCCCGCGCGGCCGGCATCCATCTCGTGCTCGCCACCCAGCGCCCGTCGGTCGACGTGGTGACCGGCCTCATCAAGGCCAACGTGCCGTCCCGCCTTGCGTTCGCGACGTCCTCACTGGCCGACTCGCGCGTCATCCTCGACCAGCCGGGTGCCGAGAAGCTGATCGGGCGCGGCGACGCGCTATTCCTGCCGATGGGCGCGTCCAAGCCGGTCCGGATCCAGGGCGCCTGGGTCACCGAGGCCGAGATCAGCGACGTGGTCGCGCACTGCAAGAAGCAGCGGGAACCCGAGTTTCGCTCCGACGTGCTCACGCCGGCGAACGAGAACAAGAAAAAGGTCGACGAGGACATCGGCGAGGACCTGCAGCTGCTCCTTCAGGCGATCGAGCTCGTGGTCACGTCGCAGTTCGGGTCCACGTCGATGCTCCAGCGCAAACTGCGCGTGGGCTTCGCGAAGGCGGGCCGCCTGATGGACCTCATGGAGACCCGCGGCATCGTCGGGCCGTCGGAGGGGTCTAAGGCACGGGACGTGCTCGTCAAGCCCGACGAGCTGGACGACGTGCTGGACGGCCTGCGCACCGATGACGACTGACGGCGTATCCGTCCGCCCCGGCTCCTCGGCCAAGATCGCCATTGCCACGACCCACCGACCCAACCGCGACTGAACCTAGAGTTGGACGGGCGAACGACGAGGGTGAGCGTGGGAGATGACATGACCGTCGAGCCGGGCGTGCGGGTCAGCACGCTCGAACTGTTCTTCGACTTGGTGTTCGTGTTCACCATCACCCAGCTCACCGCGGTGCTCGCGAACGACCTGACGGTTCCCGGTGCCTTGCGCGTGCTGCTGATGCTCGGCGTGATCTGGTGGATGTACGACGGGTACGCCTGGCTCACCAACGCCGTGGCGCCGGTCAGCCGCGTGCGCCGCGGGCTCCTCGTCACCGGCATGGCCGGCTTCCTGGTCATCGCGCTCGGCATTCCGGGCGCGTTCGGCTCGACCGGGTGGGCGTTCGGGCTGGGCTACTTCCTCGTCAACGCCGTCCACTCCGGACTGTTCATCTACACCGCCGGCGAGCGCGGCGCCGCCGCCATGCGCGCACTCGCGCGGTTCAACCTGCTCTCCGCGACACTCGTGCTGGTCGGCGGATTCGTGCCGACCCCCGCGCGGTACGCGGTGTGGACCGCCGCGTTCGTGGTGCAGTGGTTCTCGCCGTACCTCACCCCGCCCGCCGGGTTCGCGATCGTGCCCTCGCACTTCGTCGAGCGGCACGGACTCGTGGTCATCATCGCGCTGGGCGAGTCCGTCGTCGCCCTCGGCGTCGGCGTGTCCGGCCTGCACCTTGACGTGGGACTGGTCCTCGTCGCGGTGCTTGCCCTCGTGCTGTCGTACTTCCTGTGGTGGACGTACATGGGCGGCGGCGACGATGAGAAGGCCGAGCACCGGCTCGCCTCCGAGCAGGATCCGGGCCGGCGGGCGTGGCTCGCACTGTACGGCTACGGGTACGCGCACTACGTGCTGCTGTTCGGCATCGTGGCGTTCGCGGCCGGCGTGAAGAAGGCGATCGGGCACGCGTTCGACCACCTCGCGTTGCCGGAGGCGCTGGTGCTCGGCGGTGGCGTTGCGATCTTCCTCGCCGCGGACGTGGCGTTCCGCCGCGTGCTCCGCATCACGCCGACCGGGGCCCGTGCCGTCGGCGCCCTGGTCGCGGTCGCCACGGTGCCGGTCGGCCTGTGGATGTCCGCGGCGCAACTCGGCGCGCTGGCGCTCGTCGTGCTCGCGGCGCTCGTCGTGGAGGAGTGGCGGTCCCGCCGCGGTGCGATGACCGCCACCCGGGGCTGACGAGGGTGGCCTGCCGGCGTACGCGCGCTGGGTCCCGAGCCCAGGCCGGTACCCTCGGGTGGTGCCTCAACCCACCTCCTCGGCCGGCGGCCGCCGCGTGGCGTTGCTCACGCTGGGCTGCGCGCGCAACGAGGTCGACTCCGAGGAGCTGGCCGCCCGGTTGCACGCCGACGGCTGGGAGGTGACCACCGACGGCGAGTCCGCCGACGTGGTGCTCGTGAACACCTGCGGCTTCGTCGAGAAGGCAAAGCGGGAGTCGATCCAGACGCTGCTCGCGGCGGCCGACACCGGCGCCGCCGTGGTCGCCGCCGGCTGCCTCGCCGAGCGGTACGGCCGGGAGCTGGCCGACAGCCTGCCCGAGGCGCGCGCGGTGCTCGGCTTCGACGACTACCCCGACATCGCGGCCCGGCTGGCAGCGGTGCTCGCCGGCGAACGGATCGACGGGCATGCGCCGCGCGACCGCCGCGAGCTGCTGCCGATCACTCCGGTCGCCCGGCGGGACGCGCGGATCGCGGTTCCGGGTCACGGTCGCCTCGAGGCGGACGGCGCAACCCCGGCCCACCTCCGGCCGGTCCTGCGCCGCCGGCTCGACGCCGGCCCGGTCGCCCCGCTCAAGCTCGCCAGCGGCTGCGACCGTCGGTGTGCTTTCTGCGCCATTCCGGCCTTCCGCGGCGCGTACGTGTCGCGTACGCCGGACGAGCTGCTCGCCGAGGCGGAATGGCTCGCCGGGACCGGCGTACGCGAGTTGGTGCTGGTCAGCGAGAACTCGACCTCGTATGGCAAGGACCTGGGCGACCCGCGCGGGTTGGAGCGGCTGCTGCCGCAGCTCTCCGCCGTGGACGGCATCGTCCGGGTCCGGGTGAGCTATCTGCAGCCGGCCGAGACTCGCCCCGGCCTCGTCGAGGTGATCGCCACGACGCCGGGCGTTGCGCCGTACTTCGACCTGTCCTTCCAGCACGCCAGCGAGCCGCTGCTGCGCCGGATGCGCCGGTTCGGCTCGACCGGGCGCTTCCTCGAGCTGCTGGCCTCGGCGCGAGCGCTCGCGCCGGGCGTCGGCGCGCGCAGCAATGTCATCGTCGGCTTCCCCGGCGAGACGCGTGGCGACGTGGCCGAGCTCGAGCGGTTCCTCTCGGCCGCGCGACTCGATGCCATCGGCGTCTTCGACTACAGCGACGAGGAGGGCACCGAGGCCGCGACCATGACGGGCAAGGTCAGGCCCGCGACGATCAAGAGGCGGTACGCGGCGATCGCAGCGCTCGCCGACGAGCTGTGCGCCCAGCGCGCCGAGGACCGGATCGGTGACGAGATCGAGGTGCTCGTGGACGCGGTCGACGACGGCGTCGTCGAGGGCAGGGCGGCACACCAGGCGCCCGAGGTCGACGGCTCGACCACACTCGTCGCGGGCGGCCGGGAGGTCGATCTGGCCGCGCTGCGCCCGGGCGATCTCGTCCGCGCGACCGTGACCGGCAGCGAGGGCGTGGATCTGGTCGCCGTTCCCGTGACCGTGGTCTCCGCGTCGCGGGCGGCCCCGGTGGCCGCGGCGGTCCAGCGGTGACCGTGCCCGAGCCGGCGGGCGCGGCGGCCAGGGTGCCGCTGCTCAATCTCGCGAACATGCTCACCGCCCTGCGGCTCGTGCTCATTCCGATCTTCGCCGCGCTGGTGGTCGGGTCGGATCTGACTCGACCGGGGTGGCGGAAGGCCGCCTGCGTGGCCTTCGTCGTCGCCTCGGTGACGGACTTCGTCGACGGCTGGATCGCCCGCCGGTACGAGCTGGTCACCGCGTTCGGCAAGATCGCCGACCCGATAGCCGACAAGGTCCTTACCGGGACCGCGCTGGTGCTGCTCTCCGCGTACGGCCGGCTGCCCTGGTGGGTGACGGGCGTGATCCTGGTTCGCGAGCTGGGTATCACGGCGATGCGGTTCTGGGTTCTCCGGTACGGCGTGATCGCGGCGAGCCGTGGTGGCAAGATCAAAACTGCCCTGCAGATCCTCGCGATTGCCTGGTACCTCTGGCCCTTCCCCGAGCGGCTCGCCTCGGTCGGACCGTGGATCATGGCGGCCGCGGTCGCGGTGACCCTGCTCACCGGCCTCGACTATCTGCAGCGGGCACTGCGGATGCGGCGCCCGCTGGGACCCGCGTGACCACGGCCGGCGCGCCCGGGGTCGGCCAGAGCGGGTCGGGCCCGAGCGGGCGGGAGGCGGCGACGCAGGCGGCCGCGGTCGTACACAGGCTGGTGGACCGGCGGCAGACGCTCGCGGTCGCCGAGTCGCTCACTGGCGGGCTGCTCGCCGCCACGATCGTCGACGTGGCGGGTGCGAGCGCGGTGTTTCGCGGCGGGCTGGTGGTGTACGCCACAGACCTCAAGAGCTCGCTCGCCGGCGTACCCAAGGAACTTCTCGAGGAGCGCGGGGCGGTGGACCCGGACGTGGCCGCCGCGCTCGCCGCCGGCGCACGCGAGCGGTGCCGGGCCGATTGGGGGCTGGGCACCACGGGCGTCGCCGGCCCGGACCCGCAGGACGGGAGGCCGGTCGGGGAGGTCTACGTGGCGCTGGCTGGGTCCGATGGGTGCGAGGTCCGGCCGCTGAACCTCGGTGGCGGCCGAGCCGCGATCCGGGCCGGCGCGGTCGTCGCGGCGCTCGAGCTGCTCGCGGCGCGGCTGCGGGGCTAGCGCCCCCCGCAGATCCCGTCCAGGTACGCCCGGAGCGCGGTGACTCCGGCGGGGTCCAGCCGGTACACCCGGCGGGTGCCGTCGGCGTGTGCCTGGACCAGGCCGGCGTCGAGCAGCGCGCGCAGGTGTTGGGACACGGCGGGACGGCTCACCGGCAGCCCGCCGGCGAGTTCGCCCACGGACCTCGGGCGCTCGGCGAGCAGCGCGAAGATCGCGCGGCGAGTGGTGTCACCGAGGAGGCCGAGACCCGCGTCACGGTAAGAGCCCACGAACGGTAAGTGTAGACTTACGCGAGTCCGTCCGCGCGCCCCCGGGGTGTCGAGGGCGAAGCGGGTAGTGTGGCGGGGAGCCGGCCGGTGGTCGGCCCGACCCGAGGGGGTGCGATGGTCCTGCTACGCCGAGTGATCGGCGACGCTCTTCGAGCGCGCCGGCAGGGGCAGCACCGCACCCTGCGCGAGGTCTCCACGGCCGCCAACGTCAGCCTGGGATACCTCTCCGAGATCGAACGCGGCCAGAAAGAGGCCTCCAGCGAGCTGCTCGCCTCGATCTGTGAGGCGCTCGGTGCTCAGCTGTCCGAGGTGCTCCGCGAGGCCAGCGACACGCTCGCGCTCGCCGAGGATGTCGAGGGCGTCCTGGTGCCGGTCGACAGCGTTGCGAAGGACTCCGGCGAGCGGCGGCAGCCCGTCCGGTCCGCGGCCGCGACGCAGCGGGATGCGGCGGCACCCGCGGCCCGCAAGGCCACGGACGGCGCGGTGCGCACGGTCACCGAGGGCAACGTGTCGGTCTCCGTCCGGCAGGACACCCCGCTCAAGGCGACGCTGCGGGCCACCCGGCACGCCCGGCCGGCCGACCGCGGCCAGCCGGGGGACCGCGGCCGCGACGTGGTCTACGCGGCGTAACGCCCCTCCCATCCTGATCGTCACCACGGACGCCGGAACGAGCATCCGGCTGCCACACTGAGGTCCCGACGAGGTCAGGAGGCGACCGTCCGTGGTGTTCGAGCAGCCGCGCCGCCGCCGCAGTCCGCTGCCGCTGCTGATCGCGGTCGTGGTCGGCCTGGGTGCCATCGTCGGCACCTATCTGGTGCTGCGGCCGCACGGCCGGGACAATTCCGCGACCGGCCAGACCGCGAAGCGGGAGGGCTGCGTCGACCTGCTCATCGCGGCGTCCAGCGAGAAGGCCGGCCTGCTCGCCGAGATGGCCGACTCGTACGCCCGGGAGAATCGCCGGTACGACGGCGGCTGCGCCAACGTGCGAGTGGTCTCGAAGGCCTCCGGCGGTGCGATGGAGTCGCTCGCCACGGGCTGGGACGAGCGACGCGACGGGCCGATCCCGCAGGTCTGGAGTCCGGCAGCGTCGTCGTGGGTGTCGCTGCTGCGTGACCGCGCGACCGACCGCGGCGTCACGGTCGCGGACGGCCCACAGCCGTCGATCGCGCAGACGCCGCTCGTGCTTGCCATGCCGCGGCCGCTCGCCGAGGCGCTCGGCTGGCCGGGCAAGCCGCTCGGTTGGACCGACGTGCTGAACCTCACCAAGGACCCGCGCGGCTGGGGCAGTGTCGGACACCCGGAATGGGGCCGCTTCCGCCTCGGCAAGACGAACCCGCACTTCTCGACGTCCGGGCTCAACGCCACGATCGGCGCGTACTTCGCGGCGACCGGCCGCTCGTCGGACCTCACCGAGGCCGACCTGAAGAATCCGCGGGTGGTCGCGTTCGTCAAGGGCGTCGAGTCGGGGGTGGTCCACTACGGCGACACCACATTGACCTTCCTCTCGAACCTCGCCGACGCGGACCGCCGCGGCCTCGGTCAGTCGTACATCAGCGCGGTCGCGGTCGAGGAGAAGTCTGTCTTCGACTACAACACGGGCAACCCGACCGGCGATCCGAAGCTCATCGGCAAGGGCGCCAAGCCGAAGGTCCCGCTCGTCGCGATCTACCCGAAGGAGGGCACGCTGCTCTCCGATAGCCCGTACGTCGTGCTGTCCACGGCGAGCGCGGAGCAGCAGAAGGCCGCCGCGGACTTCCTCGCGTACGTACGGGAGCCGGCACAGCAGAAGCGGTTCACCGACGCCGCCTTCCGCACGTTTGACGGCAAGGCTGGCGCCGCGGTCTCGACGGCGAACGGCATGTTGCCGGACGCGAAATATTCGATCATCGATCCGCCCGCCTCGAACGTGCTGGCCAAGGCGCTGGCGGGCTGGGACGAGCAGCGCAAGCGCGCCCGGGTGCTGCTCGTGCTCGACGTCTCCGGATCGATGGAGGAGACGGTCGGCGGCGGGCAGAGCAAGCTCGACGTGGCCAAGGCGGCGGCGCTGCAGGCGGTCGGCATGTTCGCGCCGGACGACGAGGTCGGTCTGTGGACCTTCTCGACCGGCGAGACCGCGACCGCGCAGCCGTGGACCGAGCAGGTGCCGGTGGGCCCCGTCTCGCGGAGCGGCCCGCGGCTCAAGCAGGTGATCCAGGGCATGGCCGCGGGCGGCGGCACGGCGCTGTACGCCACGACGAGAGCGGCCGAGCAGGCCATGGCTGCGCAGGCCGCGCCGGACCGCATCAACGCGGTGGTGGTGCTGACCGACGGCAAGAACGAGTACCCACGCGACAATGACCTCGACAGCCTGGTCGCCGCCCTGGACGCCAGTAACCTGGAGAACCCGGTCCGGGTGTTCACGATCGCCTACGGCGAGAAGGCGGACCTCAACACGCTTCGCAAGATCTCGAACGCGTCCCGCGCGGCGGTGTACGACGCACGCGACCCAGCCTCGATCGATAAGGTGCTCATCAACGTGCTGAGCAACTTCTGACGGGTGGTGCGTTGGGTCTCAGGCAGGAGCTGACCGAGCCGTGGGGCATTGTCACCGCAGCCGTACTCGGTGGGCTCGGCGGCGCGGTGACGGCCGCCCTCGCCCCGGCCGCGATCGTCGCGGTTCCGGTCGGGGTGGGCATCGCGGCGGCGGTGTACGGGGTCAAGGTCGCCATGGGCGCGCTCACCGACCGCGGCGCCGCCCGCGCGCAGCTCCCCGCGGCCCCCGACCTGCCGACACCGGTGCCCGGCGGGGCCGCCGACGGCTGGCTGCGGCATGCCGAGGCGGCGGTGCGTTCGCTGCACGACCTGACGGAGTCGCCGCGCGACCCGGTGCTGCGCGCCCAGATCGGCGACGTCGACGACGACGCCGCGGCCACCGTTGTCGACCTCACCAGAATCGCGGGACAGGTGACGCTCATCGAACAAGCCGCCAGCCGGATCAACCCGGGGCCGCTCCGCCGGCAGCACGACTCGATCGAGCAGGCCCTGCGCGACCTGCCGGCTGGTCCGCTGCGCGAGGAGCGGGAGCGGGCTGTCCGCGCCGTAGCGGACCAGCTAGCGGTCTACGACCGACTGTTGTCAGCGCGCGAGATGCTCCTCGCCCGCATGCAGTCGACAGCGTTCGGGCTGGACGGCCTGGTCGCCCGGCTGTCGGAGGTGCTGGCGCTGCACGCCACCGCGGACAGCGGCATCGGGGTCGCCCCCACAATCACCGCGCTGACCGACGATCTTGACGGCCTCCGGGCCGGACTGGCGGAGAGCGAGGAGCTGTCCCGCCGCGTACTGGCCGGCGGGCGCTCGTCGATGGGCGGAGCGTGAGAGTAATGTCCGGATCAGGCGGCCCGACGCCTGAAGATCGCCCCGAGGTGGCGTGACGGCCTGGATCCCTCCTGCGACGATGGGAGGACATTTGGCAGACCGACTCGCCGCAGAGAGGACCGCACATGGCCAACCCGTTCGTCAAGGGCTGGAGATACCTGATGGCGCTTTTCGGCGCCAAGATCGACGAGTACGCCGATCCCAAGGTGCAGATCCAGCAGGCGATTGAGGACGCGCAGCGCCAGCACCAGGCGCTCGTCCAGCAGGCCGCGGCGGTGATCGGCAACCAGCGGCAGCTGGAGATGAAGCTGTCCCGCCAGATGTCCGAAGTCGAAAAGCTGCAGTCGATGGCGCGGCAGGCTCTGGTCCTCGCGGACAAGTCCCGGGCCGAAGACGACGAGTCCAAGGCCGGCGAGTACGAGCGGACGGCGCAGACGCTCGCCACGCAGCTCGTCTCGGCCGAGCAGTCGATGGAGGACATGAAGACCCTGCACGACCAGGCCCTCGGGGCGGCCGCACAGGCGCGCACGGCGGTCGAGAACAACTCCATGGTGCTGCAGCAGCGCCTCGCCGAGCGCACCAAGCTGCTTAGCCAGCTTGAGCAGGCGCGGATGCAGGAGACGATCGCGCACTCGCTGGAGTCCATGTCATCGCTCGCGGCGCCCGGCAACACCCCGTCGCTGGACGAGGTGCGGGAGCGGATCGAACGCAGGTACGCCAACGCGATGGGCCGGGCGGAGCTCGCCTCCAACTCCGTCGAGGGCCGGATGCTCGACCTACAGAAGGCCACATTGGACAGTGCAGGCGCCTCGCGGCTCGAGCAGATCCGGCAGAGCATGGCCGGGGAGAAGCTCGCCGGCACGCCGGAGAGGCCCGCCGTCGAAGCCCCGGCCGCCGCGGACGCGAGAGTGTCCCGGCTCGACGAGCTCCGGGCCAGCCTCGGCAAGGACAAGGACGCCGGAGACAGCACCGCCGCCGGGTAACCGGACGTCGCGGATGGCCGCGGGGAGAGGGGGCCCGGTGTACGACGCGCGAGCGCGCTACTACCGGCGGCTGCGCCAGCTGCGCCGATCCGCACGCCGGTGGAGCGTGCTCGCCGGCACCCTGGCTGGGGCCGCAGCCGTGCTCGTCCCTTACCACGGCCTGGGCGTCGGCGACGTCTTCCTCGCGGCCGGGGCCGGTGGGACCGGCGCACTCACGTTCTGGCGCTGGTCGGACGCCCGCGTGCTCGCGGCCCAGCCGGCGCCGGAACCGGTCGACCCGGCGGTGGCCGGGGAACAGGCCAAGATCCGGCTCCTCGCGGCGGTTCAACGGCTGCCGGCCGGGCGTGCCGCTCTCGACGAAGTACGCCGCCACCGCACCAGGATCGCGCTGCGCGGCTTGGCCGCTGCCCGCCCCTGGGGCCGTCTGGAGCGCGCGTCGGCGACCCTGTCCGGGCTGGCCGGCCGGCTCACTGGACCGGCCGACACGGCCGTACTCGAGGCCGCCGCCGCCGAGCGCTCGCTCCGCGATCTCATCGACCGGGCGGCCGCCGTCGAGCGGGCGTTGGGCGTGGCGCCGGCCGACGTGCGACCCGCCCTCGACGCCGCCCACGGCGCGCTCGTCGACCAACTCGAGGACGGGGTGACCGCGTACGAGCGGCTCGTCGCGGCCGCCGCCGGCTACGTCGCCGAGGATGGCCGGGCCGGCACCGGGCACCCGGCGACCGCCCGGCTGACCGAGGCGACCGACATGCTCGGCGGCGTCGCCGACGGCCTCGCCGAGCTGCGCACCGCGACCGACCCGCTGCGCGCGACCGGCTGACCGAACCGACGAAGTGCATGATCGACGCGCAGTCGGCCTCACAATCCGGGCGGGGCGGGCTGGCAGTGCGGGCACCAGTACGTGATCCGGTCGCCCTGCTCGGCCAGCTCGATGGTGGTCCCGCACCGACGGCAAGGCGCTCCGCGGCGGCCGTACACATAGGTCGTCTCGCCCCGGCGCAACGCACCGGTGGTGCTCTGCAACCAGCGGCCGCGGTTGGCGGCGAGCAGCCGTTGCGTGAGCGCGACGAGCGCCGGCAGGTCGCGCACCTCGGCGACCGGCGTCCACGGCCAGATGCCGCGGAGGAACAGGACCTCGCACTTGTAGAGGTTGCCGACCCCGGCGAGGTTGCGCTGGTCGAGCAGCGCCTCGGCGACGGGAACGTCCGGGTGCCCGGACAGCCGGGCGACGGCCTCGCCCGCGTCCCACTCCGGACCCAGCAGATCCGGACCTAGGTGGCCCACGAGGGTGTGCTCGTCGGCGCTGTCGACGAGCGCGAGATCGTGGAGGTGGTACCCGACCGCGACCGCGTCGGCCGTACGCAGCACCGCCCGGATCTCGTGCGCCCGGCCGGCACTCCAGCGGGCGCCCGGGGCGTAGACGCGCCAGGATCCGTCCATCCGCAGGTGCGAGTGCAGGGTGAGGCGGCGGCCGTCCGGGTGGCTCAGTCGCATGAGCAAATGCTTGCCGCGGCTCAACGACTCCCGCACCATCCACCCGGTGAGCGTCGCGGTGGCCAGCCGAGGTACCCGGAAGTCGGTCGCGGTCAGCTGCCCACCCGCCAGGGCGCGGTGCAGCGCGCGAGCGGTGTTCCAGACGGTGTCGCCCTCGGGCACGGCCTCACCCCGCCACCGTTTCGACGCGCAGCACATCGCCCGGGGCGACGGCCAGTACGATGCCGGCGCGGCCGCCGTTCACAGCGATCGCGATCCGCTCGGCCGAGTCCGCGTAGACCACCAGCCCACCCGGTGGCGCGTCGGCGAATGTCGCGCCGCGTACGGCGCGCACGCCGCCCACGGTCAGCCGCTCGCCCAGCCGGTCCAGCAGCTCGGCCGGGGCGGCGAGCTGGACGTTGCCGAACCTGTCGATGGTCAACACCTCGGCCTCGAGCCAGCGGTCGCCGATGACGAGCACCGGCTCTGGCAGGCGTACCAGCGTCTCGGGGTCGACGGCGTGTCCCGCCTCCGCGGGGTCGGCGCCCAACGCGATCCGGGCGGCGACCGGGGCGAAGACGTCGCGGCCGTGGAACGTGCGCGACACGTCCGGGGCGTACCACGAAGGGTTCGTCAGCTCGGTGACGCGGCTGGCGCCGCCCAGGGCGTCCGCGGCCCACGGCAACAGCCCGTTGTCCGGACCGACGAGGATCCCGCCGGGCGTCTCGACGACGATGCCTCGGCGGGGGGTGCCGACGCCTGGATCCACGACAGCGACATGCACCGCGGGCGGCAGGTGCGGGACCGCCTGCGCCAGCACCGCGGCGGCCCGCGGAACGTCGCCCGGCGCCACGAGATGCGTCACGTCGATGATCCGCACCGACGGTGCGAGTCGCGCGACCGCCCCGTGGCACGCGGCGACGAACCCGTCGGAGAGTCCATAGTCGGTCGTTAGGCTGATCCACTGATACCCGGCCACGATCAGCAACGTTAGCCCGACGCGCGAGTCGTCGGGAGCACCCGCGTCCCGACCCTGGAACGGCCGCGGCCGAACACGGCGATCAGCAGCAGCGTGCACAGCAGGGGACCGGTGACCGCCAGCGGGCGGGTCAGCCACCACGTGAGGTCCGGAATCCGGGTGCGGATGTCGTAGTCCAGAAATCGCCACAGCAGGAACAGGTAGATGGCCATGCCGGTGGTGTGGAAGAGGAACAGCGGCAGGGCGAACCTGTTGATCGTCGCATTCGCCGCCTGCCACCGCGGCCTGCGGAGCGCCCGCTCCATGGTCGGCCGGAGCAGCTCTGCGACGCCGGCCTGGAAGAGCAGCAGCGCCACGATAACGAACGTGGGAGGCGCCATGTTGGAGAACCGCTCGCCGGGCACGCCGACCATCGAGCCTGGGTACAGCCCGGAGAAGACGAGGCCGACGAGGCCGAACAGGCCGCCCCACGCCATCGCCCAGTCGGTGCGCCGTGGTGCGGCGACGACCTGCTGGTAGAAGAACCCGGCCTGGTGGGCGAGGCCCCACACGAGCAGCATGTTCAGCCAGCCGAGCCCCTCATGGCCGTACCGGAAGCGCAGGATGTCCACACACATCGCCGCACCAGCCAGCCAGACCAGCGCGAGCTGGCCGCACCGTCGGTGCAGCCACAGCGCTGCCGGCAGCAGCGCGATCAGCATGAGGTACACCGCGAGGAACCACAGTGGACTGATCACGAGCTTGACCATGCGCCCGACGCCGTTGAGGCTCGTGTACGCGCCGACCGCGGCACCGAGTGCCACCCAGACGGCGAGGAGGCCGGCGGCGGGCATGGCGAGCTCGCGCAGCCGGCGCCCGACGAAGATGCCGAGCCCGATGCCCTTGGCGCGGGCGCGCTCCCACGAGCGCAGGTGCACAAACCCTCCGATGTAGAAGAACAGCGGCATCACCTGGAACAGCCACGTGGCAAGCCAGAACCCCTTGGTGAAGCCGAGCGGGCTCGTGGCGTGCGGTCCGTCGGCCCGCCAGTCGAGCATCGTGAACGCCCAGTGCCAGACCACCACGATGCAGAGGCTGATCGCGCGGAGCCAGTCGACGTACGGGTCGCGCGCGGCGCCGGGTTCCGCGTCGACCGTGGCGGTGGCCGGTTCGGTGCTCACGGCCGCAGAATGCCAGTCGGTGCGCGAACCAGCTACCCCGGTGGCTCCGTGGCGTCGAGGACACCGGCTGGCCGCGCGACGAGATCCACCACGTGGCAAGGTTGGCACATGCGGCTGTGTGTGTTCACCGAGCCTCAGCAGGGGGCCTCGTACGACGATCTGCTGCGGGTGGCGCAGCGGGCCGAAGAGTGCGGCTTCGACGGCTTCTTTCGCTCCGACCACTTCCTCGCGATGGGCGGCGACGGCCGGCCCGGCCCGACCGACTCCTGGGTGACGCTGGCCGGGCTCGCGGTGCAGACCTCGCGCATTCGGCTCGGCACGCTCGTCAGCTCGGCGACGTTCCGGCTGCCCGGTCCGCTCGCGGTCATGGTGGCGCAGGTGGACGCGATGAGCGGTGGCCGGGTCGACCTAGGCCTGGGCACCGGCTGGTTCGAGGCCGAGCACCGGGCGTACGGAATCCCGTTCCCCCCGCTGCGGCAGCGGTTCGAACGGCTCGGCGAGCAGCTAGAGATCATCACCGGCCTGTGGACGACGCCGCTGGGTTCCACGTTCAGTTACCACGGCACGTGGTACGACGTCGAAGGCTCGCCGGGGCTGCCCAAGCCGGTCCAGATGCCGCACCCGCCGGTCATCGTCGGCGGCAAGGGTCTCACGCGTACTCCCATGCTCGCCGCCCAGTTCGCCGACGAGATCAACGTGTCGTTCGGGTCGGTGGCAGACGCGGAGCAGGTGTACGCCGCGGCGGCCAGGGCGAGCGAGAAGGTCGACCGGGATGGTGCCGGCCGAGCGCCGCTCGTCCGCTCCGCCGCGCTGACTGTCGTGTGTGGACGGACCGACGCCGACGTGCGGCGACGCGCGGACGCGATCGGGCGCGACCCGGCGGGGCTGCGCGCCCGCGGTGGGGTGGCCGGCACGCCCAGCGAAGTCGCCGAGCAGCTGCGGGCGTACGCCGAGCACGGCGCGTCGCGCTTCTTCCTGCAGGTGCTGGACCTCTCGGACCTGGACCATCTCGACCTCATCGCGGCCGAGGTGGCCCCTCAGCTGGTCTGATCGGCGAGACGACCACGGGCCCGGCGGCGTTGCGGGCATGCCGACCTCCCAGTGCCTACATGCCCTCGCGGACGACCCCGTAGCGGACGAGGACGTTGTCCGACCCCTCCAGCGCGCGTACCTCGATCCTGCGGAGTGAGCCCGGCGGCGGGTTCTCGAACGCGGGCGTGCCGCCTCCGAGGATCACGGCGCCGATGATCAGGTGGACCTCGTCGACAAGGCCGTGGTCGAGGAGGTCGTTCCACAGGGTATGACTGCCGAACATCAGGATGTCCTTGCCGTCCCGCTGCTTCAGCTCGGCGATCGTCCGCTGGGCGTCGGCCCGGCGGACGATGCGCGTGCTGTCGCGCCACGGATCCGTTGCGTCCGCGGTCAGGCTGTCGGACACGACGACCTTCTCGATGGCGTTGTCGAGCTGCGATATCTCCCGCTGGTTGGGCGTGAAACTGTCGTCGTCCGCCACCGGCGGCCAGAAGCCGCGGAACCCGTTGTACGAGTGGCGTCCCAACAGCAACGTATCGGCGGCGCGCAACCGCTCGACGCAGTATGCGTCGAACGATCCGTCCAGCGGCAGGACCATGACGTTGTCGTTCGGTCCGGCGGAGTAGCCGTCCAGCGACACGATGTTGCAGACGATGAGCCTTCGCATCCCACGTCTCCTCTCATGTTTCCGATTGAGAGACGCGCCGGGCCGTGAATTCATCGCCGGCCAGAAAATCTTCGGGCAGCCGGAAGGACCTGTGCACGGCCGGGTCGAGGAAGCCGGCGATCTCAGTGATCTTCCCGTCCCGCACGCTCAGCACGTTGATCGCACCCAGCCGGAACCGGTTGTCACCCTGTTCGGCCTGGTAGCACGCGAAGGCGAGCTGGCCGTTCGCCCGGACCGGTAGCAGCCGCCATGGGGTGGCGAACACGCGTTCGGCGAAGAACCGGCCGACATCCGTGCGGCCCTGGAACCATGCGGGTAGTGGCGGCATCGTGAAGCGGGCGTCGTCGGCCAGCAGGTCGAGCAGGGCCGGCACGTCCGCACGCTCCCAGGCCGACACGAACGCGTCCACCAGCTCGCGCCGGCCGGTCGGGGCGAGCGCGTCCAGTTCGGTCCGCTGCGCGGTAGCCGGCACCCGCTCGTCGACAGCCTTGCGAGCCCGCTGCAGCGCGCTGTTCACCGACGCCGGCGTGGTATCCAGGATCTGCGCCACCTCGGCGGCGGAGAACCCGAGCACCTCCCGCAGGATCAGCACGGCGCGTTGCAAGCCGGGCAGGTGCTGGAGCGCCGCGACGAAGGCCAGCTCGACGCCCTCCCGACGCAGGTAGCTCGCCTCGGGATCGGAACCGTTCGACGGGTCCGACAGCTCGTCGGGCCACGGCTCCAACCAGACCGGCCCGGCAACCGGCTCGCCGAGGTCGGCGGTGTCGCGTCGCGCCGGCCCATGGTCCGGCGAACGCATCCGCGGCGGACGACGCCTGATCAGCCGCAGGCAGGCGTTCGTCGTGACGCGGTACAGCCACGCCCGGAGGGAGCTGCGACCCTCGAAGCCGGCGAGCCCCCGCCACGCGTCGAGAAGCGACTCCTGCATCGCGTCCTCGGCGTCGTGCACCGAGCCGAGCATCCGGTAGCAGTGCGCGTACAGCTCGCCACGGTGCCGCGCCACCAGCCGCTCGAACGCTGGCGGGTCTCCGCGACGGGCCGCGGCTAGCAGGTCGCGGTCGTCCGGCGCGTGGGCGTCATCCATCCAGACCATCCTGCCAGCCCTGGCTTCCGTCGCAGCCCGGGTGCAGGTCGGCCGACCGTCAGCCGCGAAGGCGCAGGCCGCGCGGCGTGGCGCGGAAACCGGCTGCGGTGAGCGCGTCGCGCAGCGGGGAGGCGTGCACGGCCTCGCCGTCGGCCCGCTCGACCGAGATCGCCCCGAGCGCTCCGGTGTGCACCGCGTCCGCGAGACCCTTCGCCGCCATCGCCAGCGCCTCGGGATCGTCCAGATAGGACAACACGGTACGCCCGCCGCGCTCGACGTAGAGCACGAGCTCCCCACCGACCAGCACGACAAGCGCCCCCGCCTTGCGGCCGGCCCGGTGACCGGTGGTGGCCGGCGCCGCGCCGTCACCGGAATCGACGACGCGCTCCGGCCATGGCAGGGCGGCGCCGTACGGGTTGGCCGGGTCGGTCGCCGCGAGCACCAGCGCCCCGGTCGGCCGGCGCACCGACGGGCCGGGCTCGGCGAGCGCCCGCAGCCGGTCCACCGCGCCGGGCACCGCGAACTGGGCCGCACCCAGGCCCTCCACGAAGTAGCCGCGTCGGGCGGCGCCCCGCTCCTCCAGCGCGGAGAGCACCGGGTAGACGGCCGCGAACCCGCCGAGAACGCCCTCGGCGGCCACCGCCCCGCGGGTCACGACGCCGTGTCGCTCGAGCAGGGCGTCGGCGAGGGCGGCGGCGCGCCGGGTCGGGTCGGCGTCGCGCTGGGGCAGTCGGGACCACCGGCCGGCGACCGTCGGTGGTCCGGTGCGCGACGGCAGCGTTGCCCGGCCGGGGCGCCGGTACCGGGTGCGCGGCGCGCTCGCCCTGGCCCGGTGTGCGCCGCGGCCACCGAGCACCGCCCGCAGCGGGGCGATCGTGTCGTTCGTGAGCCACCCGGCCCACACGAGATCCCAGACGGCGTCCACGAGCGCGGCGTCATCCGTGCTGCCGACCCGATCGGACAGCGTCCGGAAGAACAGTGCCTGGCCGCCGTCGAGCGCCGCCAGCACCGCATCGTGCAACGAGGTGAACGCCAGCGTCTCGTCCGGTGGCGGGAGCAGCAGCGGCGCGGCGTCGGCGTACGCCATGCTGATCCAGCCGTCACCGCCGGAGATCGGGCCGGAGCCGGCCCAGACGACCTCGCCGCTGGCGCACAGCTCGTCCAGGTATGCCGGGGAGTAGTCGGCGACCCGACCGGGCAGCACCAGGCGTTCCAGGGCGGAGGCCGGAATCGCGACGCCCTGCAGCTGTTCGACGGCGGCGGCGACCGCGGGGACCCCGCGCGCCGACGAGCCGACCTGTTGCCAGCGCGGCAGGAAGGTGGCCAGCGTGCGGGGCGGCACCGGCTCGATCTCCCGCCGCAGCGCGGCCAGGGACCGCCGGCGCAGGAGGCGCAGCACCTCGGCGTCGCACCACTCGGCGCCCGCCCCGCCCGGCGAGAACTCGCCCGAGACGATCCGGCCGGTCGCGGCGAGCCGGCGCAACGCCTGCTCGACGACGAACACGCCCAGCCCGAACCGGGCCGCGCAGGTGGCCGCGGAGAACGGGCCGCGCGTCCGCGCATACCGTGCCACGAGGTCGCCCAGGGGATCGGCGACCGGCTCGAGGAACGCCTGGGGGACGCCGACCGGTAGCGCGACGCCCAGCGCGTCCCTAACCCGGCCCGCGTCCTCGATCGGCAGCCAGCGCTCCTCGCCGGCGATGCGGACCCGGATGGCCCTCCGCGCGGCAAACAGTGCCTCGAGCCACTCCGGCCGGACCCCTCGCGCCGCGGCCTCCACATCGGACAGATCACCGAGGAGACGGAGCAGCTCCGCCGCGTCCTCGGCGTCGCGGGGGCGGCGCTCCTCGGTGAGCCACTGCAGCGACCGCTCGGTCTCCGTCACCACGCCGGGATCGAGCAGCTCGCGCAGGTCGACCCGGCCGAGCAGCTCGCCGAGCAGCGTCGAGTCGAGCGCGAGCGCGGCGGCCCGGCGCTCGGCGAGCGGAGCGTCGCCCTCGTACAGGAATGCGCCCACGTAGCCGAACAGCAGGGACCGGGCGAACGGCGACGGCTTCGCCGTCTCGACCTCGACCAGGCGAACCCTTCGGGAGGCAAGGTCACGCATGAGCGCGGCGAGGCCGGGCACGTCGAAGACGTCCTGCAGACACTCGCGGGCGGCCTCCAAGGTGATGGGGAAGTCCGCGAACTCCCGGGCCACGTCCAGCAGCTGCGCGGCCCGCTGTCGCTGCTGCCACAGCGGCTGCCGCCGGCGGGGGTCGCGGCGGGGCAGCAGCAGCGCCCGGGCCGCGCATTCCCGGAACCGCGAGGCGAACATGGCCGAGCCGCCCACCGAGTCCTCGACGATCTGCGCGATCTCCTCCGGATCGAACGTGACCAGGTCGGCGCCCGGCGGGTCGTCGGCCATGTCGGGCAACCGCACGACGATCCCGTCGTCGGAGGGCATGACCTGGGCGTCCACGCCGTACCGCTCGGAGACCCGGCGGCCGACGGCGAGCGCCCATGGTCCGTTGACGCGGGCACCGAGCACGCAGTGCACCGCCATCCGCCAGTCGCCGAGCTCGTCCCGGAACCGCTCCACGAGCACCGTGCGATCGTCGGGTAGCGAACGCGTGGCCTCTCGCTGCTCGCGCAGGTACGCCACGAGGTTGCCCGCGGCCCAGTCGTCCAGCCCGCCGGCGCGCAGCGACTCAACGGCGGTGTCATCCTCCTGCCGGGTCAGCGCGCGCAGCCGTGCCCCGATCGCCCGGCCCAGCTCGACGGGGCGGCCGAGCGCATCGCCCTTCCAGAACGGCATCCGGGCGGCGGCGCCGGGCGCCGGCGAGACCAGCACCCGGTCGGGCGTGATGTCCTCGATCCGCCACGAGCTGGACCCGAGCAGGAACACGTCGCCGACCCTCGACTCGTACACCATCTCCTCGTCCAGCTCGCCGACCCGGGCGGCGCGTTCGGCGCCGGCGAGGAACACGCCGAACAGCCCCCGGTCGGGGATCGTTCCGCCGCTGGTGACGGCGAGCCGCTGGGCACCGGGGCGGCCGGTCAGCTGGTCGGCCGCGCGATCCCAGACGAGCCGCGGGCGAAGCTCGGCGAACGCGGTCGACGGGTATCGGCCGGAGAGCATGTCGAGCACCGCGTGCATGGCGGAATCCGGCAGCTCGGCGAATGGCGCGGCCCGGCGAACCAGCGCGGCCAGGTCGGTGACCGGCCACGGGTCGAGCGCCACCATGGCGACGATCTGCTGAGCAAGCACGTCGAGCGGGTTGCGTGGATAGCGCAGCTCCTCGATCGCACCCTCGCCCATCCGCTCGGCGACCACCGCGCAGGAGACGAGGTCGCCGCGGTGCTTGGGGAACACGACGCCCCGCGACACGGCGCCGACCTGATGCCCGGCCCGGCCGACCCGCTGCAGCCCGGCGGCGACAGACGGCGGCGCCTCGATCTGCACGACGAGGTCGACCGCGCCCATGTCGATGCCGAGCTCGAGGCTGGACGTGGCGACCACGGCGGGCAGCTGGCCGGACTTGAGCGCCTCCTCGATGTGCTTGCGCTCCTCGCGGGACACGCTGCCGTGGTGCGCCCGGGCGACCACCGGTGGGGCGCCGTGCGCCTCGCCCGCCTGCGCCATGATCTCGGCGGGCTGCCCGGTGTTCACCGGCGACCCACCGGCGGCCGGCGGCGGGACCGCGGCCGGCACGGTGCGTTCGAACGCCAACTCGTTGAGCCGGGCGCAGAGCCGCTCCGCGCCGCGTCGGGAGTTGGTGAAGACGATCGTCGAGCGGTGTGCCTCGATGAGGTCGAGCACCCGCTCCTCGACCGCCGGCCAGATCGAGGCCCGCCGCGGTGCGTCCGGCTCGTCCGCGTCCGCAGGCTCGGAGATCTCGTCCAGCCGGGTCATGTCCTCGACCGGGACCTGGACGCTAACCTCGATCGTCTTGGCGGTCGGCGGCTGCACGATCTCGACCGGTTGGGCGCCGCCGAGGAACCGGGCGGTCTCGTCGATCGGCCGGACCGTCGCCGACAGCCCGATCCGCTGCGCCGGTGCGGGCAGCAGGGCGTCCAGCCGCTCCAGCGACAGTGCCAGGTGCGCGCCTCGCTTGGTCGCGGCGACCGCGTGGACCTCGTCGACGATCACTGTCTGCACCCCGCGCAGCGCGTCGCGCGCGAGGGAGGTCAGCAGCAGGAACAGCGATTCCGGGGTGGTGATGAGAATGTCCGGCGGCGTCCGGGCGAAGCTGCGACGTTCGTCCGTCGGCGTGTCGCCCGTCCGCATGCCGACCGTGATGTCCGGCTGCGGCAGCCCGAGCCGGGCGGCCGCGTGGCGGATGCCGGCCAACGGCGCCCGCAGGTTGCGCTCGACGTCGACCGCGAGTGCCTTGAGCGGGCTCACGTACAGCACCCGGCAGCGCAGCTTCGGGTCGGCCGGGGCCGGCTCCCGGGCGAGCCGGTCGAGCGACCAGAGGAACGCGGCGAGCGTCTTGCCGGAACCGGTCGGCGCGACCACGAGGGCGTGTCGGCCGGCGCCGACCGCCCGCCAAGCGCCGACCTGTGCCGGGGTCGGCTCGGCGAACGCCGCGGTGAACCACTCCCGCGTCGCGGGACCGAACTCCTGCCACATCGCCACGACCCCATCCTCCACCCCGGGTCCGACACAACCGAGCGGCCGACCCAGACACCGCTCGCAATCGGGCGGGTATGCGCACGAACGAGGCGCGTAATCGGTCGGTTACTTGTCGTGACGGCCGGCGTTCGGTACGGTCGCCGGACAACGCCAGGTCGGCACGGGAAGGGGGCCCGGTGTGACTGCGCCGCAACGAGGACTGCAACACGGCTCGGATGTGCTGATTCGCCAGGTGGAGGGACACCTGGCGACGCTGCGAGTCGCACCGGGGCCGCACGACCTGACGCTGGCGGAGCGGCTCGCGACGCTGCTCCGGGAGCTGGTCGAGAGCACCACTCGCGCGAGCGCCGCCGACCGGGCCCGGGTGCGAGCCGCGGTGCACTACTTCGTGGTTCGTCGCCGCGGGGGTATGGACCGGCGTCCGGCGCGGTCGCTCGTGGAGGATCTCCGGGTGGTGCACGAGATCGCACACGACCTGGGGCGCGACGACCTGCTGGTCTGAGCCATCCGGCCGCAACGCACCGGCCACCGGGGTCGACGGCTCGTTGACCCAGATCGATCATCGGCCTAGCGTCGCCCCATGACGCTGTTGTCCGATCTCGTGGCCGCGTTGGAGCGAGGCTCGGTGGAGGTCGTCGACCTGACCGCGCCGCTGTCGGCCCAGACCCCGATCCTCAACCTCCCCGAGCCGTTCGGGCAGACCTGGCCGTTCGCGCTGACCGAGATCAGCCACTACGACGAGCGCGGCCCGGCCTGGTACTGGAACAACTTCAGCACCGGTGAGCACACCGGCACCCACTTCGACGCGCCGATCCACTGGGTCACCGGTCGGGACGCGGCCGACGTCGCCCGGGTGCCCGCCCGGCGGCTGATCGCCCCCGCGGCCGTCCTCGACTTCACGGCCCAGGCGGCGGCCGACCCCGACTTCCTGCTGCAGGTCGAGCACGTGAAGACGTGGGAGGCCGAGCATGGGCCGCTTCCGACCGGCGGCTGGCTCCTCTACCGCACCGGCTGGGACGCCCGCGCGAACGACCAGGATGAGTTCCTCAATGCCGGCCGCACGCCGGGCATCTCCGTCGAGTGCGCGGCGTGGCTGGCCGAACAGGCGCCGATCCAGGGCGTCGGCGTGGAGACGGTGGGCACGGACGCGGGCGCCGCGCACTCGTTCGACCCGCCGTTCCCGTGCCACTCGTTCCTGCTCGGCAACGACAAGTACGGCCTGACCCAGCTGCAGAACCTGGCCTCGCTGCCACCGGCCGGCGCGGTGGTCATCGCCGGCCCGTTGCCGATCGTGCACGGTTCGGGCAGCCCGGCCCGCGTGCTGGCGCTCGTGGAGCGCTGATGCTGGTCGCCGAGGCGGTTGGCCATACGCTCGCCGGGCTCGGCGCTCGCCGGGTCTTCGGCGTCGTCGGGAGCGGCAACTTCCACGTCACCAACGCTCTCATCGCGGCCGGCGCGCGGTTCGTGGCGGCCGCGCATGAGGGCGGCGCGGCGACGATGGCTGACGCGTACGCCCGCGTCTCCGGCGACGTCGGCGTGCTCTCCGTCCATCAGGGACCGGGTGTTACCAACGCGCTGACGGGCGTCTGCGAGGCGGCCAAGAGCCGTACTCCGCTGGTCGTGCTGGCACCGGAGGTGCCGAACCCTCGGTCCAACTTCCACATCGACCTCGCGGGTGCGGCGTCCGCGGTGGGTGCGCGGTTCCATCGCGTACGCGCGGAGAGCGCGGCCGGCGACGCGACGTGGGCCTACCGGGAGGCCGCGGCGGGTGCGACGGTCGTGTTGGGCCTGCCGCTCGACGTGCAGGCGGCCAAGGCCGGCGAGGAGCCGGGACCCGCGACGTCCGCCGTCGAGGTCGCCGGGCCCGAACCCTTCGACGTCGAGCGCCTGGTGGCGGCGCTGGCCAGCGGCCGTCGGCCCGTCTTCATCGCCGGCCGCGGGGCCGCTCGCCAGCCGGTCGACGAGGCCAGGTCCGCATTGGTCGAGCTGGCCGACAAGTGTGGTGCGCTGCTGGCGACGTCCGCGGCGGCGAAGGGGCTGTTCGCCAGCGAGGCGTGGAACCTCGACGTGTCCGGAGGCTTCGCGTCACCGCTCGCGGAGAGGCTCATCGGCACGGCCGACACCGTCGTGGCGTGGGGCTGCACGCTGAACATGTGGACCACCCGGCACGGACGCCTCATCGCCCCCGAGAGCGTCGTCGTCCAGGTGGACCGCGACCCGGCCCAGCTGGGCGCGAACCGACCGGTCGACCTCGGCATAACCGGCGACGTGACCGCGGTGGCACGGGCCGCGGCCGCGGCGATGGGGGAGCGCACGGGGCCGAGTTGGCGTACGCCTGAGCTGCGCGAGCAGATCGCCGCCGAGGTCCGCTGGCGGGACGTGTCCTATGTGGACGAAAGCGACGATGGACGGATCGACCCGCGCACGCTGAGCATAGCGCTGGACGACCTGCTGCCCGCCGAGCGCACGGTCGCCGTCGACTCGGGCAACTTCATGGGGTATCCATCGATGTTCCTGTCCGTCCTCGACGCCGCGGGGTTCTGCTTCACGCAGGCGTACCAGTCGATCGGGCTGGGGTTGGCGAGCGCGATCGGCGCGGGGGTCGCGCGCCCGGACCGGCTGACGGTCGCCGCGCTCGGCGATGGCGGTTTCCTGATGTCGGTGGCCGAGCTGACCACCGCGGTCCGGCTCGGCCTGCCGCTGCTGGTCGTGGTGTACGACGACGCGGCGTACGGCGCGGAGGTGCACCACTTCGGTCCGGACGGGCATCCGCTGGACACCGTGCGGTTCCCGGAAACCGACCTGGCCGCCATCGCACGGGGGTTCGGCTGTGTCGGCATCACCGTCCGGACGCCGGCCGACCTGGCCGGCGTCCGCGACTGGTTGGCCGGTGAGCGAAACCGCCCGTTGCTGGTAGACGCCAAGGTGACCAGGGCGCGCGGCTCGTGGTGGCTGGAGGAGGCGTTCCGCGGACACTAGCGCGTGGCTCAGGCGGCCCGGCGCAGCTCGTCCAACACCCGTTCCTGCGCACCGGCGTACGTGATGCCGTGTGCGGCGAGCAGATCGCTGGCGCTGCCCTCGGCGAGCACGCCCAGCAGGATGTGCTCGGTGCCGATGTAGTTGTGCCGGAGCGCCAACGCCTCGCGCAGGCTCCTCTCGAGCACCTTCTTCGCCCCGGGCGTGAACCGTCGACTGGCCTTTGTGGATGGAACCATTGGTTGGAGCGCCTCGGCTCCGAACGACTCCTCGATGCGCCGGAACACCTCGTCCGCGTCGATGCCCACCGAGCGGAGCGCGGTCACCTCGTCGTCGGTGAGGCCGGCCCGACGGGTCCGATCCGTGATGGCGACACACAGGCCGTCGGCCGTGACGCCGTACGCCGCGAGCACGCGCCCGCCCACGTCGCCGCCGCCCTCGGCGAGCGCAACCAGGAGGTGCTCCGGAGCGACCCTCGCGGCGCCGAGGCGGCCGGCGGCCTCGGTGGCGGCGAGCACGACCTGGCGGGCGGGCACGGTGAACCGGGTGAACATCGGTGGCTCCCTATCGCTTCGCGTGTTTTTGGTGGACCGCCTGCCGGGTGACCCCGAGCGCTTCGGCGATCGCCTGCCAGGACCAGCCGCGTGCCCGCGCGTTGCGGACCTGCAGGCTCTCCAGGTGCTCGACGAGCTTGCGCAGCGCGGCGACGGCCGTCAGGCCGGTGCCGGGGTCGGCCGCGCTGGCCGCCGTCGCGAGCCCGTTGGTGTCGTCCACGGGCGTCAAGTTACCTTGACACGGAGCCGGTCGTCAAGTCTTCTTGACACGCCCGTGGCCCAACTTCGTCGGAGTTGGCGTGTCAGGCGCCCGTTGATCGCCCAACTTCGACGAAGTTGGGAGCCGAGGACGAGCGGAGCCGGGAGCGCAGCGCCTCCCGTGCACGCGGCCACTCCGGGGCGGTCATCGAGTAGAGCACCGAATCGCGCCAGGACCCATCCGCCCGCCTCCGGTTGCGGCGCAGCACACCCTCGCGGGTCGCGCCCAGCCGGGCGATGGCCTCCTGCGAACGCTCGTTACGCACGTCCGTCTGCCAGGTGACGCGCTCCGCGCCGAGCCGGCCGAAGGCGCGCTCGAGCAACATGAGCTTGGCCTCGGTGTTGACGCCGGTTCGCCACCACGGCCGGCCGAGCATTGTGTGTCCAATCTCGACGGCGCGCAGCTCGGGGTCGGGCAGGTGGTACGACGTGGTGCCCATAACCTCGCCGGTCGCCGCGCTGCGCTGTACCCAAGGCACCCGGGTGCCGAGGCCGCTCGCCCGCAGCGCGATCGACACGATCGCCGCCATCTCGTCGCGGCTCTCCGGCTGCGGGATGGTGAGGAACTGCCACACGTCGGCGTCCCGCGTCGCGGCGTACAGATCGTCCACATGCGACATCTGCAACGGCTCGAGCAGGACGTGCTCGCCGCGCATCGGCGTCGCGGTCAACCACGGCGACCGCGTGGGAAGCAGATACGGCGGCGTCGCGGCGGTCACGCCGACGTCCGGTTCGGGCACGCCCGGCGTCAGCCGCAGCGGCAGCACACCGGCCCAGTGCGGCAGCGCCAGGTCCTCCGGATCGTCGATGACACCGCCGGTGCGGGCCTTGACCGAGACCTCGTGCAGCGGCAGCGCGAGCACGGCCGTCTGCGCCAGCTCCCGCGGGGTGGGCGGCCGGCTGTCCGCCGACCGGCCGCGGCCGACCTTCTCCACGAGCGCGGTCAGTGCGCGCAGCCGCTCGCCGTCGTCGGTCACGAGCTGGGCCACGCCGTGCGCCACCACGGCCCGGTAGTTGGCGCTGTGGTGGAACCACGACCGGCCGAGCACCAGGCCGTCGAGGTGGGTCACCGCCACGACCACCGGCAGCCCCTCGCCGGTACGCGCGGCGAGCAGAGGGCGGCTCCCGGTGGACCCGTGCAGGTACAGCGTGTCGGCCACCCGCACGTGCAGGGTGGGCAGCAGCCGCGGCTCACCGTCGACAACGAAACCGAGATGGCAGTGGTACGCATCGTCCAGGATCGCGCGCGCGGTGGCCCGGTCGTAGCTGACCCGGCCGCGGTCGCGGCTGGCCGTCGTCCGAGGGGTCTGGGCGTACGTGTCGGCCATGGCCTGCCCCCGAATGTGCTAGTACAATCTATAAACTGTGCCAGTACATTACCAAATTGTGGGCAGCTCCGCGGCCGAGGTCTCGGCGAGCGTCGAGCGGGCGGTGCGCAGCGGCGAGCTGGCGGCCGGTGCCTCGCTGCCGCCGGTCCGTGGTCTCGCCGACCGGCTGGGCATCAGCCCCGCGACCGTCGCCAAGGCGTACCAGGGGCTGCGGCAGCGAGGCGTGGTCGAGACGGCGGGGCGCAACGGCACCCGGGTGCGTCCGCGTCCGTCGGTGTCGGGGCCCCGGTCGGTCCGCCGTCTCGCGCCACCCCCCGGCGGACTGGACCTAGCCGCCGGCGAGCCCGACCGGCGGCTGCTGCCGGCGCCCGGCAGGCACCTGCGGAACCTGGCGCGATCCGCCAAGGATCCGGTCGGGTACGCCGACGTGGGGCCGGTACCCGAGCTCGTCACGCTGGCCCGCGAGCGGCTGCGGGCCGACGGCGTTCCGACGGAAGCGATCACGGTCACGGGCGGCGCGCTGGACGCGATCGACCGGCTGCTCGGCGCGCACCTGGTGCCCGGAGACCGGGTCGCGGTCGAGGACCCCGGATGGGCCAACGTGCTCGACCTCGTAGCGGCACTCGGCATGCACGCCGTGGGGGTCCCGGTCGACGAGGACGGGCCAACCGAGTCCGGGCTGCGGCGGGCGCTCGCCGCCGGGGCACGCGCGATCGTCGTCACCAGCCGGGCCCACAACCCGACGGGCGCCGCCGTCGGTCGCGCCCGAGCGGTTGCCCTGCGGCGAGTGTTGCGCGCCCATCCCGGCGTACTGCTAATCGAGGACGACCACGCCGCTGAGCTGGCCCGCCTACCGCTGCATCCCCTCGCCGGCGCGACGACCACCTGGGCCTTCGTGCGGTCGGTGTCCAAGCCGTACGGCCCGGACCTGCGGCTGGCCGTGCTCGCCGGCGACGAGGCCACGGTGGCTCGGGTGGCCGGCCGGATGCGGATCGGCAGTGGCTGGGTCTCCACCCTGCTCCAGCGGCTCGTGGTCGAACTCTGGCGCGACCCCGCCGTCGCCGCGGCGGTGGCGGAAGCGGCGGCCAGCTACGACCGGCGCCGCGAGGCGCTCCGCGCGGCGCTGACGGCCCGTGGGCTGCCGACGAAGGGACGGACCGGCATCAACGTCTGGATCCCCGTGCCCGACGAGACCCGCGCGGTGGCGGCCCTCCGCGACGAGGGGTACGCGGTGGCGCCCGGGGCGCTCTACCGGCTGTCCACGGGTCCGGCCATCCGGATCACGATCAGCCCGCTGGATGACAGCGACATCGAGCGGCTCGCCGACGCGGTCGCCCGCGCGACGGGCAGCTCCGGTGCGAGCGCGTTCACCGCGTGAACTTCGCCGCATCGGGGTAGAAACCGCTAATGGCCGAGACCCCTCCCGTCGGCGCGCAGCAGTTCATCCCCGCGGGCGCCGACCTCGCCGGGCTCCGTGCGGCCGCCGCCGGTTGTCGCGGATGCGACCTGTACGAGAACGCCACCCAGACCGTGTTCGGCCGGGGCGACGCGAGCGCACGCGTGATCATGGTCGGCGAGCAGCCCGGCGACGTGGAGGACGTGCAGGGGCTGCCGTTCGTCGGCCCCGCCGGCCGGCTGCTGCGCAAGGCGGTCGACGACGCGGGCATCGATCCCCGCCAGCTGTACATCACGAACGCCGTCAAGCACTTCAAGTTCAAGGCGTACGCCGGGGGCAAGCGCCGCCTCCACCAGACGCCGGACCGACTCGAGATCCAGGCCTGCCGGCCGTGGCTCGTCGCCGAGTTCGCCCGGGTCGACCCGGAGGTCGTGGTCGTGCTCGGTGCGACGGCGGCGCAGGCCCTGCTCGGTCCGTCGTTCCGGGTGACGAGGTCACGCGGCGCTCTGCTCCCGTGGCCCGACTCGGCGCAGCACCCGGACGACTTCCCGGGCGCCTCCGGGCACGTCGTCGCGACCATCCATCCGTCGGCCGTGCTGCGGGCCGAGGATCGCGAGGCGGCGTACCAGGGCTTGGTTTCTGATCTTCGGGTCGTGACGAAAGCACTGCGACCATAATTCCGCCCTCCGCGCGATACCGCGCACTCCGGGACGGAATGACGGTCGCCGCTAGGGCACACTTCCCGGCATGGAGCAGCACCTCTACGAGCCCGTGCACGAGGAGTTCCGAGAGCTGTGCCGGGAGTTCCTGGCCCGCGAGGCGGTGCCGCACCACGAGGAGTGGGAGCGGGCCGGCATCGTCGACCGCGAGGTCTGGCGTAAGGCCGGCGCCGCGGGGCTGCTGGGCATGGACGTGCCGGAGGAGTACGGCGGGGGAGGGCAGCGGGACTTCCGGTTCAACGCCGTGCTGGTGGAGGAGATCGTCGGATCCGGCTGCTCGGGGCTGGGTTTCGGGCTGCACAACGACGTGGTCGCGCCCTATCTCGTCGATCTGACCACCGAGGAGCAGCGCAAGCGGTGGCTGCCCGGATTCTGCTCCGGCGACACGGTCACCGCGATCGCCATGAGCGAGCCCGGCGCCGGGTCGGACCTCGCCGGCGTACGTACGACCGCGGTGCGCGACGGCGACGTGTACGTCCTCAATGGACAGAAGACGTTCATCACGAACGGCGAGCTGGCCGACCTGGTGATCGTGGTCGCCAAGACGGCGCCGTCGGAGGGCGCGCACGGCGTGAGCCTGATCGTGGTCGAGCGGAGCGCGCCCGGCTTCGCCCGCGGCCGCCGGCTGGCGAAGGTCGGCCTGAAGGCCAACGACACGGCGGAGCTGTTCTTCGACGACTGCCGGGTGCCGGCCGATAACCTGCTCGGCACCGAGAACCACGGCTTCTACCAGCTGATGGCCAACCTGCCCCGGGAGCGGCTCGGCATCGCCGTGGCTGCGGTGGCCGCCGCGGAGCGGATCCTGGCTCTGACGCTCGAGTACGCCCGGTCGCGCGAGGCGTTCGGCCGGCCGATTGGGACGTTCCAGCACAACCGCTTCGTGCTCGCCGAACTGGACACCGAGGTGACGATCGCCCGGACCTTCGTCAACCACTGCATCGCGGAGTTCAACGCCGGCCGGCTCAGCGTGGTCGATGCGGCCAAGGCGAAGTGGTGGACCACCGAACTGCAGAACCGGGTGGCGGACCGCTGCGTCCAGCTGCACGGCGGGTACGGCTACATGCTGGAGTACCCGGTCGCCAAGGCGTGGCTCAACAGCCGGGTCCAGACCATCTACGGCGGCACCACCGAGATCATGAAGGAGATCATCGGGCGCGGGCTCGGGCTGTGAAAAGCTAAGGCCCATGGTGTCAGCCGTTACCGCCCCGTCCGTGACCGTCGATGCGGCCGTCGTGCAGCGGCGTACCCTCCGGCTGCTGTTCGTGACCCAGATGCTCGGCGGCATCGGGATCGCGATCGGGCTGAGCGTCGGCGCGTTGCTCGCCGCCGACATGGCCGGCGTTCGCGTGTCCGGGCTGGCACAGAGCAGCTTCGTGGTCGGCGGGGCGCTGCTGACGGTGCCGCTCGCCCGGCTCATGCAGGCCCGCGGCCGCCGGCCCGGCCTGTCCCTGGCGTTCCTGCTGGGCGCGATCGGGGCGGTGGGTGTCGTGGCCGCCGCAGCCATGAGATCGGTGCCGCTGCTGTTCGCGGCGCTGTTCCTGTTCGGGGGCGCCAACACGGCCAACTACCAGGCCCGGTACGCCGCGGTGGACCTGGCCGACCCGGGTCGTCGCGCCCGGCAGCTCTCGTTCGTCATCTGGGCGACCACGATCGGGGCGGTCGCCGGGCCCAACCTCGCGCCCGCCGCCGAGCGGGTGCTGGATCTGCCGCGGTATTCGGCCCCGTTCGCGTTCAGCGCGCTCGCATTTGGGGTCGCGGGTGTCGCGCTGGTCCTGTTCCTGCGGCCGGATCCGCTGCTCACGGCGCGTACCACATTTGGCGTCTCGGCGCCGACGGCCTCCGGCGCGGGCTTGCGCGCGGCGTGGCGCGAGGTGGTCGCGTCCCCCGCGGCTCGGCTCGGCATGGCCGCCGTGGCCATGGGACACCTGGTGATGGTCGGTGTCATGTCGATGACCCCGGTGCACATCGGCGAGACGCACGACGCGGACGTGCTGACGATCGTGGGCGTCGTGCTGAGCCTGCACATCGCCGGGATGTACGCGTTCTCGCCGGTGACCGGGTGGCTGACCGACCGGTTCGGCCGTCGCCCGGTGATCCTGGGTGGGGTCGCGCTGCTGCTCGTCGCGTGTGCCGTGGCCGGCACGTCGGGGCATGACACGCCACGGCTGGCGATCGGCCTCGCCCTGCTCGGCATGGGCTGGTCGGGCACGATGGTGGCCGGCTCGACCTTGCTGTCGGAGTCGGTCGGGCTGGCGAACAAGCCCGCCGTGCAGGGCCTGTCCGACCTGGTGATGGGCCTGGCCGGGGCCGGCGCCGGAGCGCTGTCCGGTGTGGTGGTGGCGTGGTCGGGGTACGCCACGCTGACCGCGCTCGCCGCGATCGCCACGGTGCCGCTGGTGGCGCTGGCGTTGCGCCCGGTGCGCGTGCTCGCCGGGGGGAGTTGATCGTGCGACTGACCGACTTCTGGGCCCGGCTGGAGCAGGTCTTCGGGCCCGGGTACGCGGCCAGCGTGGCGTCCGACCAGGTGATCCCGCAGCTGGGCGGGCGGACCATCCGGCAGGCGCTGGAGGCGGGCGAGAAGACGGCGGACGTCTGGCGCGCCGTCGTCGCGGCGTACCCGGAGCGGGTCCCGGCCAAGCTGCGGTGAGTTGCCGGCCGGCGCGGCGTGTTGGTCCTTGCGTCGTACACGTGTTCGGCTATTGTCCACAGGGTTGGCGCTCATCCACAGGCGCGGCCTGGCGGCTGTTTTCTGTCGGACCCGGCGCCTAGCGTGTCCGCGTGACGAAACGACCCGCGAAATCGGCGAACGTAGGGGTGGCAGCCATGGCGGCAGGGCCGGATA
>DASXRQ010000221.1:0-1593 GCA_036506495.1 Micromonosporaceae bacterium | reverse complement strand
GGCGATCACCGGCGAGGCGGGCCTGATCCTGCGTACGCCCACATCCGTGCTCTTCGTCATCCCGTGGGGCGGGCACTGGATCATCGGCACCACGGACACCGACTGGCAGCTGGACCGCTCGCATCCGGCCGCCTCGGCGCGTGACATCAGCTATCTCCTCGACCAGGTCAACACCGTGCTGGAGCGGCCGCTGACCACCGACGACATCGAGGGCGTCTACGCGGGGCTGCGGCCGTTGCTCTCCGGGGAGGCCGACTCGACGTCGAAGCTGTCCCGCGAGCACGCCGTAGTCGAGCCCATGCTCGGGCTGCTGCTCGTTGCCGGCGGCAAGTACACGACGTACCGGGTCATGGCGGCTGACGTCATCGACCAGGCCGTGCGCCGGCTCGGCGGCATCGCGCCGCAGTCGCGCACCGACCAACTCCCGCTCCTCGGTGCGGACGGCTACGCCGCCGCGTGGCGCGACCGGCAGGACACCGCTCGGCGGCACGGCGTCACCGCCGGTGTCATCGAGCACCTCCTGGAGCGGTACGGCACGCTGACCACACACCTGCTCGCCATGACCGCGGCAGACCCGTCGTGGGGAACGCCGTTGACGGGAGCGCCCGAGTACCTGACGGCCGAGATCGCGTACGCGGCCCTGGCCGAAGGGGCGCTGCATCTCGACGACGTACTCACCCGGCGGACGCGGATCTCGATCGAGACGGCGCACCGGGGCACCGAGTCGGTGTCGCAGGCGGCCGAGGTCATGGGACAGGTGCTGGGCTGGGACGCGGCGGTGCGGAAGCGCGAGGTGGAGCACTACCTCGCCCGGGTCGAGGCGGAACGCCAGTCGCAGACCATGCCGGACGACCGTACCGCCGACGCGGCTCGGATCGGCGCGCCGGACGTCCGTGGGTACGCGGCCGATCGCGGCATCGACCTGCTGGAAGTCGATCTTTGATCCTGGTCGACGAGCCGCGGTGGCCGGCGCGCGGTCGGCTCTGGTCGCACCTGGTCAGCGACCTGTCCTACGCCGAACTGCACGTCTTCGCCGAGATGCTCGGGGCGCCGCGCCGCGCGTTCGACCGCGACCACTATGACATCCCGGCCGCACTGTTCAAGCCGGCCCTCTGGCTGGGCGCGACGCTGCTGCCCGCGCGAGACCTGGCGTCCCGCCTACGAGCCTCCGGCTTACGCCGCCCGAAACACCTCCACCCCGGTTGATCATGGGGTTATAACGCCGATTTGCCGGTCTTTCGCGTCATAACCTCATGATCGACGCGGGGACGCGAGGGTGGCCAGCTCGGCGGTGACATTCGCGCGGGCTCTGGCCTCCCAGGAGGATCTCAGAGGTGGCAGGCGGTAGATGGACGGGAGATCCAGGAGGGCCTGCAGGATCCGTGCACGCCCGGCCCGGAACGCGTCGTCCGGCACGTGCGCGTACTCGCGGCGGACAGCTGCCGCGTACTCGGCGTACCCGTGCCCGTCGGCGGCCAGGATGGCCAGGTCCGCGTCGCACAGCAGCTCCCCATCGGGGTCGTCCGCCGTGGTGTCGTGCCCGGCCGTGAGCCGGACCAGCCGGGCCACCTCGGCCGCGACCGCGGCGGGCGC
>DASXRQ010000220.1:0-51649 GCA_036506495.1 Micromonosporaceae bacterium | reverse complement strand
GCCGCAGGCGAAGGACACCGGCGTGAAGTACAAGGAGCACCCGATCTCCTCCGGCCCGTACATGTTCAAGACGTACGAGCAGGACAAGAGCTTCACGCTCGTCCGCAACCCGAACTGGGACCCGAAGACCGACCCGAACCGTAAGGCGCTGCCGGACGGTTACGACGTCACGATCGGCGCGAACGCTGATGACATCGACAACCGGCTCATCTCCGGTGACCTGCAGGTGGACATCGCCGGTACCGGCGTGCAGCCGGCCGCGCTGAGCCGGGTGCTCGGCGACCCGACCCTCAAGGCCCGTGCCGACAACCCGCAGGCCGCGCGGCTCAACTACACCTCGATCAACCCGAAGGTGGCGCCGCTGGACAACATCGAGTGCCGCAAGGCCGTGATGTACGCCGCGGACAAGACGCTGTACCAGCAGGCGTACGGCGGCCCGCTCGCCGGCGGTGAGATCGCTACCGGCCTGCTCCCACCGGTCATCCCGGGGTTCCAGAAGCTCGACATCTACACCCCGGGTTCGGACAACAAGGGCGACCTCGACAAGGCCAAGCAGGCGCTGCAGGCGTGTGGCCACCCGACCGGATTCGCCACGAACATGGCGTACCGCGCCGAGCGGCCCAAGGAGAAGGCGGTCGCCGAGGGTCTGCAGCAGTCGCTCGCCCGGGTGGGCATCAAGCTGACCCTCAAGTCGTACCCGACCGGTGACTACTTCGCGCTGTACGCCGGCAAGCCCAGCTTCCGCAACCAGCAGGCCAAGCTCGGCCTGATGACGAACAGCTGGGGCGCGGACTGGAACGACGGGTTCGGCTTCCTGCAGCAGATCGTCGACAGCCGGGTCATCCGGGACACCGGTGGCTCGTCGAACCTCAGCGTGATGATCCCCGAGGTCGACAAGATGGTCGACCAGGCCATCGCGGAGACCGACGCCAAGAAGCGCGAGGAGATCTGGGCCGCGGTCGACAAGCGCGTCATGGAGGAGGCTGTCATCCTGCCGGGCGTGTGGGCAAAGCAGGTCACCCTGCGCGGCACCAACACGACGAACGTGTTCGTCAACGAGGCGTTCGGGCAGTACGACTACCAGGCGATGGGTCTCCAGTAGTCTGCTGCGGATAGCTAGCAACAGTTAGGCAGGTGAAGGCATCGGGTGGCCGGTCTGCCGGGAGATCCCGGCAGACCGGCCACCCAGGCCGGACAACGTGGTCACGTACATCATCCGGCGCCTGATGGGCGCGGTGCTGACGCTCTTCATCGTCAGCATCATCACGTTCGGGATCTTCTTCCTGATCCCCCGGTGGGCGGGCGGCTCGGCGGAGAGCCTGGCCTCGCGCTATGTGGGCCGGACGGCCAACCAGGAGCAGGTCGCGCTGGCCGCCAAGAAGCTCGGCTTCAACGACCCGCTGTGGGAGCAGTACGGCCGCTGGGTCAAGGCGATCTTCGTGGGGGCGGACTACAACTACGGTCCGGGGGTGGAGCATTGCCCGGCGCCGTGCTTCGGCTACTCCTTCATCAGCCGTACGCCGGTTTGGCCGGATCTGATCGACCGGATGCCGGTCACGTTGTCGCTGGCGCTGGGCGCATCGATCATCTGGCTGATCTCGGGTGTTGCGGTGGGGGTGCTGTCCGCGCTGCGGCGTGGCACGGTCTTCGACCGGACGGCGATGGGCATCGCGCTGGGCGGGGTCTCGCTGCCGATCTTCTTCACCGGTCTCCTGTCGCTGGCGATCTTCAGCTACAAGCTGGGCTGGACCGCCCCGGGCGGGCACTTCACCCCGTTCACGCAGAACCCCGCGGACTGGGCATACAATTTGATCTTGCCGTGGATCACGCTCGCGTTCCTGTTCGCGGCCGCCTATGCGCGGCTGACCCGGGCGGGCATGCTGGAGACCATGAGCGAGGACTATGTGCGGACGGCCCGGGCGAAGGGCCTCCGCGAGGGCCGGGTGATCACCAGACATGGGCTGCGGGCCGCGCTCACCCCGATCATCACGATCTTCGGGCTCGACCTTGGCCTGCTGCTGGGCGGCGCGGTCCTGACCGAGAGCACGTTCTCGCTGCCGGGCCTGGGCAAGTACGCCATCGACGGCATCTTCGCCAACGACTTTCCCAAGGTGATGGGCGTGACGCTGGTGGCGGCCCTGTTCGTGGTCATCGCTAATCTGGTCGTGGATCTGTTCTACGCGGTGGTCGACCCCCGGGTGAGGCTGGGATGACGGCGGCGGAATCGGTGATGGTCAACCGGGTGATCCCGGGCAGCGCGTTCCTGGAGGTTCGCGACCTGCACATCCACTTCCCCACGGACGACGGCCTGGTCAGGTCGGTGGATGGCCTGTCGTTCACCCTCGAGCGGGGCAGGACCCTCGGGATCGTGGGCGAATCGGGCTCCGGAAAGTCGGTCACGAGCCTCGGCATCCTCGGCCTGCACAACAAGCGCAACGCCAACGTCTCCGGCGAGATCTGGCTCGACGGTCAGGAGCTCGTGGGCGCCTCGCCCGACACGGTCCGCCGGCTGCGCGGCAAGAAGATGGCGATGATCTTCCAGGATCCGCTGTCGGCGATGCACCCGTACTACACGGTCGGTGCTCAGATCGTGGAGGCGTACCGGGTCCACAACGACGTCTCGAAGGCGGTCGCCCGCAAGCACGCGATCGACCTGCTCGGGCGGGTCGGCATTCCGCGACCGGCCAAGCGGGTCGACGACTACCCACATCAGTTCTCCGGGGGCATGCGGCAGCGCGCAATGATCGCGATGGCGCTGTCGAACGACCCGGAGCTCCTCATAGCGGACGAGCCCACGACCGCGCTCGACATGACCGTGCAGGCGCAGATCCTCGACCTGATGCGCGACCTGCAGGAGGAGTTCAACTCGGCACTGATCATCATCACCCACGACCTCGGCGTGGTCGCCGAGCTCGCGGACGACATCCTCGTGATGTACGCCGGGCGGTGCGTTGAGTACGGCACCGCCACCGAGGTCTTCCAACACCCGGAACACCCGTACACGTGGGGGCTGCTCGGCTCGATGCCGCGGTTGGACCGCCCGACCGCCAAGCGGCTCATCCCGATCAAGGGCACGCCGCCGTCGCTCATCCACCTGCCGTCCGGGTGCTCCTTCCACCCGCGCTGCCCGTACGAGCCGCAGACGGGCGGCCTCGGCCGGACAGTCATGCCCGACCTCGCCACGGTCGAGGGGCGCCACCAGGTGCGGTGTCACCTGTCGGTGAGCCAGCGGCGCACCATCTGGGAGAACGAGATCAAGCCGAAGCTGGAGGCCTCGTGACGTCGCCGATCAACGAGGACGCGCTGCTGTCGGTGCGTGGTCTCGAGAAGCATTTTCCGATCACCAAGGGCCTGCTCAAGCGCAAGGTCGGCGCGGTGCAGGCCGTCGACGGCGTCGACTTCGACGTGCTGAGGGGCGAGACGCTCGGTGTGGTGGGCGAGTCCGGATGCGGCAAGACGACCACCGGCCGGCTGATCACCCGGCTGCTCGAGCCCACCAACGGAAAGATCGTCCTCGAGGGTCACGACATCACGCACATGTCGCAGGGGCGCCTGCGGCCGCTCCGCCGCGACATGCAGATGATCTTCCAGGACCCGTACTCGTCGCTGAATCCGCGGCACACCGTGGGCGCGATCGTCGGGGCGCCCTACCACATCCAGCGGGTCAAGACCGAACGTGGCATCAAGCGGGCCGTCCAGGACCTGCTCAAGCTCGTTGGCCTGAACCCGGAGCACTACAACCGGTACCCGCACGAGTTCTCCGGCGGCCAGCGCCAGCGCATCGGCATCGCTCGGACGCTCGCCCTCAGGCCGAAGCTGATCGTGGCGGACGAGCCGGTCTCAGCCCTGGACGTGTCCATCCAGGCGCAGGTCGTCAACCTCCTCGAGGACCTGCAGGACGAGCTCGAGCTCACCTACGTCGTGATCGCGCACGACCTGTCGGTGGTCCGGCACATCTCCGACCGCGTGGCTGTCATGTATCTCGGCAAGATCGTCGAGATCGCGGATCGCGAGGCGCTCTACGCGCACCCACGGCACCCGTACACGAACGCTCTCGTGTCGGCCGTCCCGGTGCCTGACCCGGCCCGGCGGGACCGAGCCCAGCGCGAGCGGATCCTGCTCACCGGCGACGTGCCGAGCCCGATCGACCCCCCGTCGGGCTGTCGATTCCGCACCCGGTGCTGGAAGGCACAGGAGATCTGCGCGATCGAGGAGCCGCCGTTGATCCCCCGGCTCGGCGACCCGGACAGCCACGCGGCGGCCTGCCACTTCCCGGTGGCGGACGACGAGCAGATCGTCGGCCGGCGCGCGCGGGACCCGGCGGCAGAGGTGCCCGACGCGAGCTGAGCGCGCCGCGACTCACCCCTCTGGGCGGTGCAACAGGACGACCGCGATCGTGTGCACGGCGTCGAGGTCCGCGGGGTCCTTCAGGGTGGCGTGGCCGCCGGTTACGGCGTACCACTCTGCGGCGTCCTTGTACTGGACCCGCAGCGTGACCTCGCCGCCGGCCAGTTCGGTGCGCAGTGTGAGCGGGCCGGTAACCACGCCGACCTCGTCGGTCATGACCCCGCCCGGTCCGGGCGTGATGTCCGCGGTCCGGCTCGCTACGGTGCCCTGCTGCTCGGCCATGTGCACGTCTCCAGCATCTCGATGAGCGCGACCCGCTCCCCGGTGGTCACCGACAACCGCCAGAAGTGCTTGACCGCGATCCAGTCCTGCGCGTAGTGGCACCAATAATCCCGGTTGGCAGGCCTCCACAGGGAGGGATCCTGGTCGCCCTTTGCCCGATTGGCCGCCACCGAAACCGCGATCAGCTGCGGGCGCGTCAGGTCGTTGGCGAAGTCCGCCCGGCGCGCGTCGTCCCACGTGGAAGCGCCCGAGCGCCAGGCATTGGCCAACGGCACGAGGTGATCGACGTCCACCTGGGACGGCTCGGTCAGCGGCCGGTTGTCGTACGGGCTGATCCACCGACCGGCCACGACGTTGCAGCCGCTGAACCGCACGCCCGTGCCGTCGCGGGCGAGCACCGCGTCCCGAACGTCGCAGTTTCCGCCGGTCGTGCGCCAGTGCGGGAAGCGATCGCGGCGGTAGCCGGCCATCGAGCCCGGTGCGGCAACGACGAGCTGGTTGAGCTGACGGAGGGAGTCGGCGGGCGGCGTGGCCGACGGCGCCGACGCTCCCACCGTCACCTCGCAGCCGGTGGCGCCGAGGGCGAGCATCGCGGTCAGCGCGGCCGTCGCGAGGCGTAAAGTCCACAGTGGAGTACGACACGGAGGGGGCACGGGCACAGCTTGCGGCTCGGGTTGCCCTTCCGGCACGTAAGCTCGTTGATTTGGGCGTTTCGCGGCTAAGGTAACAGCCGATGGGGCAGATTGGACGTGTAGGCGAGGGCGCGGCCGCCGACCTACGGCTGCGCTCCACCGCCGGCCGGGGCGTGTTGCTGGCGGCGGTACTGGGCTCGGGGATGGCCTTCCTCGATGCGACCGTCGTCAACGTCGCCCTGCCGCACATCGGTAGGGACCTGAACGCCTCTCTCGATGGTCTACAGTGGACCGTCAGCGCGTACACCCTGACACTCGCCGCCTTCGTGCTGCTGGGCGGCGCGCTCGGCGACCGGTTCGGGCGCCGCCGCGTCTTCCTGCTCGGCGTGCTCTGGTTTGCCGTGGCGTCCGCGGCGTGCGGTCTCGCACAGAGCATCGGGTGGCTGATCGTCGCGCGGGCGGTGCAGGGCACCGGTGCCGCGCTGCTCACGCCGGGCTCGCTGGCACTGATGGAGGCGAGCTTTCATCCGGACGATCGCGGGCGCGCGATCGGCGCCTGGTCGGGCCTGTCCGGTGTCTCCACCGCGGTCGGGCCGTTCCTCGGCGGTTGGCTGATCGACGCGTTCAGCTGGCGATGGATCTTCTACCTGAACCTGCCGCTCGCCGCCGCAGTGATCGCCGCGAGCATCCGATGGGTACCGGAGAGTCGCGACCCGTCCCGCGCCGACACCCGATTCGATGTGGCCGGAGCGACGCTGGGTGCGGTCGGCCTGGCCGGCGTGACGTACGCCCTCATCGAGGCCGCCGAGCGTGGCTTCGGCTCGTGGCTCGTGCTGAGCGCCATCGCGGTCGGCGTGGCGGGGTTCGCCGCGTTCGTGCTGGTCGAACGCAGACGCGGCGCACGCGCGATGCTGCCGCTCGGCCTGTTCTCGTCAAAGCTGTTCAGCGCGCTGAACGTCTACACGGTGGCCGTCTACGCCGCGTTGTCCGGCATGAGCTTCTTCCTTGTCGTGTTCCTGCAGAACGTGGTTGGTCTCTCGGCGCTCGCGGCCGGCGCCGCCCTGCTGCCAGCGACGATTCTCCTGCTCATCGGGTCGGCGCCGGCCGGCCGGCTGGCCACCAGGATCGGGCCGCGGATCCCGGTGACGATCGGTCCGCTGCTGGCCGCGGTCGGCCTGCTCATGCTCCGGACGATCGGACCACACGCCGACTACTGGCTGGGCGTGCTGCCCGGCACGGCGGTATTCGGGCTCGGCCTGACGCTGCTCGTCGCGCCGCTGACCGCAGCCGTGCTCGGCGCGGTTGGCGACCGGTTCGCCGGGGTGGCCAGCGGCGTCAACAACGCCGCGGCGCGCGCCGGCGGGCTGCTCGCCGTCGCGGCGCTGCCGTTGCTGGTCGGGATGTCCGGCACCTCCTACGAGATTCCGGCCGAGCTCACCGCGGGCTTCCGGGCGGCGATGCTGTGGTGCGCGGGGCTGCTCGTCGTCGGGGCGCTCCTCGCCGCCGTCGCCGTTCCCCGGCGGGCCCGCCTCGCCTCCGCGCCGGCCTAGCCCCCTCCCGCCCCGGGCTGTGGATCTAGGGCGAATACTGGCTAGTTGATCTCCGGTAGCCAGTATTCGCCCTAGATCGACTGGGGAGGGGAGGGGCTCACGCTCAGCGGTGGACGCGGTTGACGGCGCTGGTGACGGCCTGAAGCGAGGCGGTGACGATGTTCGCGTCGAGGCCGACACCCCAGAGGGTGACCCCGTCGACCTCGCACTCCACGTACGCCGCGGCCTGCGCGTCGCCCCCGGCGGACATCGCATGCTCGTGGTAGTCGAGCACCCGCACCCGTACGCCGAGGGTGCCGAGCGCCTGGACGTACGCGTCGATCGGCCCATTGCCGACCGCGGTGAGCGACCGCCGGCCGTCGCCGGCGCGCACGTCGGCCGCGAGCTCGACCTTGCCGTCGACGGTCGTGGTCGTGTAGTCCACGAGGCCCAGTGGCCGAACGGACTGGTGCTCGAAGAGGTACTCGCCGGCGAAGATGTCCCACATCGCCCGGGGCTCGACCTCGCCGCCCTCCTCCTCGGTGTGCCGCTGCACGACGCCGGAGAACTCGATCTGCAGGCGCCGCGGCAGATCCAGGTGGTGCTCCTCCTTCATGATGTACGCGACGCCGCCCTTGCCGGACTGCGAGTTGACCCGGATGACCGCCTCGTAGCTGCGCCCGACATCGCGGGGGTCGATCGGCAGGTAGGGCACGCCCCAGGTGTACGCGTCGACCGGTACGCCGGCCGCCGTGGCATCGGCGGTGATCGCGTCGAGACCCTTCTTGATGGCGTCCTGGTGGGAGCCGGAGAACGAGGTGTAGACCAGGTCGCCGGCGTACGGGTGCCGCTCGTGCACCGGCAGCTGGTTGCAGTACTCGACGGTCCGCTTGACCTCGTCGATGTCCGCGAAATCGATCTGCGGGTCGATGCCCTGGGAGAACAGGTTCAGCCCGAGCGTGACGAGGTCGACGTTGCCCGTGCGCTCACCGTTGCCGAACAGGCATCCCTCCACCCGGTCGGCCCCGGCCAGCAGGCCCAGTTCGGCAGCGGCGACCCCGGTGCCGCGGTCGTTGTGCGGGTGCAGGCTGAGCACGACGCTCGGCCGGCGGGGCAGGTGGCGGTGCATCCATTCGATCGAGTCGGCGTACACGTTCGGGGTGGCCATCTCGACGGTCGCCGGCAGGTTGACGATCAGCGGGCGATCCGGGGTCGGGTCGATCACGTCGATCACCGCCGAACAGACCTCGAGCGCGTAGTCCAGCTCCGTTCCGGTGTACGACTCAGGGGAGTACTCGTAGAAGATGTCCGTGTCCGGGGTCAGGATCTCGGCGTACTTCTGGCAGAGCCGGGCGCCCTGCGTTGCGATGTCGGTTATCCCGTCGCGATCGAGGCCGAACACGACCCTCCGTTGCAGCGTGGATGTCGAGTTGTAGAAGTGGACGATCGCTCGGGGCGCGCCGCTCAGCGACTCGAACGTCCGCTCGATGAGGTGTTCCCGGCACTGCACCAGCACCTGGATCGTGACGTCATCCGGGATCATGTCCTGCTCGATCAGCTGACGGACGAAGTCGAAGTCGGTCTGGCTGGCGGCCGGAAAGCCGACCTCGATCTCCTTGTAGCCCATCTGCACGAGCAGGTTGAACATGCGCCGCTTCCGGGCCGCCGACATGGGGTCGATCAGCGCCTGGTTGCCATCGCGCAGGTCGACCGCGCACCAGCGCGGGGCGGCCGCGGGGCGCCGGCTTGGCCACTGTCGGTCGGGGAGGTCGACCACGAACTGCTCGTGGTACGGCCGGTAACGCCGGTACGGCATGCGGCTCGGCCGCTGTCGGGCGATCGGTTCGGCGGATGCGTCCCCGGCCCGGGTCGTCGTGGGTACGGCAGACATGTGGGGGAAGGCTCCTTCAGGTCGTGCGGCGAGGCGCAGGTCGTGCGACCCGGGCAGACGACGGTGTCGTCCCGGCGCGTTCCGAGGAGAAAATGACCGGCGGCCTACGCGATCCCGTGGCATGTCATGAGTGCGGGAAGGCAGCGCGGCAACACCGCGACGAGGTGCCAGCCTAGAGGGCCTCGTCGCGGCGGCGAAGGAGGAGCGCCTGCCACATGATGTCGATCACCCTACGTGATCGGAGGGCGCCCAGGAAGTCGCGTCCGCACTCTGGGACGCACGCGACTTTGAAGATCCTGCGAATGGCCGAACGGGCTGCGCGTAACGTGACGCTATCGGCCGAATTGTCCTAGCCGAGGAGTGAGCGATGAGCGACGTGACCTCTGCCGGGGAGCCCGCGCGGCCGGAGGCTGCGGAGACGGCGGCGGGTGCTCCGGTCGACACGCCAGCGCACGACCGCGACCCCGCCGGCATCTCCCCGATCACCCGAGCGGAGCGCCGGGCCGCCGAGGCCAAGGAGGCGGCCCAGCGGCTGGGTCCCGGCTATTTTCCCGGCGGTTTCGGCCAGGTGATCTGGGCGCTGACCCGCCTCGCGCTGGGTTTCGTCTTCCTGTGGGCGTTCCTGGACAAGCTGTTCGGGCTCGGCCGGAACACGCCGAAGTCGCGGTCCTGGCTGGAGGGCGGGTCGCCGACGACCGGATACCTGTCCGCGGTCGACGGACCGTTCAAGGACTTTTTCCATCGGCTGGCAGGGCGCGACTGGGTGGACTGGCTTTTCATGATCGGCCTGGCCGGGGTCGGTGTCGCCCTCATTCTGGGCATCGGCGTGACGATCGCCGCCATCGCCGGGACACTGCTGCTGCTCGCCATGTGGCTGGCGTCGCTGCCGATCGATGCGAACCCGTTCGTCGATGACCACCTCGTGTACGCCCTGGTGATCATCGGTATCGCTGCCACGGGCGCCGGCCTCCGGTTCAGCCTCGCGCCCTGGTGGCGCCGGACCCGGCTGGTCCGAGCGCTGCCGTTCCTGCGCTGACGGTCCGGCGCTGAGGCAGCGGACTAGCCGCCGAGCCCGGCGGAGGCGGTCGGGCTCGGTGGCGCCGCCGTCGGCAGGGGCTCCCCCGCGACGACGGGCCCCGGCAACGAGGCGGTCGGCGGCCCTTCACCCGGCGCGCCGGCGAGGGTCAGCGTGCCGAACGAGACCTTGGCCCCGGTCAGCGTGCCGTCGTCCGCGAAGCAGTAGATGCCCACGTCGAGCGGAGCGGACAGCGAGGTCGACGTGGAATCGACCGTGTAGCAGGCGCCCGACACGCCACGGAGCGGCGCGACGTTCGACACGGCGAGCGCCACCCGCGGGTCGGTCAACACGTCGAGCCAGTCGGTGAACGGGTGCTGCACGCGCGGGTCGTATGCCGCCGCGATCGAGCCGCCCGGGTCGGCTACCCGTACGCACGAGCCGGTGACCAGCTGTTCAAGCGAAGGCGTTGAGCACTGGAAGAGTCCCGCCCGGGTCTCGACCACCGAGACATCCACGGCGCCGCCGAGCGCGCCACCGGGAACGTCGACGCGCCAGGTGTCATCGTTCGCGCGTACCACCGCAACCGTGCGCGGTGGCTGACCCGGCGCGGTCAGGGTGTACAACGCGAGCATGTGGCGATCCTGGGCGGCTGCCGCCCGCGCCGCGAGCTGGGCTCGGGCGCCCGCGGCCTGCGTCGGGATGGATGCCTCGCTGCCGGACGGTGTGACCGCCGGGGGCGGCGGATGTGAACCGCACGCGGCGAGCGCGGCCGCGCCGGCGGCCACCAGCGTGCCGACGACGGCGAGGCGATGGACGGCATCCAAGCGCACGAGCCCATTGTCGGCGCCGACCGTCGAGCGATCATGTCGCCACGCCACGGCCGCCCGCGCCCCGGCGTACCAGAACCCGGGCCGGATCGTGGGATCGCGTGTCTCCTGCCTCGACGCGCGCCGGTACCCTGGTGTGGTCTTTCATGCGCCGCCGGCTGTACACCGGCGGCGTCGGCACGTTCGGGGCGTTCGGGAGGGAGTGACGGCCGTGGGACTGGTGGTGCAGAAGTACGGCGGCTCCTCCGTCGCCGACGCCGAGCGGATCAAGCGGGTCGCGGAGCGGATCGTGGCCGCCCGCAAGGCCGGCGACGACGTCGTCGTCGTGGTCTCGGCCATGGGAGACACGACCGACGAGCTGATGGACCTGGCGCATCAGGTCAGCCCGCTCCCGGCCGGGCGCGAGCTGGACATGCTGCTGACCGCCGGCGAGCGCATCTCGATGGCGCTGCTCGCGATGGCGATTCACAACTTGGGCTACGAGGCCCGCTCGTACACGGGATCGCAGGCCGGCGTGCTGACGACCTCGACGCACGGCCGGGCCCGGATCATCGATGTCACACCCGGGCGCCTGCAAGGTGCGCTCGACGAGGGCGCGATCGCGATCGTGGCCGGCTTTCAGGGCGTCGCGCAGGACACGAAGGACATCACCACGCTGGGCCGGGGCGGTTCGGACACCACCGCCGTGGCGCTCGCCGCCGCGTTGAACGCCGACGTGTGCGAGATCTACACCGACGTCGACGGGGTATTTACCGCTGACCCGCGTATCGTCCCCACTGCGCGCCAGATCGGTCAGATCACGTACGAGGAGATGCTGGAGCTGGCGGCGTGCGGCGCGAAGGTGCTGATGCTGCGGTGCGTCGAGTACGCGCGGCGGTTCCGGGTGCCGATCCACGTCCGCTCGTCGTACTCGAGCAGGACGGGCACGATGGTCACAGGATCGATGGAGGACCTTGCCGTGGAGCAGGCAATGATCACGGGCGTCGCCCACGACCGCAGCGAGGCGAAGATCACGATCGTCGGCGTACCGGACGAGCCCGGCGAGGCGGCGCGGATCTTCGAAACAGTGGCCGGTGCCGAGATCAACATTGACATGATCGTGCAGAACGTGTCCACGGAGGGCACCGGCCGCACCGACATCTCGTTCACCCTTCCGAAGGCGGACGGTCCGACGGCGATGGCCGCACTCAGCAAGGTTCAGGAATCGGTCGGGTTCAAGGGGCTGCTCTACGACGACCATGTCGGTAAGGTCTCGCTGGTCGGTGCCGGTATGCGGTCGCACCCGGGTGTCGCGGCGAAATTCTTCGCCTCGCTCGGCGACGCGGGCGTGAACATTGAGATGATCTCGACGTCCGAGATCCGGGTCTCCGTCGTCTGCCGGGACACCGACCTGGACGCAGCCGTGCGCGCGGTGCATGGGGCGTTCGACCTCGGCGGCGAGGAACACGCCGTCGTGTACGCCGGGACGGGGAGGTAACAATGCCACAGCTGCCCACCCTCGCCGTGGTCGGGGCGACCGGTGCCGTCGGCACGGTGATGTGCGACCTGCTGTCCTCGCGAAAGAACGTCTGGGGCGAGATCCGTCTGATCGCCTCCCCCCGGTCCGCGGGACGCAAGGTTCTCGTACGCGGTGAGCAGCTCACGGTCGAGGCGCTCACACCGGAGTCCTTTGACGGCGTCGATGTGGCGATGTTCGACGTGCCCGACGAGGTCTCCGCGGAGTGGGCGCCGATTGCGGCGTCGCGAGGCGCCGTCGCGGTCGACAACTCCGGCGCGTTCCGCATGGACAAGGATGTGCCGCTCGTCGTACCCGAGATCAACCCGGAGCAGGTGCGCAACCGACCCAAGGGGATCATCTCCAACGCGAACTGCACCACGCTCTCGATGATCGTTGCGGTCGCCCCGCTGCATCGCGAGTACGTGCTGCGCGAACTCGTGCTCGCCTCGTACCAGGCTGTCTCCGGCGCCGGTCAGGTCGGAGTGGACACCCTGCATGACCAGCTCACGAAGATCGCCGGCGACCGGATGTTGGGGTCGCGGCCGGGCAACGTGCGGCAGGCTATCGGCGACGATCTCGGCCCCTTCCCGGCCCCGCTGGCGCTCAATGTGGTGCCATGGGCTGGCTCGATGCGGGAAGCCGGCTGGTCCTCGGAGGAGTTGAAGATGCGCAACGAGTCGCGCAAGATCCTCGGTCTGCCGGACCTGAAGGTCTCGGCGACCTGCGTGCGCGTGCCGGTGGTGACCGGGCACTCGGTCGCCGTCCACGCCGTGTTCGGCACCGAGGTGGACGCCGGGGGCGCCCGCGACGTGCTCCGGCACGCGCCCGGCGTGATCCTCGTCGACGACCCCAGCGCCGGCGAGTTCCCGATGCCCATCGACGCGGTCGGCACCGATCCCTGCTGGGTGGGCCGGATCCGCCGGTCCATGGACGACCCGCGCGCGCTGGACCTGTTCGTGACCGGCGACAACCTGCGCAAGGGCGCGGCGCTGAACACGGCTCAGATCGCCGAGCTGCTCGCTGCCGAGCTGACCACGGCTGCCCGCTAGTCAGGCGACCGGGTCAGCCAGGCGTACGCCGTTGCGCCCCTCACGCTTGACCTCGTACAGGGCCGCGTCGGCGCGGCGCAGCGTCAGCTCGGACGATTCGCGCGCACCCTGCATCGCCACGCCGATGCTGATCGTTCGGCCGGTGCGGCGTGCCGCGCCGGAGAGCCGCTCCGCGATGTTGACCGCCTCGTCGGTCCGCTGCACGTCGACCACCGCGACGAACTCGTCGCCTCCGATCCGGTACAGCTCGTCGCCGTTGCGCAGAGCGGTCTCCAGCGCCCGCGCGAGATCGACGAGCACTCGGTCACCGGCCTGGTGGCCGTACGTGTCGTTGACGGCCTTGAACCCGTCCACATCGATCGCGAGCAGCGCCGTCCGGCCGGGGGTGGCCGCCAGCAGCCGCTCGCCGAACGGACCGTGGTGCCGCAGCCCGGTCAGCGGGTCGGAGCTCGCGCGCTCGTGCAGCCGTTCCAGCGTGCGCAGCCGGTCGAGGCAGGTCCACGCCTGCGCGGCGAGCAGCCCGAGCTGGTTGACCGTCGCCGGGTCGGGGCGGCTCACCGCCTCGTCGACGACGAGCAGTGCGCCGCCGGTGACCTCCGGGCCGATCGGTATCGCGATCATCGTTCGCACGCCGGCGCCGGTCAGCTCCTCGAGCCCGTGCGGGTCGTACTCCGCCGGATCGCCGATCGAGTAGGAGGCGCCGTGGCGGCGCGCGCGGGCCAGCAGCCGGTCGAGGTTCGCGTCCTCCGCCCTGAGGCATTCGCGGAGCCGGGCCTCGAGGTCCGTGGCCGGGCCGGTCGCGGAGCAGATCCGCGCACCGGCCGAGGTGGACATTACCAGGACGGCCGAGTCCAGCCCTGCTACCTCACGCGCGGCGTGGAGGGCGAGGCTGAGCAGTTCGCGCTCGGTCGTCGCACCGGTCATCGCGGCGGCGTGGCGGAGAAGCATGTCGCTGCGCGTCTCGCCCGGCGTCCCACTGAGCTGATCTATGCGTACGCCCAGCCGTTTCGCGATCTCCTCGATGGCGTCCCGCCACCAGTCGACGTCGACCGGCTCCGGCCACTCCACATTGAACACGCCGATGGGGCGTCCGGCGGCATCGAAGATCGGAGTGCAGATCTCCACCGCGACCGACGGTCCGAGCGAGATGTAGTCAGGATCGGCGTCGACCGCGGTCACGACCTCGGTCTTGCCGGCATCGAACACCCGCCAGGACACACCTGTGCCGGGACGGACCGCCGCGTACACCTGCCAGGACCCGGTCGCCCCGACGAGCCGCAGCTGATCGCGGACGTGTAGCAAGACGGTGATCATCGCGGGCGTACGGTCGCCCAGCGCCTTGACCGCGGTGCGGCAGGCGTCAACGGCGGTCGTCGCCGTTGAGAGGCGGGCCGCGACGTAATCGACGATGCGCTGGTCTATTTCCACCTTGGTGCGTTTCGTCCGGGGGATTGGTACCGGGGGTTGCCTCGCGTGGGCAACCCCGGAAGCTTACTCAGCGTCGCTGGTGAGTTGCTGAAAACGGATCTCCAATGCCGTGTGATGCTGCAGGCAGAATGGCTGGCCGCGGCTTTGGTGCCCGCTTGTGCCCTAAATGCGGTTAGGAACGCGACGTCGCTCACAGTGACGACCCCACTGCGGGAAGCCGCCCGGCCAGCCGCCAGAGCTGCGCCGCGAGGAGCCCGATCAGGGCGACCTCGGCGGCCACCAGCAGCCGCTCCACGACTCCGATCATCACGCGATCACCGGGAAAGGCGACGTAGAGCAGGGCGACCAGGCCGAGCCCGCAGACCGCCGCGAGCCATCGAAGGTACGCGGACAGCCCGTGCCACCGTCCATCCGCGGCGAGCCGGTGGGACAGGAGTACGGCCGCGGCCGGCAATGCGACGAACGCCGCTACCGAGGCGTACCGGTGGAATTGTCCGGTTGGGCTGAGCGGCGTGTCCACTGGGTTGGTGGGCACAATGGCCGCACAGATGAGGCCGGTCGCCCAGACGGACAGCAGTCCGGTGACGACGCCCCGTACCGGAGCCTGCAGGTCGCGCAGGCCGAGGAGCAGGGCCAGCGACCCGAGGGCGAGGCAGAGCATCGCGGCGTCCACCGGACCGCCCCGGTCCGACAGCGCGTAGTCGCTGATCGTCAAGGAGACCGGGTTGAGGCCCGGTGGGTGCTCGAGGTGCCCGGCAATGCCCAGCACCACGGCGAGCGCGATGCCGCCCACGGCGACGAGCGCGAGCAGGTGGGCCGGGTGCGGAGCCGCACGCCACGTGACCATGCAGCCAGCCTGGTTCGCGATGCGCCCGGCCGGATCCGGTGCCGCCCCTGAACGACCCCGGGTTTTGCACCCTGGCCCGGCTCGGGGTTTCACTATCCGATGTGGACTGGCAGCTCGTGCGCCGGATGGAACCCTCGCCCCTCGCCCGCGCCCTAGCGCGCGGGTGACCTGGTTCGATGGTCTGATCTGCCTCGCGGCCCGGCCGGGTAGTCCCGCAGCTCCGGCACCACTCGGGTCACCGGGGCATCGAGCAGTCCCCATCGGCGCAGCCACGCGGCCGCCGTGCCGCTTCTGTTTGATCTCGTCATCGCTGGCCTCCTTTCGCTTGTGCGGGAACGTTATGTGTCGGGCCGGCGGCCATCTGCGCACTAATGCGCACCGGGGCTGCGACGCACGTCACCCGGGCGGCCCGCGGACCGATACTGTTAGCGATGCTGTCGCGGACGGGCGGTGCGAGGATGCTTACCGACTTCTATATCGCGTTCTCGACGGTGTGCTTCACGCTGCTGGGCCTCTGGATCATCGTTGTCCAGACTCGGCACGCCGAGTGGCGCCGACTCTCGGTCTATCGACGCCGGGCGTACGGCGTCGGGCTGCACTTCTCGGTGCCCGGGCTGATGGGTCTCCTCGCTCTCGTCGACCCCGCGAGCTCAGAACTCTGGCGTATTTCGTTCGCCATCGCCGCTGTCGCCGGCGCCATCGTGCTCGTCCTCGTCCGTGGTCAGGCGCCCACCTGGCTCGGCCTGGCCAGCTATCTGGCGGCCGTCGTCCTGTACGTCCTGGTCGCGATCATCGCGATCACGCCGCGCCTCGTCGCCGACGTCGGCATCTCGGCTCGGCCGGCGCGGGTCGAGGCCGTGCTGCTCACGGCCCTGGTGTTCCTCGGCGTAAACGTCGCCTGGCTGCTCCTGTTCGACGAGACGCCGCCCTCGGCGCATGCCGACCGCCACCGCCATGGCAGAACGGATGAGCCGACGGGTTGACCCGCCAGTGCTCGGCCACACCGTCCGGCGTCGTGTTGAAAGTGCCACTCGTGCGATCGGTGGAGCCGCCTGGGTTGCGGTGGAGAAGCGCCGGGTAGGAGGGCAGTGACCGAGCACAACAGTCGATACGAGAGGGAAGGTTTTGATGAACCCGCTCGACCCTCGGACAACCGAGTACGGCACACCCCGGTCGGCCTCGGGTGGCGCGCCAGGTGGCGCGTTCGATCCGTGGCAGTACCGCGACGAGGCGGGAGCGACCGGCGCTGACCTGGTCGGCTACAAGGTGGAGGCGACCGACGGCAGCATTGGCAAGATCGACAGTGCCAACCATGACGTCAACGCCAGCTACCTCGTGGTCGACACCGGTCCGTGGATCTTCGGTAAGAAGGTCATGCTGCCGGCCGGTGTGGTCAACCAGGTCGATCACGACGAGCGTCGGGTCTTCGTGGACCGGAGCAAGGACCAGATCAAGGCGGCTCCGGAGTACGACGCCGACTCGCACACCGACCAGGCGTACCGCGACAAGCTCGGCGGCTACTACGGCGACACCTACGGGTCCGCCGGAACGCCGCCCCGGGGCACTCCGATCTGATCGGCCCGGGAGTCAACCACGGTGGCCGGCCAGGCCTCGACCCGGCCGGCCACCGGCCGTGTTCGTGTCGGTCAGGCGGATGACGCCACCTTCCAGAGGTAACCGTCCGGGTCGCTGAAGTACCCGGAGTATCCCCACTGAACGCCCGCCGCTTCCTTGACGACGCCGCCACCGGCCGCAACGGCCTTGCCCATGACCTCGTCCACGGCCTCCCTCGTCGGGACGATGTAGTGGAATGAGACGCCGCGGAACCCCGATCCCTCCGAGGAGACGCCGGCATCCTGTGCCGCTGCCTCGCGTGCGTAGAGCGCCAGCGACGACGAACCCTCGCCGAGGTTGAACGACACGAAGTGGGGATAGTCCTGCTCGAGCGCGCACCCCAAGCCTTCGCCGTAGAACTTCTTGGAGCGGGCCAGGTCCTCGACTCCGATCATGATGGCGGTTACCTGCAGAGCCACCGTCGGCTCCCTTCTACGTGTGTTGAACACCCAACCAGGATGACGAACGAGAGCCGCCGGAGTGTGACCGGCCGGCCGTGCTCCGCCTGACGCCCGCTCGCGGACCACTCCCCTCTCCCAACTCCGTCGGAGTCGGGCGATCGGCGGGGGCAGGAAACCCCAACTCTGACGAAGTGTGGAGCGGGGATCGAGATGACGCAAGAACGGAGTGCTCCTACGCAACTCTGAAGCAATCTCACGGAAATACTCGACAAGCTCTTGTGGAATGCGTATCGGGAGCCCTAAGGTCACCTCACCCACCTCCGTCGCCGGGGTGACTTCGCCGCCCAACCCCCACAGAGACGAGTGTTGCGATGTCATCGAGCACCATGGGAGCTCTCGCGCGGTGGTCGAGCGGGCCACCGCGAAGGGCCGCGCTGGCGGTCCGATCCACCTCCGTGGCCGCCGTCGTGCTCGCCGTCGCGGTCGGCGCCGCCGCCCCGTCGCTCGCCGGCGTGGACCCGGCCACGGGTTCCGCGCCCGTCATCACACGTGCCGCGCTGGACCCGTCTCTCGTCGCCGGCCGAGGCGCGAACGTCGATTTCCTCGAGCAGGAGGCCGAGAACGCCGTGACCAACGGCACGATCATCGGCCCCGACCGCACCGCGTACACGTTGCCGGCGGAAGCGTCCGGTCGGACGGCGGTCAGGCTGACGCCCGGACAGTACGTCGAGTTCACGCTGCCGAGCGCCGCCAACGCCATCAACGTGCGCTACAGCATTCCGGACGCGCCGGCTGGTGGTGGCATCACGGCGCCGCTGAACGTCACCGTCAACGGCAAGTCAAAGAAGACCATGACCCTCACGTCGCAGTTCGGGTGGCTGTACAACCAGTACCCCTTCACGAACGACCCCAACGCCGATCTCCTGCACCCCGACTGGTGGATCACCGAGTGCGCGTGCGTGCCCGCGTTCACGACGCCGCCACCGACCATCACCAAGCCATTCCGTCCGATGCATTTCTACGACGAGCAGCGCCTGCTGCTCGGTCGGACGTACCGCGCGGGTGACAAGGTGCGGCTCGCGGTACCCACCGACAGCAGCGCCACGTGGACGGTCATCGACCTGCTGGACTCGCAGCTGGTCGCGCCGCCGCGCGTCCGGCTGGCGGCGGCGAACGTGCTGGCGTTCGGGGCCGACCCGTCGGGTCGACGCGACTCCGCCGGCGCGTTCGACCGGGCGATCGCGTTCGCGAAGCGTGCCGGCCGCACGGTCTACATCCCGCCGGGCCGGTACCAGGTGAACCGGCACATCGTCGTCGACAACGTGACGATCGAGGGGGCCGGCAGCTGGTACACGATCATCAAGGGCCGGGAAGTCGCGCTGAGCACACCGGCGCCCGACGGCTCCGTGCACAGCGGTGTCGGCTTCTATGGCAGGTACGCGTCGGAGGGCGGCAGCACCGGCGTCCACCTGTCCGGCTTCGCGATCGAGGGTGACGTCCGCGAGCGCATCGACACCGACCAGGTCAACGGGGTGGGTGGGGCGATGAGCGACTCGACCATCGACGGCCTCTACATCCACCACACGAAGGTGGGCCTCTGGTTCGACGGGCCCATGACCGGTACGCGCGTCACGAACACGACGGTGGTCGACCAGATCGCGGACGGCCTCAACTTCCACGCCGGCGTAGTGAACTCGGTCGTATCCAACAGCTTCGTGCGCAACACGGGGGACGACGCCCTGGCCATGTGGTCGGAACCGACCGTGAACGCCAACAACACGTTCGACCACAACACCGTGCAGACGCCGACGCTCGCGAACGGCATCGCGGTATACGGCGGAACCGACAACACGGTCTCGAACAACCTGGTCGCCGACCCGATTCGAGAGGGCAGCGGCATTCAGGTCGGGTCCCGGTTCGGCGCCACGGCGTTCACCGGGTACCTACGGATCACGAACAACACCACGGTCCGGGCCGGCACCTACGAGCTGAACTGGAACATCGGCCTGGGCGCCATCTGGATCTATGCGCTCGAGAAGAGCATCGACGCGAATATCCAGGTGGTTGGGGATCACTACCTCGACAACACGTACAACGCGATCATGCTCGTTAGCGAGTTCTCGGTGAAGGACCTGTACTCCATCACGAACGTCACGTTCAAGGACATCAGGGTCGACGGCACCGGAACGTCGGTGGTCAGTGCTCGCGTGGCCGGTTCCGCGTCGTTCGAGAACGTGGACGCTCGGAACGTCGGCGCGGTCGGCATCAACAACTGCGGGTCCTTCCACTTCACGCCGGCTGGCTCGGAGTTCACGGTGATCGACCTCGGCGGCAACGACGGCGGCGGCACCACCGGGCCTTGGCTCGCGCCGTGGGAGCTGCCGAACACGATCACCTGCGACGACCGTCCTCCGGTCGTCGCGCCCCCGCCACCGTCCCCGTGGTGACGGCCGCGAGGCCCTGACTGTCCGCGGACTACGAGCGTGTGGCGCGCGCGTAGCGAACGGTCAGGGCGCGCAGGTGCTCGACCAGGTCGGGCGGTTCGGTGACCTCGAAGTCGAGATCCAGCATGCCGAGGTACACGGCGAGCGTGTGCAGGCTGTCGGCGCCGGTGTTGAGCGCGCAGGTGTGCTCGTCGATCGCCTCGACCACGCCGACCGCCGGGTTGATCCGCTCGGCCACGACCTCGGCCGGCGCACGCACCAGCACCCGGGTCCGATAGCGCCAGGCGGCCGCCGAGACCCCGCGCGCCACGTACGCGGCCGCGCCGCCCTCCGGCGGGTCGCGCGGCGGGAACCGCGGGCCGGTCGGCGTCCGCGGTTCGACGCGGTCCACCCGGAACGTGCGCCAGTCCCGGCGGTCGACGTCCCAGGCGACGAGGTACCAGCGCCGGCCCCAGGACACCAGGCGATGCGGTTCCACCGACCGTACGCTGGCCGAGCCGTCGTGATGGCGGTAGTCGAACCGCACCCGCTCCCGGTCGCGGCAAGCCGCCGCGAGCGCGGTGAGAACGGCCGGATCCACCGTGGGGCCGGTCCGATCCGCCGGGACCGGCTCGGTGTACGCCTGCAGCGCGCTGACCCGGTGCCGCAGGCGCGTCGGCAGCACCTGTTCTAGCTTGGCGAGCGCCCGTACCGTCGTCTCCTCGATGCCCGCAATCGCGCCACTGGCCGCGGTGCGCAACCCGACCGTGACCGCAACCGCCTCCTCGTCGTCCAGTAGCAGCGGTGGCATGGCGGAGCCCGCGCCGAGGCGGTACCCACCGTAGGAACCCCGCGCGGCGTATACCGGATACCCCAGGTCTCGGAGCCGTTCGACGTCGCGGCGCACGGTCCGCTCGCTGACGTGGAGACGCTCCGCGAGGGCCGCGCCAGACCAGTCCCGCTGCGCCTGCAGCAAGGAGAGCAGCCGCAGCAGCCGCGCCGAGGTTTCCAACATTGTTTCAGTCTTCCAGAGATTTAGGACAAGAACTGACCGGAAGGCACCGTACCGTCGGCGGCATGACCGAAGACATCAAGCCCTTCCGCATCGACATCCCGCAGACCGACCTCGACGACCTCCGTGACCGGCTGGACCGGACCCGCTGGCCGGACCAGATCCCCGACTCCGGCTGGGACTACGGCGTGCCGGTGGCGGACGTGAGGCGGCTCGCCGAGTACTGGCGCCACGAATACGACTGGCGCGCCTGGGAGGCGGCGCTGAACGCGTACCCGCAGTTCATTACGGAGATCGACGGGCAGAACATTCACTTCCTGCACATCCGCTCGCCGCGCGAGGACGCGCTCCCGCTGATGCTGACCCACGGCTGGCCGGGCTCGGTCGTGGAGTACCTGAGGGTGATCGAGCCACTCACCGAACCTCCGGCCGGCGAGCAGGCATTCCACCTGGTCATCCCGTCGCTGCCGGGGTTCGGGTTCTCGGGTCCCACGCGAGAGCGCGGTTGGAGCCGGTACCGCACCGCGAGGGCGTGGGCCGAGCTGATGCGGCGGCTGGGGTACGACCGGTACGGAACCGGGGGCAACGACGGCGGTTCGTTCGTGGCGCCGGAGCAGGGTCGGATCGACCCCGAGCACGTCGTCGGCGTGCACGTCACGCAGATCTTCTCGTTCCCGTCTGGCGACCCAGCGGAGTTCGCGAGGGTCACGCCGGAGGAGCAGCGGGCGCTCGAGGTGCTCCAGTGGTTCTATGACAACAAGATGTCGTTCAACATCCTGCACTCACAGCAGCCGCAGACCCTGTCGTACGCGATCACCGACTCGCCGGTCGGGCTGCTCGGCTGGCACGCTCAGCTGCTGGGCGACCTCGACCCGGACTTCGTTCTCAGCAACGTGATGCTGTACTGGCTGACCGGCACGGCCACGTCGGCCACCCGGATCTACTACGAGGACGCCAAGGCGGACAAGCCCACCGAGCCGACCACAGTGCCGATCGGCCTGGCGATGTTCAAGGGCGACTTCGTTTCGATGCGCACGTTCGCCGAGCGCGACCACAAGAACATTCGGTCGTGGCACGCGTACGACGAGCCCGCCGGTCATTACGCCGCGCACCTCGCGCCCGACGTGCTCGTGCGGGACATCCGAGACTTCTACAGTGGACTGCGATGAGGGCGACCTGCGCGCAGCCGTGATCAGGAAACCCGCCGCGCCGGCACGAAGATCCGCATGACGGACGGGCCGCGATTGGCCCACAGATGGTATGGAATCGCGGTCAGCCGCACCCGGCGGCCGGCCGCGGCGGGCTCCTCCCCGAGCGTGGCCCAGCCCGACCGGTTCCAGGCCGAGTCGTCCCGGGCGTACGCTTCCGCCTCGATCACCACTACGGGTTGGCCGAGAAGGTCCCGGTACGCCTCGGTGAGTGGCTCGTCCACCAGCAGCTCGACCCGGTTGAGGTCGACGCCGTCTGGCTGGCCCGGGCTCTCCAGGCAGTACACCAGCGGGCCGCGCTCGATCGCGACCGCGCCGCGGACCGCATCGGCCGCCGGATGAGGCAGCGTCAGCCGCGGCGGCATCGGCAGGAACAGCGCGACGACGTCGCCGGCGCGCCACTCGCGGGAGATCTCCAGATAGCCGGGCGCCCCCGGGGTGGCCGGGACCGCCGTGCCGTTGACCCTGACGGTCGCGCCCCGGCACCAGGCCGGCACGCGCAGCGACAGCGTCCACTCGGCGCTGGGCGTCTCCCACACCGTCACCTCGACCGCGCCGTCGAGCGGGTAGCGCGTGTCCACCGCCAGGCGAACGCCGGCGCCGGTCGCGATCGTGGCCGGAGCGTACTGGTGGATCTGCACGCCGGAACTGGTGTCCGTCGCGAGGTACGTGCCGAGCGAGGCGATGGTCCGAATGATGTTCGGAGGGCAGCACGCGCACTGGAACCACGGCGGCCGCGTACCCGGCGCCTCGGCGCGTTGCGGCCGGGCGTTGACTGGCGCCGCCGGCCGCGCGGTGCGGCGCTGGGCAGGATTGTCGTAGAAGAACGCGTCGCGACCGACCGAGGTGGATGCCGAGAAGAGGTTGAAAAGGGCGCGCTCGACGGCGTCGGCGAACCGGCCCTCTCCCGTCGCGAGCAGCAGCCGCCACGACAGCATGATGCTCGCGATCGTGGCGCACGTCTCGCCGTACACGAGGTCCTGCGGCAGCTCGTACTCCTCGCCGAAGGCCTCGCCGTCGAAGCGCGACCCGACCGCGCCGTTTAGGTACGTCTTCGTCGCCGTCATCGACTCCCACAGGCGCAGCGCGCTGTCCAGCAGCGCCCGTTCGCCGGTCTCGAGGTAGACGTCGACGACGCCCGTAAGCAGGTACAGCGCACGCACCGCGTGGCCGACGACCGTCGTCTGCTGCCGGATGGGGATCTCGTCCTGGTAGTACGCCGAGTCGAAGTGCCCCGGGGGTCGAGCACCCGGTACCCGCGCACATCGATCAGTTGCTGGGCGAGGTCCAGATAGGACCCCTGGCCGGTCTCCCGGTAGAGTTCCACCAGTGCCATCTCGATCTCGGGGTGGCCATCGGTGTCCTTGCGCCGGCTGTCGCCGAACTCCCGCACAACACAGTCCGCGGCCCGCTGGGCGATCGCGAGCAGATCGCCGTCGCCGGTGGCGCGATGGTTCGCCACGGCCGCCTGGACGAGGTGGCCGATGCAGTACAGCTCGTGGCTCCACGCCATGTGATCCCAGCGCTGCGTGTGTCCCGCCTGGACGAACGAATTCACGTACCCGTCGTCCTCCTGCGCCCGGCGTACCACATCGATCAGCTCGGCCACCGCGGCGCTCAGCGCGGCCGACGGCGCCCGGCCTAGATCCCAGGACAGCCCCTCCAGCATCTTGTAGACGTCCGAGTCGCTGAACCATAGGCCGCGATGCTCGGCAGGCGGTTCAGCGGAGCGCAGCGCGCGCAGGTTGTCGACCGAGCCGTCCCGCTCGAGCCAGCTGAGGGCGTGCGGGATCGTCACATCCCGGTTGAGACGCTGCCAATCGGCCCAGACCCCGTGGGTGAGCTCGACGTCGGCGAGCCCGAGGGGGCGCAGGGCGAGCCGCCCGGTCGCGCGAGGCGACACCGGCCCGATGGGAGGGGTCGAAGGCGTCACTGGCATGTCTCCTCGAGTCCGAAGAAGGGCATCGCGTCAGCCGCGCAGCGCACCGGCGACCAGACCGCTCACGTAGAAGCGTTGAAGGGCCAGGTAGACCACCAGGCACCGCACCATCGCGACGACGACCCCGGCCTGCAGGGCGCCGACGTCGAGGATGTTGAACGACGCGTACCGGATGTTCACGAGCATCACCGGCAGCGTGTACTTCCGGCCGTCGTTGAGGATGAACAGCGGTGCGAGGAACTCGTTCCCAGGAGATGAGGAACGAGAACAACGCGACGGTGACTATCCCCGGTGCCACGATCCGGGCCGACACGCGCCACATCGCACCGAAGTCCGAGCAGCCGTCCACGAGTGCCGCCTCCTCGAGCTCCCGCGGCACCGACTCGAAGCTGTTGCGCATCATGAAGATGCCGAACGGCAGCTGGAACATGACCAGCACGAGGGCCAGGCCGATCAGCGTGTTCTGCATGCCCAGCTTGCCCAGCAGGATGTAGAGCGGCAGCAGGATCGTCGCGTACGGGACCATCAGGATCGCCAGTGTCGTGCCGAACAGCGCGGTCTTGCCCCGGAACCGGAACCGGGCGAAACCGTACCCGCCGAGCACGCACACGACGACCGAGCCCACGACGGTCAGGGCGGACACCACGATGCTGTTCCGCAGGTACGTGCCGATGCCCTGGTCGAACGACGCGAGGTTCCGGTAGTTCTCCAGCGACAGGCTATGCGGGAACCAGGTGGGCGGCTGGCGGTTCGCCTCGTCCTTGGCCTTGACCGAGTTGAGCGCCGCCCACACCAGGGGGAACAGGAACGCGACGGCCAGCACGGTGCTCAAGCCGTGGAATGCCGCGCCGCGCGCCGCGCGCGGGAGTCGGTTGCCGTGGTCCCGGACCACCGGCCGCGAGGGCCGCGTGGACACGCTCATCGTGCTCACTCCTTCTCCCTGCTCCGCAGCAGCCGCAGCTGTACGACGTTGAGGATGATCAGGGCGACCAGCAGGACAACCGCCTCCGCGGCGGCGTTGCCGAGCCGGAACGACTGAAATGCCTTGTTGTAGAGGGCTAGCACCACCGTCACGGTGCTGTTGTCCGGACCGCCATGGGTCAGCACGAAGAACTGGTCGAAGGCCAGCAGCGACCCGGTCACCGAGAGCACGGTGAGCAGGGCGAGGGTGGGCTTGAGGCCGGGCACGGTGATGAAGCGCAGCCGCTGCCAGGTCGACGCGCCGTCGACGAGTGCGGCCTCGTAGTACTCCCGAGGGATCGACTGCAGGCCGACCAGCAGCACGATCACCTGGAAGCCGATGAACTTCCACACGACCAGGGCGATGACCGTGATGAGGGCCTTCCCCGGAGACGCCAGCATCCCGACCGGCTGGTCGGCAAGCCCGACGGCGTGCAGTATCTGGTTGAAGACGCCGAGCTGGTCGTGCGCGTCGACCCACCACATCGACGACGCGGCCGCGGTGCCCACGACGTACGGCAGGAAGAACGCCGTGCGGTAGAAGCGTGACCCGGGGCGCGGACTGTTCGAGATCGCGACGAGCACGAACGCCACAGCGAAGAGCACTACGGTCGTGATGGCGGTGTAGATCAGCGTGAACGTAATGGCGCCGATGAACTGGTCGTCGTCGCCGAGCTGGCGGTAGTTGTCCAGCCCGGTCGGAGTCGGCGACCCCAGCAGTGGCCAGTCCGTCAGCGACATGTAGACGAGGATCCCGAGCGGCACGAGGAACAGCGCTGCAACGATCACCGCGGTCGGTGCGACGAACAGCATGCCTGTCAACGGCCGACGCGTCGCCGGCCGGTGCGACCTCCGCGGCGCGACGGAGCGTGCGGGCACGTCGGTGTCGGCTCGGGCGGTCACGGACATGATCGTCCTCCACAGTGGCCGGGCCGGCCGTCGACGATGGGCGGCCGGCCCGAGTCGGTCCGCCATCAGCCGGCGGAGTCGAGACCCTTCTGGATCTTGTCTTGCCCGGCCGCGAGGGCCTTGTTCAGGTCGGGTCCATAAATCGCACCGCGGATGGTCTCGACCCACGGCCCGTTCGGGTTGTTGAAGAGGTCACCGAACGGCAGCGCGAATGGGGTGACGCCATTCTTCAGGCCGTCCGCGATGAGCTTGGTCCGGGGGTCGGCCGCGGTGTACTTGTTGCCGCTCAGGTCGGTGCGTGCGGGCAGGTCGCCGTTCTTGGCGATGATCTCCACCTGCGCGTTGTCCTCGAGTGTCCACTTGAGGAAGTCCCAGGCCTGCGCCTTGTGCTTGGAGTTGACCGAGATGCCGGCCACGTCGCCGCCGATGAAGGTCGAGGTCTTGGAGCCGTCGGGGGACATCAGCGGGGTTACACCCCATTGGAAGATCTTCTGCTGCTGTAGGGCGCCCACGATGGGCGAACCGAGTGGCAGCATCCCCACCTTGCCGGCGAGGAAGTTGTTCGGCCACGTCGACCCGTCCTGGGTCTTGTCGCTGCTGGCCACGAGCTTCTCGTCGGTGAGCTGCTTGTAGAGGCCGAAGATCTGCCGGAAGGCGTCGTTGTTGATGTCCACCTTCTTGCCGTCGTCGGAGAGCACCTTGACGCCGGCCGCCCAGGCTTACGGGAACAGGGTGTACACACCGCAGCCGCCGCAGCTGCCCGCGATGTCGAACCCGGTGATGCCGTGGCCCAGCGCTGTGATCTTGCGCGCGTAATCGAGGATCTCCGTGAAGTTCTTCGGCGGCGTCTCGGGGTCGAGGCCGGCCTTGCGGAACAGGTCCTTGTTGTAGAAGAGCACCGAGGAGTCGAGCTTGTGCGGCACGGCGTACGTCTTGCCCTGGAACGACGCGACATCCAGGTGCGACTTGGCGACGCTGCTGTTGTACGGCAGGGCCTTGATCTCCGACGAGATGTCCTGGAAGAGCCCCTGTTTGGTGTAGTTCGGCGTGTACACCACGTCGGAGGCGAGGATGTCGGGCAGGCTCCGCGAGCCCGCGGCCGCGCCGACCTTGGTCAGGTAGTTGTCGTTGGGGATGATGGTCAGCGAAATGTGGTTCTTGTGACCTTGGTTGTACGCGTCCACGAGGCGCTTGCTGAACTGGTCGGTGGCCGACCGCACCCACATGGTGAGTTGGGTTCCGTCGTCGGGATTGGTGCTGCTGCTCTTGTTGTCCGACCCGCCGCACGCGCTCATCGCGAGCGCGACGGTCGCCGCCAGCAGGACTCCGGCGACGCGACGCCGTGGGATACCGGGCGCCACGGCCGCCCGGTCGTTGCCCGATGCCATGTCTGCTCCTTGACTGGTAGGAGGCCCTGAACCGGCCGATACGACCGGTAACCCAGCTTGAACTTGCCCGAAACGGCTAACCTTTTCCGGACAGTAAAGTGGCGGGAGTACGCTGTTAAGACCTGACGATTGCAACTCGGCACTGAACGACTTGCGGAAACTTTTCCGTGGCTCGTATGCTCGACGGCAAGACGACAGGACTGGGGTGTCCCGTGGCGCAACGGCGGCGGAACGGCGCTGTGACGATCAACGATGTTGCCGGGTTGGCCGGAGTCTCGCCCGGCACGGCGTCCAAGGCGCTGAACGGTCGCGGTCAGCTGCGCACGGAGACCCGCAAGCGCGTGGTCGCCGCCGCCGAGAAGCTCGGCTTCCACGTCAACCTGCTCGCCCGGAACCTTCTCGAGGGCCGCACGTACACCGTCGGCGTGCTGACGACCGACAGCTTTGGCCGGTTCACCATCCCGGTGATGCTCGGCGCGGAGGACGCCCTCGGCGCGGGCCAGATTTCGGTCCTGCTCTGCGACGGCCGCGGCGACCGCATCCGCGAGCAGCACTACGTGCGCACGCTGCTGGGCCGCCGGGTCGACGGGATCATCGTCACCGGGCGTACCACCGACCCGCGCCCGAGCCTGGGCCGCGACCTGCCGATCCCGGTCGTGTACGCGCGGGCCCGGTCCGACGACCCCGACGACCTTTCACTGCTGCACGACGACCAGCAGGGCGCGCGGCTGGCGATCCGGCACCTGCTCGGCACGGGGCGGCGCCGGATCGCGCACATCACCGGGCCCGAGCGGCACCTGGCCGCGCGCGACCGTGCCGCCGGCACGCGTGCCGCCCTCGAGGCGGCCGGTGAGCGGCTCGTGCTCGACCAGCCGCTGTGGGGCGAATGGAGCGAGCGGTGGGGCCGGGAGGCGGCGACGATGCTGATGCGCAGCGGCGAGAAGTTCGACGGCATCTTCTGCGGCAGCGACCAGATCGCGCGCGGTGTCGCCGATGCCCTGCGCGAGGCCGGCCGCCGGGTGCCCGAGGAGGTCGGCCTCGTCGGCGTCGACAACTGGGAGGTGATGGCCGAGGGCTGCCGTCCGCCGCTGACGACCATCGACCTCAACCTCACCGAGCTGGGCCACGCCGCGGCGACGAAACTGCTCCGTGCCATCGAGGGTCACCCGCTTGAGAAGGGTGTCCAGCTCATGCCGTGCCGCCTCGTCACCCGCCACTCCACCGAGATGCCGCCGCCCTAGCTCTCGCCGCGCAGCCGCGCGAGCGGAGCGAGCGCCAGCAGCCCTCGCTCTTGCGCGCCGCCCGCAGCCGGCCCGGAGTCGAGGAGCGCAGGTTCGGCTACAGGGCGGTCAACCAGCGCGAGAGCCGCGCGAGCGGAGCGAGCGCCAGCAGCTCGGTCAGGGGGCGATCACGGTCTTGATGCCGGACCGAGCGGCGGCGGTGGCGAACGCGGCCGGCGCGTCGTCCAGACCGAACCGGTGGCTGACGAGCGAGTCCACGTCGACCAGCCCTCCCTCGACGAGCCGGATGGCGCGAGGGTAGCCGTCGCGCATCCGGCGCACCAGGACCAACGTGAGGCCCTTGCGGCGCGCGAGCGAGGCGGGGAATGTCGTCGTGTCGGAGCTCGGGATGCCGGCGAGCACGACGCGCCCGCCCGGCCGGACCAGCGCCATGGCCCTTGCGACCGCGTCGTCGACGCCGGCGACCTCGAACGCGACGTCGACGCCGCCGGGGACGCCCGCGTCCGCGAGCGCGGCGGCCACATCCGCCTCCGGACCCACCGCCGGACCCAGCCCGTAGCCGGCCGCGACCGCGCGCCGGTGCGGCAGCGGCTCGACGGCGACGACCGGCCCGGCGCCGCCGGCGCTGGCCACCTGCGCGAGCATCAGTCCGATCGGTCCACAGCCGACGATCGCCACCGAGCTGCCGAGCCGCAGGTGCCCGAGATCGAACGCGTGGAGCGCGACCCCCAGCGGTTCCAGCAGGGCGACCGCCGGGTCGGTGAGGCCGTGGGGTACCGGATGCAGCAGGCGGGTCGGCCAGGCCAGGTACTCGCGCAGCGCTCCGTCGCACGCGCCGTGGCCGGCAAACCGTACCGCCGGGCAGAGGTTGTGGTTGCCTTCCCGGCAGCGTTCGCAGTCGCCGCACGGGATGGCGGGGTCGGCGGCGACCCGCCGGCCGGCCAGTGCCCCGCTCTCGACGACGCCGCCGAACTCGTGCCCGAGCACGAGCGGGCGGGACAGGGACGAATCCCCGATCCCCCCGTCGGAGAACCAGTGCAGGTCCGAACCACACACGCCGACCGCCGACACCCGGACCAGGCTTTCGCCGGGGCCGGGTGTCGGCGGGTCGGTCTCACTGACACGCAGGTCGCCAACCGCGTACAGGCGCGCCTCTTTCACTACTCCAGTATGTGTGCCGTGATCGCGTGTGCCGACGCGATGAGGAAGGTCGCTTGATCGGCCGTCAGCGCCCCATCGCTTCGCAGACCGTTGACGTGCGCGATGAAGTCGTTGACGACGCTCACCGCCCCGGCCTTGTTGTTGCGCTGGTACAACGCCAACACCTGGTTCAACTGCGCGATGAGCGAGCTCTTGATGCCGTCGGCCACCGGCAGCGCGCTGACATAGGACTTGACGCTGCCGATCTGCGCGGCCACCGACTCCAGGTCGAAGGCCTGGATCTCCTTCACGCCCACCCCGAAGCTGCCCTGGCGGGTCATCAGCACCCGGATCTGTTGCGCGACCATCGGTGCGAACGTCACCTCGTTGTAGTTCGGCGCCGGCGTCGCCGGTGACTTGGCCTGGCCCGGTATGTCGACCCACGCCGATCCATCGAAGTACTGCACGGTGTACGCGGCCGGCTCGCGGTAGGTGTTGCCCCCGCGGCCGAACTGCTTGTTGCTGTAGAAGTACAGCTTCACGTCGTTCAGCCGGGTCGGCGCGCCGAGGTCAACCTGCAGCCAGTCCTGCGCATTGGGCGAACCCACGTCGCCCCAGATCGGGTTGGTGGCCAGGTACGAGCCCTGGGTCACCGGGAGCCCGCTGATCGTGTACCCGTCCAACGCGTTGGCCGGGCTGGTGGCCGCGGACGCCGGGCTCGTCGTCGTGAACGAGGCGGTCGCCGCCGTGCCCTTGGCCAGGTTGATGGTCGAGCCCGATGCGCCGGACAGGTCGAGGCCCGCCCGCTGGAAGGCGTCGCTCATTCGCACGTTGCCGGTCAGGCCGACGCCGGCCGCGGTCTTCAGCGACCGACTCGCGCTGGCCAGCACCTGGGTGCCGCTGCCGTCGAGCACGCTCACCGCGCCCGACTGCGAGTCCCACCTCAGGTGCGCGAGGCCGTTCGCGGTGAACGCGCGCTGCCCGTCGAGGTAGAGCGTGTAGCCAGCCGGCGCGTTCGCGTACGGCGTCGCGCCGCCCGGCCGCTGCCAGACGATGGTCAGGTCGCTGCCGTGGTACCGCAGGTTGTTGACCGCGAAGTGGTCCATGCCCATGTCGATCGGCCACAGCTCGACCGCGTTGTCCATCCGGGGCTGAACACCGGCGACATCCTGGTACATCACCCAGTTGAACGAGCCGAGCGTGTCGTGGTGAATGCCCGACCGCCCGAGCGTCTGCGTGGTCGGGTCCCAGTTGAAGAAGAACTCGTTGTTGTCGGGGAACCGGTTGTCCCCGCCGACGAACTCGTTCCACGCCTGCCACTCGATCATCTGCCAGTACATATCCGGCGTGGTGTACTGCGACGGATACGTGCGCAGTGCCGTCGAGAACAGCCGGGCCTGCAGCGTCTCGTTGATGTTGGAGAAGTTGTTGCTGCCGTGCTGGCACGCCGCACACGCCTGGTTCGCGGCCTGGTCGGCCTGGTCGGCGGTGTACACCGGGAACAGCGGGAACTCGGCTGGGTCGGCGTAGTAGCGCAGCGCCTGCATGTACTCCGTGGTGTTCGGCGGAACCCGGTCGATGAACGGGGTGAAGTTCTGCTGGTCCTTCCAGCAGACCAGGTTGCCGGTGGTGAGGTCGCGCTGCAGGAACACCTTGCCCGGGCAGGTGATCGTCGGCTTCCGTTGCGAGATGATCGTTCCGTCGCGGCCGTTGCCGGACGAGTCGATCGCCGTCGCCCCGGAGTCCTCGTCGAACTTGTACGACACAACGTCGCCCGAACCCGCTTGCCCGCCGGCCAGCACGCCGACCTCGGACGCCGCCAGCGCGCGACCGTAGATCTGGAAGTCGTCGACGGTTGCGTTCAGGAACGGGTCGGAGTACTGCGAGCGGCCGATCCAGTTCTGGTTGGTGTTGCCCAGGTTGGATGGGTGCAGGGTCATGTTCGGGTTGGTCGCCACCGGGTTGCCGTTCAGGTAGAGCGTCCCGGTGGTGCCGGACAGGGTCACGGCAACATGCGACCAGGTGTTCAGGGGCAACTGGCCGCCGCCGGTGAGCTGCTGCTCGCCACCGGAGCCGCTGGTGGTGATCGCGAAGCGCAGGCCCGCCCCGCCGGCGTTGACGGTCAGGAACATGTTGACCGCCGTGCCGGTGCCGAAGTCGAATACGCGGGACCACGTGCTGTTCGCCGCCGGGTTGACCCAGGCCGACACCGTGAAGTCGGTCAGGCCGCTGACGATCCCGGCGGGCAGGTTGACGTATTCGGCGCTGCCGCACAACCGCACCGCATTGCCGATCTTGCAGGCCACCCGCGGCCCGGTCGCGTTGCAGTTGCTCGTGTCGGAGTTGGTGACCGGACCACTCGCCCACAGGTCGGTCAGGATCGCATCCTGGAGGCGATCGGCGATGGCCTTCATCTCGTCGGCCTTGGCCGTGTTGCCCAGGAACGCGAACTCCTCGGCGGCCGTCCTCGCCTCGGCGTACCAGTAAGACGTCTCGGTACGGTCCTGCGGCCGGGTGCCGTAGTACTTGAACGCCACCGAGTCGGCGTCGTTGCCGGGCAGCGTGCCCGATGAGTACTCGATGAGGTCGTCGCGGTTGGTGTCGAACTTGGCCAGCGTCCCCTTGAGGTCGCACTCGGCGTAGTGGGCGAGTCTCTCCACGACCGACTTCGGTCCGCCGTGCACCAGGTAGGCCTGCCAGGCCTGGGCGCCCGTCCACTGCTCGTAGGTGTTGTCCCAGTTCCCGGTGTTGCCCGGGTTGTCGTGGAACGACTGACACCCGGACTCCTCACCCTGCGACAGGATCGGGCCGTACGAGTAGAGCGGGTCGCGGTAGAACTGCAGATCCTGCAGCCGCATAGGCACGGTCAGGGAGATCTGGTTGTTGTACCCAAGCGCGCCCTCGAGGTCGGCCGGGAACTGGTAGTCGTTGCCGGGGATGTTGCCGTCGAAGAGGTTGAACCGGTTTTCCCACAGCCGGTAGTAGGAGATCTTCTCCACGTTCTTGTCGGGGATGTCGAGGTAGGGCACCTTGTCGACCCAGAACGCGTTGTACTCGCGCATCTGGGTCAGCCACGCGGTCTGCGGGTCGTAACCGCGGTAGCGCTGGTAATCCGTCGCCGATGCGGGGATCTCGTTGGCGATCGCCCCGAGCTGCACCTTCAGGCGCACCGACGCACCCGGGTCCAGGCTCACGGTCCGCGCCAGGGCGGTGCCGCTGGCCGTGAACCCGTCGCCGCTCATCCGCGGGAAGATCGTGGTCAGGCCGTACCGGATCGTGACCTGGCCGGTCAGCTCGGTGCCGTCTGCGGACGGCGTGGCGGCAATGGGCGAGCTCGCCGTCAGCGTCGTCGTCGACGGTGCGTCGCCGGTGTTGGTGAGCGTCAGATCGGTGACCGCGACGTTGTTGTCGGTGATGAACTTCTTCTCCGCGACCGACAGGCCCGGCCGGGTGAAACTCGCCGAGCAGTAGCTGGGGTACTGCACGCGCTGCTCGGTCGTCTCGCCCAGCGCGTCGCCGGACAGCGTGATCGTGTACAGCGCGATCGGCGTGGCGGTGGTGGGGGGCTGGCGGTACGCGTACCCGCCGCCGCCATTCGCGCCGGTTCCCTGACCGGAAAATCCGAGGACGGACGGGTTGTGGGTGTACATGTACAGCGCCCGGCCGCGGGTCAGCAGCGTCCTTTCACCGGCGCTGGAGAACGGGCGGGCCAGGATGCGGTCGAACCAATAGGACGTGCCGCCGGCGGCCACGTCCGCGTCGAAGATCGCCTGGAGCATGCTGTGCGACGGGTCGAACGTCGCCGGCTCGGTCGGTATCGGGTCGGCGACCCCGGTGAACGGCGGCGAGCCGAGGTCGGGCTGCGCGGTCACCTCGGCCGCCTGCGCCACACCGACGCCGAGGGCCGTCGTCACCGCGAATGCGATTCCTGCCGCCAGAACCTTCCGAGTACGGCCCCGGGCTGCCCGGTGTGCCGATCGTCGTAGCGAAGCACGCCCGAACGGTTTCATGTCCCCACGCTCCTTTGGGTCTACAAGCTGCTGCGCAGATCGTCGATCTGATCAATGCGGCCGACCCGACGAGTTCGTCGGCCACGGCGTCGGTGAGCTGGCTGCCGCGAAGGTCCTCGACCGCGCCGACGAAGTCCTCGTCGAGGATGCCGATCGCCTCGCTGGTGTTCCGCCTGGCCAGCAGCGACGCGACCGTGTTGAGCTTGGCGGTGAGCGAGGCCTTCACTCCGGCGCGAATCGGAAGTGCGTCGATGTAGTCCACGAGGCTGTTGATGAGGCCGACGAGGATGAGGTCGGCTAGCTCGACGTCGTCCAGCATTCGCTGGTGGATCTGAACATCGTCGATCGAGCCGGCGAGGAACGGACTTGTCGCGCTCTGCGATCGGCCGAACCAGTTGTTCGGCGTGTTGCCCAGCCGCGCCGGGTACAGGCCGACGTTCGGGTTCTGCCCGACCGGTACGCCGTTGACGAAGAGCGTCGCGACCAGTGCCGACTTCATTACCGCGACGTGCGTCCAGCGCCCGGTCGGCAGCGCGGCACCGCCGTCCACGCGCACCTCGCTCGCCGCGCCGTTCGTCGTGATGCCAAACCGCACCACGCCGGCACTGTTTCGCGGCGTGAGGTACATGTAACGCGTCGTCCCGGTGCCGAAGTCGAAGATGTGCGGCGCGCCGTCGGTGGTGTCCAGCCTGACCCAACAGGCGACGGTGAAGTCGTACATGTTCCACATCAGCCCGGTGGGCAGGCCAAGGAACTGGCCGGTGCCGCCGAGCCGGACGGCCTTGCCCAGCACGCCGGGTGTCCAGGACGCCCCGCCGGCCAGCGCGGCGTCGAAGCCGTGCCCGGTGGCATCCACGGCGACCTCGCCGACGCCCTCATCGAGCGGGTAGTAGGCGACCGGCCGGCGCGCCACCGCGCTCAGCGTCTGGGTGACCGGCTGGATCGTGCCGTCGTCGTTGAAGAAGAGCTTGTCGATCCAGACGGAGCGGCGGAACTCACCGCCGCCCGGGAGCATGCCGTTGTGGTAGACGATGTACCACTGGCCACCGAACTCGACGATAGCGCTGTGGTTGGTCGTGGTGTTGGTGACGGTCCCCCGGATCCGACCGCGGTAGGTCCACGGGCCGAACGGTGCGCTGGCCGTGGCGTAGTCGATGGTCGCCGGGTTGCCGCCGGTACGCGGATTGCCGCGCGCGTAGGCCAGGTAGTAGGTGCCGTTGCGCTTGAACAGCTAGGGCGCCTCCCAGTACCCGGTCAGCCCCGGTGGGGTGATCACGTTGATCGGCGGGGAGACGATCGTGGCGTCCCGGCCGTTGCCGGAGGAGTCCACCGCGGTGGCGCCGCCGGCCTCGTCGAGGTGGTACGACGCGACCGTGCCCGCGCCCGGCTGGCCGCCGGCCAGAGCCGCGACCTCGGCCGCGGTGAGGCCGCGGTCGTAGATCTGCACGTCGTCGACGGTCGCGTTGAGGTACGGGTCGGCGAACTGCGAGCGCCCGATCCAGTTCCGCGGCGTCGCGCCGAGGTCGGCCGGGCGCAGGGTCATCGCCGGATTGGTGGCGGCCGGCACCCCGTTGACGCACAACGTGCCGGTGCCGCCGGCCAGGACGACCGCGAGATGGGTCCACGTGCCCAGCGGCAGCTGGCCGGTCGTGCTGAGGCGTTGCTCGCCGCCGCTGCCCGAGGTGGTGATGGCGAACCGCGGTCCGGCGCCCGAGTTGACGGTCAGGAACATGTACGTGCTGGTGCCGGTGCCGAAGTCGAACACCCTGGACCAGAAGGGCGTGCCGGCCGGGTTGACCCAGGCCGCGACCGTGACGTCGGCCAGCCCGGCGACGATCCCGGCGGGCAACTCGACGTGGTCGGCGGTGCCGTTGAGCTTGACCGCCCCGGTGCCGATCCGGCCCGGCGCGCGTGGCCCGGTCGCGCCGCCGCCCGGGTCGCCCAGCTCGGCGAGCTCGATCATGTTGTCCTTGAGCTTCGCCGCGCGCGGCGAGGAGAACGAGCCCCAGTAGATGTACGCCTGGCCGTCGTCGTCGATGAGCACCGTGGGGTCGATGTCGAATGCGCTGTGATTCGCGACTGTGCCGTCGATCAGCGGGTGGCCGAGGGCGTCGGTGAACGGGCCCAGCGGGTTGTCGCCGACCGCCACCGCGATGGTCATCGCCCGCGTCGACGCCTGCCGGACCGGCACGTACCAGAAGAACCTGCCCTCGCGGTGCACCATCTGTGGAGCCCAGGCGTTCGCGTCGGCCCAACCGAAGTCGGCCAGGGCCATCCGCACGCCGTGGTCGGTCCAGGTCACGGCGTCGGACGTGGAGTACATGTGCCAGTCCCGCATCACGAAGTCGGTGGCGCCGAGTGGGGCCTGGTCGCGGTCGGTGTCCACGTAGAGCCGGCCGCCGAACACGAACGCGTCGGGATCGGCCGTGTAGATGTCGGTGACGAACGGGTTGCCGGGGCCGGCGTCGGCCGACGGGGCGGCGGCGGCCGGGCTCCCCGCGTCCGTGGCGAGCGCTACCCCGATCGCCGCACTACCCGCGGTCTTGAGCAGAGTGCGCCTGCTGACCGACACGGAAGACAGGTCGCTGGTCATGGTGAACTCCGATGTGGACGGTCGAAGTGAACGGCACCGCCGAGTTCCACGCCGAGTTGCCCGGGCGGTGCCCCGGACACTGCTGCGCACAACCGGATGGGGGAGAGCCGGTGCGGTCGTGCGGGTTGCGATGTCAGGACGATGGCCGGTCTGTGCTTCGTGTCACGCCGTTCCCCCGGAAGGTCGAGCGTCGGCTAGGCACCTCGGCGGAGACATTTCCGCCGAACGGATAAGGCTTTCCGGACGATAAAGCCGTTGGCCGACAACGGTCAAGACTTCGGTCGATACGTTTGGCGACCAACAAGTTGCGGAAAATTTTCCGGCGCGCGGAGCGGAGCGTCGGCTCCGGGCCGCCGAAGGCCCGTCGGCGTCGGTCCGGGAAAGTCAGCCGCCCGCCGACCGCTTGGCCCGAGCCGTTCGATACTCGGCCACGACGAGGTCGGTCAGCTCCTCGGTCGACGTCTCCGCGGTGGCCTTGTCGAACGTGATCTCACCGTGCTGGAGCACGTTGACCCGATCGCAGACCTGGAGGACCTGCGCGTAGTTGTGCGCGATGATGATGATCGACACCTCGCCACGCGCCTTCAGGTCGCGGACCAGATCCAGAATCAACGCGCCTTCCTTGGCGCCCATCGCCGCCAGCGGCTCGTCGAGCAGAAGGATCTTCGCGTCCGAGTACACCGAACGGGCGACCGCGATCGCCTGCCGCTGGCCACCGGACAGCTTGGCCACCTCGACGCTGACGTCGGGAATGTTGACCCCCATGTCGTCGAGGTGCTCCTTGGCGAGCTTGCGCATCAACCGGTTGTGCAGGAACGGCCAGCGGACCCGCTCACGGTTGAGGAACATGTTGTGGTAGACGGTGAGCTCGTTCACCAGGGCCAGATCCTGGTACACGGTGTCGATGCCGATCGAGCGGGCGTGGTCGACCGAGCGCAGCGTGACCTCCTCGCCGTCGACGAAGATCCGCCCGGAGTCCGGCCGGTGGTAGCCACAAATGAGCTTGATGAGCGTGGACTTGCCCGCCCCGTTGTCGCCGATCAGCCCGAGCACCTCGCCCTTGCGCAAGTGCATATTCACGTCCCGCAGCGCGGTCAGCGCGCCGAACCGCTTCACGATGTGCTCTACCCGCAGGACGTCGGTGCCATTGCCGGTGCAGGTCCGCGCCGGCGACGCCTCCGCTGTCATCACGTCCTCCCGGTGCGCCGCAAGCGGGACAGGTACTGGTTGGCAATCATCGATACGAGGATCGCACCACCCAGGATGAGGAAGTACGGGTTAGCGCTGATGCCGATGAGGTTGAATCCGTTCTGGAGCTCGGCGAGCACGAGCGCGCCGAGGAATGCGCCGGCGACCGTGCCGGAGCCACCGGCGAGCGCGGTACCGCCGATGACCGCCGCGGAGATGGCCAGGAACGGGATCTGTGCACCACCGCCGAGGTTTGGGTCGATCGTGTGGACCCGAAACGCCTCGGCGATCCCGGCGAATCCGGCGAGCACGCTCGCGATAACAAAGTTGCCTATCTTGATTCGGCGGGATCGGATGCCGGCCTCGGTAGCGCCGATGATGTTGCCGCCGACCGAGACAGTATGCAGGCCCCACCGGGTACGGGTCAGCACCAAGTGGAAGACCACGACGATCAGCACCGCCCAGATCAGCTCGGCCCAGCCTGACGGCGGGCCGATCCACTGCCGTATCGCGCCGTCCATGCCCTTGGGGATCTCGGCGGGGTACGCGTGCGACGTGGTCAGCACGAAGCCCTGCAATGCGTAGAAGGTGCCGAGCGTGGCGACGAACGACGGCACCCGCAAGATGATCGAGACGAACCCGTTGAACCAGCCGATGCCGGCCGCGACCACGAGCGCCAGGAGGATCGCCGGGATCGAGGGCACATGGTAGAAGTCGGCGAAGTAGTGCATCAGAAACGGGGCCAGCGCGAACGTCATGCCGACCGACAGGTCGATCTCGCCGCTGACCAGCAGCAGGACGATGCCGGTGGCGACGATCGCGGTGGGCGCCGTGGCCTGTGCGATGTTGAGCAGATTGCCCTGGCTGAGGAAGATCGAGCGGTTGTACTCGAAATAGACCATCAGGGCCAGGGCGACGATGAGTACGCTCGCCTCGCGCCGTTGCAGGAACGTGTCGCGCAGCAGGGTCAGGATGGTTCGCCGTCTAGCAGGCTCGGGCGGGGGGCCGGCCCGCTCCGCGGGTTCGATGACTTGGACAGTCTCACTCACGGTTTGCCGTCCTCCTCGTGGATGTCTCCTCCGGCCTCCCCGGGGTGATTGTGGCGGCCGTTGCCGCCACAATCACCCACGAAACCGCGGTTGGGGAAGAGCAGCCACCCGGTTAGGCGTGCGCGATCTGCCCGCTGCGGTTGATGAGCTTCGGCGAGCTGTCGGACCCCTCGTACCGGCTCTTCGTGGACTGGTACGGATCGACGGTGTCCTTCGTGACGAACAGCAGACCGGTGTTGGTCTGCACCGGGAAGATCAGACCGCCGGACAGCTTGTAGAGGTACAGGGCGAGGACCGGCAGGAAGCCCTGCAGGTACGGCTGCTGGTCGATGGTGTAGTCGAGATCGCCGTTCTTGATCGCGGTCAGCGTCTCGGGTACCAGGTCGAAACCGCCGGCCACCTTGAGGCCCTTGTCGCGCATCTTGTACTTGGCCACCGTCTGGCCCACCGACGAGGTGGAGCCCGCGTCCACCGCGAGCATGCCGGCCAGGTTCGAGTGGCCCTGGGCGTACGCGTCGATGATGGACAGGCCCTTGGTCACGTCGGCGTTGGTAGACACCGCGGTGACGTTCACGGGCTTGCCGGAGTCCTTGAACGCCTGCTGCGCGCCGTCGATGCGCGGCTGGATGTTCAGCTGACCTGGGGTGGCGATGAACGCCGCCACGTCGCCCGAGTCCAGCTTGGTCAGCGCCCGCTGACCCAGCGCGTACCCGGACTCGTAGAGGCCTTGGCCGATGTACGCCAGCCGGTTGCTGCCCGGGTCGTCGCGGGCGCCGTCGGCGTTGTACGACACGACCGGGATCCCGGCGTCGAGCGCGGAGTCGATGGGCCCGCGGAAGGCGCTCTTGTCGACCACGGCCACCGCGATGCCGTCGGCCTTGGAACTGACCGCGGTGTTGATCGCGTTGACCATCTCGGCCACGATCGAGTCCTTCGACCCGGTCCACTGGAACGAGGTGCCCAGCAGCTTGCAGGCGTCCTCGGCGCCGTACTGGGTCGGGGTGAAGAACGAATTGGTCGTGACGTGGCAGACGAAGACCCATTTCCATTTCGGCGTCTTCGGGAAGTTGCCGATCGACCCGGTGGCCGCTTCTTCCTTCTTGCTGCACGCGGATAGCAGCGCCGTCGCCGCGAGCGAGGCGCTGGCCAACCCGGTTCCAGCCAGGAGCCTTCGCCGAGTGACCGGGTTGAGGTCGAGGGTGTCAACCGCTTCCTCGACCTTGGGGTGAACCTTACTCATCAAGACCTCCTCACCGCCGACCCATGGCTGCCCTGCCAGCGGGTGCTGAACCGAAGGGGGGTTCGACAGCGACGCCACGGTGTGGTCGGCCTACGAGCCGCGGTGGCTCGGCCGCCGTGAGGGCGGCGCGACGTCCGAGTCACCCGTGCGTCGTGCCGTGAACCGTCACGACCCCGCCGGTACGCGGGACCGCGCGCGGCTCAGTGCCGTGTCGTCGAGAACTGGTAGATGGTCGTGGTCTGGTACGTGTCACCGACCCTGAGCGCCGTCGACGGAAGTCCGGGTGGCTCGGAGAGTCGGGGTAGTGCTGGGTTTCGAGGGCGAAACCCTCGCCCTGGCGGCACCCGCGCCCGCTGGTGCCCACCAGCGTGCCGTCGTCGTGTCGTGCCGATTGAGCACGAAGTTGTGGTTGTACCCACGGCCGAAGACCAGCTGCTGGAACCGTCGCGGATGCGCGCGCCGGGGTTGTGCATCGTCCCTCCTTCGTGCATGTGGTCGGCAGCGGGACCTCCGAATGGGATGACGCGTCAGGACCTGGCGGCTCGCGATCCGGACCCGGTCCCGGCGGCACCCGGTGTCGGAGCTCCGGCGCCCACAGCCCGTGATCGAATCCCGGACAACCCTGGTACCCCGCGATTGTGAGCGTTAACATAGCCGCACGTCAAGAGGTCGCCAACCGCGTTCCCGAAGAGTTTCCGGGAGCGCGCGAGGCAACGGTAAATCGTCCGGCTCGTCCACAATAGACGGTTAGATGAACCAGGACACGTGCGCGATTGACGCCTGCGCGACGGCGCGGCTACGTTGCCGGCATCAGCCCCGACCGCGGTTGGCTCGCGCCGGGAGCGACCGTGCCTGCGCCGCCGGCATCGATCCATGGAGGAGGAGGAAGTATGCCTGCCCCACCGACTCGCGCTCTCGGGGGCACTGGCATGCAGATCACCACCGTCGGCCTCGGTGCGTGGGCGATCGGCGGCGAGGGTTGGGAGCATGCCTGGGGGCCGCAGGACGATGCGGAGTCGATCGCCACGATCCGGACGGCGGTCGCGGCCGGCATCAACTGGCTGGACACCGCGCCGATCTACGGGTTGGGGCATTCCGAGGAGGTCGTCGGCGCGGCTCTGGCCGGCCTCCCCGGGGACGAGCGGCCGTACGTGTTCACCAAGTGCGGGCTGCGCTGGGACCCGGCCAACCCGATGGGACCACAGCAGCGCGACGCTCGCTGGATCCGGTGGGAGGTCGAGCAGTCGCTGCGCCGGTTACGTCTCGAGCGGCTCGACCTGCTACAGGTCCACTGGCCGCCGCAGCACGGACCCACGCTGGAGGAATACTGGCAAGTGATGGTCGACCTGAAGGCGGCGGGTACGGTCCGGGCCATCGGACTGTCCAATCACGACACGGGTGAGCTCGACGCGGCTGAGAAGATCGGCCACGTAGACAGCCTCCAGCCGCCGCTGTCGCTCCTGCGCCGCGACGCCGCCGACGTGATCGCCTGGTGCGTCGCACACGCCACCGGAGTCATCGTGTACAGCCCGATGGAGTCCGGGTTGCTGTCCGGTTCGTTCAGCGCCGGGCGGGTGGCCGCGCTGCCGGCGAACGACTGGCGGCGCACCGCGCGCCAGTACACCGGCGAACTGCTGGCCCGCAATCTGCGCCTGGTCGACGCGCTGCGCCCGGTCGCGGCCCGGCACGGGGTCACGGTCGCGGCGGTCGCCGTCGCCTGGACGCTCGCCTGGCCCGGCGTCACCGGAGCGATCGTCGGCGCGCGGCGCCCGGCCCAGATCGATGACATGGTGGTCGCCGCCGGGCTGACACTGTCCACCGAGGACGTGGACGAGATCGCGGGCGCCCTCACTGCGACCGGTGCCGGTTCCGGGCCGAGCAGGTGGTCCGCCGCGCTTGACGTCGGTCCATGTTAACGTTCACAATTGGAGTACCCTGATGCAGGGTCAGACCACTGCCGCGCTCGGCTCCGGCGGAGGTCCATGCACGCGGTGCTGCGGCGGCGGGGCGCGCGATGAGTGTCGAAGGGGCCGGGTGGTGTTGACGTGAACGCAGAACCGTGCGTTGTCGGGGTCGACTTCGGGACCCTGTCGGGCCGGGCGGTGGTCGTCCGGGTGCGCGACGGTGCGGAGCTGGGCAGCGCCGTTCACGCGTTCCGGCACGGCGTGATCAGCGAGCGGCTGCCGGCCACCGGCGCCCCCCTGCCCCCGGACTGGGCCCTCCAGGACCCAGGTGACTGGCTCGAGGTCCTCCGCACGGCGGTCCCGCAGGCCGTGGCCGCCGGGGGCGTACGGACAGAGGACGTCATCGGCATCGGCACCGACTTCACCGCCTCCACGCCGCTGCCAGTGCTGGCAGACGGCACGCCGCTGTGCCGGCTCGACGCCCTGCGCGGCCGGCCCCACGCGTACGCGAAGCTGTGGAAGCACCACGCCGCCCAGCCGCAAGCGGACCGGATCAACGCGGTCGCGGCCGAGATGGCCCAGCCCTGGCTGTCCCGCTACGGCGGGAAGATTTCCTCTGAGTGGCAGTTCGCCAAGGCCCTTCAGGTGCTGGAGGAGGATCCAGAGGTCTACGACCGCTGCGTGCGGTGGATCGAGGGGGCGGACTGGATCATCTGGCAGCTGTGCGGCCGCGAGACGCGCAACGTCTGCACGGCCGGGTACAAGGGAATCCACCAGGGTGGCCGCTACCCCCCGGCGGAGTATCTAGGGAAGCTCGATCCACGCTTCGCCGACGTCGTCACCGGCAAGATTGAGTTCCCGCTCTCCCAGCTGGGCGACGCGGCCGGGACCCTCACGGCCGAGGCGGCGGGCTGGACCGGGCTGCCGGTCGGGATCACCGTCGCGGTCGGCAACGTCGATGCCCACGTCACACCGGCCGCTGTGCAGGCCACCGGGCCCGGGCAGCTGGTTGCCATCATGGGGACCTCGACCTGCCATGTCATGAGCGCCGAGTCGGTGTACGAGGTGCCCGGCATGTGCGGCGTGGTGTACGGCGGCATCGTGCCGGGGCAGTGGGGCTACGAGGCCGGGCAGAGCGGCGTCGGGGACCTGTTCGCGTGGGTCGCCGACCACGCCCTGCCGGAGGCCTACCGGACCGCGGCCGCGGAGGCGGGGGTGAGCGTGCACGAGCACCTCAGCCGGCTGGCCGCCCGGCAGGCGGTGGGCCAGCACGGCCTGCTCGCCCTGGACTGGCTGAACGGCAACCGCTCGATCCTCGTCGACCACCACCTCTCCGGGGTGATCGTGGGGCTGACCCTGGACACCCGGGCCGAGGACGTCTACCGGGCGGTGGTGGAGGCGACGGCGTTCGGGGCCAGGACGATCCTGGCGGCGTTCGACGAGGCGGGCGTGCCGGTGCAGGAGTTCGTCGCGGCCGGCGGGCTGGTCAAGAATCCGTTCGTGATGCAGGTGTACGCCGACGTGCTGGACCGGCCGATCAGCGTCGGCTCTGATCAGGGCTCGGCGCTCGGCTCGGCGATCCACGCGGCGGTGGCCGCCGGCGCGTACCCGGACATCCACACCGCCGCGGCCGCGATGGGCTCGGTCCGACGCGCGGCCTACACGCCGCGGCCGACCGCCGCGGCCGCCTACCGCGAGCTGTACGCCGAGTACCGCGAACTGCACGACCACTTCGGTCGCGGCGGCTCGGAGGTGCTGCACCGGCTGCGATCGATCCGCAACGCGGCGCGCGCCGGGGGTCACGATGGCTGATCTGTGGTCGGTCCGGGAGCGCGTCGCCCGGCTGCACGCGGAGCTAACCCGCAACGGTCTCGTGGCCTGGACGTCGGGGAACGTCTCCGAACGCGTACCCGACAGCGACCTCGTCGTGATCAAGCCGAGCGGCGTGAGCTACGACGACCTGACTCCCGAGGCGATGGTCGTCGTCACCCTGGCCGGCGTCGTCGCGGAGGGCGATCTGACGCCCTCCAGTGACACCGCCTCGCACCTGTACGTCTACCGGCACATGCCGGAGGTCGGCGGCGTGGTCCACACGCACAGCACGTACGCCACCGCGTGGGCGGCCCGGGGCGAGCCGATTCCGTGCGTGATCACCGCGATGGCCGACGAGTTCGGCGGCGAAATACCGGTCGGGCCGTTCGCGCTCATCGGCGGCGACGAGATCGGGCGGGGCGTCGTCGACACGCTCCGCACGTCCCGCTCGCCCGCGGTGCTCATGCGCAACCACGGTGTCTTCACGATCGGGCCGGACGCCCGCGCCGCGGTACAGGCCGCGGTGATGTGCGAGGACGCCGCCCGCACCGTGCACCTGGCGCGCCAGCTCGGCGAGCCGCTTCCGCTCGCGGCGGAGCACGTCGACAGGCTGCACGAGCGGTACCGCACCGCGTACGGCCAGCGAGACCACGCAGGCAGGGAGGGGCAGCCATGACGGACCGCGAGATCTGGTTCCTGACCGGAAGCCAGGAGCTGTACGGCGAGCAGACGCTGCGCCAGGTGGCCGAGCAGTCCCGCGAGGTCGTCGCGATGCTCGACGGTGCCGCCGAGATACCCGTACGCGTGGTGTGGCGGCCGGTGCTCACCGGCGCCGACGCGATCCGCCGGGCATGCCTGTCCGCCAACGGCGACGACGCGTGCGTCGGGGTGATCACGTGGATGCACACGTTCTCGCCGGCGAAGGCCTGGATCGCCGGCCTGGCCGCCCTGAACAAGCCGCTGCTGCACCTGCACACCCAGGCCAACCGCGAGCTGCCCTGGTCCGAGATCGACATGGACTTCATGAACCTCAACCAGGCCGCGCACGGCGACCGCGAGTTCGCCTTCCTCGCCACCCGGATGGGGCTGCGGCGGACCACGGTGGCCGGGCACGGCAGCGATCCGCAGGTGCGACACCGGATCGGTCAATGGGCGCGGGCGGCGCTCGGCTGGCAGGCGGCGCACGACCTGCGGCTGGCCCGATTCGGCGACACCATGCGCGGCGTCGCCGACACCGAGGGCGACAAGGTCGAGGCCCAGATCCGGCTGGGCGCCGCGGTCGACGCCCTGCCCCTGGCCGAGCTGGTGAACGCGGTGGACTCGGCGGACGAGCACGACGTCGACGACGTCGCGGCGCGGTACGAGAAGAGCTACCAGGTCGTGCCGGAGCTGCGCCGCGACGGCGCCCGCCACGACTCGCTGCGGTACGCCGCGGCGATCGAGGTCGGGCTGCGCCGCCTCCTGGACGGCGGCCGGTACACGGCCTTCACCACCAACTTCGAGGACCTGGCCGGGCTGCGCCAGCTGCCCGGGATCGCGGTGCAGCGGCTGATGGCCGACGGGTACGGCTTCGGCGCGGAGGGGGACTGGAAGACCTCCGTGCTGTTGCGCATCGTCAAGGCGATGGGGGAAGGGCTACCCGGCGGCACGTCGTTCATGGAGGACTACACGTACCACCTCGGTCCGGGCGCGCCGAAGATCCTCGGCGCGCACATGCTCGAGATATGCCCGTCCATAGCGGACGGTGTGCCGCGGGCCGAGATCCACCCGCTGAGCATCGGCAACCGCGAGGACCCCGTGCGTCTCGTGTTCGACGCGGCCCCGGGTCCGGGCATCGTGGTGGGCATGGTCGACCTCGGCGACCGGCTCCGGATGGTGGCCAACCGGGTCGAACTGGTGCCGCCCGACGAGCCGCTGCCCCGGCTGCCAGTGGCGCGCGCGGTCTGGCTGCCGTCCCCCGACTTCGGCGCGGCCACCCAGGCGTGGCTGTCTGCCGGCGGGCCGCACCACACGGTGCTCACGACGGCCGTCGACTACGAAACGCTCGCCGACCTCGCGCAGCTCGCCAACATAGAGCTGCTGATGATCGATCAGCACACCACGCCGGCGGCGTTCGCCGACGCGCTGCGCTGGAACGCGGCGTACTACCGCATCACGCAGGGCCGGTAGGGCGGCCGCGGCCGCGTCGGGCACATGCAAGATCACGCGGGCTACGATCAGGCCATCGGGCGGGAGCCGAAACCAGCCCGGGCGGTCATGCACGACGTGGCCCGGCTCGCCGGCGTGTCCCACCAGACCGTCTCCCGTGTGATCAACGGGCACCCACACGTGCGCGAGGCGACCCGCGCGCGTGTGCTGCAGGCGATGCGGCAGCTCGACTACCGGCCGAACGCCCTGGCCCGCGGCCTGGCCACGCGGCGTTCCCGCACGATCGGCGTGCTCAGCTTCGACGCCGACTTGTACGGCCCGTCGTCGACGCTGCTCGGCATCCAGCGGGCGGCCCAGGAGGAGCAGTACGCGATCAGCGTCGTCGCGCTGTCCGAACAGGACACGACCGGGTCGGTCCGGCGCGCGGTCGACATGCTCGCCGAACAGTCGGTCGACGGCGTGATCGTGATCGCCCCATCCAACGCAGCCGCGCACGCCGTACGCGACCTGCCCCGGGGCATGCCGGTCGTCGCCCTCGAGGCCAGCTTCGGCAAGGACATGCCCGTCGTGGTCGTTGACCAGTTCGCCGGGGCCGAGCTGGCCACCCGGCACCTGCTCCAGCTCGGTCACCGGACCGTCTGGCACGTCGCCGGCCCCGCCGACTGGCCCGAGGCGGTGCTGCGCATCGACGGCTGGCGGGCCGCGCTGGCCGCGGCGGGTGTGCCGGCACCGCCCATCGTAAGCGGTGACTGGAGTGCCCGCTCCGGGTACGCGGCCGGCCGCCGGCTTGTCGCGGCACCCGACCTCACGGCCGTCTTCGTCGCGAACGACCAGATGGCGCTCGGCGTGCTGCACGCCCTGCACGAGGCGGGAATCGGGGTACCCGAGCGGGTCAGCGTGGTCGGCTTCGACGACATGCCGGAGGCCGAGTTCTTCCTTCCGGCGTTGACCACCGTGCGGCAGGACTTTGACGAGGTCGGTCGCTGCGGCCTGCGCACCATGGTCGAGATGATCGACGGGTCGGAAACGTTCGCGGCGGAGACTCGCGTCGCACCCAGCCTCGTGGTACGCGCCAGCTCGGGGCCCCGGTGAATCCCCGTGCGCCATGTATCGATCGTTTCTCCACGCCCGCACGGATGTGCGGACGCCTGCACGGATGTGGAAATCAAGCGCATGACACCGGGCGTTGCGTCACCACCGGGCCCGCGCCTAGCGTACTGGCGTGCCGTTCGTGGAGATGCAAGGAATCGGCCTGGCATTCGACGATGCCGGCGACGGTTCTGCGGTCGTGCTGCTGCACGCCGGAATCGCCGATCGCCGCATGTGGTCGCACCAGGCCGCGGCGCTGCGCGGCCGCTTTCGGGTGTTGACTGTGGACCTTCCCGGGTACGGCGAGTCGGCGGTGCCCGCCGGACCGTACGCCAACCATGACGCGGTGGTCGGACTACTCGACGTGTTGGCCATCGGGCGGGCCGCGGTGGTCGGTTGCTCCTTCGGTGGGAAGGTCGCCATCGACACCGCGCTGGGGCATCCGGATCGGGTGAGCGCGCTGGCCTTGTTCGGCGCGGCGGTGTCCGGGCATCCCTGGTCGGAGGAGTTCGAGGAGTTGCATCAGTCGCTGTTCGGCGACATCGACGACGACGATCTGGATGCGATCGCCCAGGCCGAGGTCGATCTTTGGGTGGTGGGTCCGGACCGCGAACCGTCCCAGCTCGACCCGGAATTGCTCGCCTTCGCGACCGAGATGGACCGGCGCGCGCTGGCCGCGGAGGCGGCGCTGGATGCGGTGCCGATCCGCGAGTTGACCCCGCCGGCGATCGGCCGGCTCGGCGAAATCCGGGTGCCCACGCTGGTCGGGGTCGGTGCGGCCGACGTACCGGAGATCCGGCACCTGGCCGACCGCATCGCCGGCGAGGTCCCGCGGGCCCGCCGGCTGCCCGACGTCGCCGACGCGGCGCACCTACTTCCGCTGGAACGGCCGGACATCGTCAACACGGCATTGCTCGAGTTCCTAAGCTGACCGCGCAGGGCGGCCCACGCCTACCTGAACACCCCGCGCACGGGCAATGCGTCATCTATCGTGGTGACGGATACGCATACCACGGAAATTGGGAGAATGCGATGCCACGTTCGCTCGCGTGGGACCAAGTCACCCGTGCTGACGTGTTGCACGCGATAAAAGAGTACGACCGACTCGGATCGCAGCGTTTCTTCGCTGAGCACGGTTTCGCTCCGACCACAACCTACGAGCTGGTCCAGGGCGACCGCCGTTACCCGCCGAAGGCTATCTTGGGCACAGCCTATGAGTTCGCGACGGGCCAGCGCCTCGCCTCCGGTGATTTCGAGGGCGGCAGGACCGGCGCTGTCAAGGTGCTCGGAAACCTCGGTTTCGCCGTCCAGCACATGTGACGACCAGCTGGGTGAGGCCGGCCACAGCTGGGCCAGGGCCGCACGGTCAGGCCCGCTCGACGGACGGTCAAGTCGGGCGGCGGAGCGGACCGTATCACTGCAGAGCCCGAGCGCGACCGCTGCGTCGAGGCTCGGGGGCGGCGATGCGTTGCGCGATCACCCGCTAAGATCAAGATACCGGATCTGCCGCTGATGGTGTGCGTTTGCGGAGGTCCCGCAACGAGGTACTGAGAACGCCTACCGTGGCGGATGCACGGTGGATACGACGACGGGAGGACGGGCCTGTGTCACATGTACGGCGCTTCGACCACGTCGGCCTCACGGTCGCAGATCTCGACGTCGTGACCGCCTTCTTCGTGGCGCTGGGCTGGAGGTCGAGGGCAGGACGTTCGTCGAGGGCGAGTTCTTGGACACGGTCTGTGGCATTCCCGACTCCCGCACCGAGATCGTCATGCTGAAGCCGCCCGACGATGGCACCCGCCTGGAGCTCTCGAGCTTCGTGCGACCCGACTCCGTGCCGGGCTCACCGGATGCCATGGCCAACGAGCTGGGATTGCGCAACGTGGCCTTCGAGGTCAACGACCTGCAGGCAGCTGTCGATTGGGCAGCTACCGAGGGCTACGGACTGGTCGGTGGCATCGGCGAGTACGAGGGCACTTGGCGGATGGCCTACGTCCGGGGCCCGGAAGGGATCATCGTCTCGCTGGCCGAGCGCATCGGCTGAGCCTCGCAACGCCCGCATCTGCCGCGTTGCGCGGCGGAGGCAACCATGCTACGCACGGTGGTCATCTCCAGAGTGACCGTGTTGGAGGTATCGGATGGGCGAGGAAGGTACGGCTGACGAGGCTACTGCGATGTCGCCTGCTCGGGTTGCCTCCATCGTGGAGCACAGATCAGAGCCGGCGTTCGTGCTCCTGCTCCAGTTGGCTGCCCCCAACTTCGCCGATCGAGGATTCGAGGATGCGCTCGCCCGAAGCCTTCGCGAAAATCCGGCATTGATCGAACACTGGGGAGGCATGGAGCGCGGATCAGCGGTGGACTCCTAGCGCATACGTGGAAGGGACCGAGATCGGGTGGTTCGACGGAGTGCGTAGAAGGGTGCGGATCCATCCCGACCGCGCGGCTGCGGTAGCTGACTTCATCCGACGATTGGCCGCCTGACTGTCCAGGCGAGATGTGCTCGAGGTCGGCACGTAGCACGCGGAACCCACCCGTTTCTGCCGCCGGTCGTGCGCGGCAGCAGCCAACAGAACCTCTCTGGCCAGGGGCCACGCTGCAGCCACGGTTGGGGGACTGGCCGGGCTGGTTACTGGGGTGCTTGAAGGAACGTGGGGTTGTCGAAGCCCATGTCGCGCATCTTGTCGCCGGAGAAGACGACCATAATCTCGTCACCCGGGATGAAGACGCCCCGCGGGTCGGGCAGCTGCGGGATACCGGCGACGAACCAGACCGCTGCGGGGGTGAAGCCCAGGCGCAGCGCGACGGGCACGTCGACTGAGTACGCCGGCGCGGCGATGCTGCCGTCCGCCCGCCGGCTCGGCCCGACCTGGAGCCGCTCCCAGTGACAGGCAGTGCCGCGAATCAGCGATCCGAGAAGCGGAGCCCAAGGACTCCTGCCGTCCACGTGCGGGCCGATCCGCTCCGGGCCGGATTCGCCCAGGACGAGGTGATGTTCGATCGGCTCGTGGAAGACCTCGACGCCGTAGGGATAGAAGGTGCTGCTCCAGGTCACGGTCACGGGCCCGAGGTCGGTGCCGAGCTGAACGCCCATGACGGCGTGGTGCCAGTCGCCGTAGTCCCACGACCCGGGGTTCGGGCCGAAGTTGTGGACGTCCCAGTAGTCGACCACCGTCAGGCGCCGGCCGTGAAGCTCGCGCAACTTGCCCTCGAAATGGCTCCGCCGGCCATCGGCTTCGAGCACCTTTCCACCTTTCGATGATCTTTCGTCATACCCGCGTCCGCATCGTGTTTGGGTCCGACCCTGCCTCGCAAGGCCTGCCAAGGCGCCGTGATCGGATGCGCACCCATGCCGTCGATCGCGTGCTACCGATCGCGACTGCGCCCGGCACCGATCCCGCCCGGATCCTGCTCGGCTGACCCCGCCCGGCCGTTGCCAACCGCCGGCTACACCAGCCGGGACTTCACGGTCAGCCATCGGCGCAACTCGGCGGCGAGGTCCTCGTCATCGACGTGGTCGAGGTGCTGCTCCGCCGCGCTGACCAGATTCCTGCCTGCCGGGAGTGACACACCGCGGTGTGATCGAGCCGCCGCAGCAGCCACAGCTTCAACGCCACCCACCCCGGCCGCGGACCGGGTCGGCCGGCGATCTGCCCGTCGATGACAAGGAGCAGGTACAGCCACGGTTCGAGAACTACTCATCGACGTCCTTACTCCGGGCAGCTCACCGTCCTAGCCGACGGCCTAGGCGCGGCACGCGAACGCATGCTCGGGCTATGAACCAGCCCAGTCACAAGTCCGTCAATCCCGCTTCTCCTCGGCGAATGGCTTGCCGTCAGCACGAGTTAGCTCCCGCTCGAAGACCTCGAATGCCTCCACCTGCGAGCCAAACCGGCGCAGCACCGCCCGGCGACCACCGCGCAGTTCACCCTCGACCCGCCACTGGCCGGCCTCATCGACGATCAGACAGACGGCGTCGGGCGGAGCTTCGCACCAGGTCGTGCCGCTGACCCAATAGCGCTCCGGAGCGACGCCGTGCCGGTACAGCCAGCCGCACAGCTCGCTCGCCGTCCGGGGCGGCTCATTCTCGAGGCGCCACCGCTGCTGCTCGTCGTACTTCTTGGCGGCGGCCTGATTGTCCAGCGCCACCGACCGTTGCAGGCGCCACTGGGCGAGGGTGAGCGGCGCCGTCGTGGTGATCGGGCCGGTGCGGCTGTGGTAAAAGCTTTGGCAGGCCTCACCCTCGGTCTCGAACCTGTACTCGAGCCACAGCAGGCCGGGCCGGTAGGTGTCCCAGGTCCCCCAATACCACCGGCCATGCTCGTCGCGGCTGAGCACGACGCCCGCACCCTCCCGCTGGGCGTCGGTATCGTCGAGGCCCTCAAGCTGCAGCGCCTCCCGGTGCACGCCGGCCGCCACCAGCGCCTCCTCCAGCTCGCCGACGGTCATCAGCTCGCGGCCGAGCAGCTCCCGCTCGCGCCACGTCTCGCGCCAGCGCGCCCGCTGCTCGCCGACGTGCGGCTCCTCGAGGGCGATGCGGACCTCGTCCTCCCACCACTCGCGTACGCACTCCGCGCTGAACCGGGCCTTCTCCGCCGCGAACGGCTCGGAAGACCCGGTCATCTCCCGCACGAACGCCGCGCAGGCACGCTCCTCGGTGGTGAAGACGCAGAGGTCGCCGGTCGCGTTGTAGTGGGGTGCGATGCCTCCACCCGTGACGCTCCAGAGGTCGGTGCCCTGCGTGAGCCAGACACTTCCCGCCGGACGCAGCTCCCACGGCCACGGCTCGGTGAGCAGCGGCGTCAGCACATACCGGTCGGGGTCGACACCGGCACGGTCAAGCGCCTCCGCCAGCTCCCGTACGTCCATGTCACCTCACGGTAGCGGGTAGGCGGTGTAGACAACGAACCCCTGCGGATGTCCCGACACCCGCATCAGCACCACCTTGAAGGTGTTCCCGGCGGTCGCCACCGTTCCGTTGGCGTAGTAGACCTTTCCGAGTGACGTTCCCTTCGGGAAGGCGCCGGTCAGCTCCT
>DASXRQ010000219.1:0-4544 GCA_036506495.1 Micromonosporaceae bacterium | reverse complement strand
CTGCCGGAGCGCAGCCACCGCCCGAGCGTCGGCAGGTTCCCGGCGCGGACGGCCCAGCGCAGCACCGGTTCGGCCACGCCGTCGAGTTGCACGATGAGCACGCCCGGCTCGGTGCCCATGCGGGGACGGCGCAGCGTGAGGACCGGACCCCCGGACCGCCGCGCCTGCCGCCGCCGTACGGCACGCATGAGGCGCTTGGCCTCCTTGACGAAGGTGTCGTCCGTGCCGATGTCCGCCATCCAGTCGACGATGGCGGCGAAGACCACGGCCAGGATCGCCGCGACCACCAGCGTCGGCAGGTTGCTGATCCGGTTCGCCGGGTCCAGTTCCAGCGCCACCGTGATGACGATGACCTGCGCCATGACGCCGAGCAGCATCGCGCCCCAGCCGCCCAGCGCGGTGACGCCGGCCAGCAGCAGCGGGCGCAGCACCGCGCCGACGCCGGCGACCAGCAGCACGAGTCCCAGCGTGTCGAAGACGTCGGCGCTCGCCACCCCCGGCATCAGCCACAGCGTCACGGTGAGCACGACGAACGTGGTCACGGCGCTGCGGACCACCGCGCGCAGCCGCTTCAGGACCCGTGGCCAGGCCAGCAGCACGTGCATTTCGGCCCGCCAGCTCCGCGCGGGCGGGATCGGCACGGGATCCCTCGGGCTGCTCGCGCGTACGGCCACGCGAAAACGATCGCACAGCCTCCCGCCGGTTCGCCGGTAAGCGTCGCCAAGGACACGTTCGTCGCGGTTCGCCGGTAGCCACCCGGACCGCGGAACCTGCCCACCACGCCGGCCGTCAAAAGCGATAGCGTCACTGGGTCGGTCGGCACAGTGCGGAGGTCCCGTGCGCATCCGGAACGCCTTGTACGGCATCGCCGCGGTGGCCGCGCTCGGCGGCTGCGCGAACCAGGCCGCCAATCAGACCGACATCGTCCCGGCCGCGCCCGCACCGGCCAGCCCGCCGGCCTGGACCGAGCCACCCAGCTACAAGTTCACGCTCACGTCCTCGTGCGGCGAGCGTGCGCTGATCGGCCGCTTCAAGGTGACGGTCAGCCAGGGATTCGTGACCAGGGACGAGGGCCTCGACGACGCGGCCCGGCGCGCGCTGATGCTGCGGCTTTCGAAGCTCGTGCCGACGCTCGGCGAACTCAAGGCCGAGGCGGACACGGCTCGCAAGGAGGGCGCCGACCAGGTCGTGGTCGAGGTCGACCCCGTAGACGGCCATCCCACGTCGATCCGGATCGACCCTCAGGCGAACGCCATCGATGACGAGTCCTGCTACGACATCAGCGACTACTCGGCTGGGTGACCGCACTTGCCGTATGGCGCGCGGTCACGATAGGGGGGCCCATGTGCGGGTGTCCCGCCCGATCGCCCTTATCGCCGTCGCGCTGCTGGGCATCGTCGCGGTCGCAGCGTGCCGCGACGGCGGGCGGCCGGAGGGCCCGCCGACCGCCCGGGTCGTCGGCTATTTCGCCGGCTGGGGCATCTACGGCCGCGACTATCAGGTCAAGGACGTCGACACCAGCGGCGCGGCGTCTCGGCTCAGCCATCTGGTGTACGCGTTCGGCACGGTCACGGGTGGCAGATGCGCACCGAGCGACGGTTGGGCCGACTACGAGAAGCCGATCGCCGCGGCGGACAGCGTGGACGGCCGCGCGGACTCCGCCGGCGGGCTGGGTGGCACGATCGGCCAGCTGCGCAAGCTCAAGGCCAAACACCCGCAACTCAAGATGCTGTGGTCGTTCGGCGGCTGGACCGGCTCGAAGGGCTTCACCGACGCCGCGGCCGACCCCGGCGCGTTCGCGGCGTCCTGCAACGAGCTGCTGAACGACAAGCGCTGGGCCGGCGTCTTCGACGGCATCGACGTCGACTGGGAGTACCCGAACGCCTGCGGCCTCGGCTGCGACTCCAGCGGCCGGGACGCGTTGTCCACGTTGGTCGCGGCTCTGCGGTCGGCATTGGGGCCGGACGCTCTGGTGACCGCCGCGGTTCCGGGTGACGCCGACAAGCTCGACGCCGCGGACTACGCCGCAGCGGCCAAGAGCGTCGACTGGCTCGGCGCCATGACCTACGACTACTTCGGCACGGCTGCCGACGGCGGCGGCGAGGACGGGGCACGCGGCCCGACCGCGCCACACTCGCCCTTGACGGACTACCCGGGCATTCCCCGCGAGGCGGCGACGGCCGACGCCACGATCACCACGCTGCTCGGCCTCGGCATCCCGGCGCGGAAGGTGTTGTTGGGCGTCGGCTTCTACGGCCGGGGCTGGACCGGCGTCGCCGACCCGAACCCGGGCGGCACCGCCACCGGCCCGGCGGACGGCAAATATGAGAAGGGCATCGAGGATTACGCGGTCCTCGCCGCCAGGTGCCCGCCGACGGGCACGGCCGGCGGCACGGCCTACGCCCACTGCGGCGACCAGTGGTGGGGCTATGACACCTCCGAGACCATCAAGACCAAGATGGCGTACGCGAAGAGCAAGTCCCTGGGCGGCGCGTTCGCCTGGGAACTGAGCGGCGACACCGCGGCGGCAGACCTGCTGACCGCCGTGTCCGACGGCCTGCGCTGACCGCCGTCGCGGAGATCGACCGATGCTCAGCCGGCGGGCGCGACCAACTCCGACCTGCTGGGTCGCGTTCAGCGTGGCACTGGCCGCCCGCGTCGTGCTCGGGCACGCCCACTGCTTGAAACCCCGTAGGCCCGTGATGCTACGGCCACCCACCGTCAACGTATGCCCGGTTGAGCTGGCAATGAGACGAGGCTCGCACCGGCACCGCGGGACCGGACGACGTCACCGTCTCAGGTTGGCTCCGGTGACCCCGGTGTACGGCATCGCGCTGGGCAACGCACTGTCCAGCGCCACGGCGCTCGGCGGGACGAGGCCGAGCTGCACGCCCTGCCGGGGCAGCACGGCGTCGAGCAACCAGTCCGCCGCCACCCGCACCCGGTTACCGGGCATCGACAGCAGGTGGTAGCCGCGGGTCACCACCTTCGCGGGAAGACCGGACAGCGGTATCCCGACGGGGTTCGCGGCCGCGTCCAGGTCGCCAAGGTCGACCACAAACCCAAGATCATGATGCTTGTAGGGGCGGCGCCGGCCGTGCCCGTAGGACGCGGCGATATTCCTCGCCACCGTAGTGCCCTGCCGGGTCGCATGCTGCGCCGTCATTCCCGTGATCTCGCCGGGCATGGTCAGATCGGGTACGGCGGCCGCGTCGCCGCAGGCGTACACGTCGGGGTGGCCCGGGACGGTGAGGAACTCGTCGACCACGAGGCGGCCCTGCCTGGTCTCCAACCCGAGAGCCTCGACCAGCGGATCCGGCCGTACGCCCACACACCAGATCAGCGACTTCGTAGGTACGAACTCGCCGTTGCTGAGGTACACGCCGGCATCGGTCGCCTCCTTGACGCTGGTCTTGAGCAGGATCTCGACGCCGCGCTCGCGTAGCACCTGGTCCGACGTGCGGGCGAGCCGGATGTCGAGCTGCGGTAACACCCGGTCGGCGGTGTCGATGAGCAGCCATCGCGGCTTGCTCTTGAGGTTGGCCAGGTGCCGGGTCAGGGCCTCGGTGTAGAGCACGCCCTGGCCGGCCACCTCCGTACCGGTGTATCCGGCGCCGACCACGACGAACGTGCAGCGAGCCTCGCACTCTGCCTCGTCGGACGCGATGTCGGCCATCTCGATCTGCCGGGTGATGTGGTCGCGCAGGAATAGCGCCTCGGGGATGCCGCGAAAGCCGTGCGCGTACATGGTCACGCCCGGCACGGGCAGCAGCTTGTTGACGCTTCCGACCGTGATCACCAGCCGGTGATAGCCGACCGTGGCCTTGCGTCCGTCCGGATCGGTGTAGCCGACGGTGCGGGCCTCGAGGTCGAACGAGTCCGCCTTGCCGAGAAGCACCCGCACGCGGGGCAACTCGGCCGCCAGCGACACGGTGATCCGGCGCGGCTCCAGGATGCCGGCGGCGACCTCGGGCAGCAACGGCAGGTAGAGGAAGTAGTCGGTCGGGTTGATGATCACGATGTCCGCGCCGCCGCGCGCCAGCTTCGACAACTCGCTGGCGGCCGTGAAGCCGGCGAATCCGGCCCCGACGACGACGATCCGGGGACGAGCCATGCGGGGTCCTTCCATCAAGGGACGCGGCTTGCCGATCGGGTGCCCGAATCACGCTATCGAAAACAACGCCCGTTTCGAGTCTGCCGTGAGCGGGACGACACAACCGGGTAAGACGTGACGCATGGCGCTCCCCATCGAGGACTACGCGATCATCGCCGACACGCAGACGTCCGCACTCGTCGGGCGGAACGGTTCCATCGACTGGCTCTGCGTGCCGCGATTCGATTCGGGCGCCATCTTCGCCGCGCTGCTCGGCGACGAGGAGAACGGCCACTGGACGATTACGCCAGCCGGCGAGGTGACCGCGGTCCGGCGCCGGTATCGCGACGACACGCTGGTGTTGGAGACGGAGTTCGACACCGACGACGGTACGGTCCGGCTGATCGACTTCATGCCACCGCGCGGCGAGGCGCCCGACGTGGTCCGGATC
>DASXRQ010000218.1:0-1704 GCA_036506495.1 Micromonosporaceae bacterium | reverse complement strand
GTCGAGCAGGGGCATCCGGATGTCGAACAGGCAGACGTCGGGTCGCAGGTCGCGGGCCAGGCGCACGGCCTGCCGCCCGTCGGCCGCTTCGCCGACCACCTCAACATCGGGCTGGGCGTCCAACATGATCCGCAGCCCGGTACGGATGATCGCCTGGTCGTCAGCGACGAGCACGCGGATGGACACCGCTATCCGCCCTCCCCCGTGGCAGCTCGGCCTCGACACGCCAGCCCTGGTCCACACCGGGACCGGCCCGTAGCTCCCCGCCGAGCAGCGCAGCCCGCTCACGCAAGCCGGCAAGGCCGTACCCGTCGCGACCTCGGCCGGCCCGCGAACCGTCGTCCCGCACCGTCACCCGTATCCTCTGCGGTTCTCCGATGACCCGGACGACGACCTCGGTCGCGTCGACCGCGTGCCGCATGGCGTTGGTCACCGACTCCTGCACGATGCGGTAGACCGCCGCGTCCACGGCTGGGGGCAGCGCGTCCAGCTCGCCGTCGAGCGCCAGGTCGACCCGGAGATGACCACTCGGGGCGCGCACCAGGCGCTCCAGGTCGGCGACACCAGCCGGCGGCGCCAGCTCGGCGTCGGCCCCGCCGTCCCGCAGCGCACCGACCATGGCTCGCATTTCCTCCAGGGTGCGCGCCCCCTCCTCCTCGACCCCCTCGAGCGCCTCGAAGGCAGCGGCCGGGTTCGTGCCCGCGACCACCCGGCCAGCCTGGGCGCGGATCACCATGGCCGAGACGTGGTGGGCCACCGTGTCGTGCAGGTCCCGGGCGAGTCGCTCGCGCTCGCGGGAGCGCACCCGCTCCATCTGCCGCTCGCGAGCGGTCGCTCGGAACCGCACCGACGCCCCGATCACCGCGGGCAGAAGCAGAAACGCGAAGCCCACGACCTGGTCGACGACGGGGGTGTCGTCCGTGACGACCGACAGCGCGAAGGCCGCGAGGATCACGACGCCCCCCAGCACGATCTCCCGTCCCGACCCCCACCGGGGCAGCGCATACACCAGCACGAGCACGACCGCGCCGGTGTACAGGCCGACCGGCTCCTGCGGGCCGGCCACCAACGAGGCCACCTCGAGCAAAATCATCGCGCCGAACCCGAGCGCGACCATCGCCAGCGGGCGGGTCCGGCGCCACATGGGCAGCACGGACAGCCAGACGGCAATCACCACGGCCACCGGCCGCCACACGACGTCCTCCCGCAGCGTGGCCTCCAACACCACACCGCCCAGGCTCGCGGCGAGCAGCACCCAGTCCCGCCACACCCGGCCCGGCGCGTCGGGCGGCCGTGGTTCGGTCCACAGGGTTCGCAGTTCGTCTCGCAGCACGGTCTTCAGCCTAGGGAGCGCGCCGCGCCGCACATCGGCCAAAAGAACGGAGCGTCGATCCGTCCGGGGACGGGCGGATCCGCGGCCCCCGAGCCGATGTCCGGGAGCGCCACCGCGACGAACCTCGTCATCGGTGGCCGTGCGGAGGCGGCCGGCGAGGTGGTTGGAGGACCCGATGCTCTCGAAAGCCCTCTCCCGTCTGGGCGGCAGCGCCGCATGCCATCCGTGGCGGGTGATCGCGGCGTGGTTGCTCGCCGCCGCGCTTGCGGTCGTCGCCGCGGTCGCCTTCGGCGGGCGGACTGCGGACTCCATGACCGTTCCGGGACTGGACTCCCAACGGGCCGCGGAGCTGATCGAGCGGGCCGGCAACG
>DASXRQ010000217.1:0-13869 GCA_036506495.1 Micromonosporaceae bacterium | reverse complement strand
CGTGTCGGCCCACATCGCGAAGATCAGCGGCAAGCCGCTGGACCCCAAGCTGATCGACCAGGCCTGGCCGCGCATCGAGTTCCTCAACGACCCGCTCGCGTCCTCACTCAAGACGGGCCTCGACCACGCGGTCGCGGTCGGCCTGACCAAACCGGTCGACCTCGCCGGGCTCTACGACCTGAGCTTCCTCAACGAGGTCCTCAAGGCACAGGGAAAGATGGAGCTGCCACAACCATGACCATCACACTGCTACCGGGGAGCGCGACCGCGGCGGTCGCGCTCTCCGGCGTCACCAAGGTGTACGGGCGCGGTCGGTCCGCCGTGCTCGCCCTCGACGGGGTGTCGCTCGATGTGATGCCCGGCGCGTTTGTGTGTCTGGTGGGCGCGTCCGGCTGCGGGAAGAGCACGCTGCTCAACCTGGTCGCCGGCCTCGACGAGCCGACCGGCGGCGACGTGCGGGTGGCCGGCGATGCCCGGCCGGGGCTCATGTTCCAGGACCCGGCACTGTTCCCGTGGCTGACAGTCGCCGCGAACGTCGAACTTCCGCTCAAGCTCCGCGGCGTACCCCGTCGGGAAAGGCGGGACCGGGTGGCCGCGCTCCTCGATACGGTCCACCTCGGCGAGTTCGCCCGGCGGCGGCCGCACGAGCTCTCCGGCGGCATGCGCCAACGCGTCGCGCTGGCTCGCACACTGGCCCTCGACACCCCGGTGCTGCTCATGGACGAACCGTTCGGTGCCCTCGACGCCATGACCCGCGACCTGCTGCACGACGAGCTCGAACGCATCTGGCGGGAGCGACGGCTGACGGTCGTGTTCGTCACCCACAACGTCCGGGAGGCGGCCCGGCTCGCCGACCGGATCGTGCTGCTGTCCAGCCGGCCCGGTCGGATCATCTACGAGACACCGGTCGACGTGGCGAGGCCGCGGCGCATCGACTCACCCGAGGTGTCCGCGCTCGCGGCCGACGTGACCGACCGATTGCGAGCGGAGGTGGGCCGCCTTGGCCACTGACGCCATCTCCGGCCTGGACGCGTTGGAGGTCGCGGCCAACGCGAAGATGCCGCGCCGCGCGGCGCGGGTGTGGCCGGCGACCTGGCCCAAGCTCCTCGCTGCGGCGATTGCCGTCGCGGTCTGGCAGGCCGTGGTGTGGACCGGCTGGAAGCCGGAGTACGTCCTGCCGGGCCCGGTCACGGTCGGCCGCGACCTGTGGGCGTACCTGCTCACGGCCGACCTCTGGCAGGGCCTGGCCACCACGATGCGGCGCGCGTTGGTGGGCTTCGCGGCCGCGGTCGCGGTCGGTCTCGCACTCGGCCTCGCGGTGGCCCGGATCAGGGTGCTGCGCGCGGCGATCGGTTCAATGATCACATCCCTGCAGACCATGCCATCGATCGCGTGGTTCCCGCTGGCGATCCTGCTGTTCCAGCTGAGCGAGCAGGCGATCTTCTTCGTGGTGGTGCTCGGGGCCGCCCCCTCCATCGCCAACGGGGTGATCCACGGCGTCGACTACATCCCGCCGCTGTGGCTGCGGGCGGGTCGAAACCTCGGCGCCCGTGGCCCCGCCCTCTACCGCCACGTGATCGCCCCGGCGGCGCTGCCGGCGATCGTCGCCGGCCTCAAGCAGGGTTGGGCGTTCGCGTGGCGCAGCCTGATGGCCGGCGAGCTGCTCGTCGTTATCGCCACCAAAACCTCGCTCGGTGCCCAGCTCAACTTCGCCCGGGAGTTCTCCCAGTCCGACCGCCTGATCTCGGTCATGGTGGTCATCCTGGTGGTGGGCCTCGGCGTGGACGCCGCGTTCGGCGCGGTGGACCGGGCGATCCGCCAACGGTGGGGGCTCGACCCCGCCTGAGGCAATCTTGCCGGGTTTGGGGTGTCCGCCGCGGGCGGTCACCCCAAACCCTGCAACCCTTGCGCTGCTCAAGCCGGCGTCTCAGACCGGGCGGACGGAGCGGAGCACGTCCTCAACGACCCAGTCGAACTGGCGGTGCGTGCCCGGGATGGACACGTACAGCACCGCGGCCTGCGGTCGGCCGACGTCGAGCAGGGCGACCGCGGCCAGTTCATCCGTGGCCTTGAGACCGGGTTCGGAAAAGTTCAGCCGGAACTCCGTCACCCACGCCGGAAGTCCACCGAGGACGGCGCGCTCGTCCCGGATGAGGTCCATCCGATTCGGCTGCGGGTAGTACGAGGCGCGCACATCCGCGGCGACCTGCCGCCCGACGCACTCCAGGTTCACGGCCAGCGCATCGTTGTCGGCCGCCGGCACGGCCGCGGACAGGATCGACGCGTGGTACGTGCCGCCGGCGTACACCTCGGTGACGATGTGCTGGCCGATCCGGTACGGCACCCCGAGCGTGCCCGCCCGCCACTCCATGCGCCAGGGCTCCCACGGCGCGCCGTACGCCCGATAGGAGATTCCGGCTTCCTTGTCGACCGTGCGCGGCCCGGCCGGGTCCCGCGCGGGTGCGGCGGGCTCGGCGGACGGGACCGCGGTCGGCGGCGGGCAGAGCCTGGCGAGCGGCGGCCGCGCGTCAGTGGCCGCGGACGGCCGGTCCCAGAACGGTCGGCGATCGGCCATCAGGGTGGTCACCAGCACGAGCACCAGACCGATGACGACGAGGAGGGCGGCCGCGCCGCCGAACCACCACAGACGCCGACGGCTCACGAGCGGTTTCGGACCCTCGCCACCTGCTCCCAGCGGAACGGACGGCGGCGCGACTGGAGTGCTCAGCCGCGTGACCGTGCCCGCGCCCCAGCCCTGCCCCGAGACGGCTCGCGGCGACGGTGGTGGTTGAGGCGTCGCGCCCATAGCGGTACCAGTCAACACCACCGGCGGGCCGGTCGTCCTCGTCGATCAATCGGCGTCGTCGGGCAGCCCGGGCGTACGCAGCTCGACCACCTGCGTGCCGGCGCCACTCGCGGCCGGGCCGTACCACGGCGTGAATGCCGCCAACCCGGCGAGCAACAGGCCAATTGCCGCAAGCCCGACGACTCTGAGAAACTCGCGGGCACCGACGTCGACATCCATGGTGATCTCCCCCGTTCAGGTGGTCGCTTACCGACCGCCAGTAAGGATCCCGCTCCTGTCTGCGCCGGGCAGTCGGCGATCGGACCGACCGTGGTGTCAATCCGCGGTGGGTACCCGCGCCACCAAGGCGGTCAGCCCGCCGGCGTCGAGCAGGTCGGCCGGCCGCACGGTGACATTCTCGCCGACGTAGTGGAACGCCGCGCGGACCCGGTCGACCGGGACACCCGCGAGCGCCGCCCAGGCCAGCCGGTACGCCGCCAGCTGCACCGCTGCCGCCGACGCATCGGCACCGGTCGGCTGCCGTCCGGTCTTCCAGTCCACGACGTCGAACGTGCCATCGGCCTCCTCGAAGACCGCGTCCATCCGCCCCCGCACGACGACGCCGGCGACGGCCGTCGCGAACGGCACCTCGACCTGCACCGGCGTGCGGCTGGCCCAGACACTCGCGAGGAACCGCTGCTGCAGTTCGGCCAGCGCGTCGTCGGGGGCGGCGTCCTCGTCGGCCGCGCCCGGCAGCTCGTCGACGTCGAGGAGCCGATCGGCCCCGAACCGCTGCTCGAGCCACAGGTGGAACGCGGTGCCCCGTCGGGCGTACGGGTCGGGCCGGGCCGGCATGGGCCTGCGCAGCGACCGGGCGAGCGCCTGCGGGTCGCGGCGCAGCGCGACGAGCTGTGAGACCGACAGATGCCCAGGCAGCGCCACCGGCATCGGCCCGTCCCGGTGCGCCAGCCGCGCCCGCTCGGCGAGCAGCAGGTCCGCCTCATACCGCCAGCGCTCGGCCTCGTCGCCGGCGACACCCGCACCGTCGTCCACAGTGGGCGGATCCGACATGAACGTGCGCACCAGGTCGGCGGCCGCCGCCAGCACCGGCCGCCGATCGCCGAGCGGGTCGGCCGGCCACTCGGCTCGGAGCGCGGTGGCGGCCGTCGGATTCTCCGCACCGTCCGGCGGGGTGGGTGCCCAGGCGTCGATCACGCCGTGGCCGTCCCGGCACAGCTCGGCGACCTCGGTGAGGAACGCCGACGGCCCGCGCGGCCGGCGTACCCCCTCGCCCCACCAGTGCCCGGAGCAAAGCAGCAACCGACGAGGGCGGGTCACCGCCACGTACGCCAATCGTCGCTCCTCGCGCTCGTCGTGTGCCTTCCAGGCCTCGTCGAAGTCCGCCCGGGCGCTGGCCAGCTCGCGTTGGTCCGACGCTGTATCGATCGCGAACCGGGGCAGCCCGGCGCGGTCCCCGCGCAGCGGGAACGGCAGCACCCCGATGCCCTTGAGATAGTGGTCGGAGCCACGCACCACGCCGGGCCAGACCCCGACCGTGAGCCCGGCGGCGGACACGACGTCCCACTCGAGTCCCTTGGCGGCGTGCGCCGTCAAGATCTGCACGGCGCCCTCGACCACCTCGACCTCGCCTGGCTCGAGTCCTCGCTCCTCGTCCTCCGCGGCGGCGAGGTACGCCAGGAACGAGGTCAGGGTCGCGCCGTCGGCGTCGGTCGCGAACCGGGCCGCGACGTCACCGAGCGCGTCGAGGTGGCCGCGGGCCAGCCCGGCGTCACCGGCGCGGACCTCGACCTCCACGTCGAGGCCCATCGTCCGCTCGACGTCCGCGATCAGGTCGGGCAGCGGCTGGTCGAGCCGGCGACGCAGGCCGGCGAGCTCCCGCCCGTACGCGTGCAACCGGGCGTACCCGGCGGTCGAGTACCGCTCGGGGTCGCCCAGGTCGGCGAGCGCCTCCACGAGCGTGGCCTCGTCGAGCCGGTCGTTGACGATCTCCGGCTCGGCGTGGGGGTGGCGGCGGCCCGGCCGGCGTTCCACCGCGATCGCCCGCGCCCGGCGATGCAAAGCGACCAGGTCACGGGGGCCGACCCGCCAGCGCGCGCCGGTTAGCAAGCGCAGCAGGGCGGCCCCGTCCGTCGGGTCGGCGAGCACCCGCAGGGTGCACACGACGTCGCGGACCTCCGGCGTGTCCAGCAGGCCACCGAGCCCGACAACCTCCACCGGCAGCCCGCGGGCACGCAGCGCGGACTCGATCGCCGGGATCTGGCTGCGGACGCGGACGAGCACCGCCGTCGTCGGCCGAGCCTCCACCGGGATCGCCTCGATCGGCACGTCCCGGGCACTAGCCGTGGCGTGCCACGCCGCGACGATCCCGTCGGCGATCCACGCGGCCTCGTCCTCGTAGGTCTCCAGGAGTGCACAGTGGACAGTCGCGGCCCGCCCGCCACGGGCGGTGACCCCGCCCACCGGCGCGGCCACCCGGCGCGCAGCGGCGAGCGTCGCCACCCGCGCCCCGGCCAGTCGCAGCGGCGTCGACAGCGCGTTGGCCACCCGGAGGATCTCGGGCCGGTTGCGCCAGCTCGTGGTCAGCGTCAGGACGGTCGCGTCGCCGCCGTCAGCGCGCACGAACTCACCCGGAAACCGGTCCAGGGTGCCGGTGCTCGCGCCGCGCCAGCCGTAGATGGACTGGCAAGGATCACCGACCGCGGTCACCGGGTGTCCGCCACCGAACAGCGACCGGAGCAGCACGACCTGGGCATGGCTGGTGTCCTGGTACTCGTCGAGCAGCACGACCCGAAACCGGTACCGCTCGATCACGCCGACCGCGGGGTGGTCGCGTGCCACCGCCGCCGCGCGGGCGAGCTGGTCGCCGAAGTCCATGGCCTCCAGGTCGCGCTTGCGCCGCTCGTACGCCCGGACCATCGGCAGCAGGCGCAACCGGATCTGCTGACGGTCCAGCGCCTCGCGCACACCCGCGTACATCCGGCCGGGCCGGGCCCGGACGTCGGCGAAGAACCGGCCGGTCCAGGCGGCCAGTGCGTCGGCGCTCACGAGGTGCTCGGCCAGCTCGGCAGACAGCGCCAGCACCGCGTCGGTGACCGTGCTGGGCGCCCGGTCCACATCGGACATATCGCCGTCGTACGTGCACACGACCATGTCGGCGAGCTGCCACCGGGACGCCTCGGTGAGCAGCCGGGTCGACGGCTCGAAGCCGGCCCGCAGGCCGTGCTCGGAGACGATCCGGGCCGCGTACGAGTGATAGGTGGCCACGGTCGGCTCCCCGCCGAGCAGGTCGCCGCGCGGGTCCGCGGTGTCGTGGCCAAGCCGACGGACGAGCTGGCCGAGGCGGGTCCGGACGCGATGGGCGAGCTCGCCCGCGGCCTTGCGGGTGAATGTGAGCCCGAGGATCTGCTCCGGCCGGACGTAGCCGTTCGCGACCAGCCACACCACGCGGGCCGCCATCGTCTCGGTCTTGCCTGACCCGGCACCGGCCACCACGAGCAGGGGCTCCACCGGCGCGGAAATGATCGCGGCCTGCTCCACCGTGGGTGGGTGCAGCCGCAGCAAGCGAGCGAGCTCGGCCGGCGTGAACCGCGGGCCGGCGTCCGCCGCCACCCGCCGCGACCGGATCGGGAACAACTCCAGCTGCGTGCTCACGGTTCGATCACCTGCCGCCCCTTCCCGGAGATCGGGCACGAGGTACGTACGGGACACACGCGGCACTTGTTGTTGACCACCGCCTGGAACGTCGACGCGGCCATCGTGTCCGCGGTGCGGCGGACCATCGCCGCGGCCCAGCCCGGGTCGTCGCCGTCGCCGAGCGCGGCCTGGACCTGCTCGCGCGCCTCGGCGGTCGGCAGGCCGAGCTGGACGAGGGCCGCGCCGCCCGACTCGGCTCCGAGATCCGCGAACGCGCCGGCCTCGATCGCGGCCTGGTACGCGCCCAGCTGCGGATGCTCCGCCAGCTCGGACTCGGTGACCGACGTCGACTTGCCGGTCTTCAGGTCGATCACCACGAGCCGGCCGGCCTCGTCGACCTCGAGCCGGTCGACGCGGCCGGTCAGGTCGACGGGGCGCAGTGGATCCTCCAACCGCACGGCGAACTCCCGCTCGATGGCCAGCAGCCGGCGCGGATTGCGGGCCAGCCAGCGCAGCAGCTTGTCAACCATGCGCTCGGCCCGCTCCGCCTCGGGACCGGCCAGCCACCGCGCCGCGAGCTCGATCGCGTCGAAGCGCCCGGCGATGTAGTCCAGCAGCGCCGCCCGGTCGGCGCTCGCGTCCTCCGCGAGCATCGCCGCGGCGTGCACGAGGTTGCCCACGCCCTGGGCCGCGGTCGCCGGCGCCGCGCCGCCGTGGCGCTCCAGCAGCCAGCGCAGGCTGCACCGGAGCGCACTCTCCATCGTGGACGGAGTGACCCGGACCGGATCTCCCTCCTCGGCGAGCGGCCGGTCATCGGAGAGTGGCGCCACGCCCCACCAGGCGCTCGGATCGGCACCCGGAACGCCGGCCACCGCGAGCCGGGCCAGCTCGGCCGCCGCCGCCCGCAGGCGGGGCTCGGGCGAGGCCGGGTCGCTCACGACGGTGCGCAGCTCGGCCACCAGTGCCGGCAAGGTGAGCGCCCGCGGCGGGCTCGCCACGGGGAGGTCGGCGCCGTCGTCCCCGACCGGCGCGGCGGCGAGCTCGTGCAGGAACCGGCTCGGCTGCTCCTCGCCATCGGCGCCGCCGGTCGTCGCCGACGCGACCGCGGAAACGAGTACGCGGCGGCGCGCCCGCGTGATCGCCACGTAGAACAGCCGCCGCTCCTCATCCAGCAGCGCGGAGGTCTGGCTGGCCACCGAGGCGAGCCCGTCATGCTCGGGACCACGCCCGGCGAGCACGTCGACCAGCCGCTCCGAGCCGAGCAGGCTGCCGCGCAGCCGCAGATCGGGCCAGACCCCCTCCTGCACTCCCGCGACCGCGACGACGTCCCACTCCAGGCCCTTGGCAGCGTGCGCGGTCATCAGCCGAACGGCGTCGCCACGATCGGCCGTCGGGGCCAGCGTGTCGGCGGGCAGCTGTTGACCGAGCACGTGGTCGAGGAAGACCTCGATGCGCGCGCCGGGCAGCCGGTCGGTGAATCGGGCGGCCGCGTCGAAGAGCACCACGACCGCGTCGAGGTCCCGGTCGGCGGTGGCCGCCCGGCGGCCACGCGTGCTGGCCGCGGCCCACCGTTCGGCGAGACCACTCGCCCGCCACACCGCCCACAGGACGTCCTCGGCGGTCGCGCCCGGCCGTGCGGCAGCCTCTCGCACCGTGGTCAGCAGCGTCGCGACCGCGCGGGCCGGCGCGGCCCACCGACGCTCCAGCGCCGCCAGCTCGGTCGGGTCGCGCAGCGCCTCGACCAGCAGCACACCGGATGGACGACGGTCGCCGGCGGCGAGCGCGAGCGCGCGCAGCCCCTGCCGCAGCCGGCGCTCGGCGAGCGGATCGGCACCGCCGAGCGGCGAGTGCAGCAACGCGATGGCCGCCTCCTCGTCGAGCCGGTCGGGCTGCAGCGCGCACCGCAGCAGCAACAACAGCGGCGCGACGGCCGGCTGCTGGTGCAGCGGCAGGTCCTCGGCGTGCACGACGGTCGGCACCCCCGCCTGGTGCAGCGCGCGCTGCAGCGGCGCGAGCTGGCGCGCGGTCGAGCGAAGGAGCACGGCCATGCGGGACCACGGGACGCCGTCGATCAGGTGCGCCTCGCGGAGCGCGTGGGCGAGGGACGCCGATTCGCTGGTGACGGAACGGAATGTGCGCACCCGTACCTCGCCCGGGGCGGCACCGGACAACGGACGCATCGATCGGTGGCGGGCCGGGCCGCGGAGCCGGGCGGCGATGTGGCCCGTCACGGCCAGCAGCTCGGCGCCGGCCCGGTATGACCGGGTCAGCACCACGACGGGCGCGGCACGTCCGGACGCGGCACGAAAACGGTCGGGGAACTCCAGCACCCCGCCGGGATCGGCGCCCCGGAACGCGTACGTCGACGAGTCGGGGTCGGCGAACGCCACGAGGGGCCGGCCGCCGGTCGCCACCAACGCCAGCAGGTCGAGTTGGGCCGGGTCGGTGTCGGACAGCTCATCGACGTAGACGCGTGCCAGCCGGCGCCGCTCCAACTCGAGCAGCTCCGGATCGTCCAGCAGCAGACCGGCCGCGGCCCGGACCAGCTCCGCGTTGTCGTAGCCGATCGTCCCGCGGCTGGTGGCATCACGGAGGGCGAGCACCGCCGCGTACTGCCGCATGAAGCGCGCGGCGGCGGGCCAGTCCGCGCGGCCCAGCCGCTCGCCGAGCGCGGCCAGCTCGGCCGGGCCGATGCCGCGCTCGGCCGCGCGCAACAGCAGGTCTCGCAGCTGCTCGGCGAACGCCCGCGTGCGCACGGCGGCGCGCAGCTCGCCGGGCCACGCCACCCGGTCGGGCTCGGCCTCGTCTTCGCCAGTCGTGCGCAGCAGCTCGCGTATGATCAGATCCTGCTCGGGCCCGGTGAGCAGGCGCGGGGACGGCTCGCCGCGCAACGCCGCAGCGCGCCGCAGTAGGCCGAAGGCGTACGCGTGGAAGGTCCGCACGAGCGGCTCGTGCACGACACGGCCGGCCTCGACGGCGATCCGCGCCTCGATCCGCTCCCGTAGCGTCGCGGCGCTCCGCCGGCCGAACGTGAGCACGAGGATCTGCTCCGGGTCGACGCCGTCGGCGACGCGCGCGGCGACGGCCTCCACGAGCGTCGTCGTCTTGCCGGTGCCCGGGCCGCCGAGGACGAGCAACGGTCCGTCCACGTGGGCGATCACGTCGCGCTGCGTGTCGTCGGGGACGGGCACATCGAGCGATGCGCGGGGACGCACCAGGCGATATCCCGCCCAGCCTGCCCGGCCACTCCCGCCGGGCTGCCCACCCACCACCGCTGTCGTCACGGGCATCATCACACCACGCCCATCCGACACTTCGGCACACGCCGTCCGACCGACCCCAACCTTGCCCAGACTGGGGTGTCAGGCGGGCCCGGACACGGCAACCTGGCCAAGGTTGCGATGATCAGCGCCCGTCGAACTCACCGGGTCAGTCGAAGGCGACCGCGACGTCGGCGACCATGCCGTCCCGCCAGCGGACCGTCATCGTGCCGCTGCCGCCGGAGTCCCAGGCGAACCGGACCACGTCCGTGTCGCCCTCGGTGCGTACGGATCGGATGATCATCGTGTCCGTCGGCGGGCGCCGCGCGTACGCCGCCGCGATCTCGTCGCGGCCACGGTACGGCCCGGCCGGTACGCCGTGGAAGCGCATCACCGCGTCATTGGTGAAGGTCTGCACGAACGCCGTGAAGTCGCCGGCGCGGATCGCGGCGTTGAAGCGCTCGCAGTGGCCGGCAACGCGCGACGGAATCATCGCAGTCGGGCCTCGAGCGAGGACAGCGCCGCGGGCACAGTCTCGGCCACGACTAGCAGGTCGAGCGCGTCGCGTCGGGCGAATCCCGCCGCCGGCAGTCCGCGCAGCCACTCGACGAGTCCGCGGTAGAACCCGTCCGCGTCGAGTAGCACGACCGGCTTGTGGTGCACCGCGAGCGTCGCCGTCGTCCAGACCTCGAACAACTCGTCCAGCGTGCCCAGTCCACCCGGCAGGATGAGGAAGGCGTCCGACTTCTCGATCATCAAGGCCTTGCGGGACGTCATGCCGTCGGTGACGACCAGCTCGTCCGCCTGGGTGTCGGCCACTTCGAGATCGACCAGCGACTGCGGAATCACGCCGAGGGTGGAGGCCCCACCGGCCCTGGCGCCGTCCGCGACCGCGCCCATCATGCCGACGCAGCCGCCGCCGGAGACCAGAGTGTGTCCCCGCCCGGCCAGCTCACGGCCGAGGGTGAAGGCGAGGTCGAGCCAATGCCGGTCGAGCATGCGCGAGGACGCGCAGAAGACGCAGACTGCCGCCATCACGCCTCCAGGTCGCGGGCCGAGCCTGCCGGGCGTGGGGCGCCCCGGCCGGCCTCCCGGCGCGCGAGCGCCGCGTTCTGGATCGCCTCCTGCTCCGCGGTGAGCGCGGCATCCGCGTCCACGATGTGCCGGATCGCCTCGGCGACGTCGTCGGTGACACAGAGCAGCTTCAGGTCCGCCGGACCGATCTTGCCCTCGCCCACCATGTGCCCGTTCATCCAGTCGAGCAGGCCCTGCCAGTAGGACGTGCCCATGAGTACGACCGGGAACCGGGTGACCTTACCGGTCTGCACGAGCGTGAGCGCCTCGAACAGCTCGTCCATCGTGCCGAAACCGCCCGGCAGCACGACGAACGCCTGGGCGTACTTGACGAACATCGTCTTGCGGGCGAAGAAGTACCGAAAGTCGATGCCGATGTCGACCCAGTCGTTGATCCCCTGCTCGAACGGCAGCTCGATACCCAGCCCTACGGAGAGCCCACCGGCCTCGGTCGCGCCCCGATTGGCCGCCTCCATCACGCCGGGACCGCCACCGGTGATCACGGCGTACCCGGCTCGGGCGAGCGCCGCGCCGAGTCGCTCGGCCAGCTCGCACTCCGGGCTGTCCGGCTTGCTGCGTGCCGAGCCGAACACACTGACGGCGGGCGGCAACTCGGCGAGGGTCTCGAAGCCCTCGACGAACTCCGACAGAATCCGCAGCGCGCGCCACGAGTCGCGGGTCCGCCAATCCCCACGCGTACGCGAGTCGAGCAGCCGCTGATCCGCCGTGCTCGGCGGGATGGCCTCCCGTCGCAACGTCACTGCCCCCCGATGGCGCTCCGGCCCGCGTCCGCGGCCGTTGCTGTGGGTCATGGGTCAACCGTAGTGGGACGGCTGGACGGTCGCCGCGCGCGCCGCCGGCCGGCGGGCGAAGACTCGCCGAGCGCGGATGCAACCTTCCGGAGCCCTCCCGCGTCTTACTTTCGCATACTGGGTATGCACGGGGGAGGGAGATTGCCGTGATGACGCGTTCGGAGCTGATCCGGCGAAGGCGGCAGATGCACCGCAGGATCAGGGAGGTCGTCGTCGAGCGGCGGCTGGCGATCTACGCCGCGAGCGCCGCGGCAGCGTCTGGAGCCCGAGGAGGACCCGGCGAAGCCGTGGTCCCCCGCAGGGCGAAGACGCTGCCCGACGGCGGCGCGAGCCGTCCGAGCGGAGCGAGGACCGGCTAGGAGAGCCAGCGACGGAGGACCGTCGCGCCCTCCCGGATCTTGGCCATCTCGACGTGCTCCTCGCGCCGGTGCGCGAGGTTGGGGTCGCCGGGGCCAAAGTTCAGCGCCGGTATGCCCAGGGCGGCGAACCGGGACACATCTGTCCAGCCCAGCTTCGCCGCCGGCGGCGCGCCCACGGCCGCGATGAACTCCTGCGCCGGCGCCGCGGCCAGCCCGGGCAGCGCGCCGGGCGCGGAGTCCGTGACCGCGAGCTCGAACCCGGCGAACACCTCGCGCAGGTGCGCCTCCGCGTCCGCGTCCGACCGATCCGGCGCGAACCGGTAGTTCACCTCGATCTCGCAGGCGTCCGGTATGACGTTGCCCGCCACCCCGCCGCTGATCCCCACGGCGTTGAGTCCCTCGCGGTAGGTGCAGCCATCGATGGTGACGGTCCGCGCCTCGTACGCTTCGAGCCGGCGCAGCGGCTCCCCGGCCGCGTGGATCGCGTTCACACCGAGCCAGGACCGGGCCGAGTGGGCGCGTTTGCCATGCGTACGCACCGACGCGCGCACCGTCCCCTGGCAGCCGGCCTCGACCACGCCGTACGTCGGCTCGAGCAGGACGGCGAAGTCCGCCGCCAACCACTCCGGGTGCGCCCGGGAAATCAAGAACAAGCCGTTGTACGCGGACTCGATCTCCTCGGCCTCGTAAAAGAAGTACGTCACGTCGTACCTCGGCTCGGCCAGCGCCACCGCCAGCCGCAGCGCGAGCGCCACCCCGGCCTTCATGTCGGCGGTGCCGCACCCGTAGATCGCGTCGTCGGCGACCGTGGACGGGAAGTTCGCGGCGAGCGGCACGGTGTCCAGGTGCCCAGCGAGCACCACCCGCTGGGACCGGCCGAGGTCCGTACGCGCCATCAGCGTGTTGCCGTGGCGCTCGACGCTCAGGTGCCGCGCCTGCCGGAGCACCTCCTCGACGGCGTCGGCGATCTCCTTTTCGTTGAGCGAGACCGATTCGATGTCGACCAGGGCGCGGGTCAGCGCGACCGGGTCGGCCAGCACGTCCGGGGTCAGGGGGTTCGGCATGCGGGGTAGATTACGGCGCGTGACGCACTCCACCTCACCCGCCTGGGGTCTCGGTCTGGCGACGGTCACCGCCGAGGACACGGTCCTCGACACCTGGTACCCGGCCGACGACCTCGGCCTCGGGGAGCCGCCCGCGGACGCGTCGCCGCCGACCCATCTGGCCGGGAACCGGGCGCTGCCCGGCCTGCGGACGGTTGCCGTGGTCACCGTCATCGGCTCGCTGGCCGACGTGCCGAAGGACGCGTCGGACGCGTACCTCCGGCTGCATCTGTTGTCGCATCGGCTGATCCGACCGCACGACGCCAACCTGGACGGGATCTTCGGCGTGCTCGCGAATGTCGCCTGGACGTCGGCGGGGCCGTGCCCGCCCGATCGGGTCGATGAGCTGCGGATCATCGAGCGTGCGGCAGGGCGTCACCTGGCCGTGTACGGCGTGGACAAGTTCCCGCGAATGACTGACTACGTGGTGCCGTCGGGCGTGCGCATCGCCGACGCGGACCGGGTGCGCCTCGGCGCGCACCTCGCGTCGGGTACGACCGTCATGCACGAGGGATTCTGCAACTTCAACGCTGGCACGCTCGGCACCTCGATGGTCGAGGGCCGCATCGTGGCCGGCGTCGTGATCGGCGACGGCTCGGACATCGGGGCCGGCGCCTCGATCATGGGTACGCTCTCCGGCGGTGGCAAGGAGGTCATCCGCATCGGCGAGCGCTGCCTGCTGGGAGCGAACGCCGGCATCGGCATCTCGCTCGGCGATGACTGCGTGGTCGAGGCTGGCTGTTACATCACCGCCGGCTCGAAGCTCACCCTGCCCGACGCGCGGGTCGTCAAGGCACGCGAGCTGTCCGGGGCCAGCGGCGT
>DASXRQ010000216.1:0-17842 GCA_036506495.1 Micromonosporaceae bacterium | reverse complement strand
ACCCACCCACCCAGCTACCGGCCCGCACACCAGCCGACACACCCATCGGCAACCACGACACCGTCAACACCGCCGCGTAACCTGACCCCCGAAGCGAACCCACGCCCGCCATTTACACCGAACCCGGGACGCGACCGGGCCGCGAGAGCGCCCAACTCCGTCACAGTCGGGGCTTTCGGGCGCCACCAACGCCCAACTGCGACGACGTTGCGGTCGCCCGCGATGCGAAAGCGTCCATGATCGACGAGATCGGGGTCTGGAGCGGCGGGTGCGGCCGCGCGTTTAGGCCGTCTCGGTGATCGGGCGATCGACCCAGCTCATCATCGACCGCAGCTTGCGGCCGGTGTCCTCGATGGGGTGCTGCGCGGCCTGCTCACGCCACTTGGTGAAGTTGGGGCGGCCGGCATCGTCCTCCGCTATCCACTCGCGGGCGAACTCGCCGGACCGGATCTCGCGGAGGATCCGGCGCATCTCGTCCTTGACCCGCTCGTCGATGACGCGGGGGCCGCGCGAGTAGTCGCCATACTCGGCGGTGTCCGAAACGCTGTATCGCATCCGGGCGATGCCGCCCTCGTACATCAGGTCCACGATGAGCTTCAGCTCGTGCAGGCATTCGAAGTACGCGATCTCCGGGGCGTACCCCGCCTCGGTCAGCACCTCGAACCCCGCCTGGACCAGGGCGGTCGTGCCGCCGCAGAGCACCGCCTGCTCGCCGAACAGGTCGGTCTCGGTCTCCTCGGTGAACGTGGTCCGGATGGCGCCGGCCCGGGTGCCGCCGATCGCCTTGGCGTAGGAGAGCGCGAGCGGGAACGCACCGCCGGTGGCGTCCTTCTGGACGGCCACCAGGACCGGGACTCCCTTGCCGTCGACGTACTGCCGGCGTACCAGATGTCCCGGACCCTTGGGCGCCACCATCGCGACGTCCACATTGGCCGGTGGCTCGATCAGGCCGTACCTGATGTTGAGGCCGTGCCCGAAGAACAGCGCCTTGCCGGCGGACAGCGACGGCGCGATGGCCTCGGCGTAGATCTTCCGCTGGGCGGTGTCTGGGGCGAGCAGCATGACGAGGTCGGCCTCCGCGCTCGCCTGCGCCGGCGTGACCACGCGCAGGCCCTGCTCCTCGGCCTTGGCCCGGCTCTTCGAACCCTCCGGCAGCCCGACCCGGACGTCGATGCCCGAGTCGCGCAGCGAGAGCGAGTGGGCGTGGCCCTGGCTGCCGTACCCGATGACCGCGACGGCGCGTTCCGCCACCACGGAGAGGTCGGCGTCGTCGTCGTAGAACACCTCAGCGGTCATAACTTCCTCTCAGAGGACTACGCGGCCCGCAGCGCCGGGCCGGCGGTGATGGAGCGCGAACCGCGGCCGATCGCCACCAGACCGGACTGCACCATTTCCTTGATTCCGAACGATTCGAGGTCGCGCAGCAACGCGTCGAGCTTGTCCGCCGTTCCGGTCGCCTCGATGGTCAGGGTGTCCGGTGCGACGTCGACAACGCGGGCCCGGAACATGTTCACGGTCTCCAACACCTGGGAGCGGAGCGCCCGGTCCGCCCGCACCTTGACGAGCAGCAGCTCGCGCTGGACGGACACCGTGGATTCGAGCTCGACGATCTTGAGAACGTTGACCAGCTTGTTGAGCTGCTTGGTCACCTGCTCCAGCGGGGAGTCCTCCGCGTTGACCACGATGGTGATCCGGGAGACCTCCGGGTTCTCGGTCTCCCCCACGGCGAGCGAGTCGATGTTGAAGCCCCGCCGGGAGAACAGCCCCGCGACCCGCGCGAGGACGCCGGGCTTGTTCTCGACCAGCACGGAGAGCGTGTGCATGGACATCACAAATCATCCTCGTCGAAGACCGGGCGGAGATCGCGAGCGAACATGATCTCGTCGTTGCCGGTGCCGGCGGCCACCATCGGCCACACCATCGCATCCTTGCCGACCACGAAGTCGACCACGACCGGCGCGTCGTCGATCGCCATCGCCGCCTCGATCGTCCTGTCCACGTCGGCCGCGGTCTCGCAGCGGAGGCCGACGCAGCCTAACGCCTCGGCGAGCTTGACGAAGTCCGGAATGCGGTGCTTGTGCGTACCGAGGTCGGTGTTCGAGTAGCGCTCCCCGTAGAACAGGGTCTGCCACTGCCGGACCATGCCGAGGTTGCCGTTGTTGATGACCGCCACCTTGATCGGGATGCCCTCGAGGGCACACGTGGCCAGCTCCTGGTTGGTCATCTGGAAGCAGCCATCGCCGTCGATCGCCCACACCGCGATGGCTGGCCTGCCGACCTTGGCGCCCATGGCGGCCGGCACCGCGTACCCCATCGTGCCGAGGCCGCCCGAGTTGAGCCAGGTGCCGGGCTGCTCGTACGAGATGAACTGCGACGCCCACATCTGGTGCTGACCCACGCCGGCCACGTAGATGGCGTTCGAGCCCACGATTTCGCCGATCCGCTTGATGACGTACTGCGGCGCGAGCGTGCCGTCGGCGTGCTCCTCCCAGCCCAGCGGGTACCGCGTGCGCAGGTCGTGGAGCTGGGTCCACCAGTCGGCGACGATGACCCTGCGCTCACCCTCGCGCTGACCGGTCGCCTCGATCGCCGCGATCAGCTCGTCGATCACGTGCCTGGCGTCGCCGACGATCGGCACGTCGGCGGCCCGGTTCTTGCCGATCTCCGCCGGATCGATGTCCGCGTGCACGATCACCGCGCCGGGCGCGAACGATTCGAGCCTGCCCGTCACGCGGTCGTCGAACCGCGCGCCGAGGGCGACGATGAGGTCGGACTTCTGCAGGGCGTACACCGCGGCGACGGTGCCGTGCATGCCGGGCATGCCGAGATGCTGCGGGTGCGAGTCGGGGAACGCGCCGCGCGCCATCAGCGTGGTGACGACCGGGATGCCGGTCAGCTCGGCGAGGCGTCGCAGACCCTCGGTCGCCCCGGCCTTGAGCACGCCGCCGCCGACGTACAGAACGGGCCGCCGTGCCGTCGTCATCAGCTTGGCCGCTTCGCGGATCTGCTTACCGTGCGGGTGCAGGGTCGGACGGTAGCCGGGCAGGTCGAGCGTCGGCGGCCAGGAGAACGGCGTCCGCGCCTGCAGCACGTCCTTGGGGATGTCGACGAGCACTGGACCGGGGCGGCCGGTGCTGGCGAGGTGGAAGGCCTCGGCCAGGATCCGCGGGATCTCCTCGGCCGTCTGCACGAGGTAGTTGTGCTTCGTGATGGGCAGCGTGATGCCCTGGATGTCCGCCTCCTGGAAGGCGTCCGTGCCGATCGCCCCCCGCGGCACCTGGCCGGTGATCGCCACCATGGCCACGGAGTCCATGTACGCGTCGGCGATAGGCGTGACAAGGTTCGTGGCGCCCGGCCCGGACGTCGCGATGCAGACGCCGACGCGGCCCGTCGCCTGCGCGTAGCCCGTCGCCGCGTGCCCGGCGCCCTGCTCGTGCCGGACCAGGATGTGCCGAACGGCCGAGTCGAACAGCGGGTCGTACGCCGGCAGGATCGCCCCGCCGGGAATGCCGAAGACAACGTCGACGCCGAGGGCCTCGAGCGATTTGACGAGCGCGCCAGCGCCGGTGGTCGGGACCTCGGGGGGCGGTGCCGGCGTCGGGCGCGACGGGGGCGGCGTCGGCACGGGCGGCCGGCCGCTCTCGGCCGCCGCCGCGACCGCCGCGTGGGAGCGTTGGACGCGTTGCGCGAGAGTCTCTGGCGTGGGTCTGCTCATCGGATCTGCCTTAGGCTCGGATCGGCTGTCGCGAGGCTCGTTGTCACGAGGGCTACCGGGGGATTAGCGTTTTGAAGCAACAAAAACGGCCCGCATGCGGGATGCATGGGGCCAGCGCACTCTCGTCGGGAGAGTGCGCTCTAGGTAAGTACTCGAGACGACCAGGTCGGCGACATGCGCTAAGCCTGACGTATCTCACGCGATGAGTCAACTGGTCTCACATGCTGAGCGTTGTCCGACGTCTCCCCGTGCCGAGTCGCGGCGGACCAGGCCTCTGGGGCGCCGCCGACCCGCGAACCGGGTGCTGCACGCAGCCGGGAGCTCGCCGCGACGAGCTGCGCCTCCAGATGTTCGGCGGGAACCGGCCGACCGAACAGGTGGCCCTGCCCAAAGCGGCAGCCGGCGGCCTCCACGACGGTGCGATGGGCCGGCTCGGACATCCCTTCGGCGATCACCTCCACGCCGAGCCGGTGCCCGAGCCGGACCACGACCTCGACGAGGGGGGCGGCGGTGCCGGTGCGGGAGGTCTCCGGCTCGGCCACCAGGCTGTGATCGATCTTGAGAATGTCCACCGGCAAGTTCCGCAGCTGGCCGAGAGAGGAGTAGCCGGCGCCGAAGTCGTCCAGCGCGATCCGCACACCCGTCGCGCGCAGCGCGCCCAGCCGGCGGATCAGCTCGTCCAGGTCGGTGGCCACCACGCGCTCGGTCACCTCTAGCACGAGTCGCTGCGGTGGGACGCGGTGCGCGCGCAGCGCCTCGGCCAGCTGCACGACGTACTCCGGCGACGGCAGCTCACGTGGCGACACATTGACGGACACCCACACGTCGTGCCCCTCGGCGAGCCACAGCGAGAGCTGATGGCAGGCCTGGTGCAGCACCCAGGCACCGATCTTGCCGATCAGCCCGGTCTCCTCGGCGACCGGGATGAACTCGTCGGGCGGGACGCTGCCCAGCACCGGGTGGTGCCAGCGCAACAGCGCCTCCGCCCCGACCGGACGCACCGACGGCAAGGCGACCACCGGCTGGTACGCCACATGCAGCTCGCCGCGCTCGATCGCCCCTCGCAGCTCGTGGTCCAGCGCGGTGCGCCGGCGCAGCTTCCGCTCGTAGCTCGCGTCGTACAGCTCAACCCGGGACTTGCCGCGCTGCTTGGCGTACCGCAGGGCGAGGTCGGCGTTGCGCAGCAGCGTCGGGACGTCCTTCGCGTGGGCGTTGCCGGCGAGGCCGATGCTGGCGGAGAGGTAGACGCGGCCCTTCGCCTGCTCGTACGGCCGGCACAGGATGGCCAGCAACCGCTCCGCGGCGCGCTGAGCCTCCGCGGGCCGAGCCCACATGAGCACCGCGAACTCGTCGCCGCCGAGGCGGGCGGCGACGTCGCCGGGGCGCAGGTTCATGCGGAGGCGCTGGCCGACCTCCATCAGCACCTCGTCGCCGACCTCGTGCCCGCGGAGGTCGTTGACATTCTTGAAGCCATCCAGGTCGAGCCCGAGCAGCACGCACGGCGGCCCGCCGACCGCCTCGGTGAACAGGGCGCGCAGCAGGCCGCGTCGGTTGGCCAGCCCGGTCAGCGGGTCGGTGTGCGCGAGCTCGCGGAAGTGCGCCTCGCGCTCGGCGAGGCGGCGGGCGTACCGCCGGACGTCGCCGAGCGCGAGCGACTGCCGCACGACGAGCGCGAACCCCTCCACGATGGTCGCACCCATGCCGTACAGGTCCTCGAATCCGCCGCCCCGGCTGAGGTGAACGACGGCGGCGATCGCGATCGCGGCCATCGGCACGAAGGCGTACGCGCCGCCGCGGCGGATCAACTCTTCGTCCGGACCGGCGACCTCGTCCGGCAGCCGGCTCGCCGACGCCACGGCCAGCAGGCCCAGCGGCATCGCCCCGGCGCCTGCGGCGAACGCGACCCACCAGTTGTGGCAGGTGCCGGCGGCAAGCCCGCCACCGCCGACCGCCACCAGCAGGACGCCCGAGCCGAGCAGCACCATGCCACCGCGCGGCCGCGGGCACCGCATCGCGACGATCACGACAACCCCGACCGCCAGCGCGACGACCACACACGGCAACAGGATCGGGATGCATCCCTTCGGCGTCTGGTCCCCCAGGACCCTGGTCGGCCGGGAGATCAGCACCCAGCCGACAAACCAGATCGCCGCGGCGACCACCAGAGCGTCGAGCAGATGCCGCAACGCACGCCCGCCGCCGCCCCGCCCGGACAGCCAGAGCACGCCGGCGAGCAGGGTCGCGGTGCCCGCGGTGGTGCCCACGGCCAGCAACGTCGCCAGCATCATCCGGTCGGGCCATCGGTGCACCCAGTCGGGGGACATGGTCAGGCTCGCACCGAGACCGGCGACCACGGTCAGCGCGACGACCGCGGTGCCGACGGCGAGCAGCCGATGCGCCACGCGGGTCGGGCCGACCCTCCAGCGAGCCGAAGAGGCGAGCACCGCCGCCGACGGCACGGCCGCGAGCGTGCTCGCGCCCGCGGCGAACTCGATGCCCGAGGGGAGGTGCACGCACACACAATGCCGGATCGGAGAAGCCCACGGGGGACGGAATGTGCGACGCGGGACGGATTGGCATGACCGACCGGGTTACGGGCGTCTCGGACAGTGGACAACCGTACGCGGCATGCGCGCCCGCCCGGCCCCAGTGCGACACTGGGCGACATGCCTGAGCTGCGGTCGAAGACCTCCACGCACGGCCGGACCATGGCCGGTGCCCGCGCGCTGTGGCGTGCGACCGGCATGACCGACGACGACTTCGGCAAGCCGATCGTCGCCATCGCCAACAGCTTCACCCAGTTCGTGCCGGGCCACGTACACCTGCGCAACCTCGGCGCACTGGTGGCCGACGCGGTGGCCGAGGCGGGCGGCGTGGGCCGCGAGTTCAACACGATCGCGGTCGACGACGGCATCGCGATGGGCCACGGCGGCATGCTGTACTCCCTGCCCAGCCGGGAGCTGATCGCCGACTCGGTCGAGTTCATGGTCAACGCCCACTGCGCCGACGCCCTGGTCTGCATCTCGAACTGCGACAAGATCACACCCGGGATGCTGCTGGCCGCGCTCCGGCTCAACATCCCGACCGTGTTCGTGTCCGGCGGCCCGATGGAGGCCGGCAAGACGGTCGCGGTGGAGGGCGTCGTGCACCCCAAGATCGACCTGATCGACGCGATGATCGCCTCGTCGAATGAGTCCGTCACCGACGAGCAGCTGGGGGCGATCGAACGGTCCGCGTGTCCGACCTGCGGATCCTGTTCGGGGATGTTCACTGCCAACTCGATGAACTGCCTGACCGAGGCCATCGGCCTCGCGCTGCCCGGCAACGGGTCGACGCTGGCCACCCACGCCGCGCGGCGGGCGCTGTTCGAGCGGGCCGGCCGGCTCGTCGTCCAGCTCGCCCGGCGGTGGTACGCCGAGGACGACGCGTCCGTGCTCCCCCGCTCGATCGCGACCCGGGCCGCGTTTGAGAACGCCGTCGCCCTCGACGTGGCCATGGGTGGCTCGACCAACACGGTGCTGCACCTCCTCGCCGCCGCCCGCGAGGCCGAGGTGGACTTCGGCGTCGTCGACATCGACGCCATCTCACGGCGCGTGCCGTGCCTGGCGAAGGTCGCGCCGAACACGCCGCAGTACCACATGGAGGACGTGCACCGCGCCGGCGGCATCCCGGCCATTCTCGGTGAGCTCGACCGGGCGGGTCTGCTGCGCCGCGACGTGCGGGCGGTCCACGCGCCGTCGCTCGTTGACTGGCTGTCCACGTGGGACATCCGCGGCGGGTCGGCGGATGCCGAGGCGGTGGAGCTGTTCCATGCCGCTCCGGGTGGCGTGCGTACGACCGAGCCGTTCTCGACCGGGAACCGGTGGTCGTCGCTGGACACGGACGCGGCCGGCGGCTGTATCCGGGACGTCGCGCACGCGTACACGGCCGACGGCGGGCTCGCGATCCTGCACGGCAACCTGGCTCCCGAGGGCTGCGTGGTGAAGACCGCCGGCGTGCCCGTCGACCGGCTGACCTTCCGCGGCCCCGCGAAGGTCTTCGAGTCGCAGGAGTCCACGGTGGAGGCCATCCTGCGCGGTGACGTGCGCGCCGGCGACGTTGTCGTGGTCCGGTACGAGGGGCCGCGGGGCGGCCCGGGGATGCAGGAGATGCTCTATCCCACGTCCTTCCTCAAGGGCCGCGGGCTCGGCAAGGACTGTGCCCTGGTCACGGACGGCCGGTTCTCCGGCGGCACCTCGGGGGTCTCGATCGGGCACATCTCGCCGGAGGCCGCCGCCGGCGGGGTGATCGCGCTGATCGTCGACGGCGACGAGATCGTCATCGACATCCCGGCGCGCACGATCGAGCTCGACGTCCCGGCCGAGGAGTTGGAGCGACGGCGTATCGCCCAGGAGAAGCGGGACCGGCCCTACACACCTCTGGATCGGCCGCGGCCGATCTCCGCGGCGCTTCGGGCGTACGCCTCGATGGCCACCAGCGCCAGCGACGGCGCCTACCGCAAGGTCCCGGACTGACGCACGGCGGCCGTCAGATGACGCGCAGGCCGCCGAGGGCGGTGTCCGGACCGGGCTCGTTGCCCGGGCGCCACTTGATGCTGCAGCCGGCGCTCGGGCGATGTGGCTCGGGCACTGGGCGGCCGGCGAGAACGAGATCGACGGCCACGGACAGCGAGTCGCCGGTCACCGGCGCACTGCCGTGCGGGCGCGATCCGTCGAACTGACCGCGGTACGCCAGGCGCCGCCCGGCGTCGTAGAGGAACAGATCCGGCGTGCACGCGGCCCGGTAGGCCAACGCCACCGCCTGCTCCTCGTCGTACAGGTACGGGAAGGTGAAGCCGGCCCGCCGAGCCTGTTCCGCCATGTGCTCCGGCGCGTCGTCCGGATAGGAGCGCACGTCGTTGCAGCTGATCCCGACGGTGGCGAGCCCGCGTGCCGCGTACCCGGCGGTGACCCGCCCGAACACCGCCTCGACATGGCGCACGTACGGGCAGTGGTTGCAGAGGAACGCCACCAGCAACGCCGGGGCGTCGGCGAAGTCCTTGAGCGACACCAGGTCGCCGGTGTCCGCGGCGGGCAGCGTGAAGTCGGGCGCGGGCGTCCCGAGCGGAACCATGAACGAGCTGACGGCCATGCCGTTATTCTCCCCCGCGCCTCTCGGCTCGCGAGGCCGACCCGGAATCGGCGGTCTAGACGTCGTTGGCGAATCGCAGCACCGGCGGGCCGCACAGGGCCGCGGCGTCGAGCGGGACCGCGCTCCGGACGGCGAACGTTGCCGACTCGCCGTGGAGCAGTGTGACCAGGGCCCGGTCGACGGTGGCCGCCGGGTCCAACCGGTCGGGAAAGAGGGTCACATCGCGCAGCAGCGTACCGGCGGCGACGGTCACCGCCACGCCGTCCGCGACCGGCTCGACGGCGACGTCGAAGGCCGCCGGCGCCGGCGCGTACGCCAGATCGCGGTCCTCCGCGAAAAACCACCACGCCCGTTCGGCGTCCGCCTCGGCGAGCAGCAGCTCCCGCCGCACGTCGTCGGCCGCCGTCAGGTCCGGCGGCAGCGGAACGGTCAAAGCCGCGCGAGGCGGCACCGCGAGCTCGAACTCTCTCGTCGCCCGACGCGCGCCGGCCAGCGTCAGCCGGGCCACCGCGGCCCGTGTCGACCACGCGGCGCCGGAGTCGTTGACCACGACCAGCGCCAGCCCGCCGTCGCGCGGCTGCACGGTGAGCAACCGGTCCGCGTAGCTGGCCCGCAGGGCGTACCACACGGGCTTGCGCCGCCCGTCGCCGTCGATGGCAGACCACGACGTGACCGGCCAGCAGTCGTTGAGCTGCCAAACGATCGACCCCATGCACACCGGGTGCAGCGAGCGGAAGTGCTCGATGCCGACCGCCACGGCCCGCGCCTGGTTGAGTTGGGTGAGCCAGTGCCAGTCGTCAAAGTCGCGCGGTTCCGGCAGGTGGGCCTCCAGCGCCCGGCGCAGCTTGCCGTCGCCGTCCTCGGCCTTCTGGTGGTGTCGCATGCCGGGCGAGTCCGGTGTGAGAGGGTCGTCGCGTACCGCCCGCCGGAGGGTCGCGTACGCCGGCGGGGCCTGGAAGCCGTACTCGGCGACGAACCGCGGCCTGTACGCCCGGTAGTGCAGGTAGTCGCGGCGGTTCCAGACGTCCCAGATGTGCACCGTGCCATGGGCCGGGTCGTTCGGGTGCCGGTCCGGCGAGCCCGACCAGGGCGAGCCGGGCCAGTACGGGCGGGTCGGATCGAGCTCGGCGAGGATGCGGGGCAACAGCCGGGAGTAGTAGCCCGAGCCCCAACTGCGGCCGTCCAACCGCGCGACCCAGCCCCAGTCGGCGTGCCCCCACTGGCACTCGTTGTTGCCGGTCCAGACGACGAGGCTCGGGTGCGTCGCGAGCCGCGTGACGTTGTCGCGGGCCTCGGCGTCCACTTCGGACCGGAACGGCTCCTCCTCGGGGTACGCCGCGCAGGCGAACGCGAAGTCCTGACCGACCATCAGACCCAGCTCGTCCGCGATGTCGTAGAAGTCGTCCGACTCGTAGCAGCCGCCGCCCCACACCCGGACGTAGTTCACGTTGGCGTCGGCAGCCTGGCTGAGCCGCTCGGCGTACCGCCGGCGGGTGACGCGCGACGGAAAGCAGTCGTCCGGGATCCAGTTGACTCCACGGACGAAGATGGGCTCGTCGTTGACCACCACCGTGTAGGGCGTGCCATGCTCGTCCGGAGTCGTGTCCAACGTGACCGACCGGAACCCGATCCGTCGCGACCACTCGTCCACTGTGCTCCCGTCCACGTCGATGAGCGTTACGCGCACGGCATAGAGCGGCTGGTCGCCGTACCCTCGCGGCCACCACAGCTCGGGGTCGCGCACCGTGAGGCGTACCACCGCCTCGCGCTGCCCCGCCGGGACGGCGACCCGCGCGCGGGCCTCGCCAACGGCGGCGGCGAGCATGAGCGGCCGGTCGGCGGCGCGCGCGACCAACACGTGGACGTCTATGGTGCCGACCCCGCCCGCGACCGTCACCCGTGGACGGACGTCCGTGAATCGCGCCGCCGACCACGACCGCAGCCCGATCGGCCGCCAGATGCCGGCGGTCACGAGCGTGGGACCCCAGTCCCAGCCGAAGTTGCACGCCATCTTCCTGACGAAGTTGAACGGCTCCGGGTACGCCACCGGCCGCGCGCCGAGCCGGTCGCGCAGTGCCTCGGCGTACCGGTAGGCGGAGTCGAAGCGTATCCGCAGCGCGTTCCAGCCCGGCCGCAGGAGCGTACGCACGTCGAACCGGTAGCGGCGATGCATGTTCGCGGTACGCCCGACCTGCGCGCCGTTGAGCGTCACGGTCGCGACCGTGTCCATCCCGGCGCACTCCAGATCGACGCGGTCCGCGCCGTCGTCGGCCCACTCGAAACCGGTCTCGTATACCCAGTCGGTTCGCCCGATCCAACCCAGCCGGTCCTCGTTGTCATCCAGGTACGGGTCGGGTATCAGGCCGGCCGCGAACAGGTCGGTGTGGACGCAGCCCGGGACGGCGGCCTGGATCGGGCCGGCCCGAACGATGGCGGCGAGGGGTACCGCCGACGCGTCGGCCGGCTCGAGCGACCAGCCCACGTGCAGCGGTCGGTACGCTGTCATTAGAGCCCTCCCGTCGCTCCCGCCAGTCTGAAGGACGACTACGGGTGCGCGTGTTCGGCGTCGCGGGCCCGGATAGGATCAGGCCGTCACGCGACCGGCGCATTCTGGAGGACCTCGTGCACGTTCCGCCGATCCCACACCTGACCGCGACCGACCCGCGGCTGGCCGAACTGATCGAGGCCGAGGCGCAGCGCCAACACGACAAATTGCGGATGATCCCGTCGGAGAACTATGTCTCGACGGCCGTGCTCGAAGCCACCGGCACCGTGCTCACGAACAAATACTCCGAGGGGTACGCCGGCAAGCGGTACTACGAGGGCCAGCAGCTCATCGACCCGATCGAGACGCTGGCGGTCGACCGGGCGCGGGCGCTGTTCGGCGTCGACCACGCGAACGTGCAGCCGTATTCCGGCTCGCCGGCGAACCTCGCCGTCTACCTCGCGTTCGCGTCGCCCGGCGACACCGTCATGGGCATGGCGCTGCCGATGGGCGGGCACCTCACCCACGGCTGGTCAGTCTCCGCGACGGGCAAGTGGTTCCGGTCCGTGCAGTACGGCGTGCGGCGCGACACCGGCCGCGTGGACCTGGATGAGGTCCGCGACCTGGCCCGGCGCGAGCGGCCGAAGATCATCTTCTGTGGTGGCACGGCGATCCCCCGCACGATCGACTTCCCGGCGTTCGCGGAGATCGCCCGAGAGGTCGACGCCGTCCTGGTCGCCGACATCGCCCACATAGCCGGCCTGATCGCTGGCGGTGCGCACCCCTCGCCGGTCGGGCACGCGGATGTGCTCACCACGACCACCCATAAGACCCTGCGTGGCCCCCGCGGCGCAATAATCATGAGTACGGCCGCCCGGGCCACCGCCGTCGACAAGGCCGTCTTCCCCGGCCTGCAGGGCGGGCCGCACAACCACACCACGGCCGGCATCGCCGTCGCGCTGCACGAGGCCGCGCAGCCATCCTTCCGGGCGTACGCCGCGCAGATCGCCGCGAACGCCCGCGCGCTCGCGGCGGCCCTGGTCGAGCGTGGCTTCGACCTCGTCTCCGGCGGCACCGACAACCACCTGATCCTGGTCGATCTGACCAGCAAGGGCATCGCCGGCAAGCCGGCCGCGCAGGCGCTGGACCGGGCCGGCATCGAGCTGAACTACAACACGGTGCCATACGACCCGCGCAAGCCCTTCGACCCGTCGGGCATCCGGCTCGGCACGCCGGCGCTGACCACGCGCGGGCTCGACGAGGCGCACATGCCCCAGGTGGCGGCCTGGATGGACGAGGCCGTGAACGCGGCGATCAAGGAGGACGAGGCGCAGCTGGCTCGGATCGCCGGCGAGGTGCGGGACCGGCTCGCCGCCTACCCGATGCCCGGCTGGGCGCCGACTCCGTAGCGGGCAAGATCGACGCGACCTCGCACAGGTTGGTGCCTCCCGAGCGTCGGAGACTCCATCCTGTGCCAGGTTGCGATGGTCATGCGGGCACTAGTCAGCCGAGCAGGGCGTACACGGTGATGGCGTGTGCGGCGGGCGCGTCGGCACCGGCCGGCGTCATGGTGACGTCGACGAACGCCAGGGTTCGGCCGAGCTTGGTGACACGCGCGGTGACCAGCACGTCAGCCCCGACTACCGGCCGCTGGAACGTCGTCGACTGCTGCACCGTGGTCATCGGTCCGTAGCCGCCCCGGGCCGCGCTGATGGCGATGACCGTGGTCGTGTCGGCGGCCGCCATCAACGCCTGCCCCGAGATCGCGCCGCCCTCGCGGGCGAGCCGGTCGGACCACGGCAGGCGCAGCGTGGCGCGCCCGGGCTCGACCTCCTCCACGACGAGTCCGAGGTCCTGCACCCAGGGCGCGAAGTTCTCGCGGAGGATGGCGTTGCCGTCGTCGGCCGTCAGGGGCACGACGCCATCGTCTCAGCCCCCGGCGACGCACGGCAGACCGATCGCCCCCGTGCCGGGTGGCGATGCGAGGATGGCCAGGTGAGCAGCCCAGACACGGTCCGCTTCCGGCATCACCAGGCGATCCTGGTCGCCGCGATCATCGCCTTCATCGGCGCGATCCCGCTGGCGGGCGCGGCCGCCTACCTGGCGCCCATCCTCGTGATCCCGCTCGCGGTCGCAGTCTGGACGTGGCGCGCGGGCACCGATGCCGACCACGGGGGGGTACGCGTGCGGGCCCTGATCGGCCACCGGGATGTGCCGTGGTCGGCGATCGCCGAGCTGGGCGCCGACCCGGCCGGCCGGGTACTGGCCCGCCGGCACGACGGGACGGTCCTCCCCCTCACCGCGGTCACCCGGGACGACCTGCCGCGACTGATCGCGGCGAGCGGCGAGGAGCTGAAGACGCAGGCTCAGTAGCCGTCCACCACGCGGTTGAGCAACGGCTCGCCCGCGGCGTACCGGCGAAGTTGTTCGCCCACCAGCCGGTACGCGCGCGGCAAGAGGCCCCGAACGGAGCCCGCGACATGCGGCGTCAGCAGGAAGTTCGGCATGCCCCACAGCGGGTGGTCCGGCGGCAAGGGCTCCGGGTCAGTGACGTCCACCGCGGCGGCGATCCGGCCGGTGGCCAGCTCCGCGGTCAACGCGGCCGTGTCCGCGATCGGCCCCCGGGCGGCGTTGACGAGCAGCGCGCCGTCCGGCATCGCGGCGAGGAACCGCGCGTCGACCATGCCCCTCGTCTCCCCGGTCAGCGGCACCACGAGGACGACGATGTCCGCGTCGGGCAACAGCGCCGGTAGCTCCGCCACGCCGTGTACGCCGTCCGCCGGGCGTGCGTTGCGGGCGACTCGGGTCAGGTCGACCTCGAACGGCGCGAGTCGGTCGGCGATCGCCGCCCCGATGGACCCGGCGCCCACCAGCAGGACGCGCTTGCCGGCAAGCTCGTCCGTTGGCGCATGCCCGTCGTACGCCCACGCGTGCCGCGCCTGGGCGCGGACGAATGCCGGGATGTCGCGAACGTGGGCGAGGATCGCGGCAACCACCCATTCCGCGGTGGACGAGTCGTGGACGCCTCGGGCGTCGCAGAGCGTGACCGTCGCGGGGAGGCGACCGACCCACGCGTCCGCGCCCGCGCTGAGCAGCTGCACGACGCGCAGGTTGGGCATCTTGTCGACGAGCGCGACGGTCTCACCCAGCGCCAGGAACGGCGGCACCCAGAACTCGACCGCGGCCGGGTCGCCGGGCAGTGGCGCGCCGGACCCCTCGTGCACCTCGATCGTGACGTCCGTCGGCAGCTCACCCGCGAGCGACCGGCCACGCTCGTGCGGGATCCAGACCTTCACGAGCCCCGACGATAGTCACCCGATCGGAACCCGGCGCACCGAGCCGGCCTCGTCCTACTCGACGGCCGGTGCGGGCGACGGGAAGCGGAGTCACGAGTTGATCACACGCGGGGGGGCGGGCGTGGACGGGGTTACGCTGGGCCGCGTGACCGACCCCGTACCCCCTCGGCGCGCGGCGGTGTCGCGCGCCCGGCGGGTGGTCGGGGCGTTCGGCTCGGCGCTGACCCTCGTTGCCGCGTGCAGCTTCGGTGACCCGCCGCCGAGCGAGTCGGGCCAGCCGCCGAACTTCCCGACGCCGTCGGCCACCGCGTCCGCGAGCGGCCAGAACGACCAGCCCGTCGTCGCCACCGTGCTCGCCAAGGGTCTGCGGGTGCCGTGGGCCGTGGCATTCCTGCCAGATGGGGCCGCACTTGTCACGGAACGCGACAGCGGCAAGATCCTGCGAGTCGGGCCGGAGACCACGACGAGTGGTCTCCGGGTCAGCACCGTGCAGACGGTCGCCGAGGTGGACTCGCGCGGCGAGGGCGGGCTCATGGGCGTGGCGGTGAGTCCGAAATACGCCACCGACAAGACGGTCTTCATCTACTACACGGCGGCCACGGACAACCGCATCGCCAAGCTGGTCCTCGGCGGGAAGCCGCGACCGATCGTAACCGGGATCCCGATCTCGGGAATCCACAACGGCGGCCGGCTGGCGTTCGGTCCGGACGGGTACCTCTACGCCACGACCGGCGACGCCTCGCAGAGCGGCCTCGCGCAGGATCGCGAGAGCCTCGGCGGGAAGATTCTCCGGATGACGCCGGACGGCAAACCCGCACCGGGCAACCCGTTCCGCAACCTCGTCTGGAGCTACGGGCACCGCAACGTGCAGGGCATCGCGTGGGACGCCAACAAGCGGATGTATGCGACCGAGTTCGGCCAGAACCGGTGGGACGAGATCAACCGGATCGAACCCGGCAAGAACTACGGCTGGCCGGTGGTCGAGGGACGCGGAGGCGACAGCCGGTTCGTCGACCCCATCGTGGTCTGGCGGCCGGACGAGGCCTCCTGCTCTGGTGCGGCCATGATCGGAAACCTATTGGTCGCGGCGTGTCTGCGCGGGCAGCGCCTGTGGCTGATGGAGCTGACCGCGACCGGCACGATTCTGGGCCAGCCCCGTCCGCTGCTCGTCAACCAGTACGGGCGGCTGCGGGCAGCGGTCGCGGCGCCGGACGGATCACTGTGGGTCACCACCTCCAACCACGATGGCCGGGGTGATCCCGGAGCCGACGACGACCGGATCCTCCGGCTCGTGCTGTCCAGCTCGGGTGGGGTAGGCAAGAGTTAGCGGCACGCGCCCCGCGACCTAGCCGGGTTTCGCAAATCGCGCACCGGGGCAGGGCATGATTGAGCATGGCTGAGCGCAAGGATGAGCACGCGGCCGCCGCCGAGGTCCGGGCAACCGGGTCGGCGGGGGCCGTCGCTCGCTCGGCCACGGGAGCGGTACGCGCGGTCGCGCGAATTCCGGCCCGATCGGCTCACGCGATTGGCCGCGGGGCGCGGGGACCACGCGGCCGGCGGCTGGGGGCCGGCCTGGCGATCGTGACGGTGTCGCTGGTCGGCGTCGTGCTCGGTGTGCTGCTCGGCGCGCGTACCCAGTCGGATGTCGGTCCGTTCCGGGCCGACCTCACCGTGCGTCCGAGTCTGCTCGGCGACACCGAGGTCATCATCCCGCCGCTTGGCTCGCTCCGGTTGGACACACACGACGGTCCGGCGCACCTCATCGTCCGACTCGGGGCGCTGGATCCGTCGCGTACCCGGGCGCTGATCGACGACCCGAACGGCATCACGCGCACCAGCCAGAGCGCGGTCGACGACGTCGCGAAGGGCCTGATCCGCATCGGCCTGCAGACCATGGGCGTCGCCGTGCTCGCCGCGCTGGCGCTGTCCGCGCTCGTTTTCCGCAACGCGCGACGGGTGGCCTGGTCGGGCGGCATCGCGCTCGTCGTGACCGCGGCGAGCCTGGGCGCCGCCGCCATCACGTTCCGACCCAGCTCCATCCAGGAGCCTCGGTACGAGGGCCTGCTCGTCAACGCCCCGGCCGTCGTCGGCGACGCGCGCCGGATCGCCAACCGGTACGAGGAGTACGCCGCTCAGCTGCAGAAGCTCGTCTCCAACGTGAGCCGGCTGTACACCACGGTCGCCGGCGTGCCCGTCTACGAGCCGGAGAGTGGCACCACCCGGGTGCTGCACATCTCCGACCTGCACCTGAATCCGACGGCGTGGCCGGTGATCCGCACGGTCGTGCAGCAGTTCAACATCGACGTCGTGGTTGACACCGGCGACATCACCGACTGGGGCAGCGAACCCGAGGCCTCGTACGTGTCGTCGATCGGCGCGCTCGGCGTGCCGTACGTCTTCGTCAACGGCAACCACGACTCGGCCCGCACGACGGCCGCGGTCGCCCGGCAGCCGAACGCCGTGGTTCTGAACGACTCGGTGCGGACCGTAGCGGGGCTGACCTTCGCGGGCATCGGCGACCCCCGGTTCACGCCCGACAAGGATGCCTCGCCGACCGGGTCGGGCGAGTCCAAGCAGACCATCGAGCGGGTCATCGGTGCCGGCGAGCAGCTCGCCGGGACCATCCGGGCGAGCACCCGACCGGTCGACGTCGCGCTCGTGCACGACCCGGCCTCGGCCAGCGCACTCGCCGGGACGTGCCCGCTCGTGTTGGCCGGACACCTCCACCGCCGTGTAGTCCAGACGTTCGATCCCGCAGCGAACGGCATGATCACGCGGCTGCTGGTCGAGGGGTCGACCGGCGGCGCCGGGCTGCGCGGCCTGGAGGGCAAGGAGCCGCTTCCCTTGGAGCTGTCCGTGCTCTACTTCGATGCCGCGCACAGCCTGCAGGCATACGACGACATCCGCGTCGGCGGCACGGGGTTGTCCCAGGTCACGCTGGAGCGGCATGTCGTCGAGGAGCCCGAGACGCCGCAGCCGGCCGGCGCGCCGCCGCCGCGGTGAGATCGCCGCGCCCGCCACGCTTGCCCAGCTCGCCGCGCTTGCGCAACTCCGTCAGAGTTGGGCTCTCCGACGGGCCCGGTCGCGTCCCGGGTTCGGTGTAAATGGCGGGCGTGGGTTCGCTTCGGGGGTCAGGTTACGCGGCGGTGTTGACGGTGTCGTGGTTGCCGATGGGTGTGTCGGCTGGTGTGCGGGCCGGTAGCTGGGTGGGTGGGT
>DASXRQ010000215.1:0-5798 GCA_036506495.1 Micromonosporaceae bacterium | reverse complement strand
CGGCGGCGGTATCCAGTCGAGCGTGCCGCGGATCTCGAACGTGCGGGCTTCCTCGCGTAGCGGAACGGCCCAATCGCGCAGGCGATGGCTGCGCGACGGGTCGGCCGCCGCCGCGGGCGGCAGGCCGGGGCTGAGCCTGTGCGTGCGCTGGTCGTGCCAGCGCACGGTGGTCGCCCCGGAGACGCGGCGCCAGGACGGGGGCGCGGTTGGATCGGCGGTGGCCGGCACCGCAGTGTCCCCGGCCAGGGTCGCATTGAGGTACGTCGCGGGCGAGTTCACATTCTGGTACGTGCCATCCGGGCGCACTTCGAGGTACGGCTCGCCGGAGTAGCCGAGCACCTCCACCGTCTTCCCGGTGTGGTTGGTCAGCTCGAGTCGCGCCCCCGCCTCGACCGCGCGGACGGTGAGCCCCGGCTGCGGCGGGGTGATGCCGGTGACCGCGGTGCGGTACGCCGTAGCGTCGGGTGCGTCCGCGCCGTGGGCAGACGCAGCGGTGGCCGGTGCGACGAGCACACCGGCCACCACCGTCACGAACAGGGCGGCCCACCTCACCCAGCGGCCTTCGTCACCGCGTTGGTCAGGTCCGTGGGGCCCGGGATGGCGCCGTGCGCACCGGTCACCTGCTTGCCCGCGACCACCACGGTCGGCGTGCCGTTGTAGCCGCGTTGCGAGAACGTCTCCGTGGCCTTGTCCGCCCAGGCGTCGTACGTCTTGTTGGTGACGGCGTCCGCGAAGGACGCGCTGGTCAGGCCGACCTGCTTGCCGAGGCCGATCAGCTGGGCGTTGGTCAGCCCGTCGCTGCCCTCCTGCGGCTGGTTCGCGTAGAGGATGTCGTGGTACGCGATGAACTTGCCGCCCTCGGCGGCCGCGGCCGCGGCGCCGGCGGCTCGGGTCGAGTACTGCGTGCCGTTCGACGACGCGTCCAGGATCGCGACCGGGTGGTACCGGACCGTAACCTTGTTCTGCGCCACGAGCTGCTTGATGGTCGCGCCCGACGCGTTCTCGAATTCGTGGCAGATCGGGCACATGAAGTCTTCGTAGAGATCAATGGTCACAGGCCCGGTGCCGACCGCGAACGCCGTACCGTTGTCGACCGCGACGCTGGGCGTGGTCAGCTTGCTGGCGGTGTCCTTCTGTTGCCCGGCCATCACGCCGTAGCCGACCAGCCCGGAGATCACCAGGACGAGCACCACACCGATGGTGGTCCACAGGGTGACCTTGCGGCGCCGCTCGGCGGCCCGCTGCTGCTCGACGATCCGCCGCGCGTTGGCGCGTTCCCGCGCCTGGTTGGCTTTCCTGGACGGCGGTGTCTTCTTGTTCGTATTTGGCCTGGTCATGTTGTTGTCCCCATCAGAATGCCGTCCACCGAAAACCTGGTTCGGGGCCGCCAGAGCAGGATGCCCGCGAGGACCAGGAAACCGACGTCGCGCAGGATCTCCCAACCGTATGTCGGGACCTGTCCGGCGCCGAGTTCGCCGCCCTTGCTGAAGCAGCCGCAGTCGATCTGCAGGCCGCGCGCCCACGCCGAGGCGATGCCCGCGATGAAGATGACCAGCAGGACGGCCGCGATCCCGGCGCTGAGCCGTACCGCGACGCCGATCAGCAGCAGCAGGCCCAGCGCGATCTCCAGGAACGGCTGCATCGCCCCGACCGCTTTCGCCGCTTCGAACGGCATCAGCTGGTACGCGTTCACCGCCCGCCCGGACGCGGCCAGGTCGCCGATCTTGGTGGCCCCGGCGACGAGGAAGACCGCGGCCAGCCCGAGGCGTGCCACGGTGGAGATCCAGGGCCAGACAGCCGCCGTTCGGGCTTTCAGCCCCGTTTCCATGGTCACGCCCAGTTGGTCGACATCGGTCACGTCGAGGTTCCCATCGTCCACCAGGGATTTCCTGAGAATCGGCAGAGAGAATGCTGAATACTCAGCTGGCGCGCGCCTCGGTGACCGCGATGATCAGCTCGTCGCGGGCCCGCGCGACCCGTGACCGGATCGTCCCGACCGGCACGTCCTCGACCGTGGCCGCTTCCGCGTACGACAGCCCGAGCACCTGGGTCAGCACGAACGCGGTCCGGCGCTCCTCACTGAGCCGGCCCAGCAGGTCGTCAGCGCCCAGCCGGTGGGCGGGGTCCGGATGCGGGATCTCCGTGTAGGCCTGCGCGGCCAGCCGGGTGTCGAGGCGCCGGCGGCGGACCACGGCCCGCACATGGTCGGCGCAGACCCGGCGGGCGATGCCGAGCAGCCATGTCCGTACGCTCGATCGCCCCTCGAACGCCGCCATCGCCCGGAACGCCCGCAGGAACGTCTCCTGGGTCAGATCGTCCGCGGCGCCGGGGTCGACCAGCGCGGCCGTGAAGCGCCACACCTCGGCCTGCGTCCCCCGGACGAGCGCGGCAAGAGCACCGGCATCACCCGCCCGGGCGGCGAGCGCGAGCGCGATGATCGGGTCGTCGTTGACGCTGTCGGCCGCTGTCACGAGCAGGAATAGTACGCGGACCGAAAATGTCGGTGCCCTACGGAACTATCCGTGGCGTGCCGACGACTATCCGCCGTGCTAGCGCCGTTCGACTCAACCGCGTTGCAGCCGCCGCGCGGCCATCGGGCAGCATGGCGGCCATGACCGTTGACCGACGCCGCGCGCGCCGAGCTCTCGCGGCGTGCGGCGGCCTGCTGTTCGGGCTGCTGTTCGTGCTGCTCGGGCCGGCGTCGCCGGCGAGCGCGCACGCGGCGCTGGTGGCCAGCGACCCCGGCAACGGCACGGTCGTGCCGGACGCGCCGAACAAGGTGACGTTGACGTTCAGCGAGTCGGTACAGCTCATCTCGGGGAAGATCCAGGTGCTCGGGCCCGACGGCGCCCGCGCCGACCAGGGTGAGCCCCAGCAGAACGGCAACACGGTCACCATCCCGCTGCGCTCGGGCGGCGGCCGCGGGACGTACCTGGTCAGCTATCGGGTGATCTCCGCGGACAGCCATCCGGTCGGCGGCAGCGTGAGCTACTCGGTGGGCGCGGCGTCGACGCCGCCTACGGCGACGATCAACGACCAGAGGGTCGACCCCGTCGTGCGCGCGCTTATCCCGATCGGCAAATACCTCGGGTACGCCGGCCTGGTGCTGCTCGTCGGCCCGGTGCTGGTGCTGGCGCTGCTGTGGCCACACCGGCTGTCCCGCCAGGCGCCGGCCCGGCTCGTCTACACCGGCATCGGTCTGGTGCTGGGCAGCACGCTGCTTGCGCTATGGCTGCAGGCGCCGTACGCGATCGGGGTCGGGCTCTTCGACGTCGGCGTCAACGACATGCGCGACGTGCTGGGCAGCACGTTCGGCGCGGTGATGCTGGTGCGCCTGGGCGTGATCTGTGCGGCCGCCGTGCTGCTGCGGCCGCTGTTGCGCGGCGCCGGTGGCGAGTCCAAGGCAGACCTGGCCCTGCTCGGCGTGCTGGGCGTCGCCGCGCTGGCCACCTGGCCACTTACCGGGCACCCGACCGCGTCGCCGGTGGCGGGCGTGTCGGTGGTGGTCGACACGATCCATCTGGCCGCGATGTCGGTGTGGCTGGGCGGCCTCGTGATGCTGTTCGCGTTCCTGCTGCCCCGCGCCAACGAACGGGAGCTCGGCGCCATCCTGCCGATCTGGTCGCGATGGGCGGCCACCGCGGTGAGCGCCCTGATCCTCGCGGGCGTGGTGCAAGCGCTGATTCAGGTGGCGTCGTTCAAGGGCCTGGTCGACAGCACGTACGGGATCCTGATCCTGGTCAAGGCGGGACTCGCCGGGCTGGTGCTCGGCGTCGCGGCGTACTCGCGGTCGGTGGTCCGGTCGAAGGCGGCCCAGAGTAGGCCCCGCACGTTGCGCCGCCCGGTCTTCGTCGAGCTCGGCATCGCCGCTGTGGTGCTGGGGGTGGCCGCGGCGCTCGTGCAGGTCTCGCCGCCGCGCACGGCCGAGGCGGCGCAGACCGCCGCCGCCAGCACCACCACGGTGTCGCAGACGCTCACCAACAGCACGACGTCGCTCCAGGTCGACGTGTTTCCCGCGACCGTGGGCAACAACTCGATCCATCTGTACGCCTACACGCCCGACAACAAGCCGCTCCCGGTCGTCGAGTGGACCGCGACCGCGGCGTTGCCGGCCAAGGGCATCGAGCCCATTGAGGTGCCGTTGCTGCGGATCACCGACTTCCACGCGATCGGCGACATCGCGCTGCCGCAGGCGGGGGACTGGACGTTCAAGTTCACGCTGAGGACCAGCGACATCGACCAGTCGACGCTGTCCATGACCGCGAAGATTTCCTAGCCTCTGGTCGTTCTCGAACCCTTGTCCAGCCCCACCTGTCCCAGGTGTTGATTGACGGTTGGTCTAGGTTTTATCGGTGGCCTTTGCGGGACCGGTTGGCCTTTATCTTTCCGGTCCGTCACCTGGTCGGGTCGAACGCACTGAGAGGTGCACAGCATGTCTGATGATGGTTTGTTGGACCTGCGGGCGCGGGCCGCGACCGGTGACCGGGACGCCATCGATCAGCTGGTCGAGCTGGCGGCCGAGCGGGGTGATATGGATGAGCTGCGCCGTCTTGCCGATAGCGGTAACACCGACGCCGTCGACCAGCTCGTCGAGCTCGCGGGCGAGCGGGGGGATGTGGATGAGTTGCGCCGCCTCGCCGACAGCGGCAACCGTGATGCGGCCGACGTGCTGACCGAGCTTGCCGAAGAGCAGGACAACGACACGGAGTAGGGGACGTTCGCATCCACTAGCGCCATTACCCTCTCTGTGCGGTCCAGGGTGGGCTGGTCGGCGGGATGAGGCGATTGAATGGCCGAGGCGTTCGGTTGGGGAGCACTTGGTGCGTCCGCGCTGCTGCTGGGCGCGCTGATCGCCTACCAGTTTGCGCCGAGCCGCGCCGTGATGGCGGTGGTGATGGCCCTTGGTACCGGTCTGTTGATCGGCTCGGTCTCCTTCGAGCTCATCGACGAGGCGCTCAAGACCCGCACCGTCGGGTCGGTCGCGCTGCTGGTCCTGGCGGGCGCGGCGGTGTTCACGGTCGGGGACTGGGTGCTGAGCCGGCGCGGGGGCGCCGATCGCAAGGATCCATCGGGGGCACAGGCAGAGGGATCGCCGCTGCCGATCGTGCTCGGCTCGGTGCTCGACGGGATCCCGGAGTCATTCGTGCTTGGCCTGACCGTCCTGCAGGGCGGTGTCAGCGTGTCACTGCTCGCCGGTGTTGCGCTTTCGAACCTTCCCGAGGGCATGTCATCGTCCAGCGGGCTGAAGCTGGCGGGCTGGGCGAGAAGCCGGGTCATGCTGATGTGGCTGGCGGTGGTGGTCGTCTCCGCGTTGTCGGCCGCCGCTGGCTATGTGCTGTTGGACCCGGCCAGCGGTCGCAGCGGTGCGCTGGCGCAGGCGTTCGCAGCGGGGGCGCTGCTGGCGATGCTGGCCGACACGCTGCTGCCCGAGGCGTACGACGTCGAGGGTGTGCTGACCGGACCGCTCGTGGTGGTGGGGTTCGCGGCCTCACTCTGGCTAGCCGCAATCTGAGTCCGAGACGATGCCGCCCGGCCTGCGCGTAGGCTGGGCGCGTGGCGGATCTTCTGGTGTGGATCGACTGTGAGATGACCGGTCTCGACCTAGGCAAGGACAAGCTGATAGAGGTAGCCGCGTTGGTCACCGATCCGGAACTCACCGTGCTGGGCGAGGGCATCGACCTGGTCATCCACGCCGACGACGCCGCAATCGACGCGATGCCCGAGATCGTGCGCGACATGCATTCCAAATCCGGCCTGACCGACGAGGTACGGCGGTCCACGATCTCGGTGCCAGAGGC
>DASXRQ010000214.1:0-2877 GCA_036506495.1 Micromonosporaceae bacterium | reverse complement strand
GCGCCCAACCGTCCCGGCGTCCTGCAGACCAAATGGGTCGCCCGGCTCGCGGTGCGATCGTGACCCGGCCGACGCCGCGGTGGGTGCGCTGGTCGCGCCGCGCGCTCGTCGCGACCGGCACGCTCGTCATGGCGTACGCCGTGATCGGCGCGATCCGCGACGAGCCGCGACGGCTGCTGGGGCACGCGCTGTTCCTCGCAGCCGTGCTCGTCCTGCACGACGGGCTGCTCATGCCGCTGGCGATCGGCGCGGGCGCGTTGATCGGTCGGTTCGTCCCGGTGCGCACCCGGGCCGGGGTTCGGGTCGCGGCGTACCTCAGCCTGACCCTCGTGGTCGTCGCGCTGCCGTTCGTGCTCGGCTTCGGGCGGCGGCCCGACGACCCGTCGGCGCTGCCGTTGAACTACGGCCGGGGCCTCGCGATCGCGCTCGCCGCCGTCTGGCTCGGCACCGCCGCCGTCCTGGTCGCGCGCCGGCGCGTGCGCCACCCGTCTCGGAGGTAGCTGTTCAGCGGTGTTCGGGGTTCTCGAAATCGAACCGTGACCCACCTCGTACGCCCGAGAGAATTCAGCTCGCCCCCGTACGCGCCCGCGTCCCTACCGCCGATCGTAAAAGGGACGGCGAGCTTATTGCAAGGGTTTTGCAATAGCGTCCAGCCGGCGTTAGCGTCTGAACCGGCCCCGTTCGCGGTTCGTAAGGGTTGTTCCGGGTTTCGTAAGGGCGCCGGCCGAGGGGGGTGCGAACGCGGGGTGGCGGCGTGACGCCGGCCGACGAACCGGCCTGACGCGGCGTCGGCCGGCCCGACCATCCCCTGCTACGGCAGCCGCACCTCGAACCGACAGCCACCCGGCACGTTGCGCACCGCGACCGTGCCGCAGTGAGCCTCCACCAGACCGCGCACGATCGCCAGCCCGAGTCCCCCGCCGCCGGCGGCCGGCGGGCCGTCGCCCGCGCCCGCCCCGGTGGGCGTACGCGCCGCCTCGCCACGAAACGCCGTGTCGAAGACGCGAGGCAGGTCGGCCTCGGGGATGCCGCCGCAGCCGTCCGTCACGGCCAGCCAGCCGCCGCCATTGTCCCGGCCGCCGGTCACCGTCACGGTCGCGTCCGAGGGCGTGTGCCGAATCGCGTTGCGAAGAAGATTCGCCACGATGCGGGACAGTTCCGGCTCGCTGCCCCGCACGGTGGGCCAGCCGTCCTCGGCGGCGATCAGCCGGACGCCGCGAGCGGTGGCGACCGGTATTGCGGAGGCGACCGCGTCGGAGACCACGTCGCCGAGCGCGACCGAGTCGAGGCTGAGCCGCAGCGCGCCCGCGTTGATGCGGGACAGCTCGAACAGGTCGTCCACCAGCCGCGCCATCCGGTCGGTCTCCTGCCGTATCCGGCGGTGGTAGTCGGCGATCGTGACTCGGTCGTCGACCACCCCGTCCTCGAGCGCCTCGGTCATCGCCCGCAGACCGGCCAGCGGCGTCCGCAGGTCGTGCGAGACCCACGCGATCAGCTCGCGCCGGCTCGCCTCGATCCGACGCTCCCGTTCGAGCACCTCGCTCGCCCACATCGCCTCCGCGGTCACCCGCCGCCCCGACCAGAGCGCCACGGCGAGGCTGACCACGCCGGCGACGGCCAGCACGATCAGCAGGATGTTCAGGTCGTGCCGGGACAGAAACATCGCGTACGCCGCGCCGAGCACCCCGGCCAGCACGGCGAGCACGGTCACGGCGAGCAGCACACAGACGTACAGGGTCACCGAGCGGCCACGGGTCCTCAACAGCAGCGCGACGCCGGGGACCGCAACGGCCAGCGAGCCGGCCAGCGCGATCACGAACGTGAGCGCCAGGTCAGACACCGGTGCCTGCCTCGTACCGGTACCCGACGCCCCAGACGGTCACGATCCGGCGCGGCCGGGCCGGGTCCTCCTCGACCTTCTCTCGCAACCGTCGCACGTGGACGGTCACCGTGGAGTGGTCGCCGAACGTCCAGCCCCACACCGCGTCGAGCAGTTCCGCCCGCTTGAAGGCCCGGCCGGGGTTGCGCAGGAAGAAGGTGAGCAGGTCGAACTCGCGTACCGTCAACGCCAGCTCTGCGCCGCGCGCGGTGGCGACGCGGCGGGCCACGTCGACGACGACGTCGCCGTCCACCAGCGTCTCCGGCGCATCGGCGGTCGCGACCTTGCCCGCGCGGCGCAGCACGGACTGCACGCGCAGCGTGAGTTCGCGCGGCGAGAACGGCTTGGTCACGTAGTCGTCCGCGCCCAGCTGCAGCCCGAGCACCCGGTCGGCCTCCTCGCCGAGCGCGGTGAGCATCACAACCGGCACGTCGGGCGCTCGGGTCCGTAGTCGCCGGCACACCTCCAGCCCGTCGATCCCGGGCAGCATCAGGTCGAGCACGACCAGATCCGGAACGTCCCGGCCGAACACCTCGAGCGCGTCCGGCCCATCCGCGGCGAGGGTCACCGCGAGGCCGGCGCGCTCCAGGTAGCGCCGGACCACGTCACTGACCGTGGGGTCGTCGTCGACGACCAGCACCCGCTGGCCCATCGTCCAAGCGTACGGGCGGGGAGGCACCGCACCGGTGCACCGGGACGACACGTCAGCGACGCGTAATGTCAATGTGGCTCAGGTCTTCCTACCCCTGGTTCGACTGTGCGGCGACCACCGCCATGGCCGACGGCGGCCTCACCCAGGTGGTGGCATCCTGCTCGGATGGCTGTGCTGACGCTGCTGGCCGGGTTGTCGGTGCTGGTCTGGCTCTGGTTGACCCTGATGCGCGGGATGTTCTGGCGTACCGACGTCCGGCTGCCGGCCGGGGCTGATCCGTCGCTGTGGCCGTCGGTGGCCGTGGTGATACCGGCTCGGGACGAGGCCGAGGTATTGCCGGCCAGCG
>DASXRQ010000213.1:0-7180 GCA_036506495.1 Micromonosporaceae bacterium | reverse complement strand
GCCGGCCGACCGGGCGGCACAACTGTCCACGAGCCTCTACGCTCTCGGGCTTCGCCTGCGCACCTCCCACGGCGCCGTGTACCGACTCACGGCGTACCAGAGCTGGATGGCCGAGGCGGGCTTCGACCAGCCGGACGTCGAGACGCTGTCGGCCTCACCCCCACTCCACCTGCTGGCGTGCCGCACGCGGTAGCGCGGCGCGCGGGCGTCGCCGCCGATTCCTAGAGCCGCTCGCCGTTGAGGGCATGGAAGACGTGGTGGGCGCCGACGCGAGGCTTGACGTAAACGATCTCGCCGAGCGTCGGAGCCTGACGTGAATCGACCCGCACCACGAACCGCTCGTTGTGTCCTTCGAGCGCGACGGTGCCGTAGACGAACGCGTCGGAGCCCAGCTCTTCGACCAGGTCGACGTGGATGGGCATGCCGCCGTCGCCCGGCCGGACCAGGTCGGTGTCCTCCGGACGGAACCCGACCTGCACGTGGGCGGTGCCGTCGATGCGGGCCGCTTCGATCTGTGCGGGGGTCAGCGGAAGGATCATCTCGGCAAACTTCGCGCCGGCGTCGGTGAGCGGGACGGTCTTGATGTTCATGGCCGGCGAGCCGATGAAGCCCGCCACGAACACATTGATCGGCCGGTCGTAGAGCCCACGCGGCGTGTCGACCTGCTGCAGGATGCCATTGTCCAGCACCGCGACCCGATGGCCCATCGTCATGGCCTCGACCTGGTCGTGCGTGACGTACACCGTGGTCGTACCCAACTCGGCCTGGAGGGTGGCGATCTGCGAGCGCGTCTGCACCCGAAGCTTCGCGTCGAGGTTGGACAGCGGCTCGTCCATGAGGAACACCTGCGGCTCGCGGACGATCGCGCGACCCATCGCGACCCGCTGCCGCTGGCCACCGGAGAGCGCCTTCGGCCTGCGGTCCAGGTAATCCTCCAACTGCAGGAGAGCCGCGGCCTTCTTGACCTGCGTGTCGATGACATGCTTCGGGACCTTGCGCAGCTTGAGGGCGAACGCCATGTTCTCGTACACCGTCATGTGGGGGTACAGGGCGTAGTTCTGGAAGACCATCGCGATGTCCCGGGCCTTGGGCGGCAGGTGGGTGACGTCGCGGTCCTGGATGAAGATCGCGCCGTGGTCGACGTCTTCCAGCCCGGCGACCATGCGCAGCGCGGTGGACTTGCCGGAGCCGGACGGGCCGACGAGGACGAGGAACTCGCCGTCGCCGATGTGGAGATCGAGGCTGTCCACCGCCGGTTGCGACGTGCCTGGGTAGATACGGGTCGCCTTGTCGTATTTGACCGTTGCCATGCCAGGTGGGTCCTTTCACCGGTCGGACCGTGCCGGACGGTCCGATCTCAATGCCGACCTCGTTTTCACGCTAGGCGCGATGCGCCGCGGCGCGCTGGCGAGTTGAGCCAGGTCGATGCCTGGAAGGTGGTCGCGACAACTTCGTCGAAGTTGGTGCCTAGGGCGCCGGAAAGCCCCCAACTTCGACGAAGTTGGGGAGGTCGACGAAGTTGGGGAGGTCGACGAAGTTGGGAAGTTAGATGGTCGCCCGGACGTCGCCCAGCCCGCGCGCGACGAGGAGCCGCCCACCATCCGTCACCGACGCCCAGGCGCCGCTGGTCGTGTCCCACCGGCGCCACAGCCGCGGGTCGGTGTGCACCTCGACCGACACGGACTCTCCCGGCGCCGCGCGTACCGCTCGCCAGCCGACGAGGCGCACGGGCTGATCGTCCTCGACCGGCTCGAAGTACACCTGGACGACCTCGCGGCTCTCGCGGGAACCCGTGTTGGTCACGGTCACCGCCACCGTCGGCGACTCGCCATCGTAGGAAACCCGAGGCTGGTCGTACTCCCATGTGGAGTAACCCAGCCCGTGGCCGAACCAGAACGCCGGCGCGGGCGCGCGGCCGGCGTAATGACCGCGGTACCCGATGAAGGTGCCCTCCGTATACGGCAGCCTGCCGTCGACCGGTGTGACCGACCACGCCGGCGTCTGCGCGTCGTCGACGGGGAACGTGGTGACCAGCCGGCCGGACGGCTCGATGTCGCCCAGCAGCGCCGCGGCGACCGCGTGCCCGCCCTCCTGACCCGGCAGCCCCGCCCACAGCACGGCGTCGACCCGGTCCCGCCACGGCAGGATGACCGGCGTCGCCGCGTTGACCACGACCACTGTCTTCTTGGCCGCGCTGGCGACTGCGGTGACCAGATCGTTCTGCCGCCCGGGCAGGTGCAGCGTGCTCTTGTCGACCGCCTCCGTCTCCTGCTCCTCGGTCAGGCCCACGACCACGACGGCGACGTCGGCGGCGGCCGCGACGGCCGCGGCCTCGGCGATGACCTCGTCGGGGTCGCGTGGGGCGGCGCGGGCGATGATGCCGAACATCCCCACGCCGGCCAGCGGCGCCACCGTGCCCTCGACGGGGCCCTCGCGGTCCACGTCGACGACGGAGATTTCGCTCGGCGGGCGCAGCAGAATCGCGCCGTCGACGATGTCGTCACCGGTCACCTCGACGCGGCTGGTCTGCGCCGGCGGCGCGAGGACCTCCTCGGCGAAGCCGTGGCCGGAGACCGCCAGCTGGTAGCGGAACGACCGACCGGCCACACGTAGCTCCCACGAGCCGACGCCGATGGCGCCGACCTCGACCGGGCCGGTGGCGTTGATGCGAGCGCGGAATTCCACCTTGGCGACGGTCTCCTCGAAGTCGTCGTCGAAGCCAACCATCGTGGTGGCGTTAGGGCTCAGCCGCTCCTCGATGACCGACCCGTCCGCGGCGAACAGCGTGAACCGCACGCCGGGCTCACCGGTCTCGGGATCGGTCAGAAAGCCGCCACGGGCGGCCACCGGCCGGGTCCGCACCTCGACGCCGTCGGTGACCGAGACCGCCTGTCCCAGCAGCGCGCGCAGGCCCTCGGCGACGCTGCTCTGGTACGGCGGGTTGACCTGCGCCGAGCCGCCCCCCATGTCGATGGTCTCGATGGCGTGCCGGCCGATGAGCGCCACCGTCTGCCCACGGGTCAGCGGCAGCGTCGCGTCGCGATTGGTGAGGACGGTCATGCCCTCGGCCGCCAGCCGGCGCAGCTGCTCCGTGCGCTGCGGGCTGTCCGGTCCGGGCAGCTGGTCGGGATAGGCACGCAGGGTGCCCAGCGCCCCCACCCGGTCGGCGAGCACCAGCAGGCGGCGCAGGTGCTCGTCGATGACGGACTCGGCGACCTCACCGGCGCGTACCGCCGAAACCAACGCCTCACCCCACGGACCCCCCGGCCCGGGCATCACGAGGTCGAGCCCACCGTTGGCCGCCGGCGCGGCCGTCTTGGTCGCGAACCAGTCGGACATGATCAGGCCGGCAAAGCGCCACTCGCCCTTGACGATCTCGTTGTTCACGTGCTGTTGCTCGGTGGCGGCGACACCGTTGACATCGTTGTACGCGGCCATGATGGACCAGGCGTCCGCCTCCGCCACGGCGATCTCGAAGGGCAGCAGGTAGAGCTCCCGCAGCGTCGCCTCATCGACCTCGCTGCTCATCGTGTTGCGGTCGGTCTCCGACTCGTTGGCCACGAGATGTTTCAGGCACGCGCCGACGCGGCTGTCCTGCAGGCCCCGCACGTACGCCGCGGCGAGCTTGCCCGTGAGCAGCGGATCCTCGGAGTACGCCTCGAACAGCCGGCCACCCAACGGCGAGCGGTGCAGGTTGATGGTGGGCCCGAGTACGACGTGGATCTGTTGCGCCATCGCCTCCTCGGCCAGCAGGCGGCCCACCTCGTACGCGGTGTCCTCGCTCCACGCGGAGGCGAGCAGGGTGGCGTTCGGGAACAGGGCCACCTTCTGGCCACCCGTGAACTTCAACCCGCGCACGCCGGTGGGGCCGTCGGAGAGTCGCACCTCGGCCAGACCGATGGACTCCTCGGGAGCCAGCGTGAACGAGGTCGCGCCGGTCAGCAGGGTCACCTTGCGGTGCAGGTCGAGCGTCTCGATCAGCTTGGCGTAGTCGCCGTCGGTCGTCGTCATCACGTCACCCTCCTCACCGGGAAGATGACCATTGACAGGTCGGCACCCAGCAGTGGGCACAACAGTACTATCCACGATGTAGCGCGCTGGCCGACGAGCTCGGCAGAGGTGAGGCGGATGTCCACGGTTGTTTCTGGCGCGGTCGCGAGCGACTTCGACGACCTTTCGGTGAACACCATCCGCACCCTGGCTATGGACGCGGTGCAGGCCGCCCACTCCGGTCATCCGGGCACCCCGATGGCGATGGCTCCGGTCGCGTACACCTTGTGGCAGCGGTTCCTGCGCTTCGACCCGGCGGACCCGATCTGGCCCAACCGGGACCGGTTCGTGCTCTCCGCCGGCCACGCGTCCACCCTGCTGTACGCGCTGCTGCACCTGACGCGGGTGACCGCGGTCAACCCGGCGTACGAAAACCTGGGCACCCCCGCCGTCTCGCTGGACGACCTCAGGCGGTTCCGTCAGCTGGACTCCAAGAGTCCCGGCCACCCGGAGTACCGATGGACCTCGGGAGTGGAGGTCACCACCGGCCCGCTCGGCACCGGCGCGGCGACCAGCGTCGGCATGGCGATCGGCGCCCGCTGGATGGGCGCCCGGTTCAACCAGCCCGGATACGAATTGATCGACTTTGACACCTATACGCTGTGCGGCGACGGCGACCTGATGGAGGGTCTCGCCTCGGAGGCGGCCTCGTTGGCCGGCCACCTCAAGTTGTCGAACCTGTGCTGGATCTACGACAACAACCGCATCACGATCGAAGGAGCGACCTCGCTGGCGTTCACCGAGGACGTCGCCACCCGGTTCATCGCGTACGGCTGGAACATCACCCGGGTCGGGGACGCCAACGACCTGCCGATGCTCACGCGCGCGCTGGAAACGTTCCGTAACGAGACCAACCGCCCCACGCTCATCATCGTGGACAGCCACATCGGGTACGGGGCGCCGACCAAGATGGGCACCGCCGAGGCGCACGGTGAGCCGCTCGGGGAGGACGAGGTCCGGGCGGCCAAGCGGTTCTTCGGCTGGCCCGAGGACGCACAGTTCCTTGTGCCCGACGGCGTGTATGAGCACTTCGCGGCCGGCATCGGTGCGCGGGGGCACAGCGCGCGGACGGCGTGGATGCAGCTGTTCGACCGGTACCGCGCCGAGTACCCGCAGCTGGCCGAGGACCTGTACCGGATGCAGCACCGGCAGCTGCCGGACGGCTGGGACGCGGACATTCCCGAGTTTCCAGCCGATCCCAAGGGGAAGGCGACCCGGGACAGCTCCGGCACTGTGCTCAACGCGGTAGCCCGCAACGTTCCGTGGCTTGTGGGCGGGTCGGCGGACCTGTCGCCGTCGACGAAGACCCGGCTCACCGGGGAGGACGCCGGCGACTTCGGCCCGGACTCCCCCGCCGGTCGCAACCTGCACTTCGGCGTACGCGAGTTCGCGTCCGCCGCCATCACCAACGGCCTGTCGCTGGTGAAGATCCGACCGTTCTGGTCGACGTTCCTGATCTTCTCCGACTTCGCGCGTGGCGCGATCCGCCTGTCGGCCATCATGGAGATCCCGGCCATCCACATCTTCACCCACGACTCCATCGGCGTCGGCGAGGACGGGCCGACCCACCAGCCGGTCGAACAGCTCGCCTCGCTGCGCGCGATCCCCGGGCTGCTCGTGTTCCGCCCGTGCGACGCCAACGAGGTGGCCGAGGTGTGGCGGACCATCATGCCGATGCGGCACGAACCGGCCGCGCTCATCCTCACCCGGCAGGCGCTGCCTACCCTCGACCGAACCCGGTTCGCCTCGGCCGCCGGCGTGTCGCGCGGCGCGTACGTGCTCGCCGACCCACCCGGTGGCGACCCGCAGGTGATCCTGCTAGCCACCGGCAGCGAGGTCGCGCTCGCCCTCGAGGCCTACGAGGCGCTCGCCAACGAGGGCACTCGCGCGCGTGTGGTCAGCATGCCGTGCTGGGAACTGTTCGAGCAGCAGCCGGCCGCGTACCGTGACGAGGTCCTCCCGCCCGCGATCACCGCTCGCGTCGCGGTGGAGCTGGCGTCCACGATGGGCTGGGACCGCTACGTCGGCCGAGACGGCGCGGTGGTCGGCATGCACACGTTCGGCGCCTCGGCCCCACTGAAGGCGGTCAAGGACAAGTTCGGTTTCACGCCGCAGGCACTGGTGGCCATCGCCAAACGGCAACTTGGCGGGGCTCCATCGTGAACGTGCCACCGACGCGCCGACGGACCTACTCGCCGCGCGGTCAGTTCCTCCCGTAGACCTTCTCGACGAACTCGGCCAGCTGGTGCTCGTCGAGGTGCCTCGCGAGGTCGGCCTCGCTGATCATGCCGACCAGCCTGTGGTTCTCCAGGACCGGCATCCGTTTGACCCGGTGGTCCTCCATCGCGTGCACCACCTGGCCGACGTCAGCGGCGGCATCGACCCAGAACACCTGCTCCTGCGCCAGCTCCCCGGCCCGCACCTGGGTCGGATCGCGGCCCTCGGCAACGCACTTGATCGCGATGTCGCGGTCGGTGAGGATGCCGTGCAGGCGGTCGTCGGCCCCACATATCGGAAGCGAGCCGACCCCTAGCTCACGCATCTTCTGTGCCGCGGTCGCTAGGGTCTCGTCCGCCCCGATGCACTCGGCGCCGGGATGCATGATGTCGCGGGCCCGCCGTCCCGCGGCCGATCGTCCCGCAGACGCGGTCGCCTTCGCGTGTGAGTCCACGGCTGCCAGCGCGTCGGCCACCGCCTCGTGCGTCCCCTTCCCGGCGTGTTCGGCGTAACTGGCCTCGGCAAGCCGCCGCATCAGCATCTGGTGCTGTCGCCGCGCCCGCATCTCGTCCAGTTGTGTGCGGCCCACCTCGAGGCCACGCTCGACCGCTGATCTCATCCTGTCGACGGCTGTCATGGCTCCTCCCTCGCCGCCTGCGTTCTATTGGAAGCGTCCCACAGGGGACGCCGCCACGCCTGGGAAGTGGCTACCGAGGCTGGCATGCTGCGCGGATGGGTGTGCTGACAGTACTGGCCGGGTTGTCGGTGCTGATCTGGCTCTGGTTGACCCTGATGCGCGGGATGTTCTGGCGTACCGACGTCCGGCTGCCGGCCGGGGCTGATCCGTCGCTGTGGCCGTCGGTGGCCGTGGTGATACCGGCTCGGGACGAGGCCGAGGTATTGCCGGCCAGCG
>DASXRQ010000212.1:0-12974 GCA_036506495.1 Micromonosporaceae bacterium | reverse complement strand
GCGGCGTTGGCCTGGTGCTGTGCATGCTCACGTTCCGCTGGACGACGAAGCGCGACGGCTAAGGCTCGCGGTCTGACTCCGCCTGGCCGCCCAACTGGCCTGCGCGCCCAACTCCGTCGGAGTTGGGCATTGGGCGCGCTCCCATCACCACAACTTTGACCGAGTTGCGCCGCGCCGCAGGCGTTAGTACGTGTAGAAGCCCCGGCCGGTCTTGCGACCCAGGTCGCCGGCGGACACCATGCGCTGCAGCAGCTCCGGCGGGAAGAACTTCTCGTCCGCGGTCTCGGTGTAGATGTTCCTCGTCGCGTGCAGCAGCACGTCCACGCCGGTCAGGTCCGTCGTCGCCAGCGGGCCCATGGCGTGGCCGAAGCCGAGCTTGCAGGCGACGTCGAGGTCGTCCGGTGACACGACGCCGGACTCGACGAGTTTGATCGCCTCGACGACGAACGCCGCGATCAGGCGGGTGGTGACGAAGCCGGCGATGTCCCGGTTCACCACGATGCAGGTCTTGCCGATCTCCTCCGCGAACGCCCGGGCCCGGGCGAGCGTCTCGTCGCTGGTCTTGAGCCCGCGCACCAGCTCGCAGAGCTTCATCATCGGTACCGGCGAGAAGAAGTGCGTGCCGACCACCGACTCGGGACGGTCGGTGGCGGCCGCGATCTGCGTGATCGGGATCGCGGACGTGTTAGTGGCGAGCACCGCGTCCGCCTTGCAGATCTTGTCAAGCTCGCGGAAGACCTCGTGCTTGACCTCGAGCCGCTCGAACACGGCCTCGACGACGATGTCGGCATCGGCCGCTGCGTCCAGGTCCGTGGTTGGCGTGATCTTCTCGAGCGCGCCGTCGACGGCCTCGGGCGTGATCGTCCCCTTGGCCGCGAACTTCTCCAGGGAGCTACGGATGCCGCTCAGCCCGCGCCGCACCGCCGCGTCGTCGAGGTCGCGCACGGTCACCTGCCAGCCCGCCTGGGCCGCGACCTGGGCGATGCCCGAACCCATGAGACCGGCCCCGATGACCGCCAGTCGACCCGCCATCACCCTCTCCTCCGCGTCGAATGCCTTTGCGGGAACCCTAGCCAGTACGCGTCAGAGCGTGAAGGCGGGCTCCTCCGGCGCGACCGCCCGCTCGACATCCGCGCCGAGCGCGAGCAGTTGCGGGACGAAGTCCGGGTAGCCACGGTCGATGTGGTGCGCGTGGCTCACCTCGGTGGTGCCGTCGGCGCACAGGGCGGCCATGACCAGACCGGCGCCCGCCCGGATGTCGGTGGCCCGCACCGGGGCGCTGGACAGTCGCTCGCGCCCGCGTACGACGGCATGATGTCCGTCGGTCTTGATGTCCGCGCCGAGGCGGGACATCTCGTTGATGAACATGAAGCGACCGTCGAAGATGTTCTCGGTGATCAAGGATGCGCCCTCGCTCACCGAGGCCAGGCCTATCGCCATCGGCAGCAGGTCCGTGGCGAAGCCCGGGAACGGAAGCGTGACCACGTCCACGGCGCTCGGCCGGCGGTCCATCTGTACCCCGAACGAGCTCGCCCGGGTCTCCACGAGTCCACCGGCCGAGACCACCTTGTCGAGGGCGATCTCCAGGAACGCCGGGTTGATGCCGTGCACTCTGATGTCGCCGCGGGTCATCGCCGCTCCGAAGGCCCACGTCCCGGCGACGATCCGGTCGCCGACCGTCGCGTGTCGGACCGGTCGCAGCTCGTCGACGCCCTCCACCTGGAGCGTCGACGTGCCCGCGCCCGAGATCTGGGCGCCCATCGCGCCCAGCATCGCGCAGATGTCCACGATCTCGGGCTCCCGCGCGACGTTGTCGATCTGCGTCACGCCCTTCGCCAGCACCGCCGCCATCAGCAGGTTCTCGGTTGCCCCGACGCTCGGGAAGTCCAGCCAGATCGTTGCGCCGCGCAGCCCGCCCGGCGCGGATGCGATCACGTATCCGTGCTCGCCGGAGATGTCCGCTCCCATCCGCGCCAGCCCGGCGACGTGCATGTCGAGCCCGCGCGACCCGATCGCGTCTCCCCCGGGGTGCGCGACGCGGACGTATCCGCGCCTGGCCAGCAGCGGTCCGAGCACGCAGATCGACGCCCGGAGCCGGCGTACCAGGTCGTAGTCGGCATCCGTGCCCGGCTCGTCCGGCGCGTCGACGGTGACCTCTTCGCCGGAGATCGAAACCTCGCAGCCGAGCCGGCGGAGCACCTCCGCCATGATCGCGATGTCGGTGATTCGCGGCACGTTGGTGATCACGGACCGGCCGCGGGTGAGCAGGGACGCGGCCATCAGTTTCAGGGCGGAGTTCTTCGCCCCGACGACGCTGACCTCTCCCGCCAGCCGCGCACCACCGGCGACCCGGATCACATCCACGTCGGCCATCGTAGGGTCGTCCACCACACCCACGGCAGCGGGCACGGGGGCGAGCGTCCGTACGCTATGGGTCATGGCTGTCCACCTCACGCGCATCTACACCAGGGCCGGGGACACCGGCATGACCCGGTTGGGGAACAACGAACGGGCGGCGAAGACCGACCCCAGGCTCGCCGCGTACGCGGACGTTGACGAGTGCAACGCGGCGATCGGGGTGGCGCTGGCACTGGGCGGCCTGGCCGAGGACGTTCGCGAGGTGCTCACCACGGTGCAGAACGAGTTGTTCGACGTGGGCGCCGACCTGTGCAACCCCATCACCCCCGAGCCGGAATATCCACCGCTGCGCGTCACCGAGGAGTACGTCACACGCCTCGAGGGCTGGTGCGACGAGTTCAACGAACGACTGTCCAAGTTGGACTCGTTCATCCTGCCGGGAGGAACGCCGGGAGGGGCGTTGCTGCACGTGACGCGCACCGTGGCCCGGCGTGCGGAGCGACAGACGTGGGCCTTGCTCGACGCCGACCCGGAGCGCACCAGCGTGCTGCCCGCCAAGTATCTCAACCGGCTCTCGGATCTGCTGTTCATCCTGGCGAGAATCGCGAATCCGGGTGGCGACGTGCGCTGGGTCCCCGGCGGCTCGCGCGAGCACCGCGAGAGCTGAGCCCCGCGGGTGAGCGGCGAACTGCACCACATCGAGCTCTGGGTGCCCGATCTCGCCGCGGCCGAGCGCTCCTGGGGATGGCTGCTCGGCGGGCTCGGCTGGACGCCGTTTCAGAGCTGGGAGGACGGCCGCTCCTGGCGGCTGGGCGATGCGTACGTCGTCATCGAGCAGTCGCCGGCGCTGTCCGGGTCGGTCCATGACCGGCTCGCCCCCGGCCTGAACCACCTCGCTTTCCACGCGGGCTCACCGTCCGCCGTGGACGACCTGGTCGCGCGGGCGCCGGCACACGGGTGGTCGCTGTTGTTTGCGGACCGGCATCCGTGCGCCGGCGGGCCCGACCACTACGCGGCCTACCTCGAGGACGGCCAGGGGTACGAGGTGGAGCTCGTCGCCCGATCCGCCTAGCGAGAAATGGGGGCGCCGTCCTAGCGGGCGCTCGCTACGGTTGTGCCCATGGCAGACGCGATCACCGCCGAGGGCCTCGTGAAGCGCTACGGCGACGTCCACGCCGTCGAGTCGCTGGACCTGGCCGTCCCCGAAGGCACAGTCCTCGGCCTCCTCGGACCGAATGGCGCGGGGAAGACCACGACCCTGCGGATGCTGACGACGCTGCTGCGACCCGACGCCGGCAGCTGCAGCGTCGCGGGGATCGACGTGATCGCGCACCCGCAGCGGGTTCGCCGCATCATCGGGGTCTCCGGCCAGAACGCCGCGGTCGATGAGTACCTGACCGGTTACGAGAACCTCGAGATGATCGGCCGGCTCTACCACATCGGCAAACGGAAGGCGAAGGCCCGCGCCGTCGAGCTGCTCGAGCGGTTCGACCTCGCCGACGCGGCCGGGCGCCCCGTCAAGACGTACTCCGGAGGCATGCGCCGCCGACTCGACCTCGCCGGCGCACTCGTGATCTCCCCTCCGATCATCTTCCTCGACGAGCCCACGACCGGGCTGGATCCGCGTGGCCGCCTGGGCATGTGGGATGTGATCAGCGAGCGGGTCCGCGCCGGCACCACACTGTTACTGACGACGCAGTACCTGGAGGAGGCGGACCGCCTCGCCGACCAGATCGTCGTGATCGACCACGGGACGGCGATCGCTAGCGGCACCGCCTCCGAGCTGAAGAAGCAGGTGGGCGGCGAGCGGTTGGTGGTGGTCGTGGCCGACCGATCCGAGCTGGAACCGGTACGCCAGATCATGGCCGAGCTGTGCACGGGCGAGCCGGTCGTCGACAAGGAGGCTCACGAGGTGCACGCCGAGGTGGACGAGGCCACGAAGTCGCTGACGGCGGTCGTCGTCCGGCTCGACTCGGCCGGGATCGAGCCGGTCGACATCGGCCTGCACCGCGCGACGCTCGACGACGTGTTCCTGAAGCTGACCGGCCAGCCGATGACCGAGACCGCGGAGGCGACGGCGTGAGCGTGCTGGCCCTGGCGCTGAACGACGGGTGGGTCGTCGCCAAGCGCAACCTGATCAAGATCAAGCGGATCCCGGATCTGCTGATCTTCTCCACGATCCAGCCGATCATGTTCGTCCTGCTCTTCGCGTACGTCTTCGGCGGCTCGATCTCGATCCCCGGGGTCGACTACAAGGACTACCTGATGCCGGGCATCTTCGTGCAGACCGTGGCGTTCGGCGCCGCCATCACCGCGATCGGTCTCGCCGACGACCTGCAGAAGGGCATCGTCGATCGCTTCCGCTCGCTGCCGATGTCCCGGGCCGCGGTGTTGATCGGGCGGACGACGTCCGACCTTCTGAACAACGTGTTCGTGGTCGTCGTCATGTCGCTGACCGGACTGCTGGTCGGCTGGTCGATCCACACCGGGCCGTGGAAGGGCGCGGCCGGGTACCTGCTGCTGTTCCTGTTCGGCTACGCGATGAGCTGGATCTCGGCCGTCATCGGGCTGTCGGTGAAGTCGGTCGAGGTCGCACAGAGCGCGGGCTTCATCTGGATGTTCCCGCTGACGTTCCTGTCCAACGCGTTCGTCGCGACGGACAAGCTGCCCGGATGGCTGCAGCCGATCGCCGACTGGAACCCGATCAGCGCGGTCGTGCTGTCGCTGCGCGACCTCTGGGGCAATGCGCCCGAGGGGCTGGCCCGCGGCAGGGGCTTCCCGGCCGAGCACCCCATCCCGCTCGCAATCGGCTGGTGCCTGCTGATTCTCGTGGTGTTCGTCCCGTTCGCGATCGCCCGCTACCGCCGCGCCGCCTCGCGCTGACTTCCCACGGTGTCGATCTAGGGCGAATTCTGGTTAGTTGACCTCCCGTCACCAGTATTCGCCCTAGATCGGCGCGAAAGAGGAGCGCGCCGAGACCGCCCCGGGCGGGGCGGCCTCGATCCAGGACAGAAAACCGGTGACGGTGGAGCGCGTCATGGCGATCTCGACCGGCGCGTGGTGGCTGGTACAGCGCAGGATCACCCAGTCCGGCGGCAGGGCCAGCCGCTCCGGGCCGCTGGGCGCGCGCCGGCTCTCGACGGCCAGACCCCGCCGGGACAGCACGCGGCGCGGCCGGATCGCGAGGCTGAACAGGCGATACCAGCGCAGCTCCTCACCGGTGAACCGGGCGAAGCCGGGCGACCACCCGCGCCCGTCGATCATGGTGGAGAGGCGGAAGTTCAGCTTGATCGTGCCGCCGCGCCGGGCGACCAGGGCCCGCCGCGCGAAGAGTGCCACGAGCACGGCGAGCAGGAGGAGTACGCCGATCCCGATCCCCTCCACGACCCGCATCGGCGTACCGGCTCAGCGCGTCGGTGCGTCCGCCGGAACGGCGCTCTCGGCGAGCACGGTCACGCCGTCGCCGGTGACGGAGAGGAACCCGCCCGAGACGTCATACGTGAGCTGCTGCCCGCCAGCGAGCTTGATCCGGACCTGCCCGGGCTCGGCCAGCTGGCCGAGCAGGGGCGCGTGTCCGGGCAGGACGCCGAGCTCGCCCTCGGTCGTCCGCGCGACGACCATCTCGGCCTCGCCGGACCAGACCTTCTCCTCGACGGCAACGAGCTCGACGTGTAGCTGCTTGGCCACGCTGTCTCCTTGTGGGGGCTGGTCGTCCCGCGATGGAGGGTGCGACCGATCGAGTCTAGTCGGTCGCCCGAACCGGCCCCCGGGCGGCCGTCAGTTGCCCTGCGGCGGGGCGTGCTCCCCGTTGATCAGCTCTGGATGGCCCGCCATGAACGTGCCGAGCCGCTCCGCCCGGAGCGCGGCGAAGACCTCCTGGGCGACGGGCAGCAGCCGCTCGCCCCGGTACGCGCCGTTCTCGTAGACCGACTGGCCGGGCAGCCGGATGGTCATCAACGAGCTCGATCGCAGTCCCTTGAGCGCGAACACAAAGTCGACGATGCTGTGCCCGCGCCCGCTGAAGATGAGCGCGTTGCCCGCGGCGCGCAGCACGGCGTCGAGCTTCAGCGGGTTGGTGATGACGCCGAGGCTGGTCGCCTTCTGCGCCATCGCCCGGAGGAACTGCTGCTGGTGCCGCTGCCGGGCGTAGTCGGAGCCCGGGATGTACCGCTGCCGCGTGTAGTCCAACGCCTCCCAGCCGGAAAGGTGCGCCCACCCCTTCTCGTAGACCTTCTGCGGCCCGGTCCCGTTCGGGCCCGAGTTGGGTCGCGGCGTACCGTCCGGCTTGAGGTGGATCGAGGCAACCCGCTCGTCGATGTACATGTCGACGCCGCCCATCGCGTCGACGATCCGCTTGAACCCGCCGAAGTTGATGATCGCACCGGCGTCGAACCGCTCGATCCCGGTGTACTGGCTTACCGTCTGCGCGAGCAGTTGGAAACCCTGCGCCGCATCCACAGTGGACGATCCGGCTACGCGGCTGCCGTACGCCATCGCGGCGTTAATCTTCGTGCGCTCGCCGGCGAAACCCGCCTTGGCGAACGCCGGGATCGTGACGACGAGATCCCGCGGGATCGAGAAGAGGTACGCCTCGTCCAGGTTCTTCGAGACGTGCAGCACCATGATGCTGTCCGCGTTCGGGAGCCAGCCCGGCTTGCTCACCCGGGTGTCGACGCCGACCAGCAGGATGTTCAGCGGGCCGTGGATATCGGAGCCCGGCTGCGGTGCGTTCGCCGAATCGCCGAAGAGGTCCGCGGTCTGCACAGCGCCGGCGTAGCGAGCCAGCAGCAGCTGTTTCGTCGCCAGCAGGCCGCCGCTGCCGAGCATCAGCAGCACGCCGATGATCGCGCACAACCGCGCCCACAGGGGTGCGCGTCGTGCAGTCGTCATCGCCTCCGCCGGAGCCGGAGCCCGAGCCTGACCGCCTTCTGGCCGCGCGTCACCCACGCGACAACCTCCGTCCCAGACCCGCCTTCACCTTAGAGACGGTTGCGCCGCTCCGCAGGTTGCCTTTACCCGGCAGAATCCAGCTCACGCTTGACGCAACCATCCGATTGCTATAAGTTGATGGCAACTAGATGGTTGCTATAGGGAGGTGCTGCCGATGCCGGCTCCCGATCGGATCGAGCGAACGATGGAGCTCGCCCACCCGCCCGAGCGCGTATGGGAGGCGCTGACGACGGCGGACGCGCTGGCCAGCTGGTTCGGGTCATGGGCCGAGATCGACCTTCGACCGGGCGGCGACCTGCACGTGCGCTGGGACGACGTGCAGATCGGCGCCACCCTGTCGATCAAGGTGGTCGAGCCGCCGCGCCGGTTCGCGTACACCTGGGGGATCTCGGGCCTGCCGGCCGACGACCCGCGCCGGACGCACGTCGAGTTCACGCTCGAACCCACCGAAAAGGGGACGAGGCTGACGCTCGTCGAGAGCGGGTTCGCCCAAGTCCCCGACGAGCTGTTCGACGAGGCGTACCTCGGGAACATCGACGGGTGGGCGCAGCAGTTCGCCAGCCTCGCGGCGTACCTCGATGCCGCCGCCTGACCCGGAGGCGATCGCCGCCGAGGTGTTCGTGGCCCTCGCGGACCCGACGCGGCGGAGCATCCTGGCGGCCCTCGCCGAGGGCGGTCCGCAGACCGCGACCGACCTCGCGGCGCGGCTGCCTATCTCGCGGCAAGCGATCGCCAAACACCTCGGCCTGCTCACCAACGCCGGCCTCACCCGCGCCGAGTCCGGCGAGCGCCGCCGCGTCCGGTACCGGCTGCAGCCCGGGCCGATGACGGTCGCCCAGTCGTACCTGGCCGCGCTCGCGCGGGACTGGGACGGCCGGCTGGCGGCGCTGCGCCGGCACCTGGACCGATCGTGAACGCCGAGCGTCAGGGCACCGTCAGGGCAGCCTCAGGGCGCCTTGCCGACCAGGGTCGGATGGGCAACGAGGAAGGCGTCGACCCGGTCCTGGCGTACGGCCGCGAAGAAGTCCCGCGCGAGCGGGTTGTTGAGCCGTTCGCCGCGGTACCTGCCGCCGCTGTAGACCGAGCTGCCGGGAAGGCCGACGAGCGTCAGCCGGTCCGCACCCACCCCGCGCAGCGCGGAGGCGAAGTCGAGCGCGCTGTGGCCTCGGCCGTCGAAGATCACCGTACCGCCCAGGGCGCGCAGCACGCGGTCGAACTTCACCGGGTCGGTGGCGAGCTTGAGACTGAGGGCCTTGCGGATGATGGCCTTGATGAGCTGACGCTGGTGCCGCTGCCGGGCGTAGTCGCTACCCGCGATGTACCGCTGTCGCGCGAAGTCCAGCGCCTGCCACCCGTTGAGGTGCATCTGACCCACGGGGTACACCATCTGCGGCCCGCTGCCGTGCGGTCCGGCGTTCGTGCGCGGCTTGCCGTTGGGTTGCAGGTGGATGGAGGCGACGCGCTGGTCGATGTACATATCGACGCCGCCGAGCGCGTCGACGAGCCGCTTCATGCCGCCGAAGTTGAGCACGGCTCCGGCGTCGAACCGCGGGATGCCGGTGTACTTGCTCACGGCGAGCGCGAGCAGCTGGAAGCCCTGCGCGGTGTTCACCTTGGACGATCCGGGTACCCGGCTGCCGAAGGATGTCGAGGCGTTGATTTTGGTGTGCGCACCACCGAACCCGGCCTTCCGGAACGCCGGAATGTCCACGACCAGGTCACGGGGCAGCGAAAACAGGTAAGCCTTGTTCAGGTCGGCGGAGACATGCAAGATCATGATGGCGTCTGCGTTGGGGCGCCACCCGGGCACATACGACCGGGTGTCGATTCCGGCGATGAGGATGTTCAGCGGCCCCTTGATGTTCGCGCCGGGCAGCACCGACGGCGACGGTGAGCTCGAGGGTGAGCCGGGCGCGGACGGGGACGGCGTCTCGTCGAAGAGGGACGCGGTCGGCACCTGGTACCGATCGCTCAGCGCCCGGTACGCCCCGAACGCGCCACCGCCGACCAGCACTACCAGCACCGCGATCAGCGCCACCAGGCGACCACCCCGCGGCGGCCACCATGTTGTGCCGCCAGCCTCTTCGTCGGTCACGATCTCCCCTTCCCCGCAGGAACGGCTTCACATCATGCCGTCGAACGCCGTCTCTGGCCAGGCCCGGTCGCGGGCAACGAAGACACGAACAGCGACGGGCCGCGCCGGCCCGGTCGCCGGCGCGGCCCGAAGCCGCTCAAATGGGACCTACTGCTCCTTCGCGAGCTCACTCGCCTTGCGCTCGAGGTCCTCGAGGCCACCACACATGAAGAACGCCTGCTCCGGGAAGTGGTCGTAGTCACCCTCGGAGATCTTCTTGAAGGCTTCGATCGTCTCCTTGACCGGCACGGTGGAGCCCGGGATGCCTGTGAACTGCTCGGCGGCGTACGTGTTCTGCGAGAGGAACCGTTCGATCCGGCGGGCCCGGCCCACCGTCACCTTGTCCTCTTCGGAGAGCTCGTCCAGGCCGAGGATCGCGATGATGTCCTGCAGGTCCTTGTACCGCTGCAGGATCCGCTTCACCTCGGCCGCCACGTTGTAGTGGTCGGGGCCGACGTACTCCGGCGCGAGGATCCGCGACGAGGACGCCAGCGGGTCCACCGCCGGGTAGATGCCCTTGTCGGAGATGGACCTTTCGAGGTTCGTGGTCGCGTCGAGGTGGGTGAAGGTCGTGGCCGGCGCCGGGTCGGTGTAGTCGTCGGCGGGCACGTAGATCGCCTGCATCGAGGTGATCGCCCGGCCCCGCACGGACGTGATGCGCTCCTGCAGCTCACCCCTCTCGTCGGCCAGCGTCGGCTGGTAGCCCACGGCCGAGGGCATCCGACCGAGCAATGTGGACACCTCGGAGCCGGCCTGCGTGAACCGGAAGATGTTGTCGATGAACAGCAGCACTTCCTGCTTCTGCACGTCGCGGAAGTACTCCGCCATCGTCAGGGCCGACAGCGCGACCCGGAGCCGGGTGCCCGGCGGCTCGTCCATCTGGCCGAAAACCAGGGCGGTCTGCGGCAGCACGCCGGACTCGCCCATCTCCAGGATGAGGTCGTTGCCCTCGCGGGTGCGCTCGCCGACGCCGGCGAACACCGAGGTCCCGCCGAAGTTCCGCGCCACCCGGATGATCATCTCCTGGATGAGAACGGTCTTGCCCACGCCGGCGCCGCCGAACAGGCCGATCTTCCCGCCCTTGACGTACGGCGCGAGCAGGTCGAGCACCTTGATGCCGGTCTCCAGCATCTCGGTCTTCGGCTCGAGGTCGGCGAACGCCGGCGGCTTCCGGTGGATGCCCCAGCGCTCCTTGACCTCGAGCTTCTCGCCCTCCTTGAGGTTGAGGCAGTCGCCGACCGCGTTGAACACGTGCCCCTTGGTGGCGTCGCCAACCGGTACCGTGATCGAGTCTCCGGTGTCGGTCACCTCCGCGCCACGGACGAGTCCGTCGGTCGGCTGCATCGAGATGGCCCGGATCATGTTGTCGCCCAGGTGCTGGGCGACCTCCATCGTCAGGATCTTCGCGCCCTCGGCGAGGTCGACCTCGACGTGGAGGGCGTTGTAGATGTCGGGCATGGCGTCGCGCGGGAATTCGGCGTCGACGACCGGGCCGATCACCCGGACTACTCGGCCGGTGGCGGTCCCCGTCTCGTCGGTGGGCTTGGTGTCCAAAGAAGCAGTCATCACACTTCACTTCCCGCTGCGGCGAGCGCGTCGACGCCGCCGACAATTTCACTGATCTCCTGGGTGATCCCCGCCTGGCGCGCGGTGTTCATGTCGCGCGTGTACTTCTGGATCATCTCTTCCGCGTTGTCCGTCGCGCTCTTCATCGCCCGCCGCCGGGCCGCCGACTCGCTGGCCGCGGACTCGATCAGAGCCGCGTAGATCCGGGTGTTGATGTACCGAGGCAGCAGCGAGTCCATCAACGCCTCGGCCTCCGGCTCGAACTCGTACGCCGGAAGCAGCCCCACGGCCTCCGACCGCGGACGCTCCTCGACCTCCATCGGCGCGATCCGGCGGACGACCGGCGTCTGCGTCATCAGCGACTTGAACTGCGTGAAGACCACGTCGAGCTCATCCACGCCCTGCAGCGCACCGGCGCCCGGGGTCTCGCCGTCGTCCGCGCCCCGAGTGAACGTCTCGATCAGCGTCTCTCCGATCGTGCGGGCGTCCGCGAACGAGGGCTGCTCGGAGAACCCTGTCCAGCTGGCCTCGATCGGCCGGTTGCGGAACCGGTAGTACGTGACGCCCTTCCGGCCCACCACATACAACACCGGCTCCTTGCCCTCGGCCCGGAGCCGCGAGATGAGCTGCTCGGCGGCGCGGATCGCGTTCGAGCTGTAGCCGCCGGCGAGCCCGCGGTCGCTGGTGATGACCAAGACGCCGACCCGCCGCACCCGCGGCCGCTCGACCAGCAGCGGGTGGTCGATGTTGCTCGCGTTGGACGCCAGCGCCGTGAGCACCCCGGTGATGGCCCTGGCGTACGGCACCGACGCCGCGACCCGCGCCTGTGCCTTGGCGATACGGCTCGTCGCCACGAGCTCCATCGCCTTGGTGATCTTCTTCATCGACTTCGCGGTGCGAATTCGCTGACGAAGAACGCGTACCTGCGCAGCCATGCGATCGGCCCTATCGCTTCTCGGCCGGCGGCTGGGGCCGCTGCCGGTACCGGGTCACGGTCTCGTGGGTCTCCTCGCCCTCGTACGGTTTGGCGTCCGCCTCGCGGCCCAGGAGCTTGTCCTCCTTACCGAGGAACATGTTCTTGAAATGCTCCACCGCCTCGTCCAGCCTGGCGATGACGTCGTCGTCCCAGGTGCCGGCGGCGATCGACTCCAGGGCCCCCTTGTAGGAGTGGCGTAGGTACTGGAGGAACTCGCGCTCGAAGCGCCGCACATCGCCGACCGGTATGTCGTCGAGCTTTCCGGTGGTGCCGGCCCAGATCGAGACGACCTGCTCCTCGACGGGGTACGGCGAGTAGTTCGGCTGCTTGAGCAGTTCGACCAGGCGCCCGCCCCGCTCGAGCTGGGCGCGCGACGCCCGGTCCAGATCCGAGGCGAACGCGGCGAACGCCTCAAGCTCACGGAATTGGGCGAGGTCGAGCCGGAGCCGGCCGGCAACCCGCTTCATGGGCGTGACCTGCGCGTTGCCGCCGACCCGCGAGACCGAGGTGCCCACGTTGATCGCGGGCCGGACGCCCTGGTTAAACAGGTCCGCCTCGAGGAAGATCTGGCCGTCGGTGATCGAGATGACGTTGGTCGGGATGTAGGCCGACACATCGCCGGCCTGCGTCTCGATGATCGGCAGCGCGGTGAACGAGCCGCCGCCGAGGTCGTCGGACAGCTTCACCGAGCGCTCCAGCAGGCGCGAGTGCAGGTAGAAGACGTCGCCGGGGTAGGCCTCGCGGCCGGGCGGGCGGCGCAGCAGCAGCGACATCTGCCGGTAGGCAAACGCGTGCTTGGTCAGGTCGTCGTAGATCGCCAGCGCGTGGCGGCCGTTGTAGAGGAAGTGCTCGGCCATCGCCGCACCCGCGTAGGGGGCGAGGAACTTGATCGGGGCTGCCTCGTCGGCGGGCGCGGCCACGATGATCGTGTGGTCGAGCGCGCCGTGGTCGTCCAGCTGCCGGGCCACGTCGACCACCGTCGACATGCGC
>DASXRQ010000211.1:0-24062 GCA_036506495.1 Micromonosporaceae bacterium | reverse complement strand
CTGTCCGGCGTACGTGAGGCCGCCGCCGAAGCCGAACAGCAGCACCGGGGCGCCCGCGGGAACCTCCCGCCGTTCCACGAGCTTCGACAGGGCCAGCGGCATGCTCGCCGCCGACGTGTTGCCCGACTCGACGATGTCCCGTGCGAGCACGGCGTTCGTGGCGCCCAGCTTGCGGGCGAGCGGCTCGATGATGCGCAGGTTGGCCTGGTGCGGCACGAAGGCGGCGAGCTCGGAAGGGTCGACACCGGCCTTCTCGCAGGCCTCGCGGGCCAGCGGCGCGAGCGCGGTGGTCGCCCACCGGAACACGGCCTGCCCGTCCTGGATGATGTACGGCCGCCAGCCCTCGATGCGCAGCACCGGGCCCTTCTCGGGGTCGCTGCCCCAGACGACCGGCCCGATGCCCGGCTCCTCCGACCCGGTCACGACCGCGGCGCCCGCCCCGTCGCCGAACAGCACGCAGGTCGCGCGGTCTGTCCAGTCGGTGACGTCGGAGAGCTTCTCGGAACCGATGACGAGCGCCGTGCGCACGGCCCCCGCGCGGATCGCGTGGTCGACCGTGGCCAGGCCGTACGAGAAGCCGGAGCACGCGGTGTTGATGTCGTACGCCGCCGGCGCGGTGATCCCGAGCCGAGCCGCCACGCGGGTCGAGACGTTGGGGCAGCGGTCCACCGACGAGCAGGTCGCGACGACCACGGTGTCGATGTCCGCGGCCGTGAAGCCCGAGTTCGCGAGGGCCTTCTCGGCGGCGAACGCGGCCATGTCGGCGACGGTCTCGTCGCCGGCGATGCGCCGCCGCTCGATGCCCACCCGGCTGCGGATCCACGCGTCGTTCGTGTCGACCATCTGGGCGAGGTCCTCGTTGCTGAGCACCCGAGATGGCTGGTAGTGGCCGAGTGAAACGATGCGGGAACCGGTCATGCTTGTCCTCCGATGCGGGCGAGCGGCTGTCCCGGGGCGACCGGGTCGTCGTGGTGGGCGAGCCACTCGGTGAGCAAGCCGCCGTCGTGCGCGGCGACCTGCACCGCGCCCTGCCGGGTGGCGACGTGGCCGATGACCTGACCGGCGGCGACCGGGTCGCCCTCGGCCAGCCGTGCGGCCGGCTCGAACGTGCCGGCGCTCGTAGCGACCACCACCCGGAACTGCGGAGTGGGCTCGTGGCTGGGGGCCATCCCGTGCCGAGCGATCAGGTCACGGGCGGCGGGCAGGTCGTCCGCCGTGTTCAGCGTGACGATCTCGGGCTGGCTACCGCCCTTCAGCTCCCGCTTGACCAGCCCGGCCAGCGTGCCCGCCGGCGGCAGCTCGATGATCGCGGTGACGCGGAGGTCGGCCAGCGTACCCATGCACAGGTCCCAGCGGACCGGCGCGGTGACCTGCCGGACCAGGCGCTGTAGCATCTCCCGGCCGTGGTTGACGGCGGCACCGTCCAGGTTGGACAGCAGGATCTTGGCGGGATCGGCGGGGGTGACCCCGGCGGCCACACCGGCCAGCGCCTGCTCCGCCGGCGCCATGTACGGGGTGTGGAACGCGCCGGCGACTTGCAGCGGGATCACCCGCGTCCGGGCCGGCGGCTCGGCCCCGAACTTCTCCAGCCGCTCGGTCGCGCCCGCCGCGACGATCTGGCCAACGCCGTTGCGGTTGGCGGCGTACAGGCCGTGCGCCTCGATCGCGGCGACGACCGCGTCGGGGTCCCCACCCAGCACCGCCGACATGCCGGTCGGCTCGAGCGCGCATGCGGCGGCCATCTCCCGCCCGCGTACGCCGGCGAGCGTCACCGCGACCTCCGGCGCGAATACGCCCGCGAGGGCGGCCGCGGCCAGCTCGCCGACGCTGTGACCGGCGGCCACCGACACGTCGTACAGCGGGAGCTGCTCGGCGGCGAGGAGTGCGGCGGCGACCAGCAGCGGCTGGGTCCGTGCGGTGTCCTTGATCTCCTCCGGGCCGGCCTGAGTGCCAAGGTGTGCGAGGTCGACTCCGGCGAGGGCGGACCACCAGCGCAGCCGGGCCGCGGCCCCCGGTTGGCCGACCCACGGCGTCAGGAAGCCGGGCTTCTGCGACCCCTGGCCGGGGGAGAGTACGGCGAGCACGATTAAGACTGTCCTTGATACTTGTGAGTCGTGGGGCTGCGGTGCCGCACGAAACCGCACTATGGCGATTGTAGGTATCCTACAAAAGATCGCTCACGGTAATGAACAAACGACGCCTTAGCAGGCGTTTAGCGAACACGCCCCTCTCGTTGACCTGTGGCCGATCCGACCTCGCCGTCTGTGGCTCTGCTCACGCCGGCCGCCCCTCTCTCTTGTCGATCTAGGGCGAATACTGGTGATTTGAGATCAACTTACCAGTATTGGCCCTACATCGGCCGGAGGGGAGGCGGCGGCGGCGCGGGGGGAGCCGGCGGCGCGGGCGGAGCGGGAGCGCTGACGATCGATGGGGCCGGGTCCAGCCGGCCGATCGTCAGCGCGACCCGCAACGCGAACGCGTCCCTCGGGTTCAGCGGTGAGAAGCCGGCCACGTCGGCGACCCGCTTGAGCCGGTAGCGCACGGTGTTCGGGTGGACGAACAGGGCCCGCGCCGCGCTCTCCAGGACGCCTCCGGCGGCGAAGAACGCGTCGAGCGTCTCCAGCAGCTCGCCGCCCGCGCGCACCAACGAGCCGTACGCCTCGTGCCGCAGCACGCGCCGGGCCTCAGTGTCGCCGGCAAGCGCCCGCTCGGGCAGCAGGTCGTCGGCGGCGACCGGGCGTGGCGCGGCGGGCCACGCGGGCGCGGCTCGGAAGCCGGCCAGCGCGGCGCGGGCCGAGTCGGTTCCCTCGTCCAGGCTCGGCACGGCCGGCCCGACCACGACCGGCCCGGCCCCGAATCCGATGAGCAGCTTCTCGGTGGCCGCGACGGGGTCGGCCGCCCCACCGAGGACGAGCACGAGCCGGTCGCCGTGTACGCCGCCGATCACCTCCACCCCGATCCGGCGGGCCGCCCGGTAGACGGTGTGCAGGACGGCCGCGGTCTCCCCACCCGGCGACCGACCGACGGCGACCGCCACCGGCGGTTCGTCTGCCCATCCGAGCGCAGCCGCCCGGCTGGCCAGCACGTCCGATGAGTCCCCGCGGAGCAGCGCGTCAACGAGCAGGGCCTGCAGGCGGGCGTCCCAGGAGCCGCGCGACTCGGCGGCCCGCGCGTACACGCGGGCGGCCGCGAAGGCGACTTCCCGGGAGAACCGCAGCACGGCCTCGCGCAGCCGGTCCGCCTCTCCGGGCGCGGCAAGGTGCGGCACCTGCTCCTCGACGACGTCGATTGTCACCTTGATCAATGCGACGGTGTGCTGCAGGCTGATCGACCGGGCGAGCGCGCGGGGCGCGGCGTCGAACACCTCGTCCGAGACCTCCTGCGGCGACCCGGCGGTGCCGCCGCCCTGCCGCAGCCACTCCACCAGCGAACGCACCCCGGCCTGCGCGACCAGCATGACCCACGCGCGCTGGTCGGCCGGCAGCTCGCGGAACCACGGCAGTGTCTCGTCCATCCGGCTGACGCTCGCGGTCGCGAGGGCGCCGGCGGAGCGCTCGATCCGGCGCAGGGTGGCGGTCAGCTCGGTCGTTGTCCGCGGACTGTCCGCCGTCTCGGTCACGCCCCCAGACTGTCACGCCCTCCAACCGCTCGGGTGCGGGCGTGTCACGATGCGCCGCTGGCCCGCGTCAGACCTTGCGGCGGATGAGGAACGAGATTCCGGCCAGCCCCATGGCGATCACGAGCACGACACCGCCGTTGAGTATCGTGACGAGCCGCCACCGGCCAAGCAGGTGACCGAGGTCGGTGTCGTCCTTGGACCCGGGCAGGTTGATGCCGCCTTCGCCGCCGCCGAGACCACCGGTGATCACGTCAGGAGTGTCCGGCAGCGGCACGCCAGCGGCGATCAGCGTCTGCGGCATCGTCAGCTTGGCGTAGATCCATGCGGCCGTCGTCCGGTGCCCGTCGGGCTGTTTGGCCGGCCGATACGCGCGAGGACCGCCGAGGGCGAGCGGGTACAGGTCGTACGTCTGCTTCGGCGCATCCTTGATGAGCACCACGACGGTGTACTTCGGACCGAGCGCGTCGGCCGGCACCGGCGCGGCGTGCCCCTTCTCGGCCGCCAGCCACGAAACCTGGCTGAGCACGGCCGAGAACAATTCCGGATCGGTCGCCGCTCGGATCGTCACGGGGTCGGACAGGCCGTGCCCGGTGATGGTCACCGACGTGGGCCCCGCGGCCAGCGCGGGCGTCGCGACGAGCGGCAGGCCGATGACCACGGCGGCGATCCCGCTCACGATCCCGCCCACAACGGCGCGACGCGTGACCTCACCGACCATTCCCCGACCTCCGTGCTGCGCCGCGTGCGCCGCATGTTTCTACCCAACAGACTCCGATTGCAGACCTCTGGTTGCACGGATTGAGTCGCTATTTGGAACTATTCTTCGGAGCCGAATCGTATAGAGCCGGGGGCGTTTGTGGGGGGCAACAGTTGTCGGATGGTCCGGGCGACGCTGGCGGTGGTCGCCGGTGCGCTCGGCGCGCTGCTGGTGGCCGCACCGGCATGGGCGCACAACACGCTCCTGAGCAGCGACCCGCCGAACGGAGCGCGGCTGGCGAGGGCGCCCGCCGAGGTCCGGCTGACCTTCGTGTCCAGGCTCGACCCCCGCACGACGGAGGTGACGCTCACCGGTCCCGACGGCAGCTCGGCCGCCGCGTCCACCCCGGTCTTTGACAACGCGACGGTACGCGTGCCGCTGCGCCCCGGCGCCGCGGGTGTCTACACGGTGGCGTACGCGGTCATGTCCGACGACGGGCACCCGGTGCAGGGTCAGCTCCAGTTCACGCTGACGACCCGTGCGGCCGGTGCGGCCCCGTCCGCGTCGTCGCCCGCGTCGTCGTCCGTGTCGTCGCGCGCGCCCGCGTCCGCATCGGCCGCCGCACCGGCGGCCGCCCGCACCGCCGGTGGACCGTCGTGGCTGCCGTGGGTTGTGGGTGCCGGCGCGGTCGCGCTGATCGCGGCCGGAGTGAGCGCCGCCGTCGCCCGCCGGCCGGGCGGACCTCGCCGCCCCTCAGCCGAGCCGTGACAGCGCCTCGTGCAGCCGGGCGAGGGCCCGCTCGCGGCCCAGCACCTGCAGCGACTCGAACAGCGGCAGGCCGACGGTGTGGCCGGTTGTCGCGACGCGTACCGGCGCCTGGGCCTTGCCCAGCCTGAGCCCGTGCTCGGCGCCGACCGCCTCCAGCGCGGCCCTCAGCGACCCGGCGTCCCAGCTCGGCAGCGCCTCGTACGCGGCGATCGCCGCCGCGAGCAGGTCGGCCGCGTCCTGCTTCATCGCCTTCGCCCAGGCAGCCTCGTCGATGATCGGGGAGTCGAGGAACAGGAACGCGACGGCGGGCACGATCTCGCTGAGCACCTCCATCCGCGTCTGCGCTAGCGGGGCCACGGCGGCGAACGCCGCGGGATCGAAGTCCTCCGGTTGCCACGGCGGGGCCGGGATCGTCTCCGTCCCGGTCAGCCACGGCTGGCAGGCGGCGATGAACTCACCCACGGACAGCGCCCGGATGTATTCGCCGTTGAACGCGCGCAGCTTGCGCTCGTCAAAGTACGCGGGCGACGGGTTGACGTCCGCGAGCCGGAACTCGGACTCGATGACGGACCAGGGCACGATCTCGCGATCCCCCGAGGGAGCCCAGCCGAGCAGCATCAGGTAGTTGCGCATCGCCGCGGCGAGGTAGCCCTCATCCCGGTACGCCTCGAGCGCCACCTTGTCGCGCCGCTTCGACAACTTCTGCCGCTTCTCATTGACCACCACCGGCACGTGCGCCCAGACCGGCGGCTCGTGGCCGAGCGCCTGCCACAGCAATTGCTGCTTTGGCGTGTTGGGCAGGTGCTCCTCGGCCCTGATGACGTGCGTGATGCCCATCGTTATGTCGTCCACGACGTTGGCCAGCAGGAACACCGCTGACCCGTCGGCGCGCGCGATGACGAAGTCCTCGATGAGGTTGTTCTCGAAGGTCGGCTCGCCGCGGATGAGGTCCACGACCACGGTCTTGCCGTCGTCGGGTGTGCGGAACCGCAGGGCCCGGCCTGGACCCGGGCCGAGGCCTCGGTCGCGGCAGTACCCGTCGTACCCGCGGTACTGCGAGCCGGTCCGCGCCTGGGTCGCCTCGCGGGTGCAGTCGCAGTAGTACGCGAGACCCGACCGGTACAGCTTCTCCGCGGCGGCGCGGTGCTCCTCGGCGTACGCCGACTGGAGGTACGGCCCCTCGTAGCTGCCCGGCTCGATGCCGATCCAGGCCAGGGCGGACAGGATCCCCTCCGTCCACTCGGGCCGGTTGCGGGCGACGTCGGTGTCCTCGATGCGCAGCACGAACACCCCACCGTGCTGCCGCGCGAAGATCCAGTTCTGCAGCGCCGACCGCGCACCGCCGACATGGAAATAGCCGGTCGGCGACGGGGCGAAGCGCACGCGTACCGTCACGTCGCCCAGCCTACGGGGGTTAGGTGGTCAGGAGCCGTGATGGGTGGTTGGGAGCGGGAGGACTCGTGATCATCATCGAGCGGCGCGGGCGGATAGCGGCACCCACCGAGTCGGTGTGGGAGGTCGTCAGCGACGTCCGGCGCCTGTCGGGCTGGTTCGCCGGCGTGAACCGGGCCCAGTTGATCTCCGGGAGCGGGTACGGCCGCCGGCAGCGGATGTACGGGCGGTGGGGCAGGCAGCGCTTCGAGCTGGACGCGGACGTGATCGCGTACCGTCCGCCGACGCTGATCGCGTGGTGGCATGTCGTCGAACGGATCGAGGGCCGGGTGGCCCCGCGGTATGCCCGCGCGGTCGAGGTCCACGTCGAGCTGACCCCGGACGGCGACGACGCGACCGCGATACGGCTGATCTCCGTGCGGCGGGCGCCACGTGGTCCGCTGCGGGCGGCGTTGCTGCGGCTGGTCCACCCGCACCCGGCGGCGGAGGAGCTGGAGCGGTCGATCGCCGCACTCGGCGCGAGGTTCCTTCCCGCCGTTTCGTGATCGACGCGGCCGGGGCGGGGCGACCGGCGGCTACGAATCGCCGCCGGTCTCGCCGACCGGCGCCGCGGTCACGTCGTCGATCGCGTACTTCTTCGCCGCCTCGGCGGGCACCGACGCCGGCACTTCGCCGCGGAGCGCGAGCTGCCGCAGCGTGGCGACCGCGACCGACTCGGCGTCGACGTGGAAGTGCCGGCGCAGCGCGTGCCGGGTGTCGGACAGGCCGAAGCCGTCGGTGCCGAGCGACGTGTACTCGCCGGGCACCCACCGCGCGATCAGGTCCGGTACCGCCCGCATGAAGTCGCTGACCGCGACCTTGGGTCCGGCGGCGTCCGCCAGCTTGGTCGTGACGTACGGCCGCCGCGGCTCGTCGCCGGGGTGGAGCAGGTTGTACCCCTCGGCCTCGACCGCGTCGCGGCGGAGCTCGGTCCACGACGTCACCGACCACACGTCCGCGGCGACGCCCCAGTCCTGGGCGAGCAGCTGCTGCGCCTTCAGCGCCCACTGCATGCCGGTCCCGGAGGCGAGCAGCTGCGCCCGGGGTCCGTCGACCTTCGCCGCGGCGTACCGATAGATGCCTCGGAGAATGCCCTCGGCGTCGACGTCGGCCGGCTCCGCGGGCTGGACGATCGGCTCGTTGTAGACGGTGAGGTAGTAGTAGACGTTCTCCTGCCGCTCGCCGTACATGCGGTGCAGGCCGTTCTCGACGATGTGCGCGATCTCGAACGCGAACGCCGGGTCGTACGCCACGACCGCGGGGTTGGTCGCCGCGATCAGGTGCGAGTGGCCGTCCTCGTGCTGCAGACCCTCGCCGTTCAGCGTGGTGCGTCCGGCCGTGGCGCCGAGCAGGAAGCCGCGCGTCATCTGGTCGGCCGCGGCCCACAGTCCATCGGCGGTGCGCTGGAACCCGAACATCGAGTAGAAGATGTAGACGGGGATCATCGGCTCGCCGTGGGTGGCGTACGACGAACCGGCGGCGGTGAACGAGGCGACCGAACCGACCTCGTTGATGCCCTCGTGCAGGATCTGCCCGGTCTCGGCCTCCCGGTAGGACAGGAACAGCTCACGGTCCACCGGCGTGTACTGCTGGCCGAACGGCGAATAGATCTTCTGCGTCGGGAACAGCGAGTCCATGCCGAACGTGCGAGCCTCGTCCGGAATGATCGGCACCCAGCGCTTGCCGAACTCCTTGTCCTTCATCAGGTCCTTGAGGAGCCGGACGAACGCCATCGTCGTGGCGACCTTCTGCTTGCCCGAGCCGCGCTTGATGTCGCCGAACGCGGCCGTGGGCGGGATACCCAGCGGGATCGTCGTGGTAGGCCGCGAGGGCAGGTAGCCGCCCAGCGCCCGGCGCCGCTCGTGTAGGTACGCGATCTCGTCGGAGTTCTCGCCGGGGTGGTAGTAGGGCGGCAGGTACGGGTTGGCCTCCAGCGCCGAGTCCGGGATGTCCAGGTAGAGCCGGTCCCGGAACGACTTCAGGTCGTCCAGGGTCAGCTTCTTCATCTGGTGGGTGGCGTTGCGGGCCTCGAAGTGCGAGCCGAGCGTCCAGCCCTTGATGGTCTTGGCGAGGATGACGGTCGGCTGGCCCGTGTGCTCGGTCGCCGCCTTGTACGCGGCGTACAGCTTGCGATAGTCGTGCCCGCCGCGCTTGAGATTCCAGATCTCATCGTCGGACATGTGCTCGACCATCTTGCGGGTCCGCGGGTCGCGACCGAAGAAGTGTTCGCGGACATACGCCCCGGACTCCGCCTTGTAGGTCTGGTAGTCCCCGTCCGGGGTCACGTTCATGAGGTTGACCAGCGCGCCGTCGGTGTCCGCGGCGAGCAGCGGGTCCCACTCGCGTCCCCAGATCACCTTGATGACGTTCCAGCCGGCACCGCGGAAGAAGGCCTCCAGCTCCTGGATGACCTTGCCGTTGCCGCGGACCGGGCCGTCCAGCCGCTGCAGGTTGCAGTTGATCACGAAGGTGAGGTTGTCCAGCTCCTCACGGGCCGCCAGGCCGATCGCGCCGAGTGTCTCCGGCTCGTCCATCTCGCCGTCGCCGAGGAACGCCCAGACCCGCTGGTCGGACGTGTCCTTGATGCCGCGGTGGTGGAGGTAGCGGTTGAACCGGGCCTGATAGATCGCGTTCAGCCCGCCGAGGCCCATAGAGACGGTCGGGAACTCCCAGAAGTTGGGCATCAGTCGCGGGTGGGGATAGGACGGGAGGCCGCCGCCGGGGTGCGACAGCTCCTGCCGGAACCCGTCGAGCTGCTCCTCGGTCAACTGCCCCTCCAGGTACGCCCGGGCGTACATGCCGGGCGAGGCGTGGCCCTGGAAGTAGATGTGGTCACCGCCGCCGGGGTGGCTCCGGCCGCGGAAGAAGTGGTTGAAGCCGACCTCGTAGAGGGACGCCGACGAGGCGTACGTCGAGATGTGCCCGCCCACCCCGATCTCTGGACGCTGGGCGCGATGCACGAGCATCGCGGCGTTCCAGCGGATGTACGCCCGGAGGCGGCGCTCGGTGTGCTCGTCGCCGGGGAACCAGGGCTCACGCTCCGGTGGGATCGTGTTGATGTAGTCCGTGGTGGTCAGGGGCGGCACGCCGACCTGCCGCTCGCGCGCCCGCTCCAGGAGACGCAGCATGATGTACCGGGCGCGCTTCGCGCCGCGGTCATTGATGACACCGTCGAGCGACTCGACCCATTCCGCGGTCTCTTCGGGGTCGATGTCCGGAATCTGGCTCGGAAGGCCGTCACTGATCACCGGGCGCTTGCGTTCCGTGGCCACAGGCGTTCCCTCATCTTGGTCGAGTGTTTCTCTAGCAACCATCCTGCCTCCTTCGATGAGTCGGCGTCACGTTGACCATCCTGGACGCGACGACGGACACAGCCTTTCCATGATCGATGGGTGGGCTGGGCCGCCGGGTCAGGCCGGCAGGAACGAGAAGCGAACCTGGCGGATGGCGTTGTCGCCGTTGGGGTCGACGAGGCAGACGGACTGCCAGGTGCCGAGCGCGATCCGGCCGCGCAGGACCGGCAATGTGGCGTACGGGGCGATGAACGCCGGCAGGACGTGGTCGCGGCCGTGGCCCGGCGACCCGTGTCGGTGCCGCCACCGGTCGTCCGCCGGTAGGACGTCGTCCAGCGTGGCCAGGAGGTCGGAGTCCGAACCGGCGCCGGTTTCGATGATCGCGATGCCCGCGGTGGCGTGCGCGACGAAGACGTGCAGCAGGCCGTCGCCCTCGTCGGAGACGAACGCGGCGGCCTCGGCGGTGATGTCCCGCACGGCGGGGCGGGTCCCCGTCCGCACCGTGATCACTTCGCTGCGCATGTCGCCGAGTCTGCCGGATTTCCCCGATCTGGTGGGTCAGACGGCGACGTCGCGCCGGTTGAACGCCCAGGTGCCCACCGCGACGAGCACCGCGGCGGTCCCGGCCAGCAGCAGCGAGTCGCCGACCTGCAGCCCGTGCTTGAGCGGCTCGCCGCCGACGCTCCAGTGCCAGGGCGACACGCTCCGGGTCCACTCCAGGCCCTTGACCTGCGGGAACACCCCGTTGGCCAGGTACGCCAGGACCGCCAGCCCCGCGGTACCACCGATCGCCGCGGCCTTCCGGCCCGTCGCCGCGCCGATCGCGAACGCGACCGCGCCGAGGCACACGCCGAGCAGCGCCAGCTGCAGGGTCGCCGCGGCGAACTCGCCGGCGGAGATCTCGTCGAGCTGGGCCGGGCCGGTGATGGCGAGCATCGCCAGCCAGAGCAGCGCGCCGATGACCGCGAGCGCGGTGCCGAGGGCGGCGAACCGTTGCAGGGCCAGCCTGGTGCGTGTGACCGGGTGGGCGAGCACGAGGTCGAGTGTGCCGGCCTCCTCGTCGCCGGCGACCGCCCGCGTCCCGTACGCGATCGAGAACACCACGACCAGCAGCGGGATCAGCAGGCCGTACACGCTGCTGCCGACGTACCCGGCGGCGCTCGCGACGTCGTTGTAGTTGAACGCCTCGAGCACACCCTTCGGGTAGTTCTTCATCGCGTCCTGCATGGCGGGCGTGTTGACGGTCGGCCAGAACGCCGCGTACATCGCGCCGACCGCGGCGACGGCCAGCGTCCAGCCGAGCAGCGAGCGGCGGCCGTCCCAGAGCGTCTTCGTGAACACGTTACGCAGCATGGCTGGCCTCCGAGCTCTCCCGCGACGTGTGGTTGTAGTAGTGGAAGAACAGCTCCTCCAGGTCGGGCTCCTCCGAGAGGATGTTGACCACGGTGTGCCGGCCGGCCGCCTTCACCAGCGCGTCCGCGCGGCCGTTGAGCCGGCAGTGCAGGATCGTGCCGGTCGGGTCGACCGAAACGTCGCTCACGCCCGGCAGCCCGCTGAACTCGGTCGGCCGGACCGGCGCCTCGAACTGGATCTCGACCCTGCGGACCGACCGCTCGCGCAGGTCCTCGACTCGCTCGACGGCGATCAGCCGCCCCTCGCGGATGATGCCGACGCGGTCGGCGGTCTGCTGCACCTCGCTCATCACGTGCGAGGACATGAACACGGTCTGGCCGTTCGCCTTGGCGTCCCGGATCATCACGACGACCTGCTGCTGCAGGAACGGGTCGAGGCCACTGGTCGGCTCGTCGAGGATCAGCAGGTCGGGGGAGTGCATGAAGGCCTGCACCACGCCGATCTTCTGCCGGTTGCCCTTCGACAGGCTCTTGATCTTCCGACCGAGGTCGAGGTCGAGCCGCCCGGCGTACTCGTCGATCCGGGCGCGCGGCACCCCGCCGCGCAGGTTGCCCAGGTAGGTCAGCAGCTCGTGGCCGGTCTGCTGGCCGTCGACGACGAAGTCACCGGGCAGGTAGCCGATCTGCCGCCGCAGCGCCACCCCGTCGACCCGCGGGTCGCGACCGAGCACCCGCGCGGTGCCGCTGGTGGGCCGGATGAGGTCGAGCAGCAGGCGGATCGTGGTGGTCTTCCCGGCGCCGTTGGGGCCCAGGAAGCCGTACACCTCGCCGGAGTCGACGGTCAGGTCGAGACCCGCCAGACCGCGGTTCCGGCCGTAGTTCTTGACCAGCTGTTCGGTGCGGATGGCCGCGTCAGCCATCGCCCTTCCCTTCTCTTCGCAGGTATTCGCTCCGAAACTGCTCGAGCAGCTTGGGGACCTCGCGCTCGATGAAGGCGTAGAAGTCGCGGCTCACGCGCAGCCGTTCCGCCCGCGGTGAGTCTTCGTCGTCGAGCAGGGCCAGCCCGCGCTCCATCAGCGCACGGATCGCGGCGTACTGCTCGCCCGCCCGCGAGCCGAGCTCGATGAGCGCGTTCGGCGTGACCTCGTAGACGTGGCCCCGGGTGCCCGGGGCGGCCACGCGGCGCACCAGCCCGAGGCGATCGAGGACGCGCATGCCGGTGCTCACCGAGCCCTTCGACAACCCGAGCGAGCCGCTCAGCTGCGCGAGCGATTGACTCGGCGGATCGCAGATCAGCAGCCAGCCGAGCAGCTTCCCGTACGCCGGCGTCATGCCGAGGCTGGCGAGCTTGACGCCGACCTCCTCGGCGTACCGACGTTCGCGCGAGGGCTCCACATCGTTCCTAACGTTCAGTACATTCTAAACGAACGCTAACGAAGCGTGACGGGCTCCGCAACCGGGCAAGGGAGGAGGTTGTTGTCACATCGGCGCACTGGAGGTCGAGATGCGGCGCTGGCTCTGGTTCAACGGCTTGTCGCTCACGGTGTTCGCGGCCTTCGCGCTGTTCATCGTGCTGCAGAGCGTGTTCGGGTGGCAGGTGCACAACGAGGACCTGACCCAGTTCGGACAACCGGCCATCGGCTACTGGTCGTACCTGAGCACCGGGCACTTCGGCGAGGCGACCTTCGAGAACTGGGAGTCCGAGTTCCTCCAGATGGGCTCGTACGTGCTGCTGACGGCGTACCTCGTGCAGCGCGGCTCGCCGGAGTCCAAGCCGTTGCGCCAGAAGGACCGGCCCGAGGACTACCCGGACAGCGCCACGCCGCGGTCGCCGGCCTGGTCGCGTCGGGCCGACTGGGCGCAGGTGGTCTACCGCAACAGCCTGTCGATCGTTCTGCTCGGGTTCTTCGTCCTCTCCTTCCTCGGGCACCTGCTCGCGGGCACCGCGGAGTACAACGAGCAGCAGGCTCTCCAGTCGGGTGCGCCGCCGGTGAACGCGCTGCACTTCCTCGGCACGTCGGACTTCTGGTTCCAGTCGATGCAGAACTGGCAGAGCGAGTTCCTCGCGGTGGGCTGCCTGGTGGTGCTCAGCATCGTGCTGCGCCAGCACGGCTCGCCGCAGTCGAAGCCCGTGACCGCCACGCACGCGCACACCGGCGAGTGAGCGGTCAGCCCGCCGGCCCGGCCAGCAGGGCACGGAGGCGGTGCGGGGTCTCGCCGACCTCCGCCCGGACCGTCCTGGTCAGGTGGGCCTGGTCGGCGAAGCCCAGATCGTTCGCGAGCGCCGCGAGGCTCGGTTCGCCGTTTTCGAGCCGGTGCAGCGCGGCGCCAACCCGCAGCCGGTTGCGGTATCGGGTCAGGGGCACACCGACGTGCCGGTGGAAGACCCGGCTGAGGCGGTAGGGCGAGACCCCGAGCAGCTCGGCCAGCGGGAGCAGGCCGCGAGCGCTCGGATGCTCCGCGGTCAGCGCCTCGCGAGCGGCGTCGGCCAGGGCGCGGTCGGTGCAGGTCGGTGTCGCGTCGTGGCGGGTGTCGCTGCGGGGATCGCCGCCCGCGACGCCGGCCTCGTGCGTCGCGGCGGCGAGCAGCCGGAGGAGCCGCTCGGCCACGGCGAAGTCGACGTCGCCCGAGCGTGCGGAGCGCAGGAGCAGCCGGTGGTCGAGCTCGAGCCGGCTGTCGACGGACACGGCCGCCGCGCGGCGCGCAGTGGACGGGCCGGAAACCGCCCGCCACAGCCGGGGCGAGACGTGGATCGCCGTGCACTCGTCACCGCCGGCCGGATGAGCGAACCGCTCCTCGTCGCCGGGCGTCACCAGATAGCCCAGCGCCCGGTCGGCCCACATCTCGCCACGGGGACCGCGCCGGCGGAACCCACCCGAGCGGACCAGCACCACACCGTGCCGCTCACCCGCCTCGGGAGCCGACCACCCGATGTGGTCCTCGTGGCAATGCACGAGCCGGAGCGCGAACTCGGGTCGATGGACGAGCAGCTCGGCGGAGAGCATGGCCCAACCGTAGGCATGGGGTGTGACAGTTTGCGCCCCGCAAGGATCTTCAAGACCCGGGTTGCCGCGCCGGCAACGCTCGATGGATGACCCCTGACGAGCGGACGCGACCGGGCACGCGGAGCCTGCTCGCCGTGTTGCTGGTGGGGCAGGCGATGGCGACCATGGACGGCTCGATCGTGGCCGTCGCCGTACCCACCATCCGGGCGACGCTGGGCGCCAGCGGCGGCGAGACGCAGCTGATCTTCGCCGGCTACCTGCTCGCGTTCGCGGTGCTGGTCGTGACCGGCGCCCGGCTGGGTGACCGGCACGGGCACGGCCGGATGTTCCGGGCCGGCCTCGCCGGGTTCACCGTCGCGTCGCTCGCCTGCGGGCTCGCGCCGACCGCGCCCGCGTTGATCGTCGCCCGGCTGGCGCAGGGTGCCGCCGGCGCGTTGATGGTTCCGCAGGTCGTCTCCCTGATCCAGCTGCACTTCGACGGTGCGCGGCGAGCCCGGGCGGTCGCGCTCTACTCGATGGTTCTGGCGCTCGGGGTGGCCGCCGGCCAGATCCTCGGCGGCCTGGTCGTCTCGCTCGACCTGGCCGGCGAAGGCTGGCGACCGGCCTTCCTGCTCAACGTGCCGATCGGCGCGGGGCTCCTGCTGGCCGCCCGGCGGCTGCTGTCGGCGCCGGCCCCGGAACGGGCACCCGCTCTGGACCTCGTCGGCGTGGCCGGTCTCGGCGCCGCCATGGCCGCCGTCACCGTGCCGCTGGCGCTCGGCCGCGAGCGGGGCTGGCCGGCGTGGTCGTGGCTGGTGCTGGCCGCCGGTGCCGCCGGCATTGTCGCGTTTCAGAGCTACGAGCGGCGGCTCGCGGCCCGCGGTGGGTCGCCGCTGGTGGACCCCGCAGCGGTACGCCCGGATGGCGTACGCCCCGGCCTGCTCGCCTGTTTCCTGATCATGGGCTGCTACACGGCGTGCCTGTTCACGCTCACCCTGCACCTGCAGGACGGGCTCGGGTTTGGACCACTCGCGGCGGGGTTGACCTTCCTGCCGTACCCGGCCGGGTTCGCGACGCTGAGCCTCGCCGCGCGGCGGCTGCCCGAGCCGGTGCGGGCCCGGCTGCCGGTGGCCGGACCGCTGGTCTTCGCGGGGGCGATCGCGGTCCTGGCCGCGCTCGCCGCCGGCGGTGACTGGCCGGCCCTGGCGGCGGTGCCGCTGTTGTACGCCGCCGGGGCCGGGCACGCGTCGGGGTTCAGCCCGCTGTTTACGTCGATCCTGGCGAGGATCGAGCCGCGGTACGCCGCGACCGTGTCCGGGATGGCCTCGACCGGCGTCCTGCTGGCCGGTGTGCTCGCGGTGTCGACGCTGGGCGGCGTGTACCTCGCGGTGGCCGGCGCGGGCCAGTCCCGTTCCACGGCCGGCCTCTCCGCCGTCGCCGCCCTGATCGCCGTCCTCCTGCTGCTCGGCGCCGTGCTGGCCCACCGCTCGTTGATCCTCTCGGGTCGATCTAGGGCGAATGCTGCTGATCAGAGGTCAACTAGCCAGAATTACCCCTAGATCGCCGCGGAGATCGGCGCGGAGATCGGGGGAGGTGGCGGCCGGCACCGCGCGTCGGCGATGCTTTCGTGCGTGACCACCCCGCAAGATCTGGACCAACGGTTCCGGGAGGCCGTCGGATCGCTAACCGCCGCGGCGACCGCGGCGACGGCGCGCGATCCCGGCGGACCCGTCAGCGAGGGCGCGAGCCTGACCGGTCGGCAGGCGCTCGAGCTGTTCGACGCGCAGCTGACCAGCCGCCAGCTGGACCTCGCGGCGCGCTGGCTGCGGAGCTTCGGCGAGGGGTACTACACGATCGGTTCGTCCGGGCACGAGGGGAACGCGGCGGTCGCCGCGGCGCTCGCACCCACCGATCCGGCCCTGCTGCACTACCGCTCGGGCGCGTTCTACTGCGCAAGGGCGGCCCGCGCCGGCGCGGAGTCCGCCGCTGGCACCGACGTGATCATCGACCCCGCCCGGGACGTGCTGCGCGGCATCGTCGCCTCCGCCCGGGAACCGATCGCCGGCGGCCGGCACAAGGTGTTCGGGCACCCGGACCTGCACGTCATCCCGACCACCTCGACGGTCGCGTCGCACCTGCCGCGGGCGGTGGGGCTTGCGTTCGCGATCGAGCGGCACCGGAAGCTCGGTGCGTCGGGGGTGGCGCGCCCCGGAGCCGGGCCGGCGCCGCTGGCCACCCTTCCGTGGCCGGCCGACGCGCTGGTGGTCGCCTCGTTCGGCGACGCCTCGGTCAACCACGCCGCCGGCGCCGCGGCGCTCAACACGGCCGGCTGGTGCGACCACGCCGGACTACGGCTGCCGCTGCTCTTCGTCTGCGAGGACAACGGGCTGGGCATCAGCGTTCGCTCCCCGGCCGGCTGGGTCGAGGCCGCGCTCCGAAGTCGCCCCGGCCTCCGCTACTTCTCCGCGGACGGCTGCGACCTGGCTTCCACGTACGAGGCTGCGATCGGTGCGGCCGATTGGGTACGCCGACAGCGGCGCCCGGCCGTGCTCCACCTTTCCGTGGTGCGGCTGATGGGGCACGCCGGCGCCGACGCGGAGATCGCGTACCGGCCGGCCGACCAGATCGCCGCGGACGTCGCCCGGGACCCGCTGGTCGGCACCGCGCGGCTGCTGATCGACGCCGGGCTCACCACGCCGGACGAGGTGCTGGCCCGGTACGACGAGATCGGCTGGGAGGTGCGCAAGGTCGCCGAGGAGGTGCTCGGGGAACCCAAGCTCGCCGACGCGGCGGAGGTCGTGGCCTCGCTCGCGCCGCGCCGACCGGTGCACGTCGCCCGGGCGATCGCCGAGGCCGGTTCCCAGGTGGCGGGCGAGGGTGGCTCGGCCGGCCACGCCGACGCGCCCGCCGCGCGAGCCGCCGCGTTCGGTGACCGGCTGCCCGAGGAGGGGCCGCCGCTGACGCTGGCGCAGACGATCAACGCCGCGCTCACGGACGCCCTGCTGGCGTACCCCGGCGCGGTGGTCTTCGGTGAGGACGTCGCGGTCAAGGGGGGCGTGTACGGGGTCACGAAGGGGCTGCGGGAGCGGTTCGGCGCCTCCCGCGTGTTCGACACGCTCCTGGACGAGACGTCGATCCTGGGGCTGGCGCTGGGGTCGGGGCTGGCCGGGCTGCTTCCGATACCGGAGATCCAGTACCTGGCGTACCTGCACAACGCCGAGGACCAGCTGCGGGGCGAGGCCGCCACCATGCAGTTCTTCTCAAGCGGCGACTACCGGAACCCGATGGTCGTACGGATCGCCGGGTTGGCGTACCAGGAGGGCTTCGGCGGGCACTTTCACAACGACAACTCGGTGGCCGTGCTGCGCGACATCCCCGGCCTGGTGCTCGCCGTGCCGGCCCGGGCCGACGACGCCGCGGCCATGCTGCGCACGTGCCTGGCCAGCGCCGAGTCCGACGGCAGCGTGTGCGTGTACCTCGAGCCCATCGCGCTGTACCACACCCGCGACCTGTACGCCGAGGGCGACGGGGAGTGGCTGTCGGCGTACGCGCCGCCGGCCGAGTGGGGCGTCGCGCACGTACCGATCGGGCGGGCCAGGGTGTACGAGGTCGGATCCGGTGAGGACCTGACGATCATCACGTTCGGCAACGGCGTACGCCTGGCCCTGCGAGCGGCGGCCGGTCTGGCCGCGGAGGGCATCGGCGCTCGGGTTGTGGATCTTCGTTGGCTGTCGCCGCTGCCGGTCGTGGACATCATCCGCGAGGCGGCCGCGACCGGCCGGGTGCTGGTGGTGGACGAGACCCGCCGGTCGGGCGGCGTGGGGGAAGGCGTGCTGGCCGCGCTGGTGGACGCGGGCTACGTCGGCGTGGCCCGGCGGGTCGCCTCCGTCGACACGTTTATCCCGCTCGGACCGGCAGCGAGGCATGTGCTCGTGTCCGAAGAGGCGATTACCGACGGTGCGCGGGCGATAGTGGCTCGGTAATGGGTCGGTTTCCCGATCCCGGTCCGCGTTGCACTTGCGCGACGCCGTACAACTGTGTGAACTACGCGCTAACGGCGTTGCGTGGACGCCGTAGGTGAGACGAGGAGGCACGCGAGAGTGAGCGCGACGGCTGGTCAGGCCGCAGACGGCGTACGCGGCCTGGCGGACCGGTTCGGAATCGAGCCGGGGATGGTCGTCATGGAGATGGGGTACGACGACGATGTCGACCATGATCTCCGCGACGCCCTGACCGACCGGTGCGGTGATCTGGTCGACGAGGACACCGATGAGGTCGTGGACGCGGTGCTGTTGTGGTACCGCGATGGCGACGGCGACCTGTTCGAGCTGCTGGTCGACGCCCTCGGGCCGCTGGCCGACAGCGGGGTGGTGTGGCTGTTGACGCCCAAGGCTGGGCGGCCCGGCCACGTGGAGCCCAGCGACATCAGCGAGGCCGCGCCGTCCGCCGGTCTGCAGCAGACGTCGACCATCAACGCCGGCAAGGACTGGAGCGCGGCACGGCTGGTCGCCCCGCGCGCGGCCCGCTCCCGCCGCTGACGTTTGGTCGGTACGCCGGCGTTGCGTCCACGCCGCTTCAACGCCGCCCGGGAGGGCGGCGTTCGGATTCCCGTGGCATGCTCGGTGCATGCCGATCGAGGTTGGCGCCGAAGCCCCGGACTTCGTGCTCAGGGACCAGAACAATCAGGAGGTCCGGCTCTCGGACTTCCGCGGCAAGCGCACCGTGTTGCTCGTCTTCTACCCGCTCGCCTTCACCAGTACCTGCGAGGGTGAGCTGTGCCAGGTGCGGGACAACCTCAGCGACTTCGCGAACGAGGACGTCCAGGTGCTCACGGTCAGCGTGGACTCGCCGTACAGCCACAAGATCTGGGCGGAGCGCGACGGGTTCACGTTCCCGCTGCTGTCCGACTTCTGGCCGCATGGCGCGGTTGCCACGGCGTACGGCGTCTTCGACGACCGACGCGGCATCGCCAACCGGGGCACGTTCGTGATCGACAAGTCGGGCGTGGTCCAGTTCGCGGAGATGAATACGCCCGGCGAGGCGCGGGACCAGAACGGCTGGCGTAAGGCGCTCGCGGCGCTCTGAGCCAGCCGCGCGCTTGGGCAGGTATCGGCGAGATCGCGATGGACACTACGGAACCTGAAGCGTCGCTGCGGGTTCCGTAACGCTCGCGGCGATCTTCCTCGCGGAGCGCTCCCGATCATGGCGGCGCGGCGGGGTAAGCTAGCCGCCGCCGGCCGCCCGTCTGGGCCGTCCGGGCGCGTAGCTCAGTGGAAGAGCACTCGCCTTACAAGCGAGGGGTCGCTGGTTCGAACCCAGCCGCGCCCACAGCGCAGGGCATACGTGGCAGTGCGCGAACCGCTTGGTTCGCGCACTGTGCGCTGAGGCGTGCGCCAACATAGCGCGGATGGGGCTACCAACGGAGTCCGCCCTGGGTCACCTCCGGCGGCGTGGCGGCCACGCTGGACATCGGCGCCTGCGCCGAGGCTGTACCCGGCCTGGCGGGCGGCCCGCCTCCCACCCACCGATGCGCTCCCTCCTCGCGCCATCGCCAACACCCATTGCCAAGACGAGCCATCGCGCAACGCGTGAACCGCCGACGTCACCATGAACGGAGCAACACCGGTGGCCTACTCCAGCCGCGCCCGCCGCACGACCCCGGCCTCGGATCTGCGCTGCACCCGCATCCAGCGCCGGCCCCACCAACTCGCTGGTCGCTCTGTGCCAGTGATCCTTCTCTGCGTGCTCAGCGGTCACCGAACCGGTTGAAGCCCAGGGCGGCTGGGCTGACCGTCACCGAGACCCCTGAGCCGGCGAGCTGGCGCATCTGGTCGAGGATCTCTGCGGTCGGGGAGCCGAAGATCCTGATCGTCATGTTTGAGGAGTCGAGGTACTCGTGGGCCGCGCGGACATGGTTCTCGACCACGCTCATGTGGTAGCCGAGGTTCTCGGCGTTAGCGTGGATCTGGACGGTGGCGGCCTGGGAGCCGTCCTCGCTGGTGTGTAGCGCGAAGTACAGCATCTTTGGCTCGTTCGCCTCGACGATGTCGGCGACCTTCTGGTGTGCTGCCTTGTACGCCTCCTCCTTCCCCGGCTTGATCGTGTATGTGTTGATGAAGATGAGCGGCTCGGCCATGATCGTGCTCCTTTACGCTGGTGCGAACAGCCGTGGCATAGGATGCGCCGGCCTGGTAAGAGATGGGTAAGGGATCCGTCGATCGGACGAGGCCACCACCGCGATCCGTGCCCCCTGGCAGCGACAGTGAGAGGACATCACGGAGTTCCGCATTCTTGGGAGGCTCGAGGTCGTGCAGGGCGACCGTGGTGTCGCCCTGCCGCGGGGACGCGCACGCTCGCTGCTTGGTTTGCTTGCACTCCGTGCCGGCGAGGTCATCTCGTCTGATCGGCTGATCGACCAGTTGTGGGGCCAGGCGCCACCGCCCACCGCCACCAAGGCACTCCAAGGCCTGGTGTCCGCGCTGCGGAAGCGGCTCCAGGCAATGGACGACGGCCAGACTCCGTCGGTTTTGGAGACGCACGCGCCCGGGTACCTGCTGGCCATCGATCGCGACCAGGTCGATGCCAACCGGTTCCGTCGTCTGGTGGCGGAGGCGACGCAGGCGCCCGTCGCCACCAAGGCCGCTCGGTTGCGCGACGCGTTGGGGCTGTGGCGAGGTCCGGCGCTGGACGAGTTCGCCTACGAGCCGTTCGCGCAGGCGGCGATCGCGGAGCTGGAGGAGCTGCGGCTGGCTGCGCTGGAGGAGCGCGTCGAGGCAGACCTTGCACTCGGCCGGCATGCCGAGCTGGTGGCCGAACTTGAGGGCCTGATAGCCGAGCATCCCCTGCGGGAGCGGCTGCGTGCGCAGCTCATGTTGGCGCTGTACCGGTGCGGGCGCCAGGTGGACGCCCTCGACCTGTACCGGGTGATGCGAGAGCTGCTGGTCGACGAGCTCGGCATCGAACCCGGTCCGGCGCTCCGGCAGCTTGAGCAGGCGATCCTCGCGCAGGACCCCTCGCTGGAGTTGCCGCAGCCCGACGGCCGCACCCTGACGGCCGAGGAAGTCGTGCAGTCCAGCGCCGGCCGCTGGTTGGCGGCGGGTCGCAGGACCGTCACAGTCCTGTTCGCGGACCTGTCCGGGTCCGCTGGCGCTCCGGCCGTCTGCGCGGATCCCGAGGCCGTGCGCCTTGTCGTCTTGCGGGCCTACAAGGCCGCCGTCGAGGTGCTTGGTCGCCACGGAGCAACCGTGGAGGGGTTCATCGGGGATGTCGTCGTCGCCGTGTTCGGGGTGCCGGTGGCGCACGAGGACGACGCATTGCGGGCGGTGCGGGCCGGGCTCGCGCTCCGCGAGCACCTTGTAGCCGTGAACGCTGAGGCGCAGCGCGCCCGCGGCGTCCGGCTTACCGCCCGGATCGGTATCAGCACCGGCGAGGTCGTGGTCGGCGATCCCACGTCCGGGGGAACGTCGACCTCCGGTCCACCGGTGGCGCTGGCGGCTCGCCTGCAGCAGGCCGCTGGTGACGGCGAGGTCCTGCTGGGCGAGCTCACTCGGCGGTTGGTGGGCGACGCGGCCGTCCTCGAACCTGCGACCCGCGCGGTCGTGGGCCGCCTGGGTGGATCCGGGATCGCCTGGCGGCTGGTAGCTGTTCGACAGGTCCGTGCGAGTGTCCCGGCTGACACGCCCTACGTCGGGCGCCGGGACGAGCTGGAACGACTGCGTGGCGCCTTCGACCGGTCGGTCCAGGAGGGTCGCGCGACGCTCGTGACCGTCATCGGCGAGGCTGGCGTCGGCAAGTCGCGCCTGGCAAGGGAGTTCGCTACGAGCGTCGAGCCCGCAGCTCAGGTGGTCACAGGACACTGCCCCCCGTACGGCGACGGGATCACGTTCTGGCCGCTGCGCGAGATCCTCCGGGGGCTCACCAACGGGTCACGGCTCGAGGGGCTGACGGAGCTGCTCACCGACGACCCCGACCCCTCCTCCACCGCCGCTGCGGTTGCCAGCGCGGTGGGCATGGTCGACCAGCCCGTAGATCCGAGCACGCTGTTCGGCGCGCTGCGGCGGCTGTTCGAGGCCGTTGCCCGGCGAAATCCACTCGTGATCATCGTCGAGGACATCCACTGGGCGCAGCCCACCCTCCTCGACCTGCTCGAGAACCTCGCAGCCTCGACGCGCCAGCCGCTGGTGCTGCTGTGCCTGGCCCGACCCGAATTCCGCGATTGCCGCACGAGCTGGGCACAAGAACTCGACACCGCCGTGACCGTGCCGCTCAAGCCACTCGACCCTGGCGACAGCGAGCGCCTGCTCACCAGCCGGCTCTTCGGCCGGGTGCTGCCGCCCGAGGCAGTGACGCGTGTGGTCGACACTGCCCAGGGAAACCCGCTATTCCTCGAGCAGTTGCTCGCCGCACTCCGCGACGACATCGAGCTCCGCATCCCGCCGACCGTGCAGGCGCTGCTGACCGCCCGCCTGGATCGGCTCGGACCCGCCGAACAGGACCTGCTGCGCTGCGCATCGGTCATCGGGCTCGACTTCTCGGCAGAGGCGGTTACCGCACTGGTCGCCCACCATGCCATCCCGTTCGTCGACCGGCACCTCGAGGCCCTGGAGACGAAGGAGCTGGTCACGCCCGTCCGCGGTCCCACCCCGTCGTCAAAGGCATTCCGCTTCCGCCACGTCCTCATCCAGATGGCCGCGTACGGCAGCCTCACTCACCTGGACCGCTCCGAGCTCCACGAACGGTTCGCGGACTGGCTAGAACGCGAGGCAGGACAGCGGGTCGCAGAGCTTGAGGAGCTCATCGGCCGGCACCTCGAGCGCGCCTACCTTCACCGGCGCGACCTCGGACTCGTGGACGCGGCCGGCGAGGCTCTGGCCCTGCGTGCGGGGCAGAGGCTGGCCAGCGCGGGGCTGCGCGCCTATGGCCGGTTCGACGTGCCGGCCGCGGAGAACCTGCTCTCACGCGCGAAGGCGCTGCTGCCCGCAGGCCACGACCAGCGGCCCAAGGTGCTGCGCCGGCTCACGGAGGCATACCCGATCCTGGGGCGGCCCGAGCAGGCGGAGGCCGCCTTCGCGGAGCTGCTCGATGAGGTCGGTGGCGACGACCGCCTCACTCGCGGGATCCGCCTGGAGCAGACCCGGTTCCGCCTGATCATCGGCCCCGACCCGATCGGCCTGGAGGTGATCCGGCAGGAGACCGAGGCCGCCCTGAAAGCCTTCCGCGACGAGGGCGACGAAGTGAGGATGTCCCAAGCCCATTACATCCTGTCGTCCGTCCACCTGCGCGCCGGTCGCATCCGCGAGCTTGAGGAGACCGCCCGCCGCGGCCTGGTTCACGCCCACCGGTCCGGCGACCTCCGCGAGCTGCTGGGCGCGCCGTGGTGGGTCGTCTTCGCGCTCCTGGCCGGCTCCACGCCCGTCCCGGCGTGCCTCCAGGCCTGCGAGGAGCTCGTCGACGCGGGGCGCCTGGAGCACATCGGTGTGCTCGCCGCCATGGGTAACTTCAAGGCCATGCTCGGCGACTTCGAGCGGGCACGCGAACTGGTCGCGCACGCCCAGCATGTGCTCCGGGAGCGCCTCCGCCTCCCCCGGCCACGCCTGTTCGTCGGGCTGCGCACGGCAGAGGTGGAAGTCCTGGCCGGCAACCCAGAAGCTGCCGAGCGTGCGCTCCGGCCGGCACTCGACGTCGCCCTCATGGTCGGAGACCGCGAGCAAGCCTCCCAGATCGCCGCGGAGCTGTCGCTCCTGCTCTCCAGGCGGGGAGCCTCCGACGAAGCCGCCAGGGCGGCGACGCTCGCGGCGGATCAGGCGCCTGCCGAGAGCGTTTCGGCGCAGGCGCTGGCTGGTGCGGCCCGGGCCCGTGTCCTTCTGGGGAGCGGGGACCACCGGGTGGCCGAGCGGTTCGCCCGCGAGGCGATCAAGC